>NZ_AKJS01000113.1 GCF_000282215.1 Pseudomonas sp. GM21
ACCGCAGAAATGGATATGTACCCGACAAGCAAGAACCTGGTCGGCTGTCAGGCCGCCAAGGTAAAGACCAAAAAACCGTCAGTAACCGCTCGAACCGTAATCAACCTGAAAATCGAACCCGGTGACCCGCTCGACACCCGTTTCGAGCTGGCCATCAGGCAGGAGCCGCAACCAGCGATACCCCGGAGCCTGCCCCCCGACCTTGAAATCATCGCTGCCCGGCTCAAACTGAATACAGGTCGAAGGCGAGGCAATCAGGCGCACCCCCTTGCGCAGCTGATCAATCTCCTGATGCACATGCCCCCATAAAACAGCCCGCACCTGCGGAAAACGATCGAGCACCGCAAACAACGCCTCAGGGTTTCGCAACCCGATCGGCTCCATCCACGCACAGCCAATCGACACCGGATGATGGTGAAAACACACCAGATGATGCCGCTCCGGCGCCTCACTCAGCGACCGAGCCAACAACTGCAACTGCTCATCCTGCAAATACCCCGGCACCGAACCCGGCACGGCCGAATCGAGCAACGTGACCCGCCAGTTAGCCACATCCACCACCGGCTCCAGCAACGCGCTCTGCACCGCCGCCTCGGCCATGATCTGTGGTTCATCGTGATTGCCCGGAATCCAGCGCGCTGGCGCATCCAGTTGATGGGTGAGCTCGCGGAACTGCTGATAAGACTCCAGCGTCCCGTCCTGAGACAAATCACCGCTGGCGATGACCAAGTCGATATGCGGTTGCTGAAGCTGCACCAACTCGATGACTTTTTGCAGGCTGTCCCGGGTGTTCATGCCCAGCAACGTTCCGTCCGCTTCGGCGAACAAATGGCTGTCGGAGAGTTGCACCAGCAACGCCGGATCGGCGGTGGTCAATGTGGATACGCTCGGCAAGGCGTTCTCCCAGGGCTGAATCACGGGTGTGGATGGGTACCGCAATTATGCTGGGGGACGCTCAAAAGGGGAAATCCGTGAGCCAGACGCAGTTCACAACTACTACCGAACGACGGCGTACTCATGCCCGCAGGCCAGACAATGGCTCAGCCATTCCCCCAGAAACATATTCAGCTGGGCCTTTTCGTCCGGCTGGTGCATCGACGCATTCGGGTAAGGATAGATGCTGCGAAAACGCCGTGCATGTTCGGCGCTGACGACTTCGGCCATGCAGGCGTCGTGATAGACCTGCACTTCCAATTGCGGTATCGGCAGCCAGGGCAGGCTGTGCTCCTGGCGCACTTGCAGGGTCGTGGTGTACGGACAGACCTGCAACACTTCCAGCGCCAGCACGCCGAGCATCTGTTCGCCGTGGGTCACGGCAATGCGCCGCGCCGCCGGCTCGTCACGCATGTCTGGCAGCAGTCGCATCAAGCGCGCGTAGTTCGCCTCGCAGGAAGCTTGCAGCCCGGCAAGGTCCACTCGATAACGATCGCGCAGCTTGTTTACGACCATAACCCCCTCACTTCAGCGCGGTTTAAAGCTAACCATTGCAAGGCAATGATGCTGGCCGCGTTGGCAATTCGTCCGTCACGTACGGCTTGCAGGGCATCTTCGAACGCCCAGACCGTGACGCGGATATCTTCAGCTTCTTCCTCCAGCCCATGCAGGCCGCCAACCCCGTTCGTGTCGCAACGCCCCAGGAACAGGTGCACAAATTCATTGCTGCCGCCCGGCGACGGGAAATATTTGATCATCGGCCAGAGCGCCCCGAATACAAGCCCAGCTTCCTCCTGCCCTTCGCGGTGAGCAACTTCTTCCGGCACTTCTTCCTTGTCGATCAGACCAGCGACCAGCTCGATCAGCCAAGGGTTGTCGGTCTTGCCCATGGCACCGACACGAAATTGCTCGATCAGCACCACTTCGTCGCGTTGCGGGTCGTAAGGCAGCACGCACACCGCATCGTGACGAACGAACACTTCACGATTGATCTCGCGACTCATTCCACCGGCGAACAGTTCGTGGCGCAAGTGCACACGGTCGAGCTTATAAAAGCCCTCGTAGCACTTTTCGCGCCGAACGATATCAACGGCGGTCGGAATGGCGTTGGCAAAATCAGTCATGAAAATCCTCTTTACTGCAAATCCGTTACGAGGCTTTTTTTACTTTCAACCTCGACTTCGCGCCATCCTAACGCGCCTGCGACATTTGATGCAGCCCCTTTCCCGTCAGCGGGATAGACGGTGAGGGCGAAACC
Source organism: Pseudomonas sp. GM21 (assembly GCF_000282215.1). Classification (GTDB taxonomy): domain Bacteria; phylum Pseudomonadota; class Gammaproteobacteria; order Pseudomonadales; family Pseudomonadaceae; genus Aquipseudomonas. The sequence continues at coordinate 2,192 of NZ_AKJS01000113.1, forward strand.
AACTCTAATTAGCTTAGTGGCGAACTGACTGCTTCGTTGATAGTCGAAGCGGATAACTTTTTGCCTTTCCCTTTTTTGCAAAGGACGCCCATGTCGCTTTTTAAAATTGCCTCCGTGGCCGCAATCGCCCTGACGCTGGGCGCCTGCCAGAGCCTGTTTCAGCCGAGCTACCGGGCGCCGCTGGAAACCACTCGCGACGCCACCGAAACCCTGAAACCGGGGTGCACCACATCGGAATGCCCGCTGGTAAACATCGATACGATACGCTTCCCCGCCGAACCGCAGCTGGACGCCATCGTCGAAAAGCGCCTGCTGCAATTGACCCGCACGTCACCGGACGCCCCAGCGGCACCCACACTGACGGCCTATCGTGACGAGTTTTTGCGCACGGCCGCTCCGCGCTCCAGCAGTTACCTGCAAGCCAAAGTACGTGAGCAGCATGACGGCTTGGTGATCGTCGAGTTTTCCAGCTACCTGGACACCGGCGGCGCTCATGGCACACCGGGTCGCAGCTTTATCAACTATTCACGCCAGCAGCACAAAGTCCTGACCCTGTCGGACATGTTGATTCCAGGCCAGGAAGAAGCCTTCTGGAAGGCAGCACAGGTCGCGCACAACAGCTGGCTGATCAGCACCAAGCTCGATCAGGAACCGGAGTTCGTGAAGAGCTGGCCGTTCCAGAAGACCCAGAACGTGGCGCTGACCTACGGCGGGGTGATCCTCAAGTACGAAACCAGCACCATTGCGCCTTACGCGCTGGGCCATATCGAACTGAAGATCCCCTACCCTCGCCTGAACGGCATCCTCAAGCCCGAGCTGTTTCCCGGCCGTAGCTGAAGGCCCGGCCCAGCACCAACTGCAGCAGCCCTGCCAGAATCAACGACGGCAGGGTTGCGCCGATGTCCGGATACAGATTGGCCAGCATATGATAGGTGCTCACCCCGCCCAACCAGGCGAGCAACGCCGGCCAGCGTAAGGCGGCTGACGCCACTAGAGCCGAGCGTTTGCGCAAGATGAAGTGATCCACCAGCACCACGCCGAACAGCGGCGCAAACACCGAACCGATCAACAGCAGAAAGTTCTGGTACTGCGCCAGTGGCGCCAGGCACGCGATCAGTGTGCAGATCACGCCGATGGCCAGCGCCAGATGTTCGACTTTCAAGCGCAACAAAATCCCGCTGGAGACGGCCGCCGAGTGAATATCGGCGAAGGCGTTTTCCGACTCGTCCAACAGGATCAGCAGCAGCGGAATGCCAAGGCCGGCACCGGCCAGCGCCAGCAGCAAGGCATTCACTTCACCGCTCGGCGCGAACGCCAGGGTGTAGGCCACGCCCAGGCTCATCAACCAGAAATTGCCGATAAAGAAACCGATGGCCGTGCCGCCGAAGACGTTTTTCGCACGCTTGCCGAAACGCGAGTAGTCGGCAATCAGCGGCAGCCACGACAGCGGCATCGCGATGGCAATGTCGAAACCCACGGCGAACGGCATCGTTCCATCACCGGCCTGCGCCCACAAGGCGGGCAGATCGGCTTTGGCGAACAGGTTCCAGGTCAGCCAGATGCACGCGGCCAGCAACAGCCAGATGCCCCACTTGCGCAGGATTTGCCGCACGAAGGTCAACGGACCGCTGACGGCCAGCAAGGTCGCAAGGGCGCCGAAGAACAAGGTCCAGAGCAGCGGATTCGACAGCAGGCTGCCTTCGCTGAAGGCCCGCGCGCCCAACAGGCTGGCGGCGTCGCGCATGACAATGATTTCGAACGAACCCCAACCGATCAGTTGCAGCAAGTTCAACACGGCCGGCAAGCTCGCACCTCGTTTGCCGAGGCTGAGTTTGAGCGCGGCCATCGACGACAGGCCGGTGTCGCTGCCAATCACGCCGACGGCGGCCAGCAGCAAAACGCCGACCAGGGTGCCGAGAAAGATCGCCAGCAACGAACCGGACAGGCCCAGGCCTGGCGCGAGCAGTGCGCCGGTCTGCAGCACCATCAAGCCGATGCCGAGGGAGAACCACAGGGAAAACAGATCGCGGCCGCCGAACACACGTTTATCGGTCGGTACCGCGATGTCGGGGGAATACGTACTCGGTTGAATGCTCAAGGGTGTTGACTCATAGAGATGATAGCCACAAGCCGCAAGCTTTAAGCTGCAAGTGAGAAGCAGGCGTTATGCGCGCTTCTAACTTGCAGCTTGCCGCTTGCCGCTTAAACCTTTTTGTAAAGCTGACTGCCTTCCTGCTTGAACCGCTCAGCCTGTTCCGCCAATCCTTGGGCAACCTCGGCATCCACGGTTTCGATCCGCTGGTTGGCCGCGTATTCGCGGACTTCCTGGGTGATCTTCATCGAGCAGAATTTCGGACCGCACATGGAGCAGAAGTGCGCGACCTTGGCCGAGTCCTTCGGCAGGGTTTCATCGTGATACGAACGGGCGGTGTCCGGATCCAGACCGAGGTTGAACTGGTCTTCCCAACGGAATTCGAACCGCGCCTTGCTCAAGGCATTATCGCGAATCTGCGCACCCGGATGCCCTTTGGCCAGATCGGCGGCATGCGCGGCGATCTTGTAGGTGATGATCCCGGTCTTCACGTCATCCTTGTTCGGCAGGCCCAGGTGTTCCTTCGGCGTCACGTAGCACAGCATGGCGCAACCGAACCAGCCGATCATTGCCGCACCGATCCCCGAGGTGATGTGGTCGTAACCCGGCGCGATGTCGGTGGTCAGCGGGCCAAGGGTGTAGAACGGTGCCTCGTCACAGCATTCCAGCTGCTTGTCCATGTTCTCTTTGATCAACTGCATCGGCACGTGGCCGGGGCCTTCGATCATGCATTGCACGTCGTGTTTCCAGGCGATCTTGGTCAGCTCGCCGAGGGTTTCCAGCTCGCCGAATTGTGCGGCGTCGTTGGCGTCGGCAATCGAACCCGGACGCAGGCCATCGCCCAGCGAGAAGCTGACGTCGTAGGCCTTCATGATTTCGCAGATGTCTTCGAAATGGGTATAGAGGAAGTTTTCCTTGTGGTGCGCCAGGCACCACTTGGCCATGATCGAGCCGCCACGGGAAACGATACCGGTCACGCGCTTGGCGGTCAGCGGCACGTAGCGCAGCAGAACGCCGGCATGGATGGTGAAGTAGTCGACGCCCTGCTCGGCCTGTTCGATCAGCGTGTCGCGGAACAGCTCCCAAGTCAGGTCTTCGGCAGCGCCACCGACTTTTTCCAGGGCCTGATAAATCGGCACCGTACCGATCGGCACCGGCGAGTTACGGATGATCCACTCGCGGGTTTCGTGAATGTGTTTGCCGGTGGACAAGTCCATGACCGTGTCCGAACCCCAGCGAATGCCCCAGGTCAGCTTCGCCACTTCTTCTTCGATGGACGAACCCAGCGCGCTGTTGCCGATGTTGCCGTTGATCTTCACCAGGAAGTTACGGCCGATGATCATCGGTTCCAGTTCGGTGTGGTTGATGTTGGCCGGAATAATTGCGCGGCCACGGGCGATTTCGTCACGAACGAATTCGGGGGTGATGATTTTCGGCACGCTGGCGCCGAAGCTGTGGCCGGCGTGTTGCTGGTCCAGCAGGCCGGCGGCGCGGGCCACTTCCAGCTTCATGTTTTCGCGGATGGCGACGTATTCCATCTCGGCGGTGATGATGCCTTGGCGGGCGTAGTGCATCTGGCTGACGTTGGCCCCGGCCTTGGCGCGGCGTGGGTTATTGACGTGAGCGAAGCGCAGTTTGGTCAGTTCGGCATCAGCGAGGCGCTCCTGGCCGAAGTTCGAGCTCAAGCCCGGCAGGCGCTCGGTGTCGCCGCGGGACTCGATCCACGCTGAACGCACATCGGCCAGGCCTTTGCGCACGTCGATGATGACATTGGGGTCGGTGTACGGGCCCGAGGTGTCGTACACAACCACCGGCGCGTTGATCTCGCCGCCGAAATCGGTCGGGGTGACATCCAGGCTGATTTCGCGCATCGGTACGAGAATGTCGGGACGCGAGCCCTGGACATAGATTTTTTGCGAGCGGGTAAACGGTTGAACCGACTGTTGATCGACTTGGGCCGAATCACTCAGGTTCATCGTGTTTTTTGGTTTTATCGTCATCACGGGCTCTCCAGACAGCATCCAGGCAGTGGGATTTTGTCGGAGCGAACCTGTAACGAATGGACGCAGCCAATCAGCCATGACAATGCCGTTGGTGCTGTGCTCAGTGCTCGAGGGGTGTTCGATTGTCGAACAACATCCCGGACGAAGCACAAGAGGACTCGCCGGGTGACGAGAAATCTTGTTCCCTACGCAGGCGCTAACCTGATCAGGTTCAACGGGATCCGAAATTATTCGATCTCAGCCTCATAGCAAGGCACCCCGACAAGAACCCGGCCAGTCTAGACACAACTGGCAGAGAACGCCAATACCGCTACAAACACCATGATGAATGGCGCATTCCGGATTGTTCACGCCCTCTGGCGCAACTACACTCGCTACGCCAAGCCACGCATTGACGTGGTACGCGCCGCGCCTTAGCCTTGGCGCTCAAATTATTTGTGTAATATTTATTCTAGGGAACGCCTATGCTGCGCAAACTTTCACTGGTTATTGCCGTGTCTTGTGCGTCCAATGGGATGGCCTGGGCAGCAGAAGCGCCCGTATCAAACAAAAACGATCTGGTGAGCGTCTACCAGGAAGCGAAGGCCAACAATGCCGACCTTGCGGCGGCCATTGCTCAATACGGCGCACAGAAAGAAGTCGTACCCCAGGCCCGTGCCGGCTTGCTGCCCAATCTTTCGGGCGGTGCCGAACTGGCCAACGTGCGCACCTCTATCGATCAGCCTTCATCGACCGCCAATCGCAGCGCAAATTCGTATCAGGCCACCTTGGCGCAGCCACTGTTCCGCGCCGATCGCTGGTTCCAGTTCCAGGCCGCCAAGGACGTCAACGAACAGGCCGCCCTGCAACTCTCGGCCACCGAGCAAAACCTGATCCTGCAGACTGCTGAAAATTACTTCAACGTGTTGCGCACCCAGGACAACCTGGCGTCGACCAAGGCCGAAGAAGCGGCCTTCAAACGCCAGCTCGACCAGTCCAATGAACGTTTCGACGTCGGCCTGTCGGACAAGACCGACGTGCTCAACTCACAAGCCAGCTACGACACCGCACGCGCCAACCGGATCGTTGCGCAGCGTCAGGTCGATGATGCGTTTGAAGCCCTGATCACCCTGACCAACCGTCAGTACAGTTCGATATGGGGCGTCACCCACAGCCTGCCGATCTTGCCCCCGTCTCCGAACGACGCCAAAGCCTGGGTCGATACGGCGGCCAGACAGAACCTGAATTTGCTGGCCAGCAACTACGCGGTCAGTGCCGCAGAACAAACCCTCAAGCAGCGCAAGGCCGGTCATTTACCGACGGTCGACGCTGTGGCGAAATACGAAAAAGGTGACAACGACGCACTGGGTTTCAGCAACCCGAACGGCTTTGGTCAACCGTACAGTGGCAACGTCGAGCAAACGACCCTGGGCCTGCAATTGAACATCCCGATCTACAGCGGTGGCCTGACCACCTCCCAGGTGCGTCAGTCGTATGCCCAGCTGGACCAGACCGAGCAGCAACGCGAAGCGCTGCGTCGGCAAATCGTGGAAAGCACCCGCAATCTCCACCGCGCGGTGAACACTGATGTAGATCAGGTTTCGGCGCGCAAGCAGTCGATCATCTCCAACCAGAGTGCGGTGGAAGCGACCGAAATCGGTTATCAGGTAGGGACACGCAATATCGTCGACGTACTGGATGCGCAGCGTTCGCTGTACACCTCGGTACGCGACTATAACAACACTCGCTACGACTACATCCTGGACAACCTGCGCTTGAAACAGCAGGCCGGCACTTTAAGCCCGGGTGATCTGGAAGACCTGAAGCGTTACCTCAAGGCCGACTACAACCCCGACAAGGACTTCCTGCCACCGGGTCTGGCGAAGGCAGCGGAAGAGCAATTGAAAGCAAGACCTCCGCAGTAACAGGTCACCGATGTGGTGAGAGGGAATTACTTTCTCACCTCATTTATCAGCGATCGATCAACCGCCCCAGCCCATCCAGCAACCGCTGCAACGCCCCTTGATTGGTGCGCATCACCTTAAGCCCCGCCTCTGCCATCCGCTGCGCATCGCGCGGCAACTCGAACAGCCGCTGCACTGCCAGCGCCAGACCTTCGGCATCCTCCACTTCCTGCAACGCCCCGGCGCTGCGCAATTGCGCGGCGATTTCGAGGAAGTTGAACAGGTGCGGGCCGCTCAGGACAGGCTTGGCCAGCGCGGCCGGTTCCAGCAGGTTATGCCCGCCGTTCGGCACCAGGCTGCCCCCCACGAAAGCGCTGTCGGCCAAGGCGTAGAGAAACAGCAATTCGCCCATGGTGTCCCCCACCAGCACCGAGGTGGCCGAGGTCACCGGCTCGCCCGTGGAACGACGCAGCGTCGCAAAGCCCTGCTGCTGACACAGCTCGAACACTGCGTTGAAACGCTCCGGATGGCGCGGCACCAGAATCAGCAACGCATCGGGATGATTGGCCAGCAACTGGCGATGAGCCGCGAGGACCACTTCGTCTTCGCCTTCATGGGTACTGGCGGCGATCCACACCGGCCGATGGAGCGCCTGCCACTGAGTGCGCAGTTCGACGGCACGTTGCAGCAATTGCGGGTCGATGGTGAGGTCGAACTTGATCGAGCCGGTAACCTCCACGGTGTCAGGACGCGCGCCCAACTCCTGGAAGCGCCGGGCTTCAGCCTCTGTCTGTACCGCAAACAGGCTCATCTCGGCGAGCATCGGCTGTGTCAGTTTGCGAAAGCGGCCATAGCCCTTGGCCGAGCGTTCGGACAGTCGCGCGTTGGCCAGTGCCACGGGAATACCGCGTTTGGCGCATTGGTGGATGTGGTTGGGCCAGAGTTCGGTTTCCATGATCACCGCCAGCGTTGGCCGGACCCGATCAAGGAAGCGCGCAGCGGCGCAGGGCAAATCGTAGGGCAAATAGCAGTGCTGGATGCGCGGCTCGTTGGCGAACAAGGCCAGGATGCGCTCGGAGCCGGTCGGGGTCATGCAGGTCACGGTTATCGGTAACTGTGGATAACGTTGCAGCAAGGCACGAATCATCGGCGCCGCGGCAATGCTTTCGCCCACCGACACCGCGTGCACCCAGATACCGCCCGGCTTCATCACCGGCAGTCCAAGGGAGAAACGCTCGCCAATACGCTTGGCGTACGCCGGCGCCTTACGCGCCCGCAGCCACAGCCGAATCGCTACCAGTGGCAGCCCCAGGTAAAACAGCGCGGTATAGAGAGTTCTATTCATGGCGGCGGAGTTTATCGACTTTTCTCGCCGATCGCCTGCAAGTGCACGGCAAAACGTTCCGCCAACCAGCGAGCAGCCGGGCCCAGCGGTTCATCACGACGCCATACCAGTTCCACCACCAGCGCCGGCGGGGTCCATTCGCTGCTCAACTCAACCATCAGGCCCTGATACGCCGGGTATTGCACTACATGCCGTGGCAACCAGGCCCAACCGAGGCCGCGCACCAGCCATTCGGCCATCACGTAGAAACTGTCCGCGCGCCAGACTTGCGGGCTGGCCGGTTCGCTGCCGGGATAGACACTAGACTGTGTGGACATCAACAGTTGTCGATGCTGCGCCAGACCCTGGCAATCGACTTGAGCCTGTTTCGCCAGTGGATGGCCGACGCCGCAGACTGTGACCATCTCGACGCTGCCCAGCACTCGTCGCTCAAGGGCTTCGGGGATCTGGTCGTGATAAAACAGCAACCCGAGATCGGCCCGGCGCTCCACCAGTTTGCGCGCCACATCGCCTTGGGCAGCGCTGGTCAGTTGCACTTCGAGGCTGGGAAATTTTTCCGCCAGGGCTTCGAAGCTTTCGATGATGGGCTGATAGGGCATGGCCTCATCCTGCGCCACGCGCAGACGTGCTTCCTGGCCACGCATCATGGCCAGCGCGCGGCCATTGAGGCGCTCGCACTGACGCAACACTTCACGCGCTTCTTCCAGCAAGGCATTGCCGGCCTCGGTGAGTTTCGGCTGACGGCCACTGCTGCGGTCGAACAGGCTCACGCCCAAATCTTCTTCCAACAGTGCAATCGAACTGCTGACCGCCGACTGCGCCTTGCGCTGATTACGCGCCACGGCAGAAAAAGAACGCTGCTCCGCTACGCTGACAAACAGTCGCAGTTGCTCAAGATTCCATTGCATAGACCAACCCATCTTCAGAACAGATAGGTAATGACTTTACCGCATCTGAAGAGTCTCTAAAATGCCGATCTCAGAAAGCAACACTTCACCCAGAGGATGCCCCCATGACCGCTTACTACTACCTGGCCATCGCCATCTGCGCCGAAGTGATCGCGACCGTTTCGATGAAAGCCGTCAAAGGCTTCAGCACGCCCCTGCCATTGGTTCTGGTGATTGTCGGTTACAGCATTGCCTTTTGGATGCTGACCCTGGTGGTGCGCAGCGTTCCGGTGGGCGTTGCTTATGCGGTGTGGGCTGGCATGGGCATCGTGATGGTCAGCGTCGCGGCACTGTTTATCTACGGGCAGAAACTGGATGTGCCGGCGATGCTGGGGATGGCGTTGATTGTGCTGGGCGTTGTCGTCATCCAGTTGTTCTCCAAAACTGCAGGCCACTAAGAGCAGCTGCAAGCTGCAAGAGGGATATTCTCCGGCTCTTGCTTGCAGCTTGAAGCTTGAAGCTTGAAACTTGCAGCTTCGCTTTGAACACTGAGGTCGCCGCCATGCCATCCCCTATTTCCACCGACGTTCTGATTGTCGGCGCTGGTGTCGCCGGCCTCTGGCTGAATGCGCGTCTGCGCCGCCAGGGGTATTCGACCGTGCTGGTGGAAAGCGCCAGCCTCGGCGGCGGGCAAAGTGTGAAGTCCCAGGGCATCATTCACGGTGGCGCCAAGTACGCGTTGCATGGCGCTCTCACCGGGGCGTCGGAAGCCATTGCCGACATGCCGCGCCGCTGGCGTGAAGCACTGGCGGGTGATGGTGAGCTGGACCTGTCTGGCGTACGCCTGCTGTCCGAAGCCCACTACCTCTGGTCCCCCGGCACGCTCGCCGGCAACCTCACCAGCTTCTTCGCCAGCAAGGCCGTTCGCGGCCGTGTCGATCAGGTCAAGGGCGAGCAACTGCCACCGGCCCTGCAAGACAAACGCTTCAAGGGCAAGGTCTATCGCCTGGCAGAACTGGTGGTCGATGTGCCAAGTCTGATCCAGCGCCTGGCCGATCTGGCCGGTGATGGCCTGCTCGCCGGACAGAAAATTGAACCGTTGCTGGAAGGCAACGTTCTGCTCGGTCTCAAGGTCGACGAACGCGAGATTCGTGCCCAGCGCATAGTCCTGAGCGCCGGTGCCGGTACGGCGGCATTGCTCGAAGCGCTGGGGCTGAGTCAGCCCGCCATGCAGCGCCGGCCGTTGCACATGATCATCGCCAAAGGCCCGGGCCTCAAACCGATGTACGCCCATTGCCTGGGCGGTGGCACCAAACCGCGCCTGACCGTGACCACTCACCCGGCGGCCGATGGCCAGTGGGTCTGGTACATGGGGGGCGATATCGCCGAAGCCGACGGCGTTGCCCGAGAGCCCGCCGAGCAAATCGCCACCGCCAAGCAAGAAGTCGGACAGTTGCTGCCCTGGATCGACCTGAGCACCACGCAATGGGCCACCTTGCGCGTGGACCGCGCCGAGCCGCTGCAATCGGGGCTTATCCGCCCCGACAACGCCTTTGTTGCCGAGCAGGGTCGGCTGTTGGTCGGCTGGCCCACCAAACTGGCGCTTGCGCCAGACTTCGCCGACCGGGTCATCGCGAACCTGGCGCGTGACGGCATCCAGCCAGGCCAGACCACGCCGCTGCCACCGCTGCCAAAACCACCGATGGGCGTGCCCGCCTGGGATCAACTGCTGCCATGAGCCAACCGACCCTGCACGATCTGCACCGCCCGCTGGGCAGCACCGGCCTGCTGGTTTCTCCGCTGGGCCTGGGCACGGTAAAACTCGGCCGCGACCAGGGCGTGAAGTATCCCGACGGCTTCCAGATTCCCGACGACGACGATGCCCGCCGACTGCTCAAACTCGCCCGCGACATGGGTATCAACCTGATCGACACTGCTCCGGCTTATGGCCGCAGTGAAGAACGCCTCGGCCCCTTACTGCGAGGCCAGCGTCTAGACTGGGTGATTGTCAGCAAGGTCGGCGAAGAGTTTACCGACGGCCAGTCGAGCCATGACTTCAGCGCCGCCCACACTCGACTGTCGGTGGAGCGCAGCCTGCAACGCCTGGAAACCGACTTTATCGACCTGGTGCTGGTGCACTCCGACGGCAACGATCTGGCAATCCTCAATGACAGCGAGGTCTACGCGACCCTCGCCGAGCTCAAGGCCGAAGGCAAGATTCGCGGCTTCGGTTTTTCCGGCAAAACCGTCGAGGGCGGTTTGAAGGCGCTGGAGCAAGGTGATTGCGCGATGGTCACCTACAATCTGAACGAGCAGAACGAGAAGCCTGTCATTGACTATGCTGCTGCTCACGGCAAAGCCATCCTGATCAAAAAAGCCCTCGCCAGCGGTCATGTATGCCTGGGGCCAGGCGTGGACCCGGTGCGCGCCAGCTTCGAGTTGTTGTTTGAACATCCCGGTGTTGCCAGTGCTATTGTCGGCACCATCAATCCGCTGCACCTCGCCCATAACGTTGCGACCGTTGCCCAGGTCCTGCGTAGAAACTGATGCCGCCCGCGCGGCCTTAAGCAGGAGCCGACATGCCGCGTACGCTCATAAGAAAGAACCCGAACAACTTCAAGACCCTGCCGCTGTACGTCGAAGCGACTCCCGAAGGCTTGTGCTATCAGAGCGTCGGAATGCCGCTCAATTTCTCTCAGACCCTGCAACGTCGCCGCCTCGTGACGGTGGCCAGCACCGAACGATTTGCGTTGGAACTGGCCAATCTCGGCGTCTCGGTGCGCCTGACCCTGCATTGGCAGAATCGTGATTACTGGGTGCTGGTGCGTCAGCGTCGGCAAGACCGTGGCGACGTGGTGCTCAAGTTGATCTCTGGCTACGTACCGGCCCATGAGTTGAACCTGCCGCTGCACACCGCGATCCAGGAAATCGCCGAAGAATGCCTGCTGGAAACCCCGGAAGGCTGGCTCGGCGGGCGTTTCAACGACACGTGGCTGCCGGCACCCTATGCCAGCGCCCTGCATTATCGCGAGGCGCTGCCGTTTCGCCTGACGCCGCTGTCCGGTTCGGCGCGGCCGGTGCGTTGCGCCAGGCTTCAGTTGATCGAACGGCCGCGCGCCTACGTGCATTTGCCCACCGCGTCGTTGCAACTGATCTATGACTTACGCCTGGACGTGCCTAAAGAAGCCAAATCCCTGAGTCTGTTTCATGTCGACGAGCGGCTGGAAGGCGATCAACTGGTGGCCCGGCTCGACCGCAAGCGCCCGGACTTGTACCTGATGCCATTACAGGACGGCCAGCCGATGGCCGAGCTCTATACGCTGAAGAAAGATCAGCTGTACCCGGCGAGTACTCGTGGGTTGTTTCTGGCAGAGAGTTTTGCCCGGCAGGAAGGCTGGGTAGTGCGAGATGAGCGGATTCGCTGGAAGGATTGGGTGAGCCAGCAGGGGCTGAATCCACCGAGGAAGGACTCGGGCCTGGCGCGGTTGCGCGGGAAGGCGAAGCAATTGCTGAAGAAAATCGTGCCGCGTAAAAAAGTCAGCTCTTAGAGCAAAAGGTCAAAAGATCGCAGCCTCGTTTCACTCGACAGCTCCTACATTGAAATGCGATTCCCTGTAGGAGCTGTCGAGTGAAACGAGGCTGCGATCTTTTAGGCTTCACTCGGATTGGCGGATTTTTTCGACGATCGCCGTGGTTGAGCTGTTTGCCACCAGCCCCAGTACTTTTACCGTGCCGCCGTAAGCCGTCACGATGTCCGCGCCGACCACTTGGTCAATCCCATAGTCGCCACCCTTGACCAACACGTCCGGCTTGACCTCGCGCAGCAGGTTTTCCGGGGTGCCTTCAGGGAAGCTGATGACCCAGTCCACTGCGCCCAATCCAGCCAATACCGCCATGCGACGGTCGACGCTGTTGATCGGACGACCCGGCCCTTTCAGGCGGCTGACCGAAGCATCGTCATTGACCGCAACGATCAGACGATCACCTTGGGCACGCGCCTGCTCAAGATAGGTCACGTGGCCGGCATGCAGAATGTCGAAGCAGCCATTGGTGAAAACGATCTTCTCTTTGTGCGCACGCGCATCGTCGACCGCCAGCAGCAATTGCTCAAGGCCCAGCACACCGCGCTCCGAACCTTCTTCACGCTGGATAGCGCGACGCAGTTCCGGGGCGCTGATGGCCGCCGTACCGAGTTTGCCGACCACGATGCCCGCCGCCAGGTTGGCCAAGGCTACCGCGTGGGGCAATTCTTCGCCCGCCGCAATCGCGGCTGCCAGGGTAGAGATCACGGTATCGCCGGCACCGGTCACGTCGAACACTTCACGGGCGCGAGCTGGCAAGTGCAATGCCGGATGATCAGGGCGCAGCAAAGTCATGCCGTGTTCGCCACGGGTCACGAGTAACGCGCCGAGGTCCAGGTCGTGCATCAACTGCGCGCCTTTGCTCACCAGCTCGTGCTCATCGGCGCAACCACCAACGATGGTTTCGAACTCACTGAGGTTCGGAGTGATCAGGCTGGCGCCACGGTAGATCGAGAAATCCTTGCCCTTGGGATCCGCCAGTACCGGAATGCCACGGGCACGGGCTGCCTGGATCAGCACCTGATGGTTTTTCAGTGCGCCTTTGCCGTAGTCGGACAGCACCAGCACCTTGATGCCTTCGAGCAATTCATCAACTTGCACACCAAGCGCCAACGCATCGGTGGCGAAGGGTTCTTCAAAGTCGATACGCAGCAGTTGCTGGTGACGACTCATGACCCGCAGCTTGACGATGGTCGGCTGGTGCGCGATGCGCTGGAATAACGCACGAACCCCGGCACCCTTGAGGCTATTGGCCAGGCTGTCGGCAGCTTCGTCGTCGCCGGTCACGCCGACCAGCGAAGCCGGAGCACCGAGCGCAGCAATGTTCAACGCAACGTTGGCGGCACCACCCGGGCGGTCTTCGATTTGCTCGACCTTGACGACCGGTACTGGCGCCTCGGGGGAAATCCGTGAGGTACCACCATGCCAGTAACGGTCGAGCATGACATCGCCGACCACCAAGACAGGGGCTTGATCGAATCGCGGCATGGACAACTTCATGGAGCAACCCACATACAAAATGAACAGGGGCGCGATATTACCACAGGGTTGGCACTGGCTTGCGCGACGGCTGTAACGGAATGATTTTAAGGGGCGACCTGGTTATTTATTGAGCAGAAAACGCTGAAAACCGGGCGCATTGCGCACCCGGTGAGCAGGGGTCAGGCGATGTCTTCAGCCGGGGCGTCGAGGCCCATGGCGTTCAGCCGGGCGTAGTAACCGTTTTGCGCCAGAAGCTCGGCATGGGTGCCGCGCTCGACAATCCGGCCCTGATCCATCACCAGGATCAGGTCAGCCTTTTCGATGGTCGACAGACGGTGAGCGATCACCAGCGTGGTCCGGCCTTTCATCACTTGGTCCAGCGCCGCCTGAATGTGGCGCTCCGATTCGGTGTCGAGCGCCGAGGTGGCTTCGTCGAGAATCAACAAGGGTGCGTTCTTCAACAGGGCCCGTGCAATGGCCAGGCGTTGACGCTGACCGCCGGACAGCAGCACGCCGTTCTCGCCGACTTGAGTGTCCAGGCCTTGGGGCAACTGCGCGATGAAGTCCATTGCGTAGGCATCTTTCGCGGCTCTTTCGATCGCGTCACGAGGTGCGCCAGCCAGATCGCCATAAGCAATGTTATTGGCCACTGTGTCACTGAACAACGTCACATGCTGGGTCACCTGGGCGATGTGCTTGCGCAGGTTCAACAGTTTGTACTGCTCCACTTCGACACCATCGATCAGGATCTCGCCCTTGTCGTGGTGGTAGAAGCGTGGGATCAGGTTGGCCAGAGTCGACTTGCCGCTGCCCGACCTCCCAACCAGCGCCACCATTTGCCCTGGCTCGGCCGAGAAACTGATGTCATTGAGAACCAGGCGATCAGTGTCCGGGTAGGTGAAGCTCAGATGGCGCACGTCCAGGCGACCGCTGACGGCGTCGCGCTCGACGGTACCGGTATCGATTTCAGGCTCGACGTCCAGTTGTTCGAAAATACTCTCGGCCCCCGCCACACCTTTCTGGATGGTCGAGCTGACTTCGGACAACTGGCGGATCGGCTTGGGCAACAGGCCAGCCAAGGTGATATAGGCAACCATGTCACCGGCCGATGCATCGCCACGCAGGAACAGCACCAGGAACATCAACACCGCCATGGCGCTGTAGATCACCAGTTGCAGCAACGGCGTGTATATGGCACCGGTGCGAGTCATGCGCAGTTGTTTGTCGGTGTTGCCCTGACTGGCGGCGTAGAAACGCTTCTCTTCGTAGACTTCGCCGCCAAAGCTGCGCACCACGCGATAGCCCTGGATGGTTTCCGACGCCACGTGGGTCACATCACCCATGGCCACCTGGATTTTCTTGCTCTGCTTGCGGAATTTCTTGCTCGCGGTGCGCACCATGATGGCGATCAGCGGCAGGATGGCGATCATGACCAGCGTCAGGCGCCAGTTCATGTACAGCAGCGAGGCAAACAGGAAGATCACGGTCATGCCTTCACGGATTACGACCTTGATCGCATCTGTGGCCGCCCCGGTGACCATCGTCACGTTGAAGGTGATACGCGAAATCAGATGACCCGAGTTATGCTTGTCGAAATACCGATTGGGCAAAACCAGCAGGTTATTGAACAGCTGTACCCGCAAGTCATGGACGAGCCCGAGGGAAACCTTGGCCAGAAAGTAATTGCCCAGATATGATCCCAGCCCCTGCCATGCGGCGATCAGAATGATCAGCAACGGTACAGCCTGCAACAGTTGCAGGTCGCGCAGGTAAGGCACCGTGGGAAAAAGCACTGCCTCAGGGTTGGACAGGCCATCGACAAAGTATTTGAGGATGTAACCGAGCATCGGCTGGGTCGAAGCGAAAATCAAAAAGCCGACAATGCTGATCAGAAACAAACTGATGTACGGCCGGACATAGCCGAGCAGGCGGAAGTAGATTTTCAAGCTCGATGGGCTTGCGGAGAGACTAGAGTCGGTCATATCACGCGTTTGTCGATAAAAAGGACGCTGACTTTAGCACAGCTTCTTCAGGGTTCTGGCAATCGACTAAAGGCTGTTATTGTTAGGCATTGAATTAAGCATCAATTGGCCATCACCCCGAAATGGCCGATCAACTTCAGGATTGAATCTCTCAGCATGCAACTCAGCGGCTTCAATAGTGTGTCAAATCGAGTTTTCGATTTCATTTGCCTCTGGATTCTTCCACTTGGCTATCTCTTGTTTCTATGCGCACTGTTCTTCTTGCCAGGCCGAAGTCTGCACCACAAACTTTTTTATGGCCTGTTCAGCATTCCGACGCTGATCGCCCTGTGTCTGCGCCCCCGCGAACTCAAGGAATTGGTCCGCGACCCGATCTTCAGTGCCGTACTGATGTTCTCGGGCTGGGCGCTGGTGAGTTTGTGCTGGGGACCGGAAAAGGATGGCTTCGCCAGTCAATTCAAAGCACCGCTGCATACCCTGATGCTGTTCGCTGGCTGCTACATGGTGGTGCGCTATCGCAGCGAAATCGTTCACCCGCTGCTGTTCACTGCGGCACTGGTCGGACTGGTCGGCACCGTCCACAGTCTGTTCATGTTCGCACGCGTGTACGAACCGGGTATGCGCTTGGTCGGGGGGGGTGCGTTCGACAACCCGCTACTGAGTTCTCACATGTATGGTTTTTACGCGACCTACTGGCTGAGCATGAGCATGATCTGCAAGCGCCGACTGATGCTCTGGCTGAGTCTTCCGGCATTGGCAATCATGTTCGCCGCTGTAATCGCCACCGGCTCCAGAACGCCTCTGGTTGCACTGACGATGGCGGCGCTCTGGCTGGGTTTTATTTGCTGGAACCGTCGCTCCGTCGTATTGCTGGGCGCGCTGGTTGCCAGCGCAGCCACGGTTTATATGCTCTTTGCTCGAATGATCATCGAGCGAGGTGACTCTTACCGCTTCGAAATCTGGCAACTAGCCATCAATAAAATAGCCGATCACCCCTGGATCGGTCATGGTTATAGCGCCAATCTCGCCATCGATCCCGGCGTCGGCATCAATTTCCAGGAACCCCACAGCTTTGCCTTGGGCGTCCTCTATTACGTCGGGATTTTTGGTTTACTGCCATGGCTGTTTTTCCATGCCTGGGGCTTGTTGAGCTGTTGGCGCAATCGTGTGCAACCCCTGTTTATCATCGCCTCAACCTGGCTGATATTCGGAATCGGTGCAGGCCTTACCGAGGGTGGCGGAATCATCTCCCGACCCAAGGAGCATTGGTTCCTGCTGTGGATTCCGCTGGCGCTGATCGTCGCTCTTTGCATCAACCAGCGCGCCCGACGCTTGTTGGCGATGCCCATCAAAACGCTGACGCCAACGGCCCAGCAGCAATTGACCGCCAATGCACAAGTGATCGAAGAAGATGGTCTGGGCCCCAAAGTCTTGCGCCTGCTCGATGGCAGCTTCCTCAAGCTGTTTCGCGGCCGTCGTTGGTACACCTCAGGCAGTTTCAACCCCTACTCCGAACGCTTTGCTGTCAACAGCGAGCAATTGCGCAGCATAGGGTTCCCGACCCCGCCGATTCTTGATCTTTATCGCCTCGCGGACGGCAGCAGTGCCGTGCACTATTCGCCGCTGCCCGGCAATACACTGCGCCAGGTCCTGCAAGGCATAACCGCACCCGCAGTGCGCCAGGCGCTGGTGGAGCGTTTTGGCAAGTTCATGGCTCAACTGCATGAACAAGGTGTCTATTTCCGCTCGCTGCACCTGGGTAACGTGCTGGTACTTGAAGATGGCGAGTTCGGTCTGATCGATGTCGCCGACCTGCGCATTTACCCGTCTTCATTGAGCCTGGCCCTGCGTCAGCGTAATCTGCGCCATATGCAGCGCTACACCGTAGACCGGCGCTGGCTGTTCGAAGAACACTTTGAAGCCCTGCTTCAGGGCTATGCCATGACGGCATCGAAGTCCGCTGTTGATAACCTGCACAGGCAAGTGCTGGCCGGGAGCTCCCCGGTCAAGGCTCATTGATGACTGAAACCAATCCCCTCATTGCGCTAGCAGGTTATCTGCTGGCCATTTTGACCGCCGCCCTGCTGTTGCGCGCCGTGCCGAAAATCGCCCGTCAAATCGAACACTCCAGTGAAAGCCGTTATGCCAGCATTGATGGGCTACGCGGTTATCTGGCGTTCGGAGTGTTCGTGCACCATGCGATCATTACCTTGATCTTCCTGCGCACAGGCGTGTTTGATTTTCCGCCGAGCAATTTCTACTCTCAGCTCGGGCAAGGCAGTGTCGCGCTATTTTTCATGATTACCGGTTTCCTGTTTTGGAACCGACTGCTGACCCAGGGACGTCAGCACGACTGGCTGGCCTTTGCCGTATCGCGATTGTTTCGCCTGTATCCGTTGTATTTGCCGCTGATGCTGATCGTGTTTGTCACGGTGTTCTACCTGCAGAACTGGGAGCTCAAGGACTCCTGGATTCAGTTATTTGGCCAGACTCTGGCCTGGCTGACCTTTGACCGACCAGACGTCAACCAGTACCACCAAACCGGCATGCTGATCTCCAACGTCACCTGGACCTTGAGTTACGAGGTGTTTTTCTATCTGGCATTGCCCCTCGCCGGCATGGTGTTTATCTACCGGGGCAGCTGGCAGCAAACGGTGTTGTGCCTGATCGGCATCTACGGCTTGTATGAATTGATCGGCATGGAGCACTCGCTGAAAAAACACTTTCTGGCGAGCTTTCTCGGCGGCATCGGCGCTGCGTACTGGGTTCGCCGGCCGCAACTGGTGGCCTGGGGTCAGACTCGAATGGCGGGGATTATCGCGCTGCTGGCATTGGCCATTGCCTTCACGGCATTCAACCGTGCTTTCGCCCTGAGGCCATTGCTGCTCATGTCGTTGTTTTTCGTGATTGTTGCGTCCGGAAACACCCTGTTCGGCGCACTGAAACCACGCAGCATCCGCTGGCTCGGCGAAATCAGCTACAGCACCTATTTGCTGCACGGCTTTGTGCTGTGGGTGTTCATCCAGCGCCTGCCGCTGGTGCTTGATCTAGACGTTAGTGACATCTGGACCTTTCTGCCGCTGATGGCCCTGTGCAGCTGTTTGCTGATCATCATCAGCAGCCTGACGTTCCTGTACATCGAGAAACCGGGAATAACGGCGGGCAGAAAGGTCTTGCTGTGGCTGCGCCAAGGCAAAAAAGCCAACAAGAGCCTGGCAGAGGACATCGCTGGCTGAAGCTGCTACACGACGCATCGAAGCTGGATCAGTCTTTTTCCAGCGGCGAGAAATACAGTCGACCGAGACCGCGCCAGGTCTTCTTGTTCCAGGCCCTGAACGGGATCTGCGCCAGCAGCTCACGGGCCAGCTTGCGATCACGGTTGGCGGTCTTGAGGAACATCGAGCTGAGGAACTTGTAGCGAACCTCGTCGTACAGTGGATGATCGCTGAACAGCGCGTAGGTACGCAGGATGCTGTCGATCATGAAGCGGTGGTTTTTGTAAGAGTTGGTGGCGTGTTTGCGATAGCGCGCCATCAGCACATTCAGGCCATCGATAAAGTAACCCGCATGGGTCACCTTCAGTTCGATCAGCAAATCTTCCAGGCGAATATTCGGATCGAATCCGCCTACCTTGTCCAGCGCTTCCCGACGGATCATCAGGGTCGGGGCGGGTGGATAGGGTTTACGCTCCAGAAACATGTCATCGAAGTCCAGACGACGAAACGGCACATCACGGCGCTGACGCTTCTCCGGGTACAGATTACCGTCGGCGTCGATCAGCTCGATATTGCCGGCACAGATACCCACCTCGGGCTTGCCATCCATGTGCGCCACCTGAGTGGCGATGCGCTCCGGCAGCATGATGTCATCAGAACCGAACGGCACGATCAGGCTACCGCTTGAGCGAGCAATGGCGCCGTTGAGGGTGTTGGTCAGACCCTGATTCTGCTGAACCCGAAAATCGAATCCATATTGCGCCTGCAGCACCTTGATGCGTTCAACGCTGTCGTCTTTGGAACCGTCGTCCACCACCAACAATTCGATGTTCTTATAAGTCTGATTGAGGACGCTGAGAATGCTTTCCTCGATGTAGCGAGCGTGGTTGTACGACGCGATGATGACCGTGACGAGAGGTTGCGCGGCGCTCATGGGTGTTCCTTGCGGGCCTGTTCCAGGCCGGAATCGATCAGGTTCAGGTATTCCTGACGGAACACCTCAATGTCATGTTGTTCCTGCAGATAACGATAGGCCTGCTCACCCTTGGCCTTGAGTTCGTCATCCGACAGGCCGAGGTAATTATCCAGCGCTGCGACCAGGCTCGGCACATCCTTGGGTGTAATCGCCAGCCCGCCCGCTCCTTCAATCAGCGGCAGCATGGCGGGCACGTTGGAGGCGATCACCGGCAGATGCCCGCTCATGCCTTCGAGCAGCGCCAGCCCGAGACCTTCAGCCAGGGACGGCATGGTCCAGATGTCGAAGGCACGAATGTACTGCAAGGCGATTTCCCTGAAGCCCAGAAGGTGTGCGCGTCCGCTCAGGCCCAGGCGTTCGATCTCGGCGTTCAGGCGCGACTCTTCGCGGCCGGCACCAATGATCGCCAATTGGGTGTGCGGGTACTTGTCCTTGAGCGCAGCAAACGCCTGCAACAGGTAGGTATGACCCTTGACCGGCACAAGACGCCCCAGAGCGCCAATCAAGCGCACCGACGGATCGATACCCAACAACTCACGGGCACGCTCGCGGCTGTGCTGCAAACCTTCGGCCTGTTCGATGTCGATGGCGTTAGTGATTGCGTAGGTATTCTGATCGGTAAAACCGCAGTCGCAGTCCAACAGATACTGTTTAACGGCCGGCGACACGCCGACAAAACGCCAGTGTCGATCGATCAGACGCTGGGTCTGGCGGCGCCGGTAAAACCGGTCGTACTCACCGAAACCGTGGGAAATACCGATGCACAGTGGCACTTTCAACCAGCGGTTAAGCGCCAGCATCATGTTCACGGGTTTGAAGCGGTTACAGATCACCACGTCGAATTTTTCCGCGCGGCAAAACTTGTACAGCGTCCACATCGCCCGCAAGCGCATGCCTTTGAGGGATTTGTCGGAAAACTCGAAATACACCGAACGGTCGGCCCGGCTTATAGCCTCACCCGGCCCCGGCTTGCCACGCAGGAACGCCGCCGTCACTTCGAAGCGATCACTGGGCAGCGCCTTGACGATCTGCTCTGCGAGGTCGGCAAAATCATGGGCTTTGACGTTGTAGTCAGGCTGCAATTGCAGAACCTTTAGCCGCTGGCTCATAACTCTCCCCGCTGAGAAGCGTTGATTGGTGTGTGCTTGAGTATCCACAAAAGCTCGTGACGCCGAACGGCCTTGCGAAAGAATTCGTTCTCGCCGTAGGCCGGCGGCTTGCGCCTGGCTAACAGCCGCTGGATGACCCGGCGCAGGCGTCGCTTGACCGGCATCGAGGGTTGCAGGTCATGCATCATGCCCAGCGCCATGGCTTTGTCGCGCTGAAGTTCCAGCGACAGCGGCAGGCAGCAAGGCTGCATCGGCGTCGCCGCGTCGAACGCTGGCGGCAATGCAATGCCATGCCCCGCATCGCCCATTGGCCAGCGGTCGTTGTCGTGCAGATGGTTGGCGTAGCCGAGCAGTGTGGTCGGTTGCCATTCCAGGCCTTTCAAGGCTTCGAGAACCGCTTGTTGAGCACACATATGATCGGGATGCGGATCGAGGGTCGGGTGCGGCAATACGATTACTTCGGGGCGCGCGCGCAGCAGTACTGCACGCAGATCGGCCAGTAAATTGTTCCAGGTGGGTGCACCGTCAGCATCGCCCGGCAAGGCAAACGGGTTCAACTGGCGAAACAGGCGAGTGTCGCTCAAATCCGCTTCCCGCGAAGCGACCGGTTGCGCCGGCGCGGCCTGCATTGCCGCCAGTTGCAGACAGAAGTAACCCAGCTGCACGCAATGAGCCTCCGGCACGCCGGCCCAACGCGGCACCGCGATGCTGTCCCACGCGCGCAAACGGCCCTTGAGCCGCGACGCTTCGACCTTGTTCAAGCCGATCTGTTGGTAGTGTTCGGCTTCGATTTCACCGGCCGTCAGTGTGACGATCCAGGCTTCGTCGGCCTGACTGTACAACCCATAGGCAGCCAGTTCAGCGTCATCGGCGTGGGGTGCGATCACCATCACCCGTTGCCGGCGGAAGTCGGGTTGCTCCAGCGCCCACAACACCGGCTCGCCGAGCAAGCGGCAGTAGCGTCCACACAGTCGCAACTCACCACGCGAAAGCACTTGCGCCTGACCACTGAGGTTCAGGTAACGCAGGCCATTGACGCCGCGCTCAAACGTCAGTCGGTCCGGGTTATCACCACCCGACAGCTCCACCACCGGGTCGATAAAGCGCCCCAGCCAGGTGCTTTTCACCCGTAGCGCCAACACCAGCGTGGCGTCGTCGACCAGCATCACGCCTTCGTCCAGGCGCAAGCGCTCGCCGTCCAGATGCACCTTGGGCTGCGGGGTGTAGGGCGGGAAGCTGTATAGGTAGTCGTCTTTGGGGGAGTAAAACAGGTGGTCGGCGAACCAGGCCTCGTGGGCAATCCAGCCCAGCACCGCCAACACCAGTGGCAACCACCAGGCCACCAGCACGCCGATAGCAATCAACAGCATCAACGCGATCAACAGGCTGATGCGTTTGTTGCGCCGATGGCGCTTGAGCAGTTGCTGTTTGCGGCTCATGGGTTCACTCACACGGTAAAAACCGGCACAGGGTTGCACCAGCGGCCCTTGTATTCCCGGTCGGCACGACCGAAAGAAAACCGCAAAGGCTTGTCCAGGGCGCGCGCGTGCTCCCAGGCACTTTGGGTGTTTAGAAAACTCAGCACGCTGCCGGGGCTGAACTCACGGGTTTCGGGATCGACGCCACCGTTGATGTACTCGACGCTGATCCACTCCGGCGCTTCGACGCGGTACACCAGTTGAATGGCGATCGGGGCATCGTTGAGGAAAATCACCGAGCCGATCAGCAAGTCGCGCAGCAGCTCGATCACCTCACCCATGCGCTCGGCACCCGTGGCCGGAAAGCCCCAACGGCGCTGGAACAGGTCGCAATAAATCGCCGCCAGCTCAGTACTGGAAAACTCGGCCACCGGACGCACAACACCACCGGCTTCTTCCAGCAGACGCAATTCACGGCGCTGGTTGTAGCGGAATTTTTTCGACAGTTCTTCGGGCGTGCGCGCCATGGCCAGTTGTTCGGCCTGCAGCTTGATATCGGTGAATCGGCCTTCGCTAAGCGCCGACAAATAACGTCCGCGATGGCGCAGCGCTGCTTGTGCATCGGCGGCA
Source organism: Pseudomonas sp. GM21 (assembly GCF_000282215.1). GTDB lineage: Bacteria > Pseudomonadota > Gammaproteobacteria > Pseudomonadales > Pseudomonadaceae > Aquipseudomonas. The sequence goes on from NZ_AKJS01000113.1 coordinate 24,795, forward strand.
GCTGGCAGGATCACCTCGGCATTGCCGAGGTCGAACAGGCCTTTTTTACCACGGCGCTTGAGCACGTCCTTGGACAGCGCCAGGTCGCGCCCCCAGGTCGGGATGGCGGCTTTCACTTCACCGTTCTGCTCCCAGGCCAGGTAACGCACCGGGATCTCGGCCAACTGCGCCAGGCGCTCGACCACCATGGGATGCGTCGCAACACTACCGCCAAATCGCTGCCAGGCCTGTGCATAAGTCGAGGCGTCGACCAGCGTCCAGCCACGTTCGCGCCAGCCTTGAAATCGGTTGAGCATCAGCCCCTCGGTGCCAGTTCTGTAACGTGTGGCAAATGCCAGAAAGCATCGCGCACGGCGCGGTCGGAGAAATGCTCACGCAAACGGTCAAGCATCATCTCGGCGCATTGATGACGTTGCTGATCGTCCATTGCGGCCAGATGTTGCAGTCCTTGAGCCAGACGTTCGGCATCGCCCAACGGGAACAGGATGCCGACCCCTTCAACGACTTCCCTCGCACCACCGCAAGCCGTCGCGAGCAACGGCACGCCAGCGGCCATGGCTTCCAGCAGCACCATGCCGAAAGGTTCGTGATCGGAACTCAAGGCAAACACATTGAAGGCACGGAAGTAACGACGGGCATCCGGCACCTGGCCGAGAAACAGCACCCGGTCCCCAATGCCCAGTTCGCGTGCCAGTTCCTTGAGGTCCTGTTCCAGCCGACCGCTACCGAGAATCACCAGTTGGCTGTTGGCCGGCAGTTGCGGCAATGCCAGGGCAAAACCGTGCAGCAGCGTGGTCTGGTCTTTGTCCGGATGCAACCGCCCGACGTTGCCGACAATCCAGGCATCCGCTGACAGACCCAGGGTTTCCCGGGCCTCCCGAGCCGAAACCTGACTGGTCTGCATGGCCGGCACATCGATTCGGTTATAGAGCGTCTGAATCCGCCCGACCGGCCATTTCGGCAGGCAACTGCGCATGTCGTCACGCACCGCATCGGAGACCCCGAGCAGACTCAGACGCTTGCGGAAAATATGGGCGAACAGTTTGCGGGTGCCGCGTTTGTAATCGCCAAAGGCATGATGCACGCCAATGACCGGCAGCGACGTACCGAGCAAGGCGATGTAGATCGGCTTGAAACGGTGGGCAATGCAGAAACTGAAGTTGCGCGAGGCAGCGATCTTGCGCAGATCGCCGATGGCGCCCAGCTTCAGGCCACGAATGGCCTTGGAGCTGTATTCCATGAACAGCACTTCATCGGAAGCGCAGCCCGCAGCGACGTCGCTATCGGCGGCCCCGGTCAGAAAGACCGTGGTCACTCGATTGCCAGTCCCCGCGAACAGGCTGGCGTACTGCCGGGCACAGTCCAGAAACGGGCCGTCATAGCCGTGACAGAACTGCAGCACATGGCGTTCAGCCGAGCGAGTCATAAGCGTTGGCGCCCTCTTTAACCACCAGGATGTCTTCCATGATCAAGTACTGTAGATCGGAACCGAAGAACATGTTCAGGGCATCGGTAGGCGAGCAGATCATCGGCTCGCCACGACGGTTCAGCGAGGTGTTCAGCGACACGCCATTGCCAGTCAGCACTTCCAGCGCCTTCATCATGTCGTAGTAGCGCGGGTTGTACTCGCGCTTGAGCACCTGGGCCCGGGACGTACCGTCTTCGTGGACGACTTCCGGTACGCGGGTTTTCCACTCTTCAGCCACTTCAAAGGTGAAGGTCATGAACGGCGCCGGGTGATCGATCTTGATCATCTGCGGAGCAACGGTGTCGAGCATCGACGGGCAGAAAGGCCTCCAGCGCTCGCGGAACTTGATCTGGTGGTTGATGCGGTCAGCCACGCCGACAGCGCTCGGGCAACCGATGATCGAACGACCACCCAAGGCACGCGGACCGAACTCCATGCGCCCCTGGAACCAGGCTACGGGGTTACCGTCGACCATGATCTTGGCGATGTTTTCCGGCATGTTGTCGAGCTTGCGCCAGACCGGTTTGCTCGGGTGACGGGCGCAGGCTGCGAGCACGTCTTCGTTGGTGTACGAAGGGCCGAGGTAGACGTGTTCCATCTTCTCGACCGGCACGCCACGAGCGTTAGACACATACGCCGCTGCGCCGACCGCCGTGCCGGCATCGCCGGACGCGGGCTGCACGAACAGCTCCTTGACGTCATCGCGGGCGATGATTTTCTGGTTCAGCTTGACGTTCAACGCACAGCCGCCGGCGTAAGCCAGTTTGCCGGTTTCCTTGAGCACGTCGCCCAGGTAGTAGTCGATCATCTGCAGCGAAATCTTTTCGAACAGCGCCTGAATGCTCGCGGCGTAGTGGATGTAGGGTTCGTCGGCGATATCACCTTCGCGCTTCGGACCCAGCCACTCGATCAGCTTCGGCGAGAAGTAGTAACCCTTGCCCTTCTCTTTGTAACGACGCAGGCCGATGACGTTGGCGTATTCGGTGTTGATCACCAGTTCGCCGTTTTCGAACGAAGCCAGGCGTGAGAAATCGTATTTGCTGGCGTCGCCGTACGGCGCCATGCCCATGACCTTGAATTCGCCGTCGAGCATATCGAAACCGAGGAACTCGGTGATCGCGCCATACAGGCCGCCGAGGGAGTCCGGATCGAAGAATTCCTTGATCTTGTGGATCTTGCCGTTTTCGCCGTAACCGAAGAAGGTCGTGGCGTACTCACCCTTGCCGTCGATCCCCAGGATCGCGGTTTTTTCTTTGAAACCGGAACAGTGGTAAGCACTGGAGGCGTGGGCCAGGTGGTGCTCGACGGGTTCGATCTTGATTTTCTTCGGATCGAAGCCCAGTTGCTCGAGGCACCAGACAATTTTGTTGCGATAGCGCTTGTAGCGACGGTTGCCCATCAGGATCGCGTCGAGGGCGCGGTCCGGGGCGTACCAGTAACGCTTGGCGTACTGCCAGCGAGCCTTGCCGAACAGGCTGATCGGGGCGAATGGAATCGCAACCACGTCAACGTCGGATGGCTTGATACCCGCCTGCTCCAGGCAGAACTTCGCCGACTCGTAAGGCATGCGGTTCTTTGCATGTTTATCGCGCACAAAGCGCTCTTCCTCAGCCGCCGCGACCAGCTTGCCGTCGATGTACAAGGCTGCTGAAGGATCATGGCTAAGGGCGCCGGACAGGCCAAGAATCGTCAATGCCACAGGGGTCTAGCCTCTTTAGTCTGCATGCAGGCGACAAGCGCCTCAAAAATTAATGTGCCCTCGCAAGCAGCGAGAGACAGCTAAAGGGCGGGATTATAGCGTAAAAGCAGCGGCAAGCCTCTAGCGTCAAGCGGCAAGCTCACGCGTTGACAGTAGAAAGACCTCGACATAGTTACCTGCGGCCTAACTGACCATAAATACTGAGATTGCCTTCGGTGGTCTGCCGGTAAAGGGTATAGGGCAGGCAAACCGTGTCGAGGGCACCGGACAAGGCCAGGTCCATCAGTACAAAGGATGCGAGGTAACCTCCCGGATCAGGCGGGGCATTCAAGTAGCAGAAATCGTAGGCCAGGCCGCTGTAAATGCGCGGGATGGACTGGCAGTAGGTTTTTTGTTTTCTGAGACGGCGCGCTGCGTCTTCGTCAGATTGCAGCACCGTGGCAGCGGTGCCGCAACCAGCGAGCGCGAGTGAGATGGCGCTGATCGCAATAGCTGTTTTTAACGACAAAATCTGCCCTCCATGAACGTCAGGCAAACTAGCATCGTGGCTAGTCAGGGCACAGTTCATGGGTTCAGCGGATCATGTAGGACGATTCTAAAAAACTTGTCCTCTAGATCCAGGGCGGCTGATCTGGCCTCATCGCGAGCAGGCTCGCGATAAGGCCGAAGGTCCGAATCAGTCAGCGCTGGAAACTTCCTTGGGAAGACGCTGATCAATGACCTGATACAGCGCACTGCTCTCAGGCCAGTTGCGCATAAACCGCGCCCGATCCCGCGCATACGCCGGGGCAAAGCTGCTCACTGAGCCGTGCTGACACATTGAATCCAGATCAATCAGCGCCCAGCGATCATCCTGCCAAAACAGGTTGTGCCCCTTGAAGTCACCATGGCTGATGCGCTCGCCAATCAACTCGGCAAACAAATGATCCAGCGCCAGCAGCTCCGCCTCAGGGGCTTCACCGCTTTCAACGTAAGGCGCGAAACGTTCGATGATGTCCGGCCCCGGCAAATACTCGGTCACCAGATACGCCCGACTGCGCAGCCAGAGAAACCGCTTTTCCAGCAACGCCAACGGCTTGGGCGTGGCAATGCCGAGGAACGCCAGGCGATTGCCTTCGTGCCACGAGTGCCAGGCACGGCTCGGGCGCCAGAATCGCTTGAGCCAATGCGCAAATCCCTTGATGTTGTAGCGTTTGATCACCAGCGTCCGACCGTCAACCTCGACTTTTCCCACACTCGCCGCGCCCCCCGTCTTGTACAGATGGCCTTGATCGAGCAACGCGTCGGCCTGCTCAAGCACCGGCAGCATCGCAGCCTCTTCCTCGCGACGAATCGCGCGCAAGGCAAATGCGCCGCGCCGGACGCTGAACAGCGTGCATTCACGGCCGACTTTGACCAGGAAGTCCTTCAAGCGCCAGGCGCGAACTTTGTCGATCTGCTTCTGCAAGGCTTCCATCGGCAGGGCGTGCTCGCCGTTACTCAACAAGTAATACACCAGCAATTCTTCGATGAACGGTTCCAGCGTCTTGGGCAGCTGCGCAAAAAACACGCCGAGGTTTTCCAGGACTTTGTTGCGTGACAGCGCCTGCCCCGGTGTTTCAGCACAGACGCCGCCGCCATCGATCAGGTACAACCGCCCGCGCTGACGCAAGAGGTTGTCCAGATGCAGGTCTTCCTGCCAGAGGCCCTTGCGATGCATTTGGCCGATTGCACCCAACGCCTCAGCCAGCACGGCGCCTTGCATATCCGCCAGCACCGGCAGGTGTTCCACTTTTTTCCAGGTATCCCCCAGGCTCTCGGCATCTTCGAGGAAGTCGAACAACAGCCAGCCGCCCTCGCCTTCCTTGAGGCCATCGGCGAGCAATTGCGGCGTGGTCAGGCCTTGATCGGCGAGCAAGCGCACGCCGTTCAGTTCACGCTGAAAATGCCGCGCTGCCTTGCTGCCCACCAACAATTTGGCCAACACCGGCCGGCCGCGCCAGACCCCTGCGCCAACGTACCGTTGTCCCGGCAAGACCCGCAGCAAGCTCAGCAGCTGCAATTCGGCGGGACCGGCGGCATCGGCCAGCGAAATGTTCATCGGCAAGCTCGGGCTGCGGCCGGCGTCTTTCAGTTCGGACAGGCGCATCAGCGCTTCTCCTTGTGGCTGCGACGCGCGGTCAGTCGCGAAACCCAACTGTCCACGAGCGAACTGTTCTGAGACTGATCGACATAGGCCGCCAACATCTCGCGCAACTGCGCTTCGGTCCACTGCGGCGCGCGGCGCAGCAACGGTTCCAGGTCCTTGACCCGGTCACGCTGACCGAACAGCAGCGGCCGGGTCTTTTCCAGGTCAATCAACTGAGCCTGAAAACCGTCGCCCTTGGCTTGCAGAAAAATATGTTTGGGATAGAAGCAGCCATGCACCTGACGCACGCTATGCAGCCGTCGCGCCAAAACACCACAGGCTTTGAGAATGGCCGCGTGTTGCGCCTCGCTCAGGCTCGACCAGCGCTGTAACAGCGAATCGAGATCATCCCATCCGTCTAGTGCGCGGGTCAGCAGCACTGCGCGGACTTCACCGTTGACTTTGCGCTCACCAAAAAACACCGCTTGCAGCGCTGGTATGCCCAGCTTTTGATAACGGCTGATGTTGCGAAACTCACGGGCAAAACTCGGCTCGCCGAAGGGCGCGTGAAAGGTGCGCGTCAGGTAGTTGCTCTGGCGCTTGAGGTAAAAACCACGACCTTCCAGATCCAGTCGAAACACGCTGCTCCAGCCACCGCTGACGGTGTTGGGCTCATCCACGGCGTCGAGCTGTTTGGCCCAGAGCGCATCGAACGTGCCGAGGCCATGGCGCTCAAGCAGCGCACGGTCTTCAGCGGCCAGAAAATCAGTCATTCGCGCCCCTCGAAAAATCTCACCACGTGCCGGATCCGTTTCTTGTCGGCGGCATTGAGCCGGTCACGCTGACGATATTGCAGATAAAAGCGCAGGCGCTGGGTGGCCGACAGGTGGTATTTGGCCACTTTGTCGAGGCAGGCCAGGTCTTTGGTGATCCGGTATTTAAGCCAGAAGCCGCGCCAGAAATCACCATTGGGGCAATCGATCAGGAACAACCGGGCTTGATCGTCGATCAGCAGATTGCGCCACTTCAAATCGTTATGCGTGAAACGATGGTCGTGCATGGTCCGGGTATAAGCGGCCAACTGCCGGCTGACCGTGTCGACCCAGGCGCGGTCCGACAATTTGGGATCGAACCGCTCAGCAAGGGCCGACAGGTCTTCGGTGTTCGGCAGTTCGCGCGTGATCATCGCCCCACGATTGTAGGCCGCACCGCGCCGCTCCAGCCCCCAGGCCACCACTTCGGCGGTGGGAATGCCCCACTTGGCGAAGCGTTTGAGGTTCTGCCATTCGGCCTTCACCCGGGGTTTGCCCAGGTAACGGCGCAGGCCTTTGCCGGCACCGGTGTAGCGTTTGACGTAGTAATTGACGCCGTTACGATTGACGCGGATGACCTCGGACAACAGGTCACGGGTCAGCCGCTCGCCCTGCAGCGCGAACACCGCTTCAAGGCTACCGAAATCTTCTGCCAGATCGCTATACGCGGGCTCCAGTTTCCAACCCGCCATCAGAGCGCATCCCCATATCGCTGTTTACGGTCATAAAGTTTATTGGCCTTGCCTTCAAGCCAGGCGAGCAGCGACGCTTCTTCGCCCAGAATCTGGCGTAGCGGCTGCTGGAAGTAACCCTTGAGGAAGCGCAATTTATCGCGCCGGGTCAGGCCGATGTCCAGGGCCGAAAAGTACAGTGCCGCCAGATCTTTGTTGCGCCAACGCCGAGTGATCGCCGGGCGGGTCTGGGCACGGTGCAAGTCGATCACCGAGAGTTTGAAATCATCGGCGGTCACCGGTTTGTCGGTGTGCAGCAGGAAATGGCAAATGTAGCAGTCGCGATGGTTGACCCCGGCGCGGTGCATCATGCCGGTCATGCGCGCGACTTCGGCAATCAGCGCCCGCTTGAGTTTAGGCTCGGGCGGGGTTTTGACCCAATCAATACTGAAGTCTTCGAGGCTGACGGTCGGTGCCAGTTCTTCGGTGACGATGAAAGAGTGCTGGTCCGCCGGATTGCTGCCCTTCTCGCCGTAAGCGACGGCGGTCATGGTCGGCACGCCGACTTCTTTCAGGCGCTGAATGGCTTTCCATTCCTGACCCGCGCCAAGAACCGGCAGCTTGGCCGTCAGCAGGTTTTTGAAGATCTCGCCCCAGCCGATGCCACGGTGAATCTTCACGAAAAAACCATTGCCGTTCACTTCAGTGCGCAAGGTCCGGCGCGCTTCCAGTTCACGGTAAACCTCGCCTTCGAGACCTTCGACTTCGGTGAACGCATCGCGTCCGGCCCAAAGGCTCTTGAACGGTTCAGCCAGCATCAACTTCATTAAGCGTGCTCCGCCAGAATCACATCGGCCGCGTGCTGCGGCATGCTGTAGAGATCGGCCGTCTCGGCGAAGGCCAGACCGTTGCGGCTCCAGGCCGCCCGTGCTTGAGCGTCGTTCAACATGCCGGTCAGGTACTGGGTCAGTTGTGCCTGATCAAACGGTTCGTCCAACACCAGCCCGGCATCCGCCTCGGCGATGTAGTGGGCATAACCACACACTGCGCTGACCAGCACCGGCAGCCCGGCCACCAAGGCTTCGAGCAACACGGTCCCGGTGTTTTCGTTATACGCCGGGTGGATCAACAGATCGGCACCGAGCAGGAAACGCGGGATATCGCTGCGCCCCTTGAGGAACGTCACGTTGTCGCCGAGCCCCAAGGCGGCGCTCTGCATCTGGAATAATTTGGGGTCATCCTGGCCAATTACAAACAACCGGGTACGTTTCTTCAGATCAGCGGGCAATGCGGCCAGCGCCTTGAGGCTGCGATCCACACCTTTGGTCTTGAACCCGGAGCCGATTTGCACCAGCAGCAACTCATCGTCCTTGAGGTTGAATTCGCCCCGGAATCCGGCACGAATCTCGGCGGCATTGGCCGGCGCGCGACGGTCCTGGGAGATGCCTGGTGGCAGCAGATGAAAACGCTCCAGCGGCGTGTCGTAATGCTTGATGAACAACGGCTGCTGCACTTCGGAAATCATCAACACTTCGGTCTTGGCGTCCTTGGCGAACACCGCGCGCTCGTATTCGGCGAAGTGCCGGTAGCGGCCCCAACGGCGATACAGCGAATGACGCAGGTTTTGCGCCTTGTCTTCGAAGCAGCCGTCGGCGGCGTAGTAAACGTCCAGGCCCGGCATCTTGTTGAAACCGATCAGGCGATCCACGGGCCGCTTGGCCAGATCAGCCTCCATCCATTCGCTGAGCTTTTCATTGCGCCGATGATTGAAGAACGCCTTGACCGGCGCCACCAGCACTTCGAAACCCGGCGGAACGTCGCCTTCCCAGATCAGCGTGTAGACGCGAATTTGATGGCCGCGCTGCTGACACTCCAGGGCGATGCGCATGAAGTCGCGCTGCAAGCCCCCGAATGGAAAATATTTGTACAAGACGAATGCCAATTGCATCAGCGCAGCTCCTCAGCCAGTAACAACGTGCTCAGTCGGGTCGCGACACGCTCGGGATTCAGGCGCGTGAAGCACAGAGGCCACTCGCGTTTCAGGTCGAACTGACGGGCATCCTGTTCCGTCGGTTGATAGGTACATTTTTTTTGCAGGCACGGTGCGCAGGGGAAGTCGCTGGCGATGTGAATCTGCGCTTTACCATAGGCGCCGGTCAGGCCCGGATTGGTCGGCCCGAACAGCGACAAGGTCGGGACGTCGAGCGCGGCGGCCAGATGACCGAGGCCCGTGTCTACGGCCACGCAAGCCTGTGCGCCGGCCAGCACCTTGCCGACACCGGCCAGGTTCAGCTTGGGCAGTACTTCGACATGGCGGAACCCGGCGGCGATACGCTCGGCCCGGGCTTTCTCGACTGGATTGCCCCACGGCAGTTTCACGGCAACGCCCAGATAACCGACACGCTCGGCCAGCTCACGCCAGTAAGCTTCCGGCCAGTGCTTGGTGTCCCAGGTGGTGCCATGCAGAAACAGCACGTACGGATTCTTGCGCGGCAATTCCACCAGGCGCTCGACGTTCAGGCCGTAGTCACCCAGGCCTTTGGGCAAGTCGTAGCCCAAGGCCAGGGCGAACAATTGACGCACCCGTTCCACTGCGTGCTGTCCACGGCCCACCGCCAGGCGACGAGAGTAGAAGTGTGCAGCCATCGGCTCGCGCGCCGAATCCTTGTCCAGTCCGGCGACTGGTGCCTTGACGTAACGCGTCAGCCAGGCACTTTTCAGCAGGCCTTGGGCGTCGATCACCAGATCATACTTTTCCGCACGAACGCTTTGCTTGAAGCGCTGCCACTCACCACTCTTGATGGTTTGCCAGAGGTTCTTGCGCCAGCGACGGATCGCCACCGGGATTACCTTGTCCACGGCCGGGTGCCAGGTCGGGATCTCGGCAAAGCCTTCTTCCACCACCCAGTCGAACTTGATGCCAGGAATCGCCCGCGCGGCGTCGGTCAGTGCCGGCAGCGCGTGAATCACGTCGCCCAGCGAGGAAGTCTTGATCAGCAGAACCCGCAAACTATTTGACCTCGACCACAGTGCCCTGCAACCGCTGCAAGGCTTCGTTCACGGCTTGCGGCATGAGCTGGCGCAAGCAGTTGTAATGACCGAAACGGCACGTGCGATCGAAGCATGGGCTGCATTCGATGCCCAGGCGAACCACTTCGACATGCTCGGCCAACGGCGGGGTGAAACCCGGCGACGTCGAGCCATAGATCGCCACCAACGGGCGGTTCAACGCGGCGGCGACGTGCATCAGGCCAGAGTCGTTGGACACCACCGCGTCGGCGCAGGACATCAGGTCAATGGCTTCGGCCAGCGAGGTGCCGCCGCTGAGGTTGACCGCCTCTTCCCGCAGACCGGGAATCAGCCGCGCGCGGATGTCTTCGCCCACGGCGTGATCGTTTTTCGAACCGAACAACCAGACTTGCCAGCCTTCGCGAATCTTCGCCTCGGCGACCTTGGCGTAATGCTCGGACGGCCAGCGCTTGGCCTCACCGAACTCCGCGCCGGGGCACAGCACCAACACCGGACGGTCGAGCGCCAGATCGAATTTAGCCAGCGTCGCTTCGCGGATGACCGGGTCGATCTGCAAGCTCGGCCGTGGATAAGGTGTCGGCAGTTCGGTGCCTGGTTCGTACGCCAGGGCCATGAACCGCTCGATCATCAGCGGATAACGTTCTTTGTCCAGCGTGCGCACGTCATTAAGCAGGCCGTAGCGGAATTCGCCACGCCAGCCGGTGCGTGTCGGGATACTGGCGAAGAACGGCACCAGCGCCGACTTCAGCGAATTGGGCAGCAAAATCGCCTGGTCGTACTGACCCGCAAGGGACTTGCCGATGCGCCGACGGGTCGCCAGCTCCAAGACACCGTGGCCGAGCGGAAAGCTCAAGGCCTGCCGGACTTCGGGCATGCGCTCCAGGATCGGCCGGCTCCACTCGGGGGCCAGGACGTCGATTTCGCATTGCGGGTGGCGTTGCTTGAGACTCTGAAACAGAGTCTGCGCCATCACCATGTCACCGACCCAACTGGGCCCAACGATCAGAATTTTCATGTGGCTTCCAAAAACGAACCGGGGAGGCATACGCCTCCCCGCCTCGAGAATTCTACAATCACCGCAAATTTAATGTGGGAGCGGGCTTGCCCGCGAATGGGCCAGAACCTCCAACATTGATGGTGACTGACACTACGCTATCGCGGGCAAGCCCGCTCCCACAGGGATATTCAGTGTTACAACTATCCTGTTTCAGCTTAGCCCCAGCTCACGCCAGATCCGCATGACCTGTCGCCTTTCATCCGCGAACTGGTCGCCCGGTATCACCCCGGCGTCCTTCTGCAAGGCCTGCCGGTGAGCGGCGGCGCGGTAGGCTTTATAGGCCTCGCGCAACAAGCTGGCGTCTTCGGCGGGCATCAGCCCTTCGTTTGCCAGCTCTTCCAGAATGCGGAAATTATCAGACCAGCGCAGCAATGACGGGCACGTTTGCGACCACGCCAAGGCCGCGTATTGCACCATAAATTCAATATCGACGATACCTCCGGCGTCCTGCTTGAGATCAAACGGCGCCGTGGCTTCGAAGGCATTCGCCCCGGTCCCGGCCGCCGTACTCTTGGTTCCGAGGTTATCGCGCATCTTCGCGCGCATCTCACTGACCTCTTGACGCAGGGTCGCCAGGTCTCGCGGCTTGCCCAGCACCGACGCGCGAACCCGCTCGAATTCCCGACCGACCTCCGCGCTGCCCACCAGCACCCGAGCCCTGACCAGCGCCTGATGCTCCCAGGTCCAGGCTTCGCCGTGCTGATAACGGGCAAATGCACCGATCGAACTCACCAGCAACCCCGATGCACCCGAAGGTCGCAAGCGCATGTCCACTTCATACAGCTGACCGGAGTTGGTCTGCGCCGTTAGCAAGTGAATGATTCGTTGCCCCAGGCGGGTGAAAAACTGCGCGCCATCGATCGGTTTCGGCCCGTCCGTTTCTGCCAGTGGATCGCCATCGTGGATAAACACCAGGTCCAGGTCCGAAATATGCCCGAGTTCCAGCCCGCCGACTTTCCCATAACCGACAATGATAAAGTCGGGATCGCACAATCTACCGTCAGCGCGCGACGGCGTGCCGTACTTGGCCACGGTCTGGTGCCAGGCCAGGGCCAACACTTGTTCAAGAATCGCTTCGGCGAGCCAGGTCAGGTAATCGCTGACCTTCATCAACGGCAGGCTGCCGGCGATTTCCGAGGCGGCGACGCGCAAGCGGTGCGCCAGTTTGAAATGGCGCAGGGCTTCCATCTGCTGTTCGAGGTCGTCCTCGGGAATCCGCATCAGACGTTCGCGTAATTCGGCGGTCAATTCCGGCGCCAGGGGCGGCTTGAACAACCGGCCTTCGTTGAGCAATTCATCCAACAGCAGCGGGAAGCGAGTGATTTGTTCGGCGATCCATGGGCTCGCGGCGCACAAGGTCAACAAACGCCGCAGTGCGCCGGGGTTTTCGGTCAGCAACACCAGATACGCGGAACGACGTGCTACGGCCTCAACCAGCGGCAGCACGCGCTCCAGCACCAAGTCGGGATTGGCATGCTCCACGGCCTGGGCCAGCAAGCGTGGGATAAACGCATCAAGGCGCTCACGTCCCAGCCGCTGCATCGCGCGCAACTGCGCACTGCCGCGCAGACCGGCCAAGGCTTTCAAGGCCTTGGTCGCCTCCTTGAAACCAGCCTCTTCCAACTGACGGCAAGCCGCTTCTTCGTCTTGAGCTTCTTCCCACAGCGGCAACCATTCCCCGCCCACCACCACTTCGCTTTGAGTGCCTTCTTCTTCGTCGGGATCGGCGATGACCTGAGCGAAGTGCCAGGCTACGCGGCCACGCCAATACATCAGCCGCTCATGAAAAGCGTTCCAGTCAGCGAAGCCCAACATAAAGGCAATACGCGCCTGATCTTCTGCGCCATCGGGCAACATCTGGGTCTGGCGATCGGCAATCGCCTGGATCGCGTGTTCGGTGTAACGCAGGAATTCGTAGCCATCGCGCAACTCGCTGATCACCGCCGGCGGCAGATAGCCCTGCCCTTCCAGCGTGTTCAGTACTTTTAATAGCGGGCGTTGTTGCAGGCTCAAGTCGCGACCGCCGTGGATCAGCTGAAACGCCTGGGCGATAAACTCGACTTCGCGAATGCCGCCGGAACCGAGCTTGATGTTGTCGGCCATGCCTTTGCGCCGCACTTCCTGCTGAATCAGCTGCTTCATGGTGCGCAGCGCTTCGATCGCCGAGAAGTCGAGGTAGCGCCGGTAAACGAACGGACGCAGCATCTCCTGCAATTGCGCGCCGGTCACTTGATCGCCGGCCACCACCCGCGACTTGATCATTGCGTAGCGTTCCCAGTCGCGACCCTGATCCTGGTAATACTGCTCCAGCGCATTGAAGCTCAAGACCAATGCCCCGGCTGAACCGTAGGGCCGCAAACGCATGTCGACGCGGAACACGAAGCCGTCGACGGTCATCGGGTCCAGCGCCTTGATCAGGCGTTGACCGAGGCGGATGAAGAATTCCTGGTTATCCAGCGAACGCTTCACGCCGACCGTTTCGCCGCCTTCGGGGTAGGCGAAGATCAGGTCGATGTCCGACGAAAGATTGAGCTCCACGGCGCCCAGCTTGCCCATGCCGAGGATGACCATCGGCTGCGGTTCGCCGCTGCGCCGGCCGGTGGGTACACCGAACTGCTGACAATGACGCGAGTAGAGCCACTGATAGGCCTGATCGATGCTTGCATCGGCCATGTCCGAGAGGTCGCGGCAGGTCTGGACCAGGTCGGCCTGACGGGTCAGGTCGCGCCAGATGATTCGCACTTGCTGGCGGTTGCGCTGACGGCGCAGGGCGCGGCCGAGTTCGTCATCGGTTTGCGCCGCATTCACCGCCGCCGCAATCTGTCCGCACAGCTCGCCGGGGGTGAAACTGCGGTCCAGCTCACCGGACTGCACCAGCGCCAGCAACATCAAAGGATCACGCACGCTTTGTTCTGTCACGAAGTCGCTGGACGCCGTGACGCGGGCAAATTGTGCCCAGCGTTCAGGCGTCCAGGCCGACAGGCCATGATCGTCATCAAGTGCCGCTACGGCGGTACGGAACGACTGCTCGGCGCGGGTGACAAACGGCTGAAGAATGCCGGGCAGTTCGGCAAGCGTGGGGAGGCTCATGGTCTATCCTTGATCGGCGTGGAGACGGCTGCATGTAGTGAATTGTGAAAACCCGCTACCTGAAGGACTGTCGAACAAAAGTTAGAAATAGCTGAAAATTCTTTATTTTTGGCAGCGAACATCAAGCTTTCACCTTTCGGGGTTGGCAAAAGACCAACCTTAACGATTATTCTCACAACGCAGCCGGAGGCCACAAGCCATTCATCTGTAGTTTTACTACTCGTATATACATCCGAAAGGCTGAAATGCCCGAAGATTTGTAGTAAAACTACACGCCGCCGGAACAACCTCTCGGCAATCCAAGAATTTATATCGTCTGCCCACAAGGCCAGTCGCAAACTCAGGCAACCGATTCTGGAAGCCTTTCCGCCCTGGAGCAAGCCATGCAAGACCTCGATCCCGTCGAAACCCAGGAATGGCTGGACGCCCTGGAATCGGTTCTCGACAAAGAAGGCGAAGACCGCGCTCATTATCTGATGACCCGTATGGGCGAATTGGCGACCCGCAGCGGTTCGCAATTGCCTTACGCAATCACCACGCCATACCGCAATACCATTCCCGTTACCCACGAAGCACGCATGCCTGGCGACCTGTTCATGGAACGCCGCATTCGCTCGTTGGTACGCTGGAATGCGATGGCCATGGTGATGCGTACGAACCTGAAAGATTCTGACCTGGGCGGTCACATCTCCAGCTTCGCCTCCAGCGCAACCCTGTATGACATTGGCTTCAACTATTTCTTCCAGGCCCCGACCGACGAACACGGCGGCGACCTGATCTACTTCCAGGGCCACACCTCGCCAGGCGTTTACGCCCGCGCATTCATGGAAGGCCGCATCACCGAAGACCAGATGAACAACTTCCGCCAGGAAGTCGACGGTCAGGGCCTGTCGTCCTACCCGCACCCGTGGCTGATGCCTGATTTCTGGCAGTTCCCGACCGTATCCATGGGTCTGGGTCCGATCCAGGCGATCTACCAGGCACGTTTCATGAAGTACCTGGAAGCCCGTGGCTTCATTCCTGAAGGCAAACAAAAAGTCTGGTGCTTCCTGGGCGACGGCGAGTGTGACGAGCCGGAATCCCTGGGCGCGATCTCGCTGGCTGGCCGCGAAAAGCTCGACAACCTGATCTTCGTCATCAACTGCAACCTGCAGCGCCTCGACGGCCCGGTTCGCGGCAACGGCAAGATCATCCAGGAACTCGAAGGCGTGTTCCGTGGTGCCCAGTGGAACGTGACCAAAGTCATCTGGGGCCGTTTCTGGGACCCACTGCTGGCCAAAGACGTGGACGGCATCCTGCAACGTCGCATGGACGAAGTCATCGACGGCGAGTACCAGAACTACAAAGCCAAAGACGGCGCATTCGTGCGTGAACACTTCTTCAATTCGCCAGAACTCAAGGCGATGGTTGCCGATCTGTCCGACGACGAGATCTGGAAGCTCAACCGTGGCGGCCACGACCCGTACAAGGTCTACGCGGCGTACCACGAAGCGGTCAACCACAAAGAACAGCCAACCGTGATCCTGGCCAAGACCATCAAAGGTTATGGCACCGGTGCCGGCGAAGCGAAGAACACCGCGCACAACACCAAGAAGGTTGATGTTGAAAGCCTGAAGCTGTTCCGCGATCGTTTCGACATCCCGGTCAAGGACGAAGAGCTGGAAAACCTGCCGTTCTTCAAGCCAGAGCCAAACAGCGCCGAAGCCCGCTACCTGAGCGAGCGTCGCACTGCACTGGGCGGTTTCGTACCACAGCGCCGCGCGAAGAGCATCAGCGTGCCAACGCCGCCACTCGATACCCTCAAGGCAATCCTTGATGGCTCGGGCGACCGCGAGATTTCCACCACCATGGCTTTCGTGCGGATCCTCGCGCAACTGGTCAAGGACAAGGAAATCGGCTCGCGCATCGTTCCGATCATCCCGGACGAAGCCCGTACCTTCGGTATGGAAGGCATGTTCCGTCAGTTGGGCATCTACTCCTCCGTCGGCCAGCTCTACGAGCCAGTCGATAAAGACCAGGTGATGTTCTACAAGGAAGACAAGAAGGGCCAGATCCTCGAAGAAGGCATCAACGAAGCAGGCGCCATGAGCTCCTTCATCGCTGCCGGTACTTCGTACTCCAGCCACAACCAGCCAATGCTGCCGTTCTACATCTTCTACTCGATGTTCGGCTTCCAGCGTATCGGCGACCTCGCCTGGGCCGCTGGCGACAGCCGTACCCGTGGCTTCCTGATCGGCGGCACCGCCGGCCGGACCACGCTCAACGGCGAAGGCCTGCAACACGAAGATGGTCACAGCCACATCCTGGCTGCCACTATCCCGAACTGCCGCACCTATGATCCGACCTACGGCTACGAGCTGGCGGTGATCATCCAGGACGGCATGAAGAAGATGACCGAAGAGCAGCAGGACGTCTTCTACTACATCACCGTGATGAACGAGTCCTACCAGCAGCCAGCCATGCCGGCCGGTGCCGAGGAAGGCATCAAGAAGGGCATGTACCTGCTTGAAGAAGACAACCGCGAAGCGGCGCACCACGTTCAGCTGATGGGCTCCGGCACCATCCTGCGTGAAGTCCGTGAAGCAGCGAAGATTCTGCGTGAAGAGTTCAACGTCGGCGCTGACGTATGGAGCGTTACCAGCTTCAACGAACTGCGTCGCGACGGCCTGGCCGTAGAGCGCACCAACCGTCTGCACCCGGGCCAGAAGCCTAAACTGAGCTTCGTCGAAGAGTGCCTGAACGGCCGTAAAGGTCCGGTCATTGCCTCTACCGACTACATGAAGTTGTTCGCTGAGCAAATTCGTCAGTGGGTCCCGTCCAAGGAATTCAAAGTCCTGGGCACCGACGGTTTCGGCCGCAGCGACAGCCGCAAGAAACTGCGTCATTTCTTCGAAGTCGACCGTCATTTCGTGGTGTTGGCAGCCCTGGAAGCACTGGCTGACCGTGGTGACATCGAACCTAAGGTTGTGGCTGAAGCCATCACCAAGTTCGGTATCAACCCGGAAAAACTCAACCCACTGGACTGCTGAGGAGAGATTCTGTGAGCGAACTCATTCGCGTACCTGACATCGGCAGCGGTGAAGGTGAAGTAATTGAACTGTTTGTGAAGGTCGGCGACCGTATCGAAGCCGACCAGAGCATCCTGACACTTGAGTCGGACAAGGCGAGCATGGAAGTGCCTGCGCCGAAGGCCGGTATCATCAAGAGCCTGAAAGTGAAGCTCGGCGATCGCCTGAAAGAAGGCGACGAACTGCTGGAGCTGGAAGTCGAAGGTGCCGCAGCTGCGGCCCCTGCGGCTGCCGCTGCGCCAGCCGCCAAGGCTGAAGCCAAACCGGCTGCTGCGCCTGCC
Organism: Pseudomonas sp. GM21; assembly: GCF_000282215.1. Classification (GTDB taxonomy): domain Bacteria; phylum Pseudomonadota; class Gammaproteobacteria; order Pseudomonadales; family Pseudomonadaceae; genus Aquipseudomonas. The sequence goes on from NZ_AKJS01000113.1 coordinate 42,078, forward strand.
GCCGCTCCTGCTGCTGCGCCGGCTGCTGCCAGCGTTCAGCAAGTGCACGTGCCGGACATCGGTTCGGCGGGCAAGGCCCAGATCATCGAGATCCAGGTCAAGGTCGGCGACACCGTCGCGGCTGATCAATCCTTGATCACCCTGGAATCCGACAAGGCGAGCATGGAAATCCCGTCGCCTGCCGCTGGCGTGGTCAAGGCCATCAGCGTCAAGCTCAACGACGAAGTCGGTACCGGCGACCTGATTCTGGACCTGGAAGTGGCGGGTGCTGCGGCACCGGCTGCCGCCCCGGCCCAGGCGGCTGCTCCGGCACCCGCCGCTGCGCCTGCTCCTGCGGCAGCTCCGGCTGCTCCAGTGGCCGACAGCGTTCAGGACATCCACGTTCCGGACATCGGTTCGGCGGGCAAGGCCAAGATCATCGAAGTTCTGGTCAAGGCCGGCGACACCGTCGTAGCCGACCAGTCGCTGATCACCCTGGAATCCGACAAGGCGAGCATGGAAATCCCATCGCCCGCCGCTGGCGTGGTGGAAAGCGTTTCCATCAAGCTGGATGACGAAGTCGGTACCGGCGACCTGATCCTCAAGCTGAAAGTCAAAGGCGCTGCGCCTGCTGCTGCCCCGGCTCCGGCCGCTGCTGCACCGAGCGCTCCTGCCCCGGCCGCTGCGGCGCCTGCTGCTCCGGTAGCTGCCGCACCTGCCGCTGCACCGGCCAAGCCGGGCGCCAAGGTTCACGCTGGCCCGGCAGTACGCCAACTGGCCCGTGAATTCGGCGTCGAGCTGAACGCCGTCGGCGCCAGTGGCCCGCACGGTCGCATCCTCAAAGAAGACGTGCAGGTTTACGTCAAGGCGATGATGCAGAAGGCCAAGGAAGCACCGGCCGCTGCTGCGGGCGCAACCGGCGGCGCGGGCATCCCGCCGATTCCGGTTGTCGACTTCAGCCGTTTCGGTGAAACCGAAGAAGTGCCGATGACTCGCCTGATGCAAATCGGCGCGTCGAGCCTGCATCGCAGCTGGCTGAACATTCCACACGTGACTCAGTTCGATTCGGCTGATATCACCGAGCTGGAAGCGTTCCGCATTGCTCAGAAAGCCGTTGCAGAGAAGGCTGGCGTCAAGCTGACCATCCTGCCACTGCTGCTCAAGTCCTGCGCGCATATGCTCAAGGAACTGCCGGACTTCAACAGTTCGCTGGCACCAAGCGGCAAAGCGATCATCCGCAAGAAGTACGTGAACATTGGCTTCGCCGTCGACACCCCTGAGGGCCTGCTGGTACCGGTCATCAAGAACGTCGACCAGAAAAGCCTGCTGCAACTGGCAGCCGAAGCCGCTGCGCTGGCTGCCAAAGCCCGCGACAAAAAGCTCACCGCTGACGACATGCAGGGCGCTTGCTTCACCATTTCCAGCCTCGGCCACATTGGCGGCACCGGCTTCACGCCGATCGTCAACGCGCCGGAAGTGGCGATCCTCGGTGTTTCCAAGGCAACCATCCAGCCTGTCTGGGATGGCAAAGCCTTCCAGCCGAAGCTGATGCTGCCGCTGTCGCTGTCCTACGATCACCGCGTGATCAACGGCGCCGCTGCTGCACGCTTCACCCAGCGTCTGAGCAGTCTGCTGGCGGACATCCGCACGATCCTGCTGTAACACCGAGCGGCCCTCCCTCACCGGAGGGCCGCTCGCGTTCTACGTTTTCCGAGCGCCACGCTCGTACCTCAACCCCGCCAATTTGGCGGGGCTTTTTTTTGTCTTGATTTTTCCTACATTCGTGGCTGACAACGACCACAACGCCAGTCCACTTCCGCCCGATATTTTTCGCGAGCCAATAACTAGTCTTAGTCCGACTGACAGTTGATGAAACTGCATCAGTCATTTTCTGCTTAGTTAGCAATTACTTCGAATGGATTCGAACATGTTCAAACCAACTGTCGGCCCTATTATTGGCCACACTACAACTAATCACGCGCGCATATTTGTGCGCGGTGAACTTCAAAATAACGCACTGGTATTTGCAGGCATTCGTTATCGGTGCGTGGGTGAAGAGCACTGGTCACAAGGGACATTTGTAAAACTGACGCTCTTGCGCGATATGTCCGATGTCATCGCACTCAATGATTTGGCCAGCGACAGCGAGTACGAATATCAGGCCGGCTGGTTCAGCCCGATGAGTCCGGTGCATACCGTGGAGACCATTCAGGAACTGCCACTGCAATGGCCACGGGAGATTTACCGGTTTCGCACCCGGTCGAGAAAGACCAGCACGCCACGGGCTTATGTAGTCGGATCGTGCCGCTATCTGCGCATGACGGCGGGTATACCGTCTGCACCGCAACTAGGCGACCGGATTTTTGCTTCGATTTCCAATCTGGCACAGCAGGCAGACCCGCCTGTCAGCGCGATGCTGATGACCGGCGACCAAATCTATGTCGATGACCTGAACCTCATTGCTCCCGACCGGGACTACAAAGAAATACTCAGTAAATATCGTGCAGCATTTTCCCAACCGAACATCAAAAAGTTAATGTCCAACCTGCCGACTTACATGATCATCGACGACCATGAAATAGAAGACAACTGGCCCGCCAACGAAAGCAAGAGCGATGCTTACTTGTACAAAAATGCCATCGCGGCCTATGAGCTCTATCAAGCCAGCCATTGCCCGGCACACGAACTTTTAGCCAACGGACAAATAAGCAGAAAACTTGAACAGTATTGGTATCAGTTCGTCGAAGGCGATATTGAATGGTTTATCACCGACAGCCGCACTCGACGCAATTTATCAGCCGATGATCGCCGTATCCTCGACGAAGAACAGGAACAGGCACTGCTCAAATGGCTGATCCACAGCCAGGCGAGGGTCAAATTCGTGGTCACCAGCGTGATGTTCTACCCCGACCGCAAACTCCATGGCGATGACGCCTGGAAAGCCTTTCCGGAACAACGCCTACGGTTGCTGGAAACTATTCGTACGCACCGGATCAAGAACGTCGTCTTCGTATCGGGTGATGTTCATGGATCCTTGACGAGTCGCCTGACCCACAGCGAAGACCCGGACTTCGAGGTTCACACCATCGTCTCCTCGCCACTGTGTAACAGCAAACTGCTGCCGTATGCCAAGGCCTCCACGTTCATCCTGGATCAGGCGCTGGTGCAAACGGCTGCGGGGGACTATCGGCATGAACTGACCAGCAACGTGGTCAGCCAGGACAATTTCGCCCACCTGATCGTTGATCGCGGGCAGATTCAGGTCAATTACCACGATCGGGACGGCAAGCGATTACAAAGGGTCAACATCCCTCTGCACTAAGGCGAAGAAGGCCAAATGCGTTAGTTTTTAGCCAGTATTGGAGAAAACTTCACTCCTGCCGACATATTCTTATAGCACTTGGCCTTCATGTCTCTTGTCAGTCGGGGCCGCAATGATGCAACCTTGCCGCAGACAACAGTTAAGAGGGCGAGAGCCCGGCGCGTTCAGCATATTCGAAGCGAGTTTCCCTCCATGAAAAGCCAACCCGATGCCGCCAGCCGTATGGTGGCCGAGGTAGTGACGCAGTTGCCTGTGCCCTCGCGGCTCGGCATGCTGCGTTTCGAACGGCTGAATGAACCTAGCTGGGCGCTACTGTTTCTGGACCCTAATTGCGAACGTCATTTCGGGCTGCCAGCCGTAGACTTGTGTGCGCTGGTCGACTCACCCTACGCCAGCCTGATGGAGCCCGAAGCGCGCTATCAGCTGCATGACGCGGTCCAGCAGCAACTGACTGACAGTCCGAACTACCAGATCCGCTACACCTTGCACACGGCCTCGGGCGCCTTGAACCTGCTGGAACTGGGCGAAGCCTATAAACAGCACAATCGGCACCTGTTACGCGGCTATCTGCTCGTGGTCGACGACCTGCTCGACAGTAGTCCGCTATTGCCCGATCTGGAATCACAGAACTCGCGCCTGCAAATCGCCCTGGAGCTCAATCAGCTTGCCCAGCAGGTACAACTGCAGCATCTGGAGCGGGTACGCGCCCAGCAGGATCTGATCCTGTTGCTGACTCGCCAGCGCTACAGCAGCAACAACTCTCTGCAAGAAGCCGCCGAACTGATCACCCGCAGTGCCTGTGATATTTACCAAATTGACTGTGCCAGCCTGTGGAACCTTGAAGGTTCGATGCTGGTGCCGATTTCGGCCTATCACCGCGCCAACGGGGAATACCAGTTGCCGGAGCCGATCGATGTCAGCGGCTTCCCCGATTACCTCGAGGCCTTGCACAGCAGCCGTGCCATCGACGCCCAAAACGCCATGCGTGACCCGCGCACCCGGCACATGGCCGAGCGCCTGCGCCCGCGCGATGTGAACGCAATGCTCGACGCCAGTATCCGTGTCGACGGTCAGGTCGTTGGCGTGCTGTGCCTGGAACAGAGCGGTGCGAGCCGCGCCTGGCAGTCGGACGAAATCGCTTTTGCCGGCGAGCTGGCGGATCAGTTCGCCCAGGTCATCAACAACCACAACCGCCGCACCGCCACCAGCGCCCTGCATCTGTTCCAGCGTGCGGTGGAACAAAGCGCCAACGCCTTTTTGCTGGTCAATTGCGACGGCGTGGTGGAGTACGTCAACCCGAGCTTCACCGCGATCACCCAGTACACCACCGAAGAAGTCCACGGCCAGCGGCTGTCGGAACTGCCGGCACTGGAAAACCTCAGCGAACTGCTGTTCGACGCGCCCTCGGCGCTGGCCAAGAGCAATAGTTGGCAGGGCGAGTTCAAGAGTCGACGCAAAAACCTCGAACCCTACTGGGGGCAGCTGTCGATCTCCAAGGTGTACGGCGATAACCGCGAGTTGACGCACTACATCGGCATTTACGAAGACATCACCCAGAACAAACTCGCCCAGCAGCGCATCGAGCGCCTGGCCTACACCGATAACCTGACCAACCTCGGCAACCGCCCGGCGTTCATCCGCAACCTCGACGAACGTTTCGCCCGAGACACTGATACCCCGATCAGCCTGTTGCTGGTGGACATCGACAACTTCAAGCGGATCAACGACAGCCTCGGTCACCAGACCGGCGACAAACTGCTGATCAGCCTGGCCCGACGTCTGCGTAACAGCCTGAGCCCGAGCGGCAGCCTGGCGCGCTTCGCCAGTAACGAATTCGCCGTACTGTTGGACAACACCGACCTGCGCACCGGCCAACAGGTTGCCCATCAGTTGTTGATGACCCTCGACAAGCCGATGTTCGTCGACAATCAACTGATCAGCGTCACCGGCTCCGTGGGCCTGGCCTGCGCGCCGCTACACGGCCGTGACCCGCAAACCCTGATGCGCAACGCCGGTCTGGCGCTGCACAAGGCCAAGGCCAACGGCAAGCATCAGGTCCAGGTGTTCACCGAGGCGCTGAATGCCGAGGCCAGCTACAAGCTGTTCGTCGAGAACAACCTGCGCCGCGCCCTGACCCAGAACGAACTGGACGTGTTCTACCAGCCCAAGCTCTGCCTGCGCAGCGGCCGCCTGCTGGGGATGGAAGCGCTGCTGCGCTGGAACCATCCGGACAAAGGCATGATCCGCCCGGACCAGTTCATCAGCGTCGCCGAGGAAACCGGCCTGATCATCCCGATCGGCAAATGGATCGCGCGCCAGGCCTGCCGCATGAGCAAATCGTTGAGCGCCGCTGGCCTGGGCGATCTTCAAGTCGCCATCAACCTGTCGCCCAAGCAGTTCTCCGACCCGGACCTGGTGTCGTCCATCGCCAACATCCTCAAGGAAGAAGCGTTGCCGGCCCACCTGCTGGAACTCGAACTCACCGAAGGCCTGCTGCTGGAAGCCACCGAAGACACCCACCTGCAACTCGACCAGCTCAAGCGCCTGGGCCTGACCCTGGCCATGGACGACTTCGGCACCGGTTACTCGTCGCTCAGCTACTTGAAAAAATTCCCGATCGACATCATCAAGATCGATCGCAGCTTCATCCACGAAATCCCCGACAACCAGGACGACATGGAAATCACCTCCGCGGTGATCGCCATGGCCCACAACCTGAAACTCAAGGTCGTGGCTGAAGGCATCGAGACGGCCGAGCAGTTGGCCTTCCTGCGCCGCCACCGCTGCGACGTCGGCCAGGGCTACCTGTTCGACCGGCCAATCCCCGGCGACGAGCTGATCGAAAAGCTCAAACGCTATCCGCGTGGCCCGTTCGCCTGACAGCGGCCTGACACTCGGGCAAACTGGCGGTCTGATTACTACATCCCAACCTGACTGAGAGGACTGATCATGGTCTTGCGCTCGGAAATCCTGGTGAACAAAAACGTGCTTCCAACCAAAGAACAAGCTCTGCCTGGCCGCGAAACGCCAATGTCCCTGCCGGAAAAACACTTCGTCCACGACGCGCCACTGCTGGGTCCATTCATCACCGACGTGGATTTTGCGATTTTCGGCCTGGGCTGCTTCTGGGGAGCGGAACGTCGCTTCTGGCAGCGTGAAGGCGTGGTCAGTACCGTGGTGGGTTACGCCGGCGGTTTCACACCGAACCCGACCTATGAAGAAGTCTGCTCAGGCCTGACCGGCCACAGCGAAGTCGTGCTGGTGGTCTACGAGCCGGCAAAAGTCAGCTATGACGAGCTGCTGAAGATGTTCTGGGAACTGCACAACCCGACGCAGGGCATGCGCCAGGGCAACGACATCGGCACCCAGTATCGCTCGGTGATCTATGCGACCAACCCGGAGCAACTGGATGCCGCGCTCAAGAGCAAAGCCGTGTTCCAGGCTGAATTGACCAAGGCCGGCAAAGGCGAAATCACCACCGAAATCGACGAAGCGCCGACGGTCTACTTCGCCGAGGCGTATCACCAGCAATACCTGGCCAAAAACCCTGAAGGGTATTGCGGGATTGGCGGTACGGGCGTGACCTGTCCGATCTAGCGATAGCTACAAGCTACAAGCGGCAAGCGGCAAGACTGGACGCTCGCCGCTTTAAACTTGCAGCTTGCCGCTTGAAACTTGCCGCTGCTACTCAGCAATCAACCAATCCATCTGCCACCTACCTTGGGTCTGTCCCAATTTCTTGGACAACCACGGCAGCAACTCACGCAACTCCTCTTCCAGCCCCCACGGCGGATTAGCAATCGCCAACCCGGACCCGTTCAGACTGTTCGGCGTATCCAGCGGATGCACCAGCAACTCCACGCGCAACAACTTCGGTGCGCCGGAGCCCGCCAGATCCTGATAAAAGCGACGCAACATGCGCTGGTCCTTCACCGGGTACCAGATCGCCGCCACGGTTTGGCGCATCCGGCCAACCGCTTCTTTCAGCGACGCCGCACAGCGCTGCATCTCATCGAGCTGTTCAAATGGCGGATCAATCAACATCACCGCCCGCTTCTCCTGCACCGGCAACATCGCACGCGGCACATGCCAGCCTTCGCCCAAATGCACCTTGACCCGACGGTCGCCGGCCATGTTGTCCTTGAGAAGCAAGCCGTCTTCGGGGTGCTTCTCGTTGAGCATCACCCGATCCTGCGGCCGCGTCAGACGCCGCGCCAGCTCCGGCGATCCCGGGTAATAACGCAACTGACCATCCGGGTTCATGTCGTGCAGCACGTTCATGTAATCGGCGGTCAGCGCCGGCAGGTCCGGCTGATCCCACAGACGCGCAATACCTTCCAGGTACTCACCGGTACGGCTCGCCTGATCACCCTGCAGGTCATACAGACCAATGCCGGCGTGAGTGTCGAGATAGGCAAACGGCTGCTCCTTGCGCGACATCAGGGCGATGAGGCGGGTCAAAGTCAGGTGTTTGAACACATCGGCGTGATTGCCGGCATGGAAGGCGTGACGATAATTCATGATTGCTCCTGCGAAGGCCGGGAAGTTTACCTTGTACCGAGGCGAACGTCAGGGCCTCACAGCCGAGCGGGCAATTCGAATGGGCCCGCCCCTACACGATGATCGTTCCCACGCTCCGCGTGGGAATGCCTCAAGGGACGCTCCGCGTTCCAGCCACACCGCCGGTGTCGAGCCGGGCACCGATTTGACGCAGAGCGTCACGGGCTGCATTCCCACGCGGAGCGTGGGAACGATCATTCGGCGGCGTTAATCCGAAGCCCGAGCCCGCAACCGTCGCCCAATCACATCCAGCACATCACACCCATCCCGCAACGGGATGGCGCACAGCAAAGCAAAATCACTGAGGATGAACGACTCACACTCGACAGACCCGCGCATGGACATGTTCTCCAGCACCTGCGTAACGGCACGAATCCGATAGTTGGCGGCGTCGTATAAAACATCGAGCGGCGCGTGGGTATCGACGAACAGCGTGGGCATGTCAGTGCAGTTGCTGGTGAGGGCCATGAAGCGGTTGCTGGGGTGAGGGATTGGTTTTTCGTAGGGTGGATCTGGCGTTAGCGTCGTCATTTGTAAATTCCATGAGTATGAAAATGAGCTGCCAAACGCCCCCTCCTACAGGTTTGGGTGGCAGCCATGCGCAGGAGTAGGAGTACCGAGCACTCATGAACCTCGGTCACGCCGAAGCGTGTCCCGCGCACAGCCGCCGCGAACGATCATATGGACACGAGTTAAGTGCCGCAATCAAACGACAGAGCTGTTGCATCATGAGAGAGGGCTCCTACACCCTGCCACCACTTGCGCGGTGACAGCCCAAGACTATCCCTGCAACCCATCGCCCACCAGTTCATGGAAGCCGTCACAACTTGAAGGAAACTTCCGATGAGTCCGCCCGAAAACTTCGTAGTAGTTACGTGAACTTTAAACAATACTTAAACATCCCATAGTGTTGGCAATTGGCATTGAGAGAAAAAATGGGACCAGAAAAAAGAAAAAAGAAAAAAGGGGACGGATTTATTTATTACTCCGTAGCAACTCCTTCGAAGCTTGCAGCAAAAATAAACCCATCCTCTTTGTTGGCCTGCCAGCCAATTGAGAATGTATCCATCCCTCGCCGCTCAAAAATCCGGCACCAAACTCAAAAAGCCACATCAATACGAATCACATTTATTTTAATAAATTTTTGGTTAAAAAACGGGTAATCGTAATGAATATCTTGAGCATCGAAATCAATAAAGGATCTTAATACGGCACCATCTAAATAGCCCGCTAACACACATGAAAAACTGTCATCCTCCATTTCAACTCCGACATATTCATCCTGACTTACTTCCATGTCGATGCTATCAGGAAAAACCAATTCAAACTCAACCTCGTAAGTTTTACCGATTTCAATTTTAAATGGGCAGAAGTTAATAAAGCATTGCACCGCTACGCCATTGACAAGCAAAACAACCGCCTCTTCGACGACCTCGTCAATCTCCATGACAAGCGCACTATACTTCTTAGTCATTTACTGGCCTCAACTCGTTATCCTTTGCATTACCGTTTAACATTTTCCAGAAATCTTTTCCACTTTTTACATGCAGGGTTGTGATATCACCGTTATTTTTAGTACCGACAAATGCAAACTTTGTATCACCATTCCTCTGGGAATTGCCCAGCAGTTGCAAATAGGCGACTCTAACTTCTCCTTCATACGGATATTTCACTTTTATGCCTTGATTCACTACATCACGAGAAATTTGTAGGTATTCCTCTTTGCTCTGAGCGTCGAACTCTTTTTTACCGTGTTTTTTATAATGGAGGTCAAGCTTTTCATCATTCCTAAAATTTTTAGCAATGAAAAAGGGGACGGATTTATTTGTTGCTCTTATTAATACAAACAACACCTTCGAAGCTGGTAGCAAAAATAAATCCGTCCCCTTTGTTGCTTTGTTGTCCTTTGTTGATCAAGGAAACTTCCGACGAGTTCGCCCAGAAATTTCGCTCTGGTTCAGAGCTCCCATCTACCAAGTGGATTGGTCTTCAAGTCCCGCTTTGCGAAGATCATCCTTCCACTCCACAGTTGCCAATCGAAAAATATCTTCGAAAAAAGCTCTGGTGTTTTCCATCTCATCCCAACCACAAGGGAAAGACGTATATTCTTCATGGTCATACGCCAGCAGCGATTGAAAATCATAATCTTTATCCTGGAGAGCGTCCTCCAAACTTTTATAAATAAAAAATTTGTGACGGTATGACTTTCTTGTAGGCAAGCAGTATTTAAGTATTATCTCCTCTCTATCAGCCGGGTCATTAGGATCAAGCTTTTCAAGAGCCTCCCCTAGCGTTTCTTCACGGTCATAAATATCAACTCCCCCCAAAAAAAATGCGGGGGTCGGAAGGTAAGGTTGCCCATCATCCGGATCAATAAACATTTCTCACCTATTTAATTGGATATAGCGTAAATGGCACGCCCAAAAAAAGGGGACGGATTTATTTGTTGCTCTTATTAATACAAACAACACCTTCGAAGCTGGTAGCAAAAATAAATCCGTCCCCTTTGTTCTCTTTATCGTGAGTACTTTTACCTATAAAAGCGGAAAAGATTTACTCACCCTCTTATTCAAGGTCTTCCTCAGACTGATAACGCCGTAAACAGTTAAGAAGAACCATCATAAATCCTCTTTGGTCCTTAACATCTTCATCAAAATAAGTGTCAATTTTTGAAAAAACCCCGTCGAAATTGTCACCGCAACCTAAAAAATACTCCAAAGTGTCGATAAGCAATTGCCGCTCTTTTTGGCTATAGACAAAAAATTCCGGACGCATCAAGAGATCAAATAGTTCAGCGAGCTCATTCTCATCATTCACGTCCTTCGAAACTATTATTTCTTCCCTTTTCAAGTCACGTGTATTTTCTATATCGAAAACGAAAAGCAAACTACGTACATCCCAAATATTGTAAGAATTTTTCATTAGTCAAAACCCGTAAAAGCAGTTATCGGCTGACCCGCTGAATTCAAGTAAACTATTGCTTTGGTTTGTTCACCGTACTGCAAGCCGTCTCTCTTAAATCCCTCGCCTATTTTTTTACCCATTTCAATTGGACGCTTGGAAGCATTCAAACCACTCTGTTTAAAAATCAGCTGTGCGCGCTGTATCGCATTAAACTGATCACGATGGCTGAGAAAGTGTGTCGCCGCAGAGGGTATTACGGGCTCGTCCCTTCGCCTTCCCCTCTCGTGCCTTTCTATTTCGCCGGTCCCTGGGTTCCTACCTTCTTGCACTCGCTGATGCTGGGACTGCAGAGAGGTTTGAGCACCATGTTTCTGTAGAAAGTGGGCCTTATCAATTGAATCTTCCATTTCTTTCAATCGCCTATGAAAAACCCCCTCAGCCAACTCATCAATCCGCGCCCTCCGCTGATCACCCGTCAGCTTCGGCAGCGCCGGCTCACCCTCGTCAACCTTAGCGCCAGTCGTATCATCCGGCGCCCCACACCCAGGCTTATTCGGTGGAGGACAGTTCCCGCTCAACCCCAACGGATCAACCCACCCCGTCGGGTTCGGCGTGTACTGGTACTGATTCAGCCCACCCGCCAACTTGATCGGGTCCGGCGTCAGGTATCGGCCAACGTCCGGATCATAGTACCGATGCCGGTTGTAGTGCAGGCCGCTCTCGGCATCGAAGTACTGCCCTTGAAAGCGTAGCGGTTGCTCAAGTTGCTCGCCCCCGCCGAACGCCAGGTGCGTGACTTTGCCGTAGGCGTTGTATTTCGCCGACCAGACAATCTCACCACCAAAATCGGTCAGTTCCTGCGGTGTGCCGAGGTGGTCGAGTTGGTAGTAGAACGGGCAGGCCTTGCGCGGGCCTTTGCCGTCGAGCATGGCCAACGGGCGGAAGCTGCCGGGTTCGTAGACGTAGCTGCGGTAGTGTTCGCGGCCGCTTTCGGCGACGAGGTTGTCGCCTTGCCAAAGAATTCGGTGGTGTGGCCGTCGACGGTTTTGGCGATGCGGCGGCCGAAGGCGTCGTAGCGGTAGCTGGCGGTGCGACCGTCCGGGGTGGTGACGCCGATCAGGCGGTGTTGGCAGTCGTAGCGGTAGTCGGTGACGAGTTTTTGCCCGGTGCCGCGGCGTTCGCGGATCAGGTTGCCGAAGGCGTCGTAGTCGTAGTGGCGGTCGCCTTGCATGAGCAGGCGATTGCCCGCGACTTTCGCGGCGCCAGGGCGGTCCTGCATCAGCAGGTTGCCGGTGGGGTCGTGGGCGAAGGATTCCGGTGGGTCGTCGCGGCTGTGGCGCACGCGGGTCAGGCGGTTGAGTGGGTCGTAGGCGTAGTTGCGCTGGCCGTGGCGGGTGTCGGCGATGCGGTCGAGATTGCCGTTGGCGCTGTAGGCATAGTCGCGGCGATACAGCGGTCGCTGCTGTTGGCTGACGGCGTGAGCCTGCAATCGGCCCTGATCGTCGTAGGCATAGTCGCTGAGCAATTGGCCTTGCTGGCGTTGTTGTTCGCGACCGAAAGTAAATTGGTGGCTGGTGAGCCGCGCGCCGTTGAGGTCGATGGCGGTCAGTGCGCCGCCCTTGGCGTGGTGGTAATCGAGTTTGCTGCCATCCGGCAGGCGCAGGCGCTTGAGTTGGCCGCAGGCGTCGTAGCCATAACGCAGCGTGCCCCAGCCCTGATGTTCGGTGATCAGCCGGTCCTGTGGGTCGTATTCGAATTCCAGCGGATGGTCGTGGCCGTCGTCGACGCCGATCAGGCGGCCGAGGCTGTCGTAGCGGTAGTCGACCTGGATGCCGTCGGGCAGGGTTTTGACCAGTAAACGCCCGGCCGAGTCCCGCTTGTAAGCGGTGATCAGTTGCGAACCGTCAGAACCGAACTCGGTTTTCTCCAACAGCTGACCCTTGAGGTCGTAGGCATACGCGGTACGTTGGCCGTCGAAACCGGTTTCCTGTCGGATCAATCCGCCGGGGGTGTAGTCCAGCTGATATTGCTCGCCGGATTCGTTTTCGATTTCCGTGAGCAACAGTTGCGCGTTGTCGTAGCGATACTTCAGCTGAGTGCCGTCGGCATTGAGGCGGCGGCTGACCAGGTGCAGGTCGTCGAGGTATTCGTAGCGCGTGATGCGGCCGAGTTCGTCGCGTTCGGCAGTGATTTTTCCGTAGGCGTTGTAGCTGTAGGCGC
>NZ_AKJS01000114.1 GCF_000282215.1 Pseudomonas sp. GM21
CCGTCGAACCGCCATTGCACCTGACGACTGTGGCCATAAGGCAGACAGTCATGGCTGTGCAGGTCTTCGGGTTTGAGCGGCGTACCGCGCTCGGCCAGGTAAGTCGGGCTGGCGCAGTACACACGCTGGATCGACGCGATGCGCCGGGCGATCAGCGTCGAGTCCTCCAGAATGCCGATGCGCAACGCCAGGTCGTAGCCCTCACCCAGCAAGTCCACCGGCCGATCGCTGAGGTCCACTTCCACGGTGACATCGCGATAACGCTGCAAGAACACAGGCAGCAGGCAACCCAAATGCGCCACCGCAAAGGACAGCGGCGCGCTGATGCGAAGGGTGCCGCGTGGCTCGGTGGTCTGCCCGGCGATGCCCTGCTCCACTTGCTCGACCTCACCCAGCAGGCGCAAGGCTGACTCGTAATAACTCTGGCCCAGCGGCGTGACGTCCAGCCGCCGCGTCGAGCGATTGAGCAGGCGCACACCCAGGCGCTCTTCGAGCTGCATCAAACGCCGGCTGACGAACTGCTTGGACAACCCCAATTGATCAGCCGCCGCGGTGAAGCTGCCGGAGTCCATGACCTGGCAAAAAATACGCATGTCTTCGAACGGGTTCATTGTCACACTCTGGTTGACAGACAAACACTTTATAGCCGCTTTTACGCATATCGACACCCCAACAATCACACGTCCAACTCCTGTAGCAGCTGCCGAGCAGCGCGAGGCTGCGTTCGGCTGCGAAGCAGTCGTAAAACCTGAGTGCGAGTTTTGTCTGACACACCGCAATGTTTGAACTCACGACTGCTACGCAGCCGAACGCAGCCTCGCGCTGCTCGACTGCTGCTACAGGAGCTGGACGTGGGCTCGGCAGTTGCTACAGACAAAAAATGCCCGCACATGGGCGGGCATCTTTCATTGCAACAGGGCTTACTTCGACGTCAGCGCCGAATAGCTGTTCATCAAATTGCGATAGTTCGGAATGCGCGGCGACAATAGGTTCGCCAGGCCTTCCATGTCGTTGCGCCAGTCACCTTGCAGTTCGCAGGCCACCGAGAACCAGTTCACCAGTTGCGCACCGGCCGCCGACATACGCGCCCAGGCGGCTTGCTGCACGGTTTCGTTGAAGGTGCCCGAGGCGTCGGTGACGACGAACACTTCAAACCCTTCCGCCAGCGCCGACAGTGTCGGGAAGGTCACGCAAACGTCAGTCACCACGCCGGCGATGATCAACTGCTTGCGGCCCGTGGCTTTAACGGCGTTGACGAAGTCCTCGTTGTCCCAAGCGTTGATCTGGCCTGGACGCGGGATGTAGGGCGCGTCCGGGAACAGTTCCTTGAGCTCCGGCACCATCGGGCCGTTCGGGCCGTTTTCGAAGCTGGTGGTGAGGATGGTCGGCAGTTTGAAGAATTTTGCCAGGTCCGCGAGGGCCAGCACGTTGTTCTTGAATTCGTTGGGTGAGAAATCCTGAACCAGTGAGATCAGGCCCGTCTGGTGGTCGACCAACAGGACAACGGCATCGTCTTTGTTCAGGCGTTTGTACGGAACGTTGCTCATGTGAAACTCCTCGGTGGATGTTTATCGCTCAGGGCGTCGGCCAACACGGCCGGCGCTTTTTATTTGATCGTCAGAACGCAAAGCACGAGCAGCCAAAGGCGCCCCAGAAACCGGCAAAATCGCTGACCGGGGCGTTCGACAAACGGGCCTTTTCATGGCTGTGTGAATGAACGCCGCACGGTCCGCTGCAATGGTGAACCTGCGCCTGCATCGGCGAAGCCGGACGCCAGTGGCCCGGCACTTTCACCACCGGCGACCAGTCCGGCAACACCGGCACACTGGCCGGCCCAAGTTTTTCGAAGTCGCCGGCGGCATACACCACCTTGCCGCCAACCACCGTCAACACCGACTCGATCCACTTGATCGCTTCTTCGTCGACGCTGAAAAAGTCCGCGCTAAGCGCCGCAACGTCCGCCAATTGGCCGACCTTGATCATGCCTTTCTTGCCTTGCTCGGAAGAAAACCAGGCGCTGCCGTGGGTGAACAGCTCCAGCGCGGTCTGCCGGGACAGGCCCTCGGCGTGCAGCTCAAGCCCGCCCACGGTCCGGCCGCTGACCATCCAGTACAGCGAAGTCCATGGATTGTAGCTGGACACTCGCGTGGCGTCGGTGCCGGCGCCGACTGGTACGCCTTCGGCCAACATGCGCTTGATCGGCGGTGTCGCTTCAGCGGCTTTGGCGCCGTAGCGCTCGACAAAATACTCACCCTGAAACGCCATCCGGTCCTGAATCGCGATTCCGCCGCCCAGCGCCCTCACCCGCTCGATGTTCTGCGGGGTGATGGTTTCGGCGTGGTCGAAAAACCACGGCAGGCCGTTGAACGGGATGTCGCGATTGACCTTCTCGAACACGTCGAGCATGCGACTGATCGATTCGTTATAGGTGGCGTGCAAACGGAACGGCCAGCGCTGTTCCACCAAGTGGCGCACCACCGGTTCCAGCTCGTCTTCCATGCTTTGTGGCAGGTCCGGGCGCGGTTCAAGGAAGTCCTCGAAATCCGCCGCCGAGAACACCAGCATTTCCCCGGCACCGTTGTGCCGCAGGAAATCGTCGCCCTGATGCAGGGTCACGCTGCTGGTCCAGTTCTTGAAGTCGGCGAGTTCTTCTTTCGGCTTCTGGGTGAACAGGTTGTAGGCGATGCGAATGGTCAGTTGCTGGTCCTTGGCCAGTTGCTCGATCACCTGATAATCGTCCGGGTAATTCTGGAAACCACCGCCGGCATCGATGGCGCTGGTCAGGCCCAGACGGTTGAGTTCGCGCATGAATTGGCGGGTCGAGTTGACCTGATACTCCAGCGGCAACTTCGGCCCCTTGGCCAGCGTCGAGTACAAAATCATCGCGTTGGGCCGCGCGACCAGCATGCCGGTCGGCTCACCGTTGGCATCGCGCACAATCTCGCCACCCGGCGGGTTCGGCGTTGTGCGGGTGTACCCCGCCACGCGCAATGCGGCACGGTTGAGCAAGGCGCGGTCGTACAAATGCAGGACAAACACCGGCGTGTCCGGCGCGGCCTGGTTCAGTTCTTCGAGGGTCGGCATGCGCTTTTCGGCGAACTGGAATTCGTTCCAGCCACCGACCACCCGCACCCATTGTGGCGTCGGCGTGCGGTCGGCCTGCTCCTTGAGCATGCGCAAGGCGTCGGCCAGCGACGGTACGCCTTCCCAACGCAGTTCGAGGTTGTAATTCAAACCGCCACGGATCAGGTGCAAGTGCGAGTCGTTGAGACCAGGGATGACGCAGCGGCCCTTGAGGTCGATGACCTGCGTACCCGGCCCGCGCAGGGCCATGGCCTCGGCATCGGTACCGACCGCAACAAAACGACCGTCGCGGATGGCAACGGCACTGGCGAGCGGATTTTCACGGTCAACGGTATGAAATTGGCCATTGAATAGAATCAGGTCGGCGTTCATCGCGTTTCCTTGGGCTGAATGGACGGAGATAACCAGGGCGCGAACAGGCGCGTCGCCATCGGCATGAACAGGTACACCACCGACACCACAATGGTTAGCGTGATCAGGAATGTCGCCACTACGTAATTGGAGAGGAAGGCATTGAGCTGCAGCAGCGGCCCCCAGATCAGTGGCACCAGCAAGGTGTGCGGCAGAATCACCAACAGCGTCACCACGGCCTGTTTCCAACGCGGAGGCGGTGGCGACTCGGTGTCGGTTTGCGGCGCGAACCAGAATTCCTTGACCGGGTTAACCTCGGTCTGGTCGCCGTCAGCAAGCATCGGCGTGGCTTCGCGGACCAATTCCTGTCGCTGTGGCGAATCAAGCCAGCGCTGCATCGCATCCGTGGTGCAAAAGCGCAATACACAGGTGTACAGGTCGAGGCCGGCGTTTTTACCGCGCATCACGTCGACACCCAAGTGCCCCTCCTGCTGCCCGGCGATGCTGACAATGTTGCGCAGCCAGGCTTCGTAAGGCACTTCAAAGCCCGCCTTCACCCGGTGCTTGATGACCAGGGTCACGACTTCCTCAAAACGATTGGACTCAGGCATACCGTAGCGCTCCGGCGAATCGGACAGTGAACGCCTGCGTCAGCGTGACGTTCGCGCCCAGGTGGAAAGGGTCTTTGATGACTGGCAGTTGAGCGCTGTAGTTAAGCAGCTTCGGCAAACCGCGCATCCACAGCGGGAACAAACTGCTGCTGACCCGCAAAAACAAGAGCGCAAAATCCTGGACCCGCTCATCCCGTCGCGAAGCGTTCATGGGCAACCTGCACAAATGAAAAACCACCGGCAGCGAGGTGCCGGGACATCATTCGATAGTGCCGGGGTGGGGACGGGAAAAATTGGATGGGTGTGCTCTTTTTGTGGATGCTCCGGGATTCATCTTCGTTGCTGGAAGGTTTTTGCCAGGCACAAAAAAACGGCCTCGCTGAGGCCGTTTTTTTTCAACGGACAACGTTACTGCGGATCAACAATATCCAGTGCCCGATTCACTGCCAGCTCAGCCAACATGATGTTCTGTTGAATACCGAGCATCGTGTTGCGATGCGGCCCTTCCATCAGCCCGGCGAAATCGCTGGCCATGACGCTGGCCGAGGCCAGGGATTCGCAGGCATTGACCAATAGGGTTTCGGTGTCGACACCGGGGGCGATGAGGTAAATGGTGCTGGGCTTGTGCGGTGGGAGAAGCTTGGGATTGAGGCGATCGCAGGGGGAAACGTTGTCGGATTCCGGGGGATTGGGTGTGGCTTTGAACATGGTGAATCTCCTTTGGAAAATCGGGCCACCAGAACTTGTCGCTAAACAAGTAAGGGTGGCAACTGTATGCAGGTTAGCGAACCGGTCAAAGGCAACCCGGCAGACCCTGGGGCCTCCCGCATACAGCCGCCATAACGTAATTGCAGACGACAAAAGTCTGCAACGAAGTCAGGAGCACTGATGCACTTTGAATAGTCCGGGTCGCTATACCCGATCGCTGATTGGCAGCGATAGGGAAACGATAAAGATCAGCTTCAAAGCACACAAGCCGGCGGATTCTGGCGTAGTCGTAGGCAACGGCGCAAGGCGTTGTAGCTTTCAGGAAGTAACGCTAAACACGATTAAACACAGCCTTCGGATCCGCACACAATGGTTCGGTGAATGTCTGGGGAAATTGGATGGATGTGCAGTTTTTTTGGATGAGCACGCAGCCAAAGACCTGCGAAGATCCCCTGTGGGAGCGGGCTTGCTCGCGAATGCGGTGTGTCAGCCAACATCAATGCTGAATGACGTACCGCATTCGCGAGCAAGCCCGCTCCCACAGGGGCCGGTGTATGCCAGGTGGAATTTTGTCAGTCCGGGAGGCCGCCGCGTTCAGGCCGGAATCGGCAAAGGCGCGGACATGAACTCGCTGATGCGCGAGCGCAACCAGCGCTCTGCCGGGTCGTTGTCATGCACCCCGCTCCACGCCATCGATAGCTGCGCCGCATCAATGGGGAACGGTGGGTCTTCAGCCCGCAACCCACAGCCTTCCACCAACGCGCACGCGGCGTAGTCCGGCACGGTGGCGATCATTTCGGTGCCGGCGAGCAACGCGCGCAAGCCGCTGAACTGCGGCACGCCCAGCACCACGCGGCGGCAGCGACCGAGCTTGGCCAGGTCGTGATCGATGTTGCCGCTCAAGTCGCCAGAGAACGACACCATGGCGTGAGGCCGTTCGCAATATTCATCCAGGGTGAGCGTGCCCGGTCGCTTGTCCCCGCGAAGCACTTTGCAGGGAATGTCCCGCAGTTTTTTGCGCTTGGCGTTGGCCGGCAGGTCGGTGGTGTAGCTGACGCCCACGGAGATTTCCCCGGAGGCCAGCAACGCCGGCATCAGCAGGTAGTTGGCGCGGCGCACAACGACCACAATCCCCGGCGCCTCTTCTTGCAGTTGCCGCAATAACGGCGGAAACAAACCGAACTCGGCATCGTCCGACAGCCCAATGCGAAACACATCGCAACTGGTGGCCGGCTCGAATTCCTTGGCGCGACTGACCGCGCCGGAGATCACGTCCATCGCCGGCTGCAATTCCTTGAGAATCGCCAGCGCCCGCCCGGTCGGCTCCATGCCGCGCCCGTTGCGCAGCAACAGCGGATCATCGAACAAATCGCGCAACCGCCCCAACGCCGCACTCACCGCCGGCTGGCCCATGAACAGTTTTTCCGCGACGCGGGTCAGGTTCTTTTCGAACATCAGGGCCTCGAAAATCACCAGCAGGTTCATGTCGACGCGGCGCAGATCGTTACGGTTCATAGGCACGGTTCCCTTGTGTGTTGAGCCAGGCATGAAGCGGTGGACTTTACTCGATCAGCGATCACGCGCAACGCCACCGGATGACGTCGATCGTGCAAGTACCGCGCCCGAAAAATAGCAGAAATGTGCTGAGTTAGCGCCTTTTGCGGTGTTGCGCACGGACGGAATTAACAACGTTTAACTCGCTCGCCAATGTCCCGCGACGAAGAATGAAGCTCACCGACACGGATATTTGCCATGGCCCATTCTCAGCAAAACGCTGCCATCGCGGCAGTCACTGAATCGCCAAAGAAGGCCACTGGCGGCTTGACCCCGTGGCGCGAAAGACTGGCGAAACAACTGATCCTCGACGGTCTCGATGAAACCGTTGAGGTGACTGAACTGGCACGGGCTTGCGCCCTCTCGCGCAGTCATTTTTCCCGTGCGTTCAAGTGCAGCACCGGTTACTCGCCCCAGGACTGGATTCGTCACCAGCGGATTGCCCGAGCCAAGCAGCTGATCCAGAACACCGACCTGACACTGACGCAAATCAGCCTCGAATGCGGCTTCTGCGATCAAGCGCACTTCTGTCACATCTTCACCCGTAGCGAAGGCATCAATCCGTTTGCCTGGCGCTGCCGTACGGTGCGGTCACACCCCCACCACGCTGCCTGCTCCGCTCAACTTCACGCGCAATAACGCCCCACGCTGCACGCCGGGTAAATACCGTCTTGAACCTCACCGGGCAATCGCGTTTTGTCAGGCAAATCCCAGTCGCAGCCTCGCGTTGCTCGTCAGCTGCTACAGGGAGGGTGGTGAGTCAGAGATAGTTGAGGGGACTTGTAGCAGCTGTCGAGCAACGCGAGGCTGCGTCCGGCTGCGAAGCAGTCGTGAAATCAGGCGACGCGGTGTTTCAGCAAGGCCGCGTGTGCAGGGTTTACGACTGCTTCGCCGCCGAACGCAGCCTCGCCGGGGCTCGACAGCTGCTACAGGGGCCGGGGCGCCTGTAGCAGCGTGGGTTAACCCTTGAGGAATGCCAGCAAATCAGCGTTGAGCTGATCCTTGTGGGTATCGGTCAGGCCATGGGGGGCGCCCGGGTAGATCTTGAGCGTCGAACCTTTGACCAATGCTGCCGAGGCAATGCCTGCCGCTTCAATCGGCACCACCTGATCGGCGTCGCCATGCACCACCAGGGTGGGGATGTCGAACTTCTTCAGGTCTTCGGTGAAGTCGGTTTCGGAGAACGCCTTGATGCAGTCGTAGGCGTTTTTGTGGCCGGCGGCCATGCCTTGCACCCAGAACCAGTCGATCATGCCTTGCGACGGTTTGGCGTCCGGTTTGTTGAAGCCGAAGAACGGCCCGCTGGCGAGGTCGATGTACAGCTGCGAGCGGTCGACCAGTGACGCCTGGCGGATGCCATCGAACACCTCGATGGGCAGGCCGCCGGGGTTGGCTTCGGTCCTGAGCATCAGCGGCGGCACCGCCGAGATCAGCCCGGCCTTGGCCACGCGGCCAGTGCCATGGCGACCTATGTAGCGCGCCACTTCGCCACCACCGGTGGAGAAGCCGAACAGCACGGCGTTTTGCAGGTCCAGCAACTCGATCAACTGCGCCAAATCGTCGGCGTAGGTGTCCATGTCATTGCCGGCCCACGGCTGGCTGGAGCGCCCGTGCCCACGACGGTCATGGGCGATGACGCGGTAGCCTTTGGAGGCCAGGAAGATCATCTGCGCTTCCCAGCTGTCGGCATTCAACGGCCAGCCATGGCTGAAGACGATGGGCTGACCAGTGCCCCAGTCCTTGTAGTAAATCTCGGTGCCGTCTCGGGTGGTGAACGTACTCATGCAATATCTCCTTAGCGAAGGTTGGGGGTGAATCAAAGCGGTGAGTGGCTCATGCGTTCGGCCAGCCGGGCCACCCGCTCGCCCAGATGCGCGGCGGTGCAGCGGTCTTCCGGCGGCGGTGCCAGTTCGGGAGGTTGTTCGACATTTGACTGGGACATGGCACCCAGCGAGCTGCCCAGGCGATTCATCTGCCCATCGAACACGCCGTTACCGGAGCGAGCCGGCAGCACATCCAGGCCGACCCAGATCATTGAGTGTTGGGCGGCGAACACGGCCATCTGCAGCAAGGTGTTTAGCTTGTCGCCGCACAGGCTGCCGGAGTTGGTGAACCCGGCCGCCAACTTGTCGCGCCAGGGTTGGGCCAGGTAAAACGCCGCGGTGGCTTCCATGAATGCTTTGAAGGGTGCTGAGGCGCTTCCCATGTAGGTCGGCGCACCAAAGATGATCGCGTCGGCGCGGTGCAATCGGTCCCAGTGGTCTTCCACTTCCTCGACCGGAATCAATTGGCAGGTGCTGCCCAAGTGCCGTTCCACCCCGTGGGCGACGGCCTGCGCCATGACCCGGGTATGCCCGTAGCCGCTGTGATAGACCACCACCACGTTGCTCATTCTGGCGTCCTCATGACAATGAATCCCTGCTTTACTGCAATCTATGTGGGAACGCCGCCCGGAGCCGGCTCGCTCCCACAGGAATCGCACTACGATTAACCGGTGGACGTTGAAGAACAGAGTTTTGGGCGCAGACCAGACGCAAGACGAGTTAAACGTTGTTAATTTTCCATGGCGCGCCAAAAACCATAACGCTGTCTTTGCTACCGTAAACACGGCACAGGCTGCGTTTACCCGGTACAGGCAGTCGCAGCAACCACCCCCAATTGCCGGTCACCCGGATTGCGCTGATCAAAAAACCTGCGGAATATGTTCGAAAAACCCGTCCCGGATGGATGCAAGCTGGAGTGCCCCGTTGACCCTTTCTCCCGAGCAGGCTGTGCATTTCGGCCCCTACCGGGTCTACCCCGGACAACGTCTGGTGATGGAGGCTGACCAGCCCCTGCGCCTGGGCCGACGGGCCATGGACATCCTGTTGATTCTGCTGGAGCACGCTGGGCAGGTGGTCAGCAAACAGCAACTGATCGCACAGGTCTGGCCCAAAAGCGTGGTGGAAGACATCAACCTGCGGGTGCACATGGCGGCGTTGCGCAAAGCCCTCGGCGATGGTCAGGCCGGCCAGCGCTACATCGTCACCGTCGCGCAGCGCGGCTATAGCTTTGTCGCGCCCTACTCGCTGGAACGGATCGAGCAACACCCCGACACCGAAGCGCCAGTGCCCGACGGTCATAACCTGCCCGTGCGCGGTACTCGCCTGATCGGTCGCGAGTCCCTGGTCGACACGCTGGTGACGCAACTGGCACGCCAGCGTTTCATCACCCTCGTCGGCCCCGGTGGCATCGGCAAGACCACCGTGGCCCTGCGCGTGGCCGAGCAACTGATCGGGCGCTACCGGGACGGCATTCGCCTGCTGGACCTGGCACCGATCAATGATCCGTTGATGGTCACCACGCATTTGGCAACGCTGCTGGATTTGTCCCTGCACGACGGCGAACCCATGAGCGAACTCGCTGCCTACCTGCGCGACCGGCAGATGCTGCTGGTGATCGACAATTGCGAGCACCTGCTCGACGCCATTGCCCTGCTCTGCGAAGGCATCCTGCGGGGCGCGCCGCACGTGCACATTCTGACTACCAGCCGCGAGAGCCTGCGGGCCGAAGGCGAATTCGTCCAGCGCCTTGAAGCGCTGGATTGCCCGCCGCCCATCGCTGTGCTGGACCGCGCTCAGGCCATGACGTTTTCGGCGCTGCAATTGTTTGTCGAGCGGGCGATGGCCAGTCACGACAGCTTTGAATTGAGCGATGAAGAACTACCACTGTTGATCGACATTTGCCATCGACTGGACGGGATTCCGCTGGCCATCGAGCTCGCCGCCGCGCAAGTCGGCAACTTTGGTTTGAGTGGACTGCTGGAACAGTTGCAAGGCAGTTTTCGCCTGCTTACTCAAGGGCGTCAGCCGGCGTTGGGCCGACACCAGACTCTTCGCGCCACGCTCGACTGGAGCTTTGAACTGCTGACGGACTGCGAGCAAAACTGCCTGCGCCGCTTGGGCGTGTTCAGGGGCGGATTCACCCTGGAGTCGGCCGCCGCCGTGATCGTCGGTGAACACATCGACCCCGACAAGGTGTTTGGTGCGGTCACCCAATTGGTGGCCAAGTCGCTGCTCAACGTGGAAGTGGGCGATGAAGAGGTGTTCTATCGCCTGCTCGACACCACACGCAGCTATGCCCTTGAAAAACTCGGCCAGTCCACCGACTTGGCGGACACGCAAACCCGCCATGCTGAACGCTGCCTGGCCTTGATGAATCAGGCCCGCAATGACTGGGAGCACATACCCACCAGCGCGTGGATCGAGCGTTATGCCCGTGGCCTGGAAGACATTCGCGCGGCGCTCGATTGGGGCTTGAACGGACACGGGCAGCAAGCACTGGCTATACGCCTGACCGCAACGTCGGCGCCGCTGTGGCAGGAGCTGTCGCTGCTCAAGGAACACGGCGTGTATGTGCGCAAGGCCCTGACGTTGCTCGATGAGACGTCCGCCCCCTGCCTTCAGCTGAAAATGGCCCTGAAGCTCGCCCTCGGCAGCTCCTGTTACCACGCCCAGGGTGGCACGCCGGAAACCATCGAAGCCTTTGTCAGCGCCAGAAACCTGGCCAGACAGTGCAGAGACGTGGTCGGTCAACTGCGGGCGGTGTCCGGGCACATGGCGGTCAACCTCAGTTGCGGCAACTATCAAATGGCGCTGGAGCAGAGCCAGCAATTCGACCGGTTGAGCACACCGGACGAGGCGGTACTGTCGCTGAGTAATCACCGCTTACGAGTGCTGGCCCTGCACTTTGCCGGGAATCAGGAACAAGCAGGGGCGGATGCCCGACAAGTGATCCAGCGCATGGCCCAGAGCGGCCACCTCAACCGCTTCACCCACGGTTTTGGCGTGCAATACGATCAGAGCGTGGCCGCTCTTACGATTCTGGCGCGCATCTTGTGGTTGCAGGGCCAACCGGAGCAAGCCTGGCGCACGGCACGGCAAGCGCTGGACATCGCGATCCAGATCAACCATGGCACCTCGATCTGCTACACCCTGGCCCTGGCCGGCTGCCTGATCGCCCATTACAACGGCGACACCCGCAGCGCGCGCGAGCTGCTGCGCCTGCTGCTGGAGCAAGCGCAAAAGCATTCTGTGCTGCTGTTCTACACCTGGGCGCGCCACTACGCGCAGGTGATCGAGCCGGCGCAAGCGCGATTGCCAGCTTCATCTGGGTCCGGGTTGATCAAGGACATCATGGTCACGCTGGACAACGATTTCGTCGATGAGGCCTTGCTGCATCGAGCGGATACAGGCACCGCAGGCTGGAGCACGGCGGAAATCCTGCGGGCCAGGGCGAACACGCTGCTGGCAAAGGATTGCCCGCTGCAAAACCAGGCGGCCGAGGCCGTGCTGATCAGGGCGCTGAACGTGGCAAGAAGCCAAGGCGCCCTCGCCTGGGAATTGCGCAGCGCCACGACACTTGCACAGCTTTGGAAACGTCAGGGCCTCTATCAGCAAGCCCATGAGTTGCTGGCGCCGCTCTACCAGCGGTTCACCGAAGGCTTTACCACGCCGGACTTGATGAAAGTCCGCCGGTTACTCGACGAGTTGCAATGCCACCTGCCCGCCTGACGTGGAGCTCGCGCGGCTGATATAGCGGGCATAACGCCTTTCAACATCGCGTAACGCCCCATTGTGTTCGAGTTTTTCCAGGGCATAGGTGCGGGTGGTGTTGAGGAAACGATACCGGCTCAC
Organism: Pseudomonas sp. GM21; assembly: GCF_000282215.1. Lineage (GTDB taxonomy): Bacteria > Pseudomonadota > Gammaproteobacteria > Pseudomonadales > Pseudomonadaceae > Aquipseudomonas. Next base: position 11,984 of record NZ_AKJS01000114.1, read on the forward strand.
ACCGCTACCCTGCTCCAGCGATAACAGTGATTTGAGCGCCAGGCGTTCCACCGCGTTCCTCACGCGATCAGGCAGCAGCACCGCGCTGCTCATCACGTCGATGGCGGTGTCCAGGGTGAAGGCCTTTTGGAACACCGCCAGGTGCTGCAATACCGTCTGCTCTATCGGGCTCAGCCGTTCATAGCTCCAGTCCAGCGCGGCTTTCAAGGTTTGATGCCGAGGGACGGCGGTGCGCCGCCCCAGGGTCAGCAGTTGAAAACAGTTATCGAGTTGGGCTTGCAACCCCACCAGCGCCAACGCGTCGATTTGCGCGGCGGCCAATTCAATGGCCAACGGCAAACCATCGAGCCTGCGGCAGATTTCACCCACGGCCATGAGGTCCTGTTCACGCAGAGCAAAGCCTTGTTGACGGGCACGGGCGCGACTGACGAACAGTTGCACCGCCGAATACCCCATGACTTGCGCAACACTTTGCAGTTCGCAAGCGGGCGGGACCACCAGTGGCGGTAAACGCACGACAGTTTCCCCCGCGGCCAGCAGAGGCTCGCGACTGGAGACCAGAATCGACAACCGGGGCGCCGCGATCAACAGGCTTTCAACTAATGCCCGGCAACGCTCAAGCAGGTGCTCGCAGTTGTCGAGTACCAGTAACGCATGGCGTTGTGCCCATCCATCGAGGGGCATTCCGAGGTCCAGTTCGAGGGTGCGCCTCAGGTGGTCAAGCACTAGCGCGGGATCATCAATCGCCCCCAGATCAACCCGCCAGACACCGTCGTGATAGTGCTGCAACAACAGTTCGGCCACGCGCAACGCCACCGTAGTCTTGCCGATCCCGCCGGGCCCGACCAGCGTCATCAGACGTCGCACCGGCAATTGCCGGACCAGACTGCCGACAATCGCGTCACGGCCGATCACCGGCGTGAGTCGGGCAGGCAGGTTGTGTGGAGTTTTTGGAAGCATCTGGATCGACACAGGCCCGCCCGCCGGCAGGTGCTGTACCGGGGCAACAAAGCTGTACCCGCATTGAGGAATGTTGACGATGTAGCGCTGACCGTTGTGCCCATCGCCCAAGGCGCGGCGTAGCGCAGCGATGTGTACGCGCAGGTTGATTTCTTCGACCACCGACGTCGGCCAGACCAGGGCTATCAATTCGTCCTTGCTGACCACCGTCCCGGCACGCTCGACCAGCACCTGCAAAATGTCCAGTGCCCGCCCGCCCATGCGCAGCGGCCGATCACCTTCCAGGATCAGACGTTGCCGCTGGTGAAACGCGTAGGGGCCAAAACGCAGCACCGCTTCGCTGTGTATACGTGTGAGACTGTTCATGCACGTTCGCGTGCTGAAAACCTGGTCCGGCGCAAAGTGTCGCAAACATCCTTCGCACTCGCCCTCCAGGCTCCCGCACCTCCATTGCAAAGAGTTCACGGGTATCTTGGCAGACCTCAGTGACGGTTCAACGGCCACGAAGGGAGCGTGCCGGCCATCACGGTGCGTGCAACGGACACAACGGGCTAGCTGAACTGTTCACGGTATTGGCTGGGGGTCAGGCCGAGCTTTTCACTGAATAGAAAACGCATGTGCCGCACACTGCCGAAGCCACTTTTGAAGGCCACGGTCTTGAGCGGCACATCACTGGTTTCCAGCAGGCTCCTGGCGCGGTCGATGCGTGCGTTTTGCAAAAACTCCATGGGCGTCATGTTCACTTCCCGGGCAAAGACCCGGGTGAAGTGCCGTGCACTCATGGTTGCCAGACCGGCCATGCGTTCAATGCTGAACGCTTCGTCCAGATGTTCGAGCACATAGTTTTGCAGCCGGGTGATCGGGGTTTCATGGGGAGCGACCGCGGCCATCAACGGGCTGAATTGCGCCTGGCCGCCCTGGCGTTTCATCACCACCAGCAGCACTTTGGCTACATCCTGCGCGACTTTTTTGCCATGGTCTTCGGCGACCACCGCCAGCGCCAGGTCGATGCCGGCGGTTACGCCGCCGGAGGTGATGAGATTGCGGTCCTGCACATAAATCTGATCGGTCTGCACCGTGGCCTTGGGAAAGGCTTTGATCAACCGTTCGGTGTAATGCCAGTGAGTGGTCACGCGATAACCGTCGAGCAAACCGGCGTGCCCCAACAAAAAGGCGCCGGTGCAGATCGAACCATAATGCCTGGTGCGATCCACAGCGCCCTTGAGCCAGTCGAGCAACGGCGGGTGTTTTTCGTTATAGGCACCGGGACCGCCCGGCACCAGCAGCAGGTCGTAAGCTTCAATCGCCTGATCAATGTGCAGATCGGCCTGAACCCTGACGCCGTTGGACGCACGCAACGCGTCAAGCTCGGTGCCGATGGTCGTGAGTACGTAGTGATCAGCCGGGGACAGGTATCGGTTGGCGATGGAAAACACTTCCATGGGACCGGCCATGTCGAGCAGGAGAAAGTCCGGAAACAGCACCATAGCGATGGTTTTCATGGATTAATAATCACTGAAGTCAAAGGAAGTTCCATCGGCTGAAAACCAATCCAAGCGAGCCTGCTCGCGAAAGCGGTCTGTCAGTCACCAGCAGTGCTGAATGTGACACCGCCTTCGCGAGCAGGCTCTCCCACAGGGGGGAATGTACCCGGCATTAAAAGGGTCCTGTGCATTATGGGCAATCATGGCATCAGCGTCGGATAAGAATACGTGATCACCCGCACACAATCGTCAACCCTAAAGAGACAGTGTTTCAATTTTCACCCACTTATTGCATCAACCAGTAACCATTAACCTTCTCCTCACTCGGACGAATCAACGTCCCCACAGGAGATTTCATCATGCTGACCCTTCGCAAAGCCTCTGATCGCGGCGCGGCCAATCACGGTTGGTTGAAGTCGTTCCATACCTTTTCCTTCGCCAATTACCGCAACCCGAAAGAGCAGGGTTTTTCCGACCTGTTGGTGATCAACGATGACCGCGTGGCCGCCGGTAAAGGTTTCGGCCAGCACCCGCACCGCGACATGGAGATTTTCTCCTACGTGCTCGACGGTGCGCTGGAACACAAGGACACGCTGGGCACCGGTTCGGTGATCCGCCCCGGTGACGTGCAGTTGATGAGCGCCGGAAGTGGCGTGGCCCACAGCGAGTACAACCACTCGGCGACACGGCCCGTGCACTTTCTGCAAATCTGGATCGTGCCAGAGGTGAGCGGCGCCAAACCGCGCTATCAGCAGGAGCACTTCAGCACGCAAAAGAAACGCGGGCGTCTGCAACTGATCATCTCCCCCGACGGCGACAAGGGTTCGTTGAAGGTGCGTCAGGACGCACGGGTGTACGCCGCGCTGATCGACGGCAAGGAAAGCGCCGCGCTGGAACTGGCCGCCAATCGTTATGCCTATGTGCACGTGGCCCGAGGCAGCGTCGAACTCAATGGTGTGCAGTTGCAGGAAGGTGACGGCGTGCGGGTTCGTGATGAGCAAGTGCTGACGTTGAGCAACGGTGTGGATGCTGAAGTACTTGTGTTCGATTTGCGCCCGCAAGAACTGCCTGAGATGCCATAAGATCAAGAGCTCGCAGCCTCGTTTCACTCGGCAGCTGCTACAGGGTTTTGCGTACACCTGCAGCTGTCGAGTGAAACGAGGCTGCGAGCTTTTCGCCGTCACTCACCCGTCCCGGAAAACACCGCGACAATTTCATCAATCACCGCCCGCACCCGCGCGGTGTGCCGCAAGTCGGCGTGGGTCACCAGCCAGACGTCATAGGGCAACGGTCGCGTGCGTTCCGGCCAGAGCCTGACCAGTCCGTCCCGCTCGCCCATGTACACCGGAATTTCCCCCAGCCCGATGCCCGCGGCAATGGATCGACGCACCAGCAGGCCGGAGCTCAGGCTCGACACAATCCGCCCGCGCGTCAACGGTTCCGACACCAGTGTCATGTCCTTGTGGCTTTGCAGGTACGGCTGATACACCACCAGATCATGCCCCTCAAACGCCGAACCCGGCGCCGGTACACCGTGTGCGTCGACATACGCCTGAGACGCAAAAAGACCCACCGGCCAGCGGGCGATTCGGCGCGCGATCAGGTCCGGGTTATCCGGCCGGGTATTGCGCACGGCGATGTCGGCTTCGCGTTTGGCCAGGCTGAGAATCTGCGTCGAGGCGTCCAGTTGCACCCGCACGTCGGGGTGCTGCTGATGCAGGCGCGCAATGGCCGGGATCAGGAAATCGATGGCCATGGAGTCAGTGGTGCTGACCCGAACGAGCCCGGTCAACCGGTCGTCCAGCCCTTGGATCTGCCGCTGCAGTTCCAGTGCCGAGCGCTCCATTTTTTCCACCGCCGCCAGCGCCGCTTCGCCGACGGCGGTGAGTGCGTAGCCTTCGGAGGTGCGCAGAAACAACGTCGCACTCAACGACTTTTCCAGCGCCGTGATGCGCCGGCCCACCGTCGCTTGATCAACCCCCAGCACCCGCGCTGCGCCGCGCAGTGTCGACTCTCGGCAAACCGCCAGGAATACCCGTGCGTCATCCCAATTCATGCGGCTCCCTCAGTGATGCATATACGCATCACCATAGCGCAAAATCGCTGCGTTAATGCATTGGATACTCACGATAGGCTGAAGGCCAGTGTCAACCTCACAGGAGCCTTCTCATGCACAGCTCATCGACTACCTCGCGCAGCGCGATCTGGCTGCCAATCTTTGCCGGCCTCAGCGCCAGCCTCGTCAGCATTGGCCTGGCGCGGTTTGCGTACACGCCATTGATTCCATCGTTGATTCAGGCGCACTGGTTTTCCGCCCGCGACGTGGTGTACCTCGGTGCCGCCAACCTGGTCGGCTATCTGATTGGCGCCCTGATCGGCCGCCCCGTCGCGCAGCGCACCTCCAACAAAGCCGCGCTGCGACTGATGATGTTTGCCGTGACCTTGTCGTTCTTCGCCTGTGGCTTTCCCTTGTCGGTGAGCTGGTTCTTCGGCTGGCGCCTGCTGTCGGGCATTGCCGGTGGCGCGATCATGGTGCTGGTGGCCGCGACGGTACTGCCACATGTACCGGCGGCGCGCAGAGGATTGGCCAGTGGCGCGATTTTCCTCGGTATTGGCTTGGGCATTGCCGGTTCGGGGACGATTGTTCCGCCGTTGCTGAGCCTTGGCTTGCAACAAACCTGGTTCGGCCTTGGCCTGCTGTCATTGGTGCTGACCGCCGCCAGCTGGTTCGGCTGGCCGTCAGAGACGCACCACGCTGCCGCTACGCCAGCAGTCGCAGAGCCGAAGACGGCCACTGATCCACGGGTTTACCTGCTGTTCGCTCAATACGCATTCATGGCCGCAGGGCTGGTGCCTGCGATGGTGTTCCTGGTGGATTACGTGGCCCGCGGGCTCGGTGCCGGGCAGCACGTCGGCGCGCTGATTTGGGTGATGTACGGCCTTGGCGCGATTATCGGGCCGGTCAGTTATGGGTTTCTGGCGGACCAACTCGGCGCGAAGGTCAGTATTCGCGTGGTGCTGGTGATACAGGCAATTGCCGTTGGCCTGTTGGCGATCTCAAGTTCTTTTACGGCGCTGGCCTTGCTGGCGGTGCTGCTCGGCTCGTTCCCGCCGGGCATCGTCCCCTTGGCGCTGGCACGGGTTCACGAACTGATCCCGCAACATCACCAGCAGCAAGTGGCCTGGAGTCGCGCGACGGTTTCGTTTGCAACGTTTCAGGCCCTCGCCGGGTTTGCCTATTCGGCGCTGTTCAATGCTAGCGGCGGTCATCACGCTTTGTTGTTTGTCATCGCGGCCGGTGCAATTGTGGTTGCGCTGCTGCTGGAACAGGGCATGCGTTTGCTGAGCCGTCGTGATGGTTTGATGCCCGCATTGAACTGAATCAGCGCCACCTTATTGGGAAGATTGTGTTGAAGGTGGATTGATCGGGCTCCAGTAAGATCAGCTTTGGCAGCTATGGCCCCATCGCCAGCAGGCTGGCTCCCACAGTGGATCGCGTTTTTTCTGGTAGAACCCGGTCAATTGTGGGAGCGAGCCTGCTCGCGATGGGGCCCGATCATTCACCCCAAAACCTCATACGGCTGTCGAATTTGTCCCCGCCCCCGCCACGCATCTGTTAAAACCCGTCTTTTCCCGCAGACCTTCCGGACCGCCGTATGTTGTCGAGTTGGATGAGCCGCTTGGGCCGTCGCTGGCTGCCGATGCTGTGCATGGCCGCATTGATCGTCGGCCTGCCGGTGAGTTGCGGTGTGCTCAAGTACAAAGAGCGCGAATTGCTGTTCCGCATCGAGCCGGGTACGGCGGGCTGGTACCGCGGCTTGCCGGACGATGTGCAGGAGTTCGACATCAAACCCGCCCGATTCAAGGCCGGGCAAAACCTCCACGCCTGGTGGTGGCCGGCCGCACGCCGTGATGCGCCGTCGATCCTCTACCTGCACGGCGTACGCTGGAACCTGACGGGCCAGGCGTTTCGCATCGAGCAATTGCGCGCCATGGGCTACTCGGTGCTGGCCATCGACTACCGTGGGTTCGGTCAAAGCAAAGGGGATCTGCCCTCCGAAGCCAGCGTTTATGAAGACGCCCGAGCCGCCTGGGAGCGCTTCACCCAGATGCAACCGGACGCCAACAAACGTCTGATCTACGGTCACTCCCTGGGCGGCGCGGTGGCCATCGACCTTGCGGCGGACCTGACCGCACAGGCGAAAAAGCAACAAGTCGAAGTGCCGGTGCGCGGTCTGGTGATCGAGTCCACGTTCACCTCGCTGGGCGATGCCGTGGCGCAAGTGGCCGACAGCAACCTGCCGGTGAACTGGCTGCCGGTGCGTTGGCTGGTGTCGCAGAAATTCGATTCCCTCGACAAGATCGTCGACATCGACATGCCGCTGCTGGTGGTTCACGGCCTGGCCGACCGGTTCATGCCCTCATACTTCAGCCAGCAGTTGTTCAACGCCGCCAATGAACCCAAGCGCCTGCTGCTGGTGCCCGGCGGCACCCATAACAACAGCATGAGCCTGGGGGGCAGCCAATATCGCCAGGCGCTCGAAGGTTTGATGAAAGCAAAACCTAGCGGTAACCCCGGGCTTGCAGGTTGAACAGCTGCGCGTAGCGTCCGCCCGCCTTCACGAGATGGTCGTGATCGCCGCGCTCAAGGATCGCCCCCTGGTCCAGCACGATGATGTGGTCCGCATTGCGTACGCTGGAAAAACGATGGGAAATCAGCAACGTCATGCGACTTTCGGTGTGCTCGCTGAAATGCTCGAATACCGCCGCTTCCGCCGCTGGATCGAGTGCCGACGTCGGTTCGTCGAGAATCAGGATATCGGCATCGCGCCGCATGTAAGCACGCGATAGCGCGATCTTTTGCCACTGCCCACCTGACAACTCTTGCCCACCGGCAAACCATCGACCCAATTGCGTGGCGTACCCTCGATCCAGACGCTCGATGAACGGTGCAGCCATGCCCTGCGCTGCCGCGTCCTGCCAGCGCTGTTCATCATTGAACGCCAACGTGTCGCCGACGCCGATGTTTTCACCGACCGAAAACTGGTAGCGGATGTAATCCTGAAAAATCACGCCAATGCGCTGTCGCAGCACGTCCTCCTTCCAGGTCTGCAAATCGCTGCCATCGAGCAAAATGCGGCCTTGATCGGGTCGGTACAAACGGGTCAGCAATTTGATCAGCGTGGTCTTGCCCGAACCGTTCTCCCCCACCAGCGCCAGGCTGCGCCCCGGAACCAGGTGCAGGTCGATGCCCTCCAGCGCCGCACGACTCGCCCCGGGATAACGAAAACCGACGTTCTCGAAACGCAAACCATCGCCGGGCACCGCGCCCTCGGTGAGATGTCCGGAATCGGCCACCACCGGTTCGGCCAGGTATTCATAAAGACTCGACAGGTAAAGGCCGTCTTCGTAGAGACCGCTGATGGCGCTCAAGCTACTGCTGACCGCCGTTTGCCCCTGCTTGAACAACACCAGGTACATGGTCATTTGCCCAAGGCTGATATTGCCGTGAACGGTATCGACCACCACCCACGCATACGCCAGGTAAAACGCCGAAGTACCAAGCAGGCCGAGGACGAATCCCCAGCCATCGCGACGCAACGTCAACCGGCGGTCTTCGGCGTAGAGACGCGCGAACGTGTCGCGATAGCGCTTCAACAACAGCGGCGCGAAACCGAACAGCTTGACCTCTTTGATGTACCCCTCGTGGGACAGCAGCGTCTCGATGTAATTCTGCTGCCGACTCTCCGGCGCTCGACGGGTGAACAGCCGAAAAGCATCCCCGGAAAAGTGTGCCTCGGCGAAAAACACCGGTAATGCACCGACCACCAGCAGCACCAGCGCCCACGGCGAAAAGTGCACCAGCAACACGCCGAAGCTGATCAGCACAATCAGGTTCTGGATCAACCCCAACGACTTCATCACCAACGCCAGCGGACGGGTCGAAGCCTCGCGCCGCACCCGCACCAGCTTGTCGTAAAACTCGGAATTCTCGAACTGCACCAGCGACAACGTCTGGGCTTTCTCCAGAATCATCGTGTTGACCTTCTGCCCCAACTGCACCCGCAACAGCGACTGCTGAACCGACAACGCCCGCTGAGTACCGGACAACAACGCCAGCACCCCCGCCTCCATCAACACATAACGCACCACCGGCCACAACGGCGCACTGCCTTGCTGCGCATGCAACTGCATGGCACTGACCACCGCGTCGACAATGCGTTGACCTATCCAGGCGGCCAGTGCCGGGAGGACACCGGCAATCAGAGTGGCCAGGACCAGGCCGAGGAATAATCCGCGAGAAGTGCCCCAGACCAGCAGCAAGGCACGTCGGGCCTGGTCGAACAAGGCGGTGAAGCGGTTAAGGGCCGCAGGCATGGGGACTGGCTCGCAGAGAACAAACAAGGTGTCATGGTACTTCAGCCCGGCAACGAGCCCGGTGCGAATCAACTGTAACGTTTGTTCGCTTGACGCGAGCACGCGTCAGGATGAGGATCGACCGACTTTCAGAGGTCGCGCATGAATAGAAACGAATATCTGCACGTATCAGCAGAGCTCCTTTTCCTGGAAAAGCAGCTAGCTAAACCTGGGTTCAGCAAGCTAACTGCTATGTCCATTCGCTCTCGAATTGCGCAATTAAAATCATCCCTTGAAGTGGGTAGTCAGAACACGGACCACTTTGCAAAGGTCGTCATTACGTACCGTGGCTCCCCCGTTTCAGGTACTCCCGAAACAGAGAGAGAAAGTCCACTTCATTCCACACCCACCTGAAACCGCGCCCGATACCGCCCCGGGCTCTCCCCCGTCCATTTCTTGAACGCCCGATGGAACGCACTCGGTTCCTGAAAGCCCAGCCGCTCAGCGATGTCACTGATGCTCGCCTTGCTCTGGCGTAATTGCTCAAAGGCCACGCCTCGCCGCACCTCGTCCTTGATCTCTTGATACGAGCACCCTTCGCGCTCCAGTTTGCGGCGGAAGGTGCTGGGGCTCAGGTGTTGTTCCAGGGCGAAATCCTGCAAGGTCGGCCATTCGCTGTAGTCGCTGTTGCGCAGGCGCTGGTGGACTTGCGAGGCCAGGCCATGCTGGTTGCGGAAGCGGATCACCAGCCATTGCGGGGCAGTGCGCAGGAATACTTTCAGCGAGGCCAGGTCTTGCACCACCGGCAGGCGCAGGTAGTGACTGGCGAATTCGATTTCGGTGCGCTCGGCACCGAAGGTCAGGTTGGGGCCCCACAGCAGACGGTCGTCGCTGAGGGACACGCGTTCATGACGGAAGTCTGCGCGGTCGATGGGGATGCGCCGCCCGCCGAGCCAGCACATCAGACTGATCATCAGCACCAGGAACGTCTCTTCGCCGAAACGGCTGACGTCGTCGTTTTGCGCGTGGCTGTCCAGGCTGATGAATGCGCGCTTGCCGCGCACGGTCAGGGTGCCGCGAAAGTCGCGCAGGAACAGGCCGAAATTGGCCAGGCACTGGCGCATGGCTTTGTGCAGGTCGGGTTCCTGAATCAAGGCGCGGCAGATCAGGGCGAAGCTGCCCGGCGGCATGCCGTGGGAGTCGAGGCGGAAAAACTCGTCGTTCAATTCGCGGATCTGAATCAACCACAGCTCGGCAAACGCGCTTGCCGGCACCCGCGCCGTGGGCTCGGCCATCAACGCCTGGTCGATGCCGGCCTGTTCCAGTGCAGCCTTGAGGCGCTGTGGATCACCCGCCAGCGCATGGATCATTGCCTGCACGAAATAAACGGCAACCGAGTCGTTTTCCCGCATGTGAACGTTTCTCTCCCTAACACTTGAACTGGCAAAAAACGCCAGCACCGTTGAACAGTTGCGGCATAGGACAACCGGGCTGCCGGTTCTAGACTCGCGGCCAATAGTACGCCTTCGACCGTTGTCACGGCCAAGGTATCGCACGGTATGACCTGAAGGACGGCAACATGAATCTGCAAAACATTGGCGTAATCGGCGCTGGCACCATGGGCAATGGCATTGCGCAGGTCTGTGCGCTGGCCGGATTCAACGTGACCCTGATCGACATCTCCGAGAGCGCCCTGCAAAAGGCCCTGGCAACGGTCGGCAAAAACCTCGATCGTCAGGTCGCCAAGGCAACGTTGACCGAGGAACAGAAGAACGTAGCCCTCGACAAAATTCGCACCAGCACCCAATACGATAGCCTGCAAAACGCGCAACTGGTGATCGAAGCGGCCACCGAAAACCTCGACCTGAAACTGCGCGTACTGCATCAGATCGCCGCGCAGGTCAGCGCCGAGTGCGTGATTGCTTCCAACACGTCGTCGCTGTCGATTACCCAACTCGCCGCCAGCGTCAGCCAGCCTGAGCGCTTCATCGGCCTGCACTTCTTCAACCCGGTGCCGGTGATGGGCCTGATAGAAGTGATCCGCGGCCTGCAAACCAGCGACAGCACCCACGCCCTCGCCCTGGACATGGCGACAACGCTGGGCAAAACCGCGATCACCGCCGGCAACCGCCCGGGTTTCGTGGTCAACCGGATTCTGGTGCCGATGATCAACGAAGCGGTTCTGGTGTTTCAGGAAGGTCTGGCCAGTGCCGAAGACATCGACGCCGGCATGCGCCTGGGCTGCAACCAGCCGATCGGCCCGCTGGCCCTGGCGGACCTGATCGGTCTGGATACCCTGCTGGCAATCATGGAAGCCTTCCACGACGGCTTCAATGACAGCAAATACCGCCCTGCCCCACTGCTCAAGGAGATGGTCGCCGCCGGCTATCTGGGGCGCAAAACAGGACGTGGATTCTATGCCTATGCCTGAACGTTGCTCACGCTTTTCCGAGTACCGGGACAAAGTGCTGGAGTTGTTCTCCAGCAAGGGTTTCGGTCAGGTCGGCATGCGTGAGCTGGCCACGTGCCTGGGGCTTTCCTCGGGCTCGCTGTATCACCATTACCCGAGCAAGCAGCACTTGCTGCTCGACCTGATCGAGGAGTTCTACGAAGAACTGCTGGCGACCCTGGGTCGCCTCGATCAAAAGGGCCCGGCCAAACGCGACAAGCTGCAAAGCCTGATCCGTGCGCACTTGAATCTGCACCGGGAAATGCCGTGGCATTTTCGTCTGGCGGAGCGCGACGCCGGTTGCCTCAATGACGAGCAACAAGCGCGAGTCCAGCACTTGCGCGAGCAATACGAACAGCGCTTGCTGCTGATGATCGGCCCCAAACCCCGGGCCGGTGAACAGGCGCAACGTGCCACCGCGCACGCCATCGCCAACTTGCTCAACAGCGCCCCCGGGTGGCTGATGCAACATTCGCTGAACGAACATGAGCGTGATGAACTGCTGGAGAACCTGGTGAGCGGGGCCATTGAACGCCTGCTTCGACCGTCGGCACCACGCGCCGTGGCCTGAAGACCTGACGCAATGTCAGGTCGACCGCGGTTGAGGCCATAAAACGCAGCGCATCAATAGAAAAAACATCTAAACAAAAATGGCCAATCACTCCCTCTAACGCTTTGCTAAACGGCGTCCAATCACTGCGGAGCTGGCGGTTAATCCAACCTCGTTCGGCTTCCTTCGTTACCGGGAGCACATCATGAAAATCAATCCCTACCTGATCTTCAACGGCAACTGCAAAGCGGCCTTCACCTTCTATGCCCAGAGCTTGCCTGGCGAAATCGAAGCCATGATGACCTTTGGCGAAACCCCGGCCGGCGAACACGTGCCGAAGGATCTTCACAACCTGATCATTCACACCCGCCTCGTCGTCGGGGACCAGGCCATCATGGGGTCCGACACCACACCGGATCGTCCTGTCGATGATATGGCTGGTTTTTCGGTATCGCTCAATGTTGACAGCATCGCGGAGGCGGAACGGGTCTTCACTGCCTTGTCGGAAGACGGCACCGTGCAAATGGCGCTGGAACAGACATTCTGGGCCGCGCGTTTCGGCATGCTGGTGGATCGGTTTGGTGTGTCGTGGATGGTCAATTGCGAGAAGGATCAGTGACTGTCAGACACGAAAAAGCCCAACCTGAAATGGCTGGGCTTTCTATTATTGCCAAAGGGCTCAGCCCTTTACGCACACCACCTGACGCAGGGTGTGCAGCACTTCCACCAGTTCGCGCTGGGCGTGCATAACGTCATCAATGTCCTTGTAGGCCATCGGGATTTCATCGATGACCGCTGCATCCTTGCGGCACTCGACGTGGGCGGTGGCGCGAATCTGGTCTTGGACGGTGAACAGGCTTTTCGCTTTGGTGCGACTCATGGTGCGGCCGGCACCGTGGCTGCAGGAACAGAACGACTGCTCATTGCCCAGCCCTCGGACGATGAAGCTTTTCGCGCCCATCGATCCGGGAATAATCCCCAACTCGCCCTTTTTCGCCGACACCGCGCCCTTGCGGGTGACGAGGATGTCCTGACCAAAGTGCCGCTCTTTTTGCACGTAGTTGTGGTGACAGTTCACCGCCTCCAGCGCCACGTCAAAGGGCTTGCTGATCACTTTGCGTGTCGCCTGAATCACCGATTGCATCATCAGTGCACGGTTCTGTCTGGCGAAGTCCTGGGCCCAGCCCACGGCTTCGACGTAATCAGCAAAATGTCGACTGCCTTCCTCGAAGTAGGCCAGGTCACGGTCCGGCAGGTTGGCGAGGTGCTGGCGCATGTCAGCCTGAGCCAGTTGAATGAACAGGTTGCCAATGGCGTTGCCGACCCCGCGAGAACCACTGTGCAGCATGAACCAGACCCGGTTGGTCTCATCCAGGCACACCTCAATGAAATGGTTGCCGCTGCCCAACGTGCCCAAGTGCACACGATTGTTGGTGCTGGCGAGTTTCGGGTACTTGGCGGTGATTGCCTTGAACCGTGAATCCAGTGCGGCCCAAGCCTGATCAGCCTGTTTCGGAACGCTGTCCCACGCACCTTTGTCCCGGATGCCGCGCCCCATGGTGCGGCCGTGGGGCACCGCTTTTTCGATGGCGCAGCGCAAGCCGTGCAGGTTGTCGGGTAAATCAGTTGCCGTCAGCGTGGTGCACGCGGCAATCATGCCGCAGCCAATGTCGACCCCGACGGCAGCCGGAATGATTGCGCCTTGGGTAGGAATCACACTGCCGATGGTCGAACCCTTGCCGAGGTGCACGTCAGGCATCACCGCCAGGTGTTTGAAGATGAACGGCATCCTGGCGGTGTTGATCAACTGCTGCCTGGCTTCGTTTTCTACCGGGACGCCTTCGGTCCAGAGTTTGATCGGTTTGCCGTGGGCGACTTCCAGCAGTTGGTAGGTACGGTCTTGCATGATCCTGTTCTTTCTATGGGCCGGTGAGTCGGCGTGGTGCTGGCGGTAGAGCCGCCAGTTGAGGCCTTCATAGTAGCGCAGCGAAGCCGCGCTGCAGATCCTCAATCAACGCCTCGACATCCTCCAGCCCGATATGCAACCGCAGCACCGGGTTCAATGAGCGATCCTGCGCACTGTTGCGGTCCTTGGTATCGGCAACCGTGATCAGGCTTTCGTAACCGCCCCACGAAGCCCCCAGCCCGAACACCTGCAACGCATCGATGAAGCGCTCGACATGGCGGCTGTCCGCCTCCATCAGCTCGAACGACAGCAATCCATTACTGCCGTTGAAATCCCGCTGCCACAACGCGTGCCCCGGATGATCGGGCAATGCCGGATGGAACACCCGTTTCACCTGCGGTTGCGCTTGCAGCCAATGGGCGATCTCCAAGGCCTGGCGCTCGTGCACCTCCAGGCGTGGCGCCAGGGTTCGGGCGCCGCGCAGTACCAGATAAGCGTCGTCAGGACTGACCGTGATGCCAAAGGTGTCGCTCATCGCCGCTAGTGGCTGCCAGATGTCTTCACGGGTGCAGACGCTGCCCATGACCACATCGCTGTGGCCGCACAGGTACTTGGTCAATGCCATGATCGAGATGTCCGCGCCAAGGGTCAGCGGTCGGTACAGGTAACCCGAGCCCCAGGTGTTATCGACGGCCAGCAGGATGCCACGGGGTTTGCACAGGGCAGCGATGGCCGGAAAATCACAGAGCTCGTACAGGAGCGAACCCGGGACTTCGGTGTAGACCATTTTGGTGTTGGCTTGCAGTTGCGCTTGCAGGTCGCTGCCGTCCGGGGCGAAGTAGTCGACCTGGATGCCAAATGGTTGAAGAAATTCCCGGGCCAGACGTCGCACAGGTGCGTACACCGCATCAGTGATCAGCACATGATCGCCGGGGCGCAGGTAAGCCAGAAACGTCTGCGCGACCGCCGCCAGTCCGGTGCCGAACAAGCGCGTGCGATATCCACCCTCCAGTTCGGTGACCAGGTCTTCGAGGGCGAACGCCGTCGGATTGCCCCGGGCGCCATAGCTCAGCACTCGCTCGCTGTCACGGCGGGCGCGAGCGTCGCGCATTTGTGCCAGGTTGTCGAACAGCACCGTGCTTAAACGGGTGACCGGCACGTTGACCGATCGACCACCATTGCCTCGCTCGGTGCGTGCGGAATGGATCAGGCGAGTGCGTATCCGCGAGTTTTCAGGTGTTTGTGGCGGCAGCGGTTTGAGGCTGGCGATTTCGTTGTCGCTCATCTGTGCCAACAAACCGATTTCCCATGCCAGGTACTGCCGCGCCGCGTCCTTGTTGCCAGCGTGGCGATCATGGGTAAAGAACAGAAAATCGATGCACTGCTCATCGGAAGGCGAAGCCGGGTTTTCCTGTACTGCGAAATCCGCTGCACGCCAAGCGTCGAGTCCACCGTCCAGAAAGCGAACCTGGGCGCGCAGAGCTTCAGGCAACTCTTGTGTCGCGAATACGGCCAGCAATGGGTCATCAGCCAGCAGTACCAGAGGTCGCTGCTCTGTGGCCAAGTCAGTCGCCAACCGCGAGCGGATCGACCAGCGCGCCCCGGCGATATGGCCCTTGCGATAGGCCATGCTCGGGCGCAGGTCAATCAGCGCAACGGCGTCGTCCTTAAGCGCATCGGCCAGCGCCAGTACGGTGATTGATGGCAACGCCTCGTGTGCAATCACCTCGACCGCGGGCAACGCCAGACCGCAGCTTACACCGCCCTTGAGGACATACGCCTCATGCCCCAACTGTCGCAGCCAACTGCCGACAATCGGCGCGCGCACGCCATCGCTGTCAATCAGCACCAAACGCGCCCGGCGCACGCCGACATACAAATCGGTGGACTGAGTCAACTGCCCGCCCGGGGTGTGTTGCGCCCCCGGCAGACTGCCGGCCGCAAACTCCTCGGCAGTGCGCACGTCGCATAAAAACAGACTGCGATCTCCATCCCCGGCCCACTGCTCGACCTGCGCCGCATCAACGGTCTTGACGCCCGCCCGTTGTGCCAGTTGCGCAGCCACCAGTCGCTGCCCCGGCAAAGCACCAGGGGACACTTCATCGGCATAACGTCGAGTACTGCCATGCTCCAGCTGCAAATCTTCGAGATCCCAGCCTTGGGTGCCGTTCTCCAACGCATAGACAGGGTTTTTCAAACCCAGGTTGATCAGGGTTTGGGCACCAATAATGCTGCGGGTGCGGCCGGCGCAATTGACCACAATCGGCGTGGTGTCGTCCGCTACCAGATCGTGGATGCGATAGCCCAGCTCGCCGTTCGGGCAACACACCGAACCGGGAATGGTCATCTTGCGATACTCATCGAACGGCCGACCGTCCAGCAGCACCAGCGGCTCGCCCCGGCTTTGCCATTCAGCCAACTGCTGCGCGGTGACATGCGGCGTATGACTGGCCTCCTCCACCAACTCGCCAAAGGCCTTGGACGGCACATGCACGCCAGCAAACAGCTGAAAACCGGCGGCCTGCCAGCCATCGGCACCGTCCTCCAATACGTGCACGCGCTGATACCCCAGCGCCTGAAGACGCTGGGCAGAACGGGCAGCGACATCCCCGCCGTTCTGGTCATAGATCACCAGCCGCACCAGAGGATTCGGCGCCAGACGCCGCACCTCCAGCTCCAGTCGGCTATAGGGTAGGTTCACCCCGAAAAACAGGTGGGCCTCGCCATACTGGCCGTGTTCACGCACGTCAAACAGGGCAATTTCCTGCCCGTCGAACAGCCATTGCTGCAGTTGCCCTGGGGTTACGGTCTGGCTCATGAAAGTCCCGCTTGAAAATGAGTTATTGAAGCGCCAGAGAGCGCTCGTTGGCCGCAACGTCCCAGCCCTTCGCATACGCACGCTGAATAGCCGGTCGTGCCTTCAGGCGTTCTCGCCAGGCATGGATATGCGGGAAGTCCGCCAGGTCCTGGCCCTGACGCAACGGCTGGATCCACGGAAAGATCGCCATGTCCGCGATGGAGTAGTCACCCGCCACATACGGCACTTCCGACAGGCGCGTTTCCAGCACCCGATACAATCGCGTCGCCTCGGCATTGAGTAAGTCGAGGGCGAATGGAATCGGCTCCGGTGCTTTCTCCTTGAACACCTGCAACTGGCTCAGGTACGGGGTGATATGCCCGACCTGCCAGAACAACCATTCCTGGACGTTCTGCCGTTCGGCACTGCCCGCTGGTGGCAGGAAACGTCCTGCCTTGTCGGCCAGATAATTAAGGATGGCACCGGACTCGAACAGGCTCAGCGGTTCACTCAAACCTGCGGGGGCATGGTCAACAATCGCCGGAATTCGCCCATTGGCGCTGATTCGCTGGAACGCCGGCTGTTTCTGCTCACCTTCACGAATATTGACCGGCAACACGCGATAGGCCAGCTCCAGCTCTTCGAGCAAGATGCCGATCTTCAACCCGTTGCCGGTGGGCCAGTAGTAAAGATCGATCATGCGTAGGCCTTGATCGACGGTGCCATTTGCGAGGCGTTGTAATTGAGAATGCGCCCGTCGCCTTCAACGCCGTAACGACCGTTGAGCGACTCCAGCGGCAGACCGTAGAGGTGAAAATGCAAGGTCGCTTGCTCGCCTTCGACACGGATGCCGTGCAGGTCGTCCCCCAGAAAGGAAATCGACGTGCCCGGTTGCACAATCACTTCTTTTTCCAGGTGCAACGTGGTGAACCCAGGCTCGCGACCTTCATCGTCACGGGCGTAGACGTAGTTGATTTCCTGGCCTTCGACCGCACTGATGATCGCCCAGGTTTCGTGGTTGTGGGGGATGGTGCTTTTGCCCGGCAACAACGAATTCAGGTACAGCGTCGGCGTGTCGCCGTCGTCATTCAGGCGGTAGCGAAATGCTGTGCTGCCCTGCCCTGGCACTGGCGCGGGGAATTCGTCGAAATTGAACAGATCACGGCGTTCGGCCAGGTCTTCAAGCAGGGCAACGATCTCTCCCAGCGCGGCGCGGTCGACACCACGTTGATTGATGTTACGGATTTTCTTCAGAAAATCTTCGATGACGGCGGCACGGTTATGGGTACTCATGAACAGGCTCCTCGGTGTTAGACGGACAGGCTGTAACGGCCCAGGTTGGTCAACAGATACGGATCATTGGCGACGGCGGGACGACGCCCCGAATCACCCAATGCATGGCGCAAAAACGTTTGGGTGCGCTCGCTGGTCGGGTGCCGGAAAATCTGTGTGGCGCTGCCGTGTTCGACGATCACGCCGTTTTCGGTGAAGTAGACGATGTCGCTGATTTCTTCAGCGAAACGCATCTCGTGGGTCACCAGCACGCAGGTCATACCCTCTTCGGTCAACTCGCGAATCACCGTTAGCACTTCACCGACGGTTTCCGGGTCGAGGGCCGAGGTCACCTCATCGAACAGAATCAGTTCCGGGCGCATCGCCAACGCGCGGGCAATCGCCACGCGCTGCTGCTGGCCGCCGGACAGTTGCCCCGGATAGGCGTCAGCCTTGTGCTCCATGCGCACTTTGGCCAGCAAGGCACGCGCCTGTTTTTCGGCCTCGATCCGGCTGTGGCCCAACACCTTGCGCGGCGCGATCACCAGGTTTTCCAACACCGACAGATGCGGGAACAGGTTGTACTGCTGGAATACAAATCCCACTCGCTTGCGCAACTCGATGCGCTCGGATTCCTGAGACAAGGTGTGAACCTCGGTGGAGTCGACGCGAATGGTGCCGCGCTGCGGCTGCAACAGGCCGGTGATGCAGCGCAAAATGGTCGACTTGCCGGAGCCGGACGGGCCGATGATCGACACGGCCTGGCCTCGGTGCACGTCGAGATCGATGCCTTTGAGCACCGGGTTCGTGCCGAACGACAGGTGCAGATCGCGCAGGCTGACCAAGGGTTCGGCGACGGTTTCAGTAAAAGGCATAACGTCGCTCCAGGCGTTGGGTGAGACGGGAAATCGGGTAGCAATAGGCGAAGAACAGCACCAGCAGGCTCAGGTAAATCACCACGGTGAAACCGGTCATGTTCACCGTGTTGCTGGCGATCTGTGCGGTGTCGATCACGTCGTGCACGCCCACCAACGAGGCCAGTGCGGTGCCCATGGTGATGACCGCATACAGGTTCATCCACGGCGGCAACATGCGCTTGAAACACTGCGGCAGGATGATCGAGCGGAAAATTTGCCCACGGGTAAATGCCAGCGAACGGGCGGCTTCCCACTGGGTGCTGGGGATCGAGGCAATGGCGCCACGGAAGATTTCCGCAACGTTGGCGCTCGCCGGTAAGGCCAGGCCGATGGTCACCTTGACCCAGTCCGGGAACGAGACATAGGCGCTGCCGATGTGGATCTCGAACGGAAACACATAGGTGGTGAAATAGATCAGCACCAGCCACGGCGCATTGCGGAAAATCTGCACCCAGATCCGTGCCGGCAGACGCAACAGCCTCAGCGGCGACAACGCCAACGCCCCCACCAACAACCCCAGCACCGACCCCAAACCGATGGCGACCAGACTGATCAGAATGTTCTGGGCAAAGCCCACGGCCAGTGCCGGCGACCATTGCACCAAGGCCTTGAGCACCGGGCTTTGCGGGGCGAAGTACAGCAGCCAAAGCACGGCGCCAGCCAACACCAGCAACTTGCCGACATGCCGCCGAGGCCAGGCCAGCGGCGCGCTGACGGACGATTCAATGGCCATAGCCGGGCATCCTCAGGCGCGCTTCAAGGTAGCGCCCCACACAATTGACGATAAAACTCAGCAGACCGAAAAAGCTCAGGATCAGAATCATCAGTTCCAGCACGTTATCGCTCTGGGTCCAGATCATGATCGCCGCGTAGGTGATGTCGCCGACCGCAATGGCCGAGGCCACGGCCGTCATCTTCACCAGGTCGATCAGGTTGTTGATCAGCGAGGGCAAGGCGAAGCGCACGGCCAGCGGCAGCTGCACGTTCCACAACAACTGACGACTGTTGAAAGCCAGCGAACTGGCCGCTTCCATCGTCACCGCCGGCACCGCTTCAATCCCCGCACGCAAGGCTTCGGCGTGGAACGCGCCCTTGTGCAACGAGATCACAATCACCACCCAGGCAAAGGGTGTCAGCGGATTGGCCGCGCCGACGGCCTGGGTCAACAGCATGTTCAACACCAGGAACGCGCAATACAGCTGCACCAGCGTCGGCGTGTTGCGGGTGACCTCGACAAATACCCGCGCCGGTTTGGCCAGCCAGGGTTTGCCCGACGTCAGCATCGCGGCCAGTGCGATACCGGCCAGCAGGCTGCCGACGATGGTCAACAGGCAAAGCCACACGGTGGTCAGCGCGCCCTGCGCCAGGGTGCCACGTTGGTAGGCGTCCAGCAGAAAGCTGTAATTCAAGCCGAACCCGGCGACCCAGTGGACGAACACCTCGAGCCAGTGATTCATGGTTCGCCTCGCAATTGTCCGCAGGCGTGAGCGATGCGGCGTCCGGCTTCGACCACGCTGTCAGTCGCGGTGGCGATGGACAGGCGGAACCACGGCGACAAGCCATACGCACTGCCCGCCACGCCGGCCACACCCTCCTCCAGTAAATACGCCACGACATCGGCGTCGCTGTTCAGGCGTATACCGTCCGGACGATAACGCCCAAGCAGACCGGCGCACCGCACGAATACGAAGAAGCCGCCTTGGGGCTCAAGCACCTCAAGTCCCGCGACGTCGCGCAAAGCGCTCACCAACAGATCCCGACGTAGCTGATAAGCCGCGACCTGTTCCGGCAAGAAATCCAGTCCGCCTTCGAAGGCGGCCAATGCCGCGGCTTGTCCAACTGAGGAAGCCCCCGACGTGGATTGCGACTGCACGACCGCCATGGCACTGGTCAGCCCGTGCGGCCCGGCGCCGAAACCGATGCGCCAGCCGGTCATGGCATACGTCTTCGATACGCCGCCCACCAGCAGGCAACGCGGCTGCAGATCCGGCGCGACATTGAGCAGGCTCTGTGCCGGCTGACCGTCAAAGCGGATATGTTCGTAGAGTTCATCCAACAGGATCAGCACTTGTGGATGACGGCGCAGCACCTCGGCGATCGATTGCAACTCGGCCGCGCTGTACACCGCGCCACTCGGATTGCCGGGGCCGTTGAGGATCAGCCAGCGCGTCCGTTCGCCAATGTGTTGCGCCAACTGTTCTGCGGTGACCTTGCAGCCCTGCGCCAGCCCGCATTCGATAAACACCGGCTCGCCACCGTTGAACCGCACGCTGTCCGGAAATGACGGCCAGTACGGTGTAGGCACCAGCACTTCATCGCCGTCGTCGAGGGTCGCGGCAAACGCGTTGAAGATGATCTGCTTGGCGCCGTTGGCAATTACGATGGAGGCCAGCGGATAGTCCAGTCGGTTTTCCTCCTGGAGTTTGCGTTGCACGGCCACCCGCAAGGCTTTCACGCCGGGCGTCGCGGTGTACTTGGTCGCACCGGCGGCGATGGCGGCATAGGCCGCTTGCTTGATGTGTTCGGGGGTATCGAAATCCGGCTCGCCGGTGGTCAGGTCGAGAATGTCGCGACCGGCCTCGCGCAACTCGGTGGCCCGGGATTTGGCGGCGGCATTGGCCGACAGCGAGACGCGTTGCACGCGCTGGGACAGACGAAGGCTCATGACGACGTCACCTCCACGACCTTGCCCGGATTGAGCAGGTTTTTCGGGTCCAGCGCCTGCTTGATCCGTCGCATCAAATTCAGCTCCACCGGGCTTTTGTAGCGCTCCAACAGGTCCCGTTTGCGCTGGCCAATGCCATGCTCGGCACTGATGGAACCGCCGTGGGCGTGGGCGCTGTCGTGCACCAGCAGACTGAGCGCCGCGTATTGAGCCATGTGCGCGTCGACCGTCGAATCCAGCGGGTGGGCAACGTTGTAGTGCAGGTTGCCGTCGCCCAGGTGGCCGAAGGTGAAATGGCGCACGCCCGGAAAATGCGCCTGCAACAGCGCATCGGTGTGCGCGACAAACGCCACGACCTGGGAAATCGGTACCGAGATGTCGTGCTTCATGTTGCGACCGGCACGCTTCTGCGCCTCGCTCATGTTTTCGCGCAATTGCCACAGGGCTTCACTCTGGGCGAGGCTTTCGGCGATCAGTGCATTGGCCAGGAACGCGTTTTCGAACGCCGCGCCGAGCACCTCTTCAAAAGCCTCGCGAGCATGGCTTTCGCTGTGGATATCCGACAGTTCCAGCAAGGCGAACCAGGGTTGAATGGCTCCGAGAAACGGTTGCGGGCCCTCAGGAAACTGCTCACGCAACAACGTCAAGCAATCGGCACTGAGCAGTTCGAACGCAGTGAGGCTGGCACCGAAACCGGCACGGGCATGAGATAGGAACTCCACCGCCTGGGCCAGGGAGTCGAAGGCCAGTAGCGCCGTGGCTTGCGCCTTGGGCAACGGGAACAGTTTCAGGGTCGCCGCAGTGATAATCCCGAGTGTGCCTTCGCTGCCAATAAACAGGTCACGCAGGTCGTAACCGGTATTGTCCTTGCGCAAGCCACGCAGACCGTTCCAGATTTCGCCCTCGGCCGTCACTACTTCCAGCCCCAGCGTCAGCTCGCGAGTATTGCCGTAGCGCAACACCGCCGTGCCACCGGCATTGGTGCCGAGATTGCCGCCGATGGTGCAACTGCCTTCCGCGCCCAGACTCAGGGGAAAGAGGCGGCCGGCTTCACGGGCGACGTTCTGCACGGTTTGCAATATGCAGCCGGCCTCGACGGTCAGGGTGTCGTTGTCGGTGTCCACCGCACGCACCCGGTTCAGGCGATCCAGCAACAGCAAAACGGCACAGCCGCTGGCGTCCGGTGTGGCGCCACCCATCAAACCGGTGTTGCCGCCCTGCACCACCACGGGCGTATCACAGGCCACACAAGCGCGGACCACGGCCGCAACTTCCTCGGTGTTCGCCGGATGCACGGCAGCAACCACCTGCCCGACATAACGTCCTTGTTTATCGGTCAGGTACGGCGCGGCCTCTTCGCTGCTCTGCACATGGCGGGCACCGAGCAGTTGCTGCAACACCTCGAACAACGGCCGACTCATGGTTGCGACGCCAGCGGCGCTGCCTTGCGGTATTGCTCGTGCAGGTCACGCAAAGCCTGGGACGGCGCCATACCGGTACGCTCGCCGAGTTCGAGCAGCCAGCCACTGCGGTGCCAGTCGCGCACGATGGCATCTAGTTTCGCCTGGGTATCGTGCTCGCCTTTGCGCACCCAGATCACCGAGTTGGACGGAATCAAATCACCCGGCAGCGGAATGTCATACTCAGCCCACTCGGCATCGCTCAACAAGGCATGCATAGTCGGGCTAACATGCACCGCGGCAACGCAACCATTGCCGCGTAGCGACAACAGCGATTCCGACTGACTGCGGAAGGCCTTGATCTCGGCGCCGTAGGTTTCCTGCAAGGGCTTGATGAAGTTGCTGCCTTGGGACACGCACACCGGCTTGCCCTTGAGGTCGGCCCATTGCGTGATGCCCGCGCCTTTGCGAATCAACGCCGCGCCGCCGACTTCCTCGTACGGCGTAGGCACGTAATCGAGAATCTCGGCGCGCTCTTCGGTGAACTGCATGTTGGCAATCAGAATGTCGACCTTGCCCTGCTGCAAAAACTGCACGCGATTCGGCGCCAGCACCGAAACCGTCTTGGCCTCGACACCCATCGCCTTGGCGACACCCTTGGCCAATTCCACGTTGTAGCCCAAGTGTTCGCCGGTCTTCGGATCGAGGGTGCCGAACGGCGGACCGCTGAGAATCACCCCGATGCTGATGGCGTGGCGTTCCTCGATCTTGTCCAGCGTGGCGTCGGCCTGGGCGAGACTGGCGAGCATCCCGGCACACCCTGCCAGGCACAGGGTGAACAAGTTTTTTGCGGAGAAATAACGATTCATGCACGACTACCTTGCAAGCCCGTCGCGCAAAACGACGGGCTGTTAAAAACGAGGGGATGGCGGGCCGGGATCAGGCGCCGTTGGCTTGAAACTGTTTTTGCAGTTCCACCAGCGCGGGTGATGCGGGCGTGATGCTGTTGCGGGTCTGGGCTTCAATCAACCAGCCGCTGCGGTGCAGGTCCTTGATAATCGGATCAATCTTGGCCTGGGTATCGCTTTCTCCGCGGCGGGTCCAGATCACCGACGGCGCGGGGTTGAGTTCCGGGCCGATCGCGCGATAGCCCTGCCATTCGGCGGTGTCGGCGAGCAGCGGATTGATGAGCGTGGCGTCATGCACCGCCGCGACGCAGTTGTTGCCGCGCAACGCCAGCAAGGATTCCGAAGAACTCTTGAAGGCTTTGATCTCAGCGCCAAACTCGGTCAGCGGCTTGATGTAACTGCTGCCCTGGGAGGTGCAGACCGGTTGGTTTTTCAGGTCTTCCCAACGGCTGATCTTGCTGTCCTTGAGCACCGCTGCGGAGCCGCCAACGCGATAGAACGGCGTCGGTACAAAACCGAGGATCTCGCCACGTTCGGCGGTCCATTCCATGTTGGCAATCAGCAAGTCGACCTTACCCTGCTGCAGAAACTGCACACGGTTGGCGGGCAACACCGGCACCAGTTCCACCTCGGCGCCTAGTCGCTGCCCCAATTCCTGCGCGAGCTCAACATTCAAGCCGCGCGGCTTCTGAGTGGCAGGATCAATCCCGCCAAAGGGGCCGCCGGACAGCAGCACGCCGACCACCAGCACATGACGCTGCTCGATCTTGTCCAGCGTCGCATCCGCATGGACGCCAGTACTGGCAGCCAAGGAGATCAGGGCGCCCAGCATCACGGGCAACAATTGTTTAACAGGCGTGCGCTTGAGCAACATGAACTTCCCCTAATGGTTGATCGGCATACCCCGACCGGGTGTGATGGCATCCTAGGTACAGCGTGGGTGTAACGGAAATGCAGATATCTAATATCGTTATAACTTGCGGTGTGGCCGCCAATACTTTTCAGCCTAAATCTCAGTGTTTATTGGGCAAATCACTAAAACGCTCCAAAACAAACAACGAACAAACATAAAGACCTGTAATGTTTATGTTTAGACTCCTGATATAAAAACAGCCCTGGTCCATTGTCATGTCGCCCCTGCCAACGCTTGATCTTGAATTGCTGCGCACCTTCATTGCCGTGGTGGATCACCACAGTTTTGCCGAGGCCGGCGCGCAACTGGACCGCACGCAATCGTCGGTCACCCAACACATGCAACGCCTGGAACAGCTCGTCGGTGTGAATCTGTTCGAGAAGCGCGGACGGCAAAAACAACTCACCGAAGCCGGCTTGCAGTTACTTCGGCATGCACGGCAGATGCTCTCGCTTAACGACGAGGTGCTGAACTCCCTGCGTGAAAGCAGCCTGAGCGGCGTGTTGCGCATCGGCTCGCCCCATGACATCGCCGACACCATCCTGCCGCCGATCCTCAGCCACATCGCCCGCTCGGCACCGCGCTTGCGACTGGAGATCGATGTCGGCCGCAGTCCGTTCCTGATGGAAGACCTGCACCGGGGCAAGATCGACATGGTGATTTCCACCCGCGAAGACTCCAACCTCGAAGGCTTCGCCTTACGCACTTCACCGGTGTGGTGGATCTGCTCGGCGCAGTACATTCACAACCCCGGCGAACCCTTGCCGCTGATTCTCGTGGACGAGCCGAGCATCTACCGCCGCTATGCGCTGCAAGCCCTGGAGCGCGCCAACATTCCCTGGCGCCAGGCGTATCTGGCCTCGAACCTGATTGGCATCAAGGCTGCGACGCGTGCGGGGCTGGGTGTCACGGCCCGCAGCATGGAAATGCTCGGCCCGGACATGCGCGTACTGGGTGAAACGGACGGATTGCCACGGCTGCCGGACGTGACGTATCACCTGTGGATTCGCCCCAACACGGTGAACCCGCTAGTGCGTCGAGCCTATGAGCTGATCAGAAGCAGCCGGGGGCTCTGACGCGATCAACTGCCCCCGCTGCTGTGCGCTTCCTCAAAGAAGTAATCCTTCCAACTGGCGGCCTTGTTTTTCAGCACACCCAGTTCCTGGAGCTTCTCGGCGTAGATATAGGTGCGCTGTGGCACCACGGTGAAGTCGATTTCGGGATCGGCGACGATCTTCTCAACCAGTGGCAGGGCCAGCTTCGACTGCTCCACGCGGATATAGGTCTGGGCGGCCGCCGGCTTATCGGCCTTGATGATTTTCTCGGCCTCGGCCAGCGCGGCGTAAAACGCCTTGTAGGTTTTCGGGTTTTCGTCGTGGAATTTCTCAGTGGTGTACAGCACGTTGAACGTGGCCTGGCCACCCAGTACGTCGTAGGAACTCAGTACCTTGTGTACGTTGGGGCTCTGCAATTCCTGATACTGGAACGGCGGGCTGGAAAAATGGGAGTTGATCTCCGAACCGCCCGCAATCAGCGCCGATGTCGCATCGGGATGAGCGAGGCTGATCGAGATGTCGTCAAACTTTTTGAAATTGTCCGCACCAAACTGCTTGGCCGTTTCGATCTGCAAGGTGCGCGACTGGAACCCTACCCCCGCCGCCGGCACCGCAATGCGGTCCTTTTCGGTGAAGTCCTTGAGGCTTTTCACATTTGGATTATTGGTCAACAGGTAGTTGGGCATCGACCCCAGCGAAGCGATGGCCTTGACGTTTTGTTTGCCCTTGGTCCGATCCCAGATCGTCAACATCGGCGGCACACCCGCTGACACCACATCCAGCGCACCGGCCAGCAGCGCTTCGTTCATCGCCGTGGCGCCGGAAATGCTGTTCCAGTCGACCTTGATATCGAGGCCCTGCTCCTTGCCATGTTTCTCAATGAGCTGCTGATCACGCACCACATCCAGAATCAGGTAACCGATGCCAAATTGCTGGGCGATGCTGATTTTGCCTTCGGCCTGAACCAGGGGGCTGAGTAATGCGCTCAGCGCAGCCACGGAAGTGGCCAACAGGGTCAATGCGCTGCGCTTGAAAGGTGTCGTCATGAAAACCTCAATGTGAATGTGCGCCACTAATGCCGACAAGGGCAGGAACGCCACAATCCGTAGCAGCTGGCGAAGCCTGCGTTCGGCTGCGCAGCAGTCGTAAACCTGAGTTTGCGAGGTCTTCCTGACACACCGCATTGTCTGATTTCACGACTGCTGCGCAGTCGAACGCAGGCTTCGCCAGCTGCTACAAAGTGTGTTTTGGGGTCAGAGCTTGGCGATCGAGACTTCGGTGGATTTGACGAAGGCAATCACTTCGCTGCCGACTTTCAATTCAAGGTCGCGCACCGAACGGGTGGTGATCACCGAGGTGACGATTCCGGAGGCAGTTTGCACGTCGATTTCCGACACCACGTCGCCTTGCAGGATTTCCTTGATGACGCCTTTGAACTGGTTACGGACGTTGATCGCTTTGATGGTCATGATGAGGCTTCCTGTCTGAGGACGGGCACATCCGTTGGGATGCGCAGGCCTTCAAAGTGCACCACCTGTACAAACAACAAAAGGAATAAATAATTATCTATTTATTCCTTTTTTGAATATTGAGTCTTTGTGCTATTGGCCAAGTTGCGAGGACCTCACACCATTCGTCGCCTAGGCAAATCTTTGACGCAACGCACAAAGTGTCTGGCTTGGGGATTGCAAAGGCCGGTCGTAGCCGCTCGGAAACGACGTAATTCTGACGCAGCAACAATCAAATCAATAATTAAGGACCCCAGCGCAACGCTTGGTGAGTCACCCGGAGATTTAACGTGTCAACCCTCAGTGAAATCGCAGCGAACCACGCGAGAATGGCTAAAACAGTACAAGAATCGACCGGATTGATTGATCGGCACGTGCAAATTGTGGGTAGCTTCGAAGTCCCTTGCCTGGAAGAACAACCGCACATTCCACTGCACCTGGTGGCTGGCGTGCAGGACAACCACCTTGGACAGGTACCTGCGTACTAGTTCTGAGCGTCTTTGCGCACCAAGAAGTGGCACCAAGCGGTTGGCGGCCACTTCTCGCGCACTAATTTGGTGCCATGAAGGCGATCCAATGATCGTTCCCACGCTCCGCGTGGGAATGCCTCCAGGGACGCTCTGCGTTCCAGCCTCACCGCCGGCATCGAGCCAGGCACCAATTTGACGCAGAGCGTCAGTGGCTGCATTCCCACGCGGAGCGTGGGAACGATCTTTCAGCGGCGTTACTCCGAAGCCTGAGCCCGCAACCGCCGCCCAAGCACATCCAGCACATCACACCCATCCCGCAACGGAATGGCGCATAGCAGTGCAAAATCACTGAGGATGAACGACTCACACTCAAGCGAACCGCGCATCGACATGTTCTCCAGCACCTGTGTGACCGCGCGAATTCGATAGTTGGCGGCGTCGTATAAAACATCGAGCGGCGCGTGGGTATCGACGAACAACGTGGGCATGTCGGTGCAGTTGCTGGTGAGGGCCATGAAGCGGTTTTTGGGATGGGGGATTGGTTTTTCGTAGGGGGGATCGGGGTGCAGAGTTTTCATTTTTTGAAAGTCCATGGAGTACTAATTTGAAGCTACCAACGGCCTTTCCTACGGGCTTGGGTGGCAGCCGTGCGCGGGAGTAGGAAACTGAGATACTCCAACTCAGCCACGTCGAAACGTGTCCCGCACACAGCCGCCGCGAACGATATTACGGACTCAATATAAGTGCCGCAATCAATCGACAGTACTGATGCACGTTGGAGTAAGGGTTCCTACACCCTGCCGCTGCATTTGCAGTGACAGCCATAGAATATTCATGGATCTCACTTCGCACCAGTTCATGGAAACCGCTACAGGTTGAAGGAAACTTCCGACGAGCTTGTCCAGACATTTCGTAATAATTACGATGGTTTTAAACAGCATTTAAACATCCCGTAGTGCTGGCAATTGGCAACTCGTGGGATTCCAGACTAAAGGCCTCACCTTCTCCATCACCAGTTGGCCCGTTCTTCAAGACTCGCCCTAAGAAGATCTTCCTTCCAGGCCTCCTGAGCCAACAAATAGACATCTTGAAGAAATCCACGGGGATCCTCCAATGTATACCACTCGCCACGCGGCCAACTCCCTGCATCTTCTTCGTCTATATCAAACAAACTCTGAAAATCATAAGACGCATCGCTTAGCTTTTCCGCTAAAAAATCCAGCAGCACGAGCTTATGTCGATAGGACAGATAACCTAGATTCAAGCTGTATCTTTTGATCAGCTCCGCTCTGTCAAAGCGATCATTCGGATTATATACTTCCAGCTCCGAACCCCGAGTTTCCTCGCGGTCATAAACATCAAAGACGCCAATAAACCACATTAAGCCGGGTTGAAATTCTTCATTTGAAAATGGATCTCGCAAACTCATTTTTTTTCCACAAATGGTGGCTGAGCTACTTCAGTCTGATATTTCAATAAACACGCCAAAAGAACCTGCATAAACCTCCGCCGATCTTCTACCTCATCATCAAAATATGTTGTTATTTTATCAAAAATAGAGTCAAAGCTTTCACCCATATCCAAATAGCAACTTAACGTATCTATATACCATTCGCGATCACTTCCGCTATAGGAGATAAACTCCGGACGCATCAGTATGTCGAACAGCTCAGCGAGCTCGACATCATCATTTACATTTTTAGAAACTATAATCTCTTCTCTTTCATCGTTATCAACATTGTCAATGTCGAACAAAAATAGTAGACCACGCAAAATAGAAAGTTTAGGGGGACGCTTCATACTCAAAAATCCGCAAAAGTCGTTATCGGAGCACCCGTCTCATTTAATATGACGACTGCATTTTTTTGCTTTCCATATACTAAGCCAC
Organism: Pseudomonas sp. GM21; assembly: GCF_000282215.1. Classification (GTDB taxonomy): domain Bacteria; phylum Pseudomonadota; class Gammaproteobacteria; order Pseudomonadales; family Pseudomonadaceae; genus Aquipseudomonas. Next base: position 41,483 of record NZ_AKJS01000114.1, read on the forward strand.
CACGTTTATATCCCTCACCTATTTGTTTACCCATATTCATTGGCTCTTTAGATGCTGCATGACCATTTCGCCTGAATATTAGCTGAGCTCGATGAATGGCGTTCAACTGATCCCTATAGCTAATAAAACGTGTCGCTGCACTAGGTATCTTTGGCTGACCAGCCTTCCTTCCTGATGTGTACCTTTCAATTACTCCTGTTGTCGGGTTCCTTCCCGACATTGCCCGCTCACGTTGAGACTCCAAACTAGTCTGCTTGCCATGCTTTTCTAGAAAATGAGCACCTCTTGTAGATTTCTCCATCTCATCTAAACGTCGATATGCGTTCGCCTCAGCCAACTCATCAATCCGCGCCCTCCGCTGCTCACCCGTCAGCTTCGGCAGCGTAGGCTCACCTTCATCAACCTTAGCGCCAGTCGTATCATCCGGCGCCCCACACCCTGCCTTTCCCGACTGCGGGCAATTCCCGCTCAACCCCAACGGATCAACCCACCCCGTCGGATTCGGCGTGTATTGATACGGGTTCAGCCCACCCGCCAACTTGATCGGATCAGGTGTCAGGTACCGGCCAACCTGCGGATCATAGTACCGATGCCGGTTGTAGTGCAGACCGCTCTCGGTGTCGAAGTATTGCCCCTGAAAGCG
>NZ_AKJS01000115.1 GCF_000282215.1 Pseudomonas sp. GM21
CCCTGCCACTGGCGGCCGCCCCTGCGCCGATGCACGCACAGTTTCTGCCTCCCGATGACCTGACCCTGCGCGACGCAGATCCCGAGCAGCAACAACTCCTGCAGGTCACCGAGTATTCGGTGGTGGTGGGTAGCCAGCGCCAGTCCAGCCAACAGCCAATACCGGTCACGTCCCCGATGCTGATCCGCCTCAAGGGCAAATCCTTGAACAAGGGCGCGACCATCAACCAGGTGCTGGTCCACTTCGATGGCGAAAGCAAAAGCCTGAAAAAGCCGGTCTATGATGACAAAAGCAAAACCCTGACGCTGTTTTACCCGCTGGCGCAGTACCGGGTGGTGATCGACTTGCTGCGCAATGACACGGTGTATTGCCAGTTCCTCAGCTATGCCAACGGCCATGTCTGGGCTGATTTACACACAGGGGCCACTCGAGTGCGTTGAGCCCGGCGGCAAGGGAGGGGTAAACTGCCCGCCCCGTGAAATGTCTGCGAGCTGGAGTCGGCAATGCGTAAAGATAAGAAGCAAGTGATTGGTGACGAGATCGGCGACGAGCAGATCAAGTTGTTCCTCGATTTCGAGCCAGTCGACGCCACTTCGCCGTCGCTGCACAAGTTGATCAAGGCCTACCGTGGTCTGCGCATCGATGACTTCGAGCGATTTCTGACGTTCTTCGTCGAGGCAGGTCTGGACCTCAATGGCCAGGATGAACAGGGCAATGACTTCGTCGCCCTGATCAAGGATCAGCGCAATGCGGCCGAGTACATTGAACTGATCGCCAAGGCCCGCGGTTAAGATCAAAAATTCGCAGCCTCGCTGCGCTCGACAGCTCCTACAAAGGGTTCGGTTACACCTGTAGGAGCTGTCGAGTGAAACGAGGCTGCGATGTTTTACGCGGCATAAAAAAACGCCCCGCTCTCAATGAGAACGGGGCGTTTTTTATGGGACCGAATCAAGCGTAGCTTTCGGTCTCGTTACTGGCTTCAACCAGTTCCAGCGCGATGTTGTTGTGCGCATTGATCTTGCGATACAGCGCCGCATCGGTTTCGAGCACTTTTTCGCGAGCCGGGAAGATCTCTGCCAATTTGGCAGCCCACTCTCCGGAAGCCTTGCCCGGGAAGCATTTTTCGATCAGCTCAAGCATGATCGAAACGGTCACCGAGGCTCCTGGGGAGGCACCGAGCAGGGCGGCAAGGGAACCGTCCTTGGCCGCGACCAGTTCGGTACCGAACTGCAGAACGCCACCCTTTTTCGGGTCTTTCTTGATGATCTGCACCCGCTGGCCGGCCACTTCCAGGCGCCAGTCTTCGGCTTTCGCTTCAGGATAGAAACGACGCAGGGATTCCAGGCGCTGTTCCATCGATTGCATCACTTCGCTGACCAGGTACTTGGTCAGGTCCATGTTGTTTTTCGCCACGGCCAGCATCGGACCGATGTTGCCGGCGCGAACCGACATCGGCAGGTCCATGAAGGAGCCGTGCTTGAGGAACTTGGTGGTGAAGCCGGCGTAAGGTCCGAACAACAGGGACTTCTTGCCATCGACGACACGAGTGTCCAGGTGCGGCACGGACATCGGTGGCGAACCCACGGCGGCCTGGCTGTACACCTTGGCCTGGTGGTGTTTGACCACTTCCGGGTTGTCGCAACGCAGCCACTGGCCACTGATCGGGAAGCCGCCGAAGCCTTTGCTTTCTTCGATGCCCGAAGCCTGCAACAGCGGCAATGCCGCGCCGCCAGCGCCCAGGAAAACGAATTTCGCGTCGACGTCACGGGTGTTGCCGCTGTTGACGTCCTTGATGCTGACGGTCCAGCCGCCGTTGTTACGCTTCAGGCCAGTCACACGCTTGCAGTACTTGACTTGCGCGTCGGGCGCGCTGGTCAGGTGCTTGAGCAATTGATTGGTCAGGGCGCCGAAGTTGACGTCGGTGCCATTCATCACGCGGGTCGCCGCGACGACTTCGTCGGCCGGACGGCCCGGCATCATCAGCGGCATCCAGTCGGCCATTTTGGCCTTGTCTTCGGTGTATTCCATGTCCGCGAAGGCGTGGTGCTTGCTCAGCAACTTGAAGCGTTCCTTGAGGAAGGAAACGCCACTGTCACCTTGCACGAAGCTCAGGTGAGGCACCGGGCTGATGAACGTCTTGCACGAGCCGAACGTGGCTTTTTTGGTCAGGTAGGACCAAAACTGCTTCGACACCTCGAATTGGGTGTTGATGTGTACGGCTTTCTTGATGTCGACGGTGCCATCGGCAGCCTGTGGCGTGTAGTTGAGCTCACACAGCCCGGCGTGACCGGTACCGGCGTTGTTCCATGGGTTGGAACTCTCCGCGGCACCGGAATCCATCAGCTCGACGACTTCCAGCTTGATCGCGGGGTCGAGCTCTTTGAGCAATACCGCAAGGGTGGCACTCATGATGCCGGCCCCAACCAGTACTACGTCGACTGCTTCGTTATGCGCCATTTAACGCGTCTCCAAAATCTGCAGCACCAAATTGACGGCATGGCTGCCAGGCGTTCCGGGGCGTGTCAGTGATGCCCCATTACCATGGCCAGTATTGCCATGTCCGAATCTTCGCAATTTTTTGCAACTTCGACGGACGCTGCCGGCCGGGTCAATGAGGGTTATGAACTCATTTCAACGCGCGACTGGCAATTCGACTTATGGTCGATACATCCGTTTGTGCAACCAAATCCGTAGCGGACAGGCTTCAGGCTCCCGTATTCGAGGAGTGCTCGGTCCTGTGTCGTTGGGCTGTTTCAGACGCTAATGGTGCATGTTCAGACGCAAAACTATTCATTTGCTCGCCACACTCTTGTGAAGTTGTGAAAACCCGTTTTTTTCACGCTCTTTTGAAGACGTGAACCTCAAAAAAGGGCTGTCCCTGCCTGGCACCGTGCCCGCAAGCATTACCGTCATGGGAAACATGACCGGCAAAACGGGCAGACAGCTCAGTGACCGAGCGTAATGACAGCTCTGCAGATTCGCGAAAAGCGGGTTTTTGCTCAAGGAACAGCAAGCGCGCCAGCTTCACTCGATCTGTGTGGGCGGCTCTCTGTGGGCGGTGCGGGGTGTCAATGCCGGGGGCATTAACGATGCTGCGAGGCCCGATCAGGAGACGTCCTTATAATCGGGGGCAGATTGTATCTAAGAAACGCATGGAAATGGACGTGTTTAATGACTTTTATTAGGCATCTGGTCAGGTGGTCAACAGATGTTGTACTCGTGCACGTGGCTGGCGCGTGTTAACGCGTGTGCCAAGAGGAGGGGCGGGTTTACCCCGTAGACACGGATTTCCTCGATTTGTACCCAGCCTTCGCCCATTGGCTGGAGGCTGAAGGGGGGTGCAGGAATTTACTTCAACGCTTGTAGGGTGCTAGTTACCCGTCGTGGCGCACCGCTATACTGCGGGCCTGTTTGTGCCTGATTCTGGAGAGAAACGCATGTTGCAACGTCTGTTGTTCGGTTTGATCACTGTGACCAGTTTGACCCTCGTTGGCTGCGCCCACAGCCCGCAACAACTGAACCCTGAACCCAAGCTGACAACCCAGCTGGCGCCAGTCGGCCATGGTCAGCCGGTGGTGGTGCGTGTGGTGGACGGTCGTCCGTCGCCAACACTGGGCACCCGTGGCGGCTTGTACCCGGAAACCAGCGCGATCACCGTGCAGGGCCCGCAGATTCTGCCGAAGTTGCAGGCTCAGGCCGAGGCGGCCGTGCGCTTGCTGGGCTTTACCCCGACGTCCAATGCGCCGAATGCACCGCAACTCACCGTGACCTTGGCCGAGCTGAAGTACCAGTCGCCTAAAGAAGGCATGTATGTGACAGAAGCGACCATCTCCGCAACGTTCCGCTCTGATGTGCAGAATGCCAATCGTCGTTACAGCGGCCGTTACGGCGCATCGCTGGACCAGCGTTTTGGCATGGCACCGAACCAGGAAACCAACACCAAGCTGGTCAGCGATGTGTTGAGTGATGCGCTGACGCGTCTGTTCAAGGATGCGACAGTGGGTCAGGTTCTCGGCGAGTAAATATTCGTCGGATGTAAAAAAGCCCGGAGCCAGCAATGGCCCGGGCTTTTTTACTCAGGACTACACCGAACAACTGTGGGAATGAAGAAGTTATGACCCAAGACGAGAATCAACCAAAAATAGTGAGCTATTTGTCGTAAATCGGATGCGATAGGTGAGGCTTTCGGTAGAATCCGCGCCGCATTCGTCGGTTCGGCGTCTGCTACACCTGTTTTGTTTGAGGTCCGTGATGTCGCTGCATTTGATGACGCTGTTTACCGCCCATCCCGCCAAGCTGGTCAATCTGCTGGCCTTGTTGCTGGCTTTTCCGGGCAGTTGGCTGCTGCACGCCACTCGTCGCCGCGAACAACGCGCCGTCGCCAGCAGGGTGGCCCAGCGCCAGGGTCAACCCAGCGTAGAGCCGACCCTTGATTGGGCGACGTTGCGCATGAATCGCTTCTTCTACCGCTTCGGTTTTGCCTGTCTCGGGCTGGCGTTGCTGGTGTCGTGGATCAGCACGCAAGTCTGATTTCAAAAATGGCAGCAATGAAAACGGCGCCCAAAGGCGCCGTTGTCGTTTCCAGCCTGAACCCTTACAGCGGCAAGCCGGCTTTCACCCGGTACTGATTGCGCACCGGTGTCGCATATTGCAGCACCAGGAACGGACGATGTTCCTCGGGGCAGGCCTCCAGACGCTTGTTCCATTCTTCCTGTGCCTTGGCCAGCTCGTCGGCCGCAAACACTTCAGACGCTTTTGGCACCTGCAATTGCGGGTCGGCGTCTGTCCATTGGGCGTAGGCCAGGTAGTGCACCGGGAACAAGCGGTAGCCACCGAGGATTTGCTTGTCCATCTCGACCGCCAATTGCTTGGTGTCTTCGAACAGCTCGGTGATCGGCGCGGCGAAGTTCACGTGGACCCGGCCCTTGTAACCGGTGATGCCCTTGGCGATGCTCACATCGTCCTCGCCCGGCACTTTGCTATAGCTGCCAGTGGTGGCGCGGATGTACAACTCGCGCGCCTTGGCCTGATCGCACGGGTCGTATTCATAGCTGATCGACACCGGGGTGAGGTTCAGCGACTGAATGACTTCGCCAAACGGCTCGTCCTTGCGACTCATGTGGAACATCTTGAGGATCGCCGATTCGGTGCGGTCGTCGCCGTCTTTCGCCCGGCCTTCGGCCTGGGCGATCCAGATCGAGGCGCAATCGTTGCGGATCGAGTGGTTGATGTAGGCAGACAGCAGTTGATACGCCGCCATCTTCTCGCGGCGACCGGTGATCGAACGGTGCACGATGAAGCTCTTGTTCAGGCGCATCAAATCGCTGACAAAGGGCTTTTGCAGCAGGTTGTCGCCGATCGCGATGCGCGGTGTTGGCAGGCCCGCGTGGTACACGGCGTAGTTGACGAAGGCCGGGTCCATCACGATGTCGCGGTGGTTGGCAATGAACAGGTAGGCGCTGCCCGACTTGAACTGCTCGACGCCGGTGTAGGTGACGCCGTCTGTTGCGCGTTCGATGGTGTGGTCGACGTACATCTCGACCTTATCCTGCAACGTGGCTACCGAATGAACGCCGGCGAACTCGCGGCGCAGCCGATGAGCTATAAGAGGTTTAAGCATCCAGCCGAAAGCGCCGGCAAAACGCGGGAAGCGGAAGTGGGTGAGGATATCTAGAAACGCCTTGTCGCCCAGCAACCTGTCCAGTACCGCAGGGACTTCGCTATCGTCGTAAGGTCGGATGGCATCGAATTCGCCCATCATGCTCTCTTGTTAGAAACGGCTAGGGTAAGTAAAGGTTTTGATCAAAACCGACAGGGTACGGTCTGAAAAAATAGCCAGACAAAAATAGCCCTGCAAATAGACCGGCGATTATACGCACAAGTCACCCGGGAGACCGCGATGCTGGAAACCGAGCGCTACGAATGTCCGTATTGTGGTGAGGAGGCAGAGGCCGTGCTGGATCTGTCCGGTGGCGATCAGACCTATATCGAAGATTGTCCGGTGTGTTGTCGGCCGATAACGTTTGTCCTGCAGACCGACGGTCAGGAATGGATGCTCGAAGTTCACAGTGAAAACGAATGAAAGGGGCACTCCCATGCTGCGAATCTACGAGCCGGAAAACCTGATGGAAGGCGAGTTGCTGCAAAGCATGTTGGCCAGCGAAGGCATCGAGGCGCATCTGGTCGGGCGCCATTTGCTCGGCGGCACTGGCGAACTGCCGATCTTCGGCCTGTTGGGCTTGCAGGTGGATAACGACCAGGCGGAGTACGCCCGCTCGCTGATCACCGCGTACAATGCCGCGCTGCCGCTGTCCGGCGATGAACCGGAGAGCTTTCCCGGCACGCTGGTCTGTTAGGCTGGTGTTCGTTTGATCAAGAGTCGTGCTGCCCCATGTGTGGACGTTATGCCCTGTTTCGCTGGAACCCCGCCTTCGCGGCCCTGCCTGGCTTCCCCGCCGATCAGCAGGCCCAGTGGAATATTTCCCCCAACGATTCGGTGTTGATGCTGCGTGCAGGCGTGGATGGCCCGCGTGAACTGGCCCGCGCCCGCTGGGGCCTGACACCACCGTGGCTGACCGATCTGTCCCGCACTCCGGCCCATGCCCGGGCTGAAACCGTCGCCGAGCAGCCGATGTTCCGCCAGGCCTTTCGTGAGCGACGTTGCCTGCTGCCGGCCAACGGTTTCTATGAATGGCGCGGCACCACGCGCAAGCGTCCGTACTGGCTGACACCGGGTGAAGGTTCGTCACTGTTTTTTGCGGCTATCTGGGAAGCGTACCCGGTGCAGGAGCAGGTATGGCTGAGCACGGCAGTGATCACGCAGCCGGCGGCGAGTCAGCGCCGGCCGTTGATTCTCGATGAAGCGGGGCAGGCGGCGTGGCTCGATCCCGAGACGCCGTTGCATACCTTGCAGGCCTTGCTCGCCAGTGAGCCTGCGGTGTTGCGCGAGCGAGTGCTGGCGAATCTGGTGAACGATCCGAAGCTGAATGCGCCGGAGTGTCTTACCCCGGGTTAAATGGGGGGCTGTGCTTGCCCGCGATAAGGCCCGCACAGACTTGAGAATTTTTTCCTGCGGTGCTGAGAGCTTTGCCGGAATTTTGCGTCTTAGTTTTATGTATCTGGCGTCGATACATTTCCACGCCCAGGATACGCGGCATGATTTCAGGGAGTTTATTTGATGAACAAGCTATTGGTTTTTGGGACGCTGGGCGCCAGTCTGCTGCTCGCCGGGTGCCAGTCGGTCAACACCACCAGCGGTGGCGCCGTGGGGGTTGAGCGCAAACAGTACATGTTCACCATGTTGCCCGCGCAAGAGGTCGACCAGATGTATGCGCAGTCCTATCAGAAGACAGTTGGTGAAGCCTCCAGCAAAGGTGTGCTGGACAAGACCAGTGAGAATGCCCTGCGCGTCCAGGCCATTGCCGACCGGCTGATTGCCCAGGCGCCGAATTTTCGTCCGGATGCGGCTCAGTGGAAGTGGGAAGTGAACTTGATCAAGAGCGATGAGCTCAATGCCAACTGCGGGCCAGGCGGCAAGATCATCTTTTACACCGGACTGATCGACAAACTGCAACTGACCGACGATGAAATCGCCGCGATCATGGGGCATGAAATCGCCCACGCCCTGCGTGAGCATGGTCGTGAAGCAATGTCCAAAGCCTATGGTATTGAAATGGCCAAGCAAGGCGCCGGTGCCTTGTTAGGGTTGGGTCAGGGCAGCATGGTTCTGGCGGATACCGTTGCGAACTACGGCATGACCCTTCCCAACAGCCGTGCCAATGAAAACGAGGCGGACCTGATTGGACTCGAACTGGCCGCCCGCGCCGGTTACAACCCCAATGCGTCGATCACATTGTGGAACAAGATGAGCAAGGTCTCGGAAGGCTCGCCGCCGGAGTTCATGAGTACTCACCCGGCGTCGGCCAGTCGCATTAGCGCGTTGCAGGCGGCGATTCCCAAGGTGATGCCGTTGTACGAGAACTCGCGTAAATCCTGAGTCATGTATTAAGGCTGCTGACGCCATCGCGAGCAGGCTCGCTCCCACAGTTGAAATGCATTTCCCTGTGGGAGCGAGCCTGCTCGCGATAAACGATTACTCGGTTTATCGGCCTACCGCATCAAACCCATCCACTGCTCTGCATCGCCTTGTACACCGCAACAATCGCCAAAATGAGAAACGCTGACGCCGCCAAGCGACGGATCAGGGTCAATGGCAGTTTGTCTGCTGCAAAGTTACCGGCCAGTACCACCGGTACGTTGGCGATCAACATGCCGACGGTGGTGCCGAGAATGACCAGCCACAAATCCGGGTATTGCGCCGCCAGCATCACGGTAGCGACCTGGGTCTTGTCACCCATTTCCGCAATAAAGAACGCAATCAGCGTGGTCAGGAACGGCCCGAACTTGCGCGCGGTGCTGACGTCGTCGTCCATCTTGTCCGGTACCAGGGTCCACAAGGCGGTCGCGGTAAAGCAGGCTGCCAGGATCCAGTGCAGCGTCGCATTCGAGAAGAAACTGCCGACCCAGGCACCTACCGCACCGGCGGCTGCGTGGTTGGCCAGGGTAGCGGCGACGATGCCGGCGATGATTGGCCATGGCTTGCGAAAGCGGGCAGCGAGAATGAGCGCGAGCAGTTGCGTCTTGTCGCCGATTTCGGCCAAGGCAACGATTGCGGTAGGAACGAGAAATGAATCCAGCATCATCAGGGTTTTTCCTAAGGGGCGGGTCGACACGGCTATGACACGTACAGCCTCCCCGCCCCGGGTAAGGTGTTCGTGTCATAGGTCTTGTCAAACCCTGCGATCCGTCTGATGCGAACGCTGGGGTCGCATACGCCATGGTCTGAGGACCAAGTATGTTGACGTATGCCGGACGAGCATGGCGCTCGTGGGAGACTACTCCCCTAGGACGGAGCGGATTCTGCCTAGGCAAAATCCGTTAGGCAAGCACTTATTTATCAGCCGCGTTTGGCCCGGTAGATTCTGAAACCCTGCCCCTCGGCCTTGATCGCGCACACCCCGAGGTGCTCTTCGATCAGCGGTTGATACTTCAGGAAACTGTTGGCAACGAGGCGCAGTTCGCCACCGTTTTTCAGATGTTTGGCCGCTTTTCGCAGCAAGTTCTCGGTGGCGAAGTAATCGGTGTGGACCCCGACATGGAACGGCGGGTTGCTCAAAATCGCACTCAAACCCATCGGTGCAGCGTCAATTCCATCACCGGTGATCACGTCGGCTTCCAGACCATTGGCGGCCAAGGTCAGGCGACTGCTGGCGGCAGCAAATGCATCGACGTCGAGCAACGTCACCTGATTGTGCGGGTAACGACGCTTCACCGCCGCGCCCAGTACGCCGGCGCCGCAACCGAAGTCCAGCAGGTGGCCGCTTGGCAACTTGTCCAGATGCTCCAGCAGCAGCGCGCTGCCGCGATCCAGTCGGCCGTGGCTGAACACGCCCGGCAAGCTGATGACTTTCAATGGCCCTTCAGCCAGCGGCAACTCGTAGGTCTGCGCCAGGCTTTCCAGCGATTTGGCTTCTGGCGCATTGGCCACCGTGACCAGCCAGAGTTGGCAATGACGGGCGCTGTCGAGCTTGCGCGGCTTGCCGAACGGGTTCAGTTGTTTGGCCGCCCCTTCGATGCCGCTGCGTTTTTCCCCCACCAGGTACAACTCGCGACCGGCCAGGCGTGAGGCGAGGGCGTTGAGGATGTAATCGGTCAGGTCCTTGGACTTGGGCAGAAACACCACCGCAGTCTCGAACTCACGCTCGGGGGCGTTCACACCAAAATGGCTGCGCTCGGCGAAACGCGCATCGAGTGCTGCTTGATCGCCGGCGTGCCAGCACCAGCCGTGGGCATCGGGCAGTCGGCCCAGCAGATCGTCGGCGGGCAAACCGGCCAACAACACCGAACCCTGGAATAACTCGGGCTGACGAAGCAGTACTTCACTGCGCGGATCCATACTCTGCTCCTTGAAAAAAAGTGCGGCAGTTTATCAACTGACGACCCGCAGCGCTGTACCGCTGAAGAAAGCCTGCGCGTTTTCGGTCAACTGCCCCACGATCCGCTGCCGTGCCTCGCGACTGCCCCAGGCGTTGTGCGGGGTGACGATCAACCGTGGAATGTCGGCAGCGAGCAAGGGATTGCCCGCTGTTGGTGGCTCGACGCTCAGCACATCGGTGGCCGCGCCGCCCAGATGATCATTGCGCAAGGCATCGGCCAGCGCTTGTTCATCGATCAAGCCACCGCGAGCGGTATTGACCACGAAGGCACCGGGTTTCATCGAAGCCAGTTCTCGGGCGCCGATGAAATGTCGGGTGTGTTCGTTGAGTGGACAGTGCAGGGTGAGGGCGTCGATCTGCGGCAACAGTTCTTCCAGCGGCAAACGATCCGGCCGGGCCGGGCGCCCTGGGATTTGCCCCAGCAGCACGCGCATGCCGAACGCTTCGGCCAGCCGCGCGACCGCGCCACCCAGTTCGCCATGGCCGAGCAGGCCCAGGGTTTTGCCTTCCAGCTCGACGATCGGGTAGTCCAGCAGACAGAACTGTTTCGCTTGCTGCCAGCGACCTTCACCCACGGCCTTTTGATAGTCGGCCAGGCGCGTTGCCAGGTTGAGCAGCAACATGATCGTGTGTTGCGCCACCGACGGTGTGCCGTAACCCTGACAGTTGCAAACGGTAACGCCGTGGGCGCGGGCGGCGGCCAGATCGACGTTGTTGGTGCCGGTAGCAGTGATCAGGATCAGTTTCAAATCGGGGCTGGCGGCGATCGTCGCGGCATCGATGAGGATCTTGTTGCTGATGGCCACCGTGGCACCTTTGAGGCGTTCGATCACTTGATCCGGCGTGGTCTGCGCGAACAGTTGCAAGTCGTCAAAGCAATCACGCAGCGGGCTGAGGTCGAGGTCGCCGAGGTCCAGGGACGGGTGGTCGAGGAAAACGGCGCGGCGAGAGTTCGTCATCAACTGTACCTTTTGTGCATTGAACTGAAGGCGTAATCTGCCGAGCCTACCAGATGACACAAATGGTTACCCATTGCACCAAAGTGGCTAAGTTGACGCGCTATGCGATGAAGCACCGACATCCCTGTAGCAGCTGGCGAAGCCTGCGTCCGGCTGCGCAGCAGTCGTAAACCCTGAGCATGCGAACTTTCTCTAAGAGCGCGGTGCCTGATTTCACGACTGCTGCTCAGCCGGACGCAGGCTTCGCCAGCTGCTACAGGTGGTGTTGTCAGCCTGGACTTTTCATTTCGACCGATCTACCCCAAAGGAGCCGTTATGTACTGGACCGAGTTCTTGACCGTTGCCCTGATTCACTTGCTCGCCGTGGCCAGCCCCGGCCCGGACTTTGCCGTGGTGGTGCGTGAAAGCGTGACCCATGGCCGGCGTGCCGGCACCTGGACGGCGCTGGGTGTCGGGACGGCGATATTCCTCCACGTCGGCTATTCGCTGCTCGGTATCGGTTTGATCGTGTCCCAGTCGATTGTGCTGTTCAATGCGCTGAAATGGGCCGCCGCCGCGTACCTGTTGTACATCGGCTACAAGGCCTTGCGCGCGCAACCGGCCAAGGCGGTGGCTGACAATCTGCACAAGGAAGCCGGCGAGCGCACCGCCCGCGGCGCTTTCACCTCCGGTTTCGTGACCAACGGTCTGAACCCGAAAGCCACGCTGTTCTTCCTGTCGCTGTTCACCGTGGTGATCAATCCGCACACACCGCTGGCGGTACAAGCCGGTTACGGGGTTTACCTCGCTGCAGCGACGGCGGTGTGGTTTTGCCTGGTGGCGCGGCTGTTCAGCCAACAGCGTGTGCGTGCCGGTTTTGCCCGCATGGGCCACTGGTTCGACCGCACCATGGGCGTAGTGCTGATCGCCATCGGCGTGAAACTCGCCTTCACCGAGATGCATTGATAGCAACTGATCCTCTGTATCCCGCAAATGCTGGCGCAAGGCTAGTATTTGCAGGGTTCTGCAAATCATTCCTTTGGCTGATTTGACGGGCGTTGAAGGGCACTAGAGTGCTTACTTTCAGCCAACACCGTGCAGTCAGAAAAGGGATTGATATGTTGCAGACTCGCGTTATCCCCCCAGCCGAAGGCGCTTACCAGTATCCGCTGCTGATCAAACGACTGCTGATGTCCGGCGCTCGTTACGAGAAAACCCGCGAGATCATCTACCGCGACCAGGTACGCTACAGCTATCCGACCCTTATTGAGCGGGTGGCGCGGCTGGCGAACGTGTTGACGGCGGCCGGCGTCAAGGCCGGGGACACCGTGGCGGTGATGGACTGGGACAGCCATCGATATCTGGAATGCATGTTCGCCATCCCGATGATCGGCGCGGTGATCCACACGATCAACGTGCGCCTGTCGCCGGAGCAAATCCTCTACACCATGAACCACGCCGAGGACCGCTTTGTGCTGGTCAACAGCGAGTTCGTGGGGCTGTACCAGGCGCTTGCCGGGCATTTGACCACGGTCGAGAAAACCCTGCTGCTGACCGACCTCCCGGAAAAAACCGCCGACCTGCCCAACCTGATCGGCGAGTACGAGCAACTGCTGGCGGCGGCCAGTACGCAATACGACTTCCAGGACTTCGACGAACACTCGGTCGCGACAACGTTCTACACCACCGGTACCACCGGCAATCCCAAAGGTGTGTATTTCACCCACCGGCAACTGGTGCTGCACACCATGGGCGTGTCGACCATCATGGGCTCCCTCGACGGCGTGCGGTTGCTGGGCTCCAGCGACGTGTACATGCCGATCACCCCGATGTTCCACGTTCATGCCTGGGGCTTGCCCTATGTGGCGACAATGCTCGGGCTCAAGCAGGTTTATCCCGGCCGTTACGACCCGGAATACCTGGTGGAGCTGTGGCGCAAGGAGAAGGTCACCTTTTCCCACTGCGTACCGACCATTTTGCAGATGATCCTCAGTGCCAAAGCGGCGCAAGGCACGGATTTTGGCGGCTGGAAAATCGTCATCGGCGGCAGTGCGCTTAACCGCACGCTGTACGAAAAGGCTAAAGGCAAGGGCATCCAGTTGACGGCCGCTTATGGCATGTCGGAAACCGGGCCGCTGGTGTCGTGCGCGCACCTCAACGATGAATTGATGGCCGGTAGCGAAGACGAACGCACCGCCTATCGCATCAAGGCCGGCGTGCCGGGGCCATTGGTGGAAGCGGCGATCGTCGACCCCGACGGCAACTTCCTGCCCGCCGACGGCGAAACCCAGGGCGAGCTTGTGCTGCGTGCGCCATGGCTCACTGAAGGCTATTTCAACGAACCGCAGAAGGGCGCTGAACTCTGGGCCGGGGGCTGGCTGCATACCGGCGATGTGGCGACGCTGGATGGTATGGGCGTGATCGACATCCGTGACCGCATCAAAGACGTGATCAAGACGGGCGGCGAGTGGATCTCGTCGCTGGACCTAGAAGACTTGATCAGTCGCCACGTGGCGGTACGTGAAGTAGCAGTGGTGGGTATCGCCGATCCGCAATGGGGTGAGCGACCGTTTGCGCTGCTGGTGCTCCACGAAGGGCAGGAGATTGGGGCCCGGGAACTCAAGGAGCACCTCAAGCCATTTGTGGAATTGGGGCACTTGAGCAAGTGGGCGATCCCTAGCCAGATTGCCCTTGTTACTGAAATTCCCAAGACCAGTGTCGGCAAGCTCGACAAGAAGCGCATCCGCCTCGACATCACTGAATGGCAGGCCAACAACAGCACCTTCCTCTCGACGCTTTAAGCGTCATCTGGCGTGCCCGAAAAGGCACGCCAGGCCCACCAAGCAAGCGCTTGGCTTGTGTAATCCGAATTTTCAGCCATCCTTGCCGGGCCGACAGGTGTCGGACTGGCGAAAGGGTTGTTCCAGAGTGGTCGTAGGTGCAAATCACACTTTAGAGGGATCAAGCGCTACTACCTGCTGGCTATAGTCCGCTCACGGATTTTTAAGAACGGAGCAAGCGCACAACAGGGGGCGATGCAATTTTGGAGTGACTTCGGGACGCCTTGGCTCCCCGTCACCCAGAACGTTTTTAGAAGTGCTCACAGCCATAACAATAATGCACATGGAGTAGCGTCGATGACATCAGTAAACAAGTTCTGGCGCCGGGCGAAATTGCCCCTGGCGGTCAGTCTCGCCTCTTCGCTCGCCGGGCCTGCATTCGGCGTCAGTTTCAACGTTGGTGAAATCGAAGGTCAGTTCGATTCGTCGCTCTCCCTGGGTATGAGTGTGTCTACCCAGTCGCCGAACAAGAACCTGATCGGTGTCAACAACGGCGGGAAAGGCTTGTCCCAGACCTCCGATGACGGTCACTTGAACTTCAAGAGTGGGCAGGCGTTCTCGAAAATTTTCAAAGGTATCCATGACCTTGAACTGAAATACGGCGACACCGGCGTCTTTGTACGTGGCAAATATTGGTACGACTTCGTTCTGAAAGACGAAGACCTGGAATTCAAGAACATCAGCGACAACGGCCGCAAGGAAGGCGCCAAATCCTCCGGCGGGCAAATCCTCGACGCCTTCGTTTACCACAACTACGCCGTTGCCGATCAGCCGGGTTCCGTGCGTCTGGGCAAGCAGGTGGTGAGCTGGGGTGAAAGTACTTTCATCGGCGGTGGCATCAACTCGATCAACCCTATCGACGTGTCCGCGTTCCGTCGTCCGGGTGCCGAAATCAAGGAAGGCCTGATTCCGGTCAACATGTTCTACGTGTCCCAGAGCCTGACCGACAACCTGTCGGCTGAAGCGTTCTACCAGCTGGAATGGGACCAGACCGTCGTCGATAACTGCGGCACGTTCTTCTCTCAGCCAGACATCGTTGCCGACGGTTGCGACAACAATCTGCGCGTGCTGAACAAGCGCTCGACGATTCCAGCCATCGCGCTGGGCCCGTTGGCCGCCAACGGCGTCGACGTCAACGAAGAAGGTGTGCTGGTTCGACGTGGCGGCGACCGTGATGCACGGGACGGCGGCCAGTGGGGCGCGTCCTTCAAGTACATGTTCGACCCGCTGGACACCGAGTTCGGTGCCTACTTCATGAACTACCACAGCCGTGCACCGATCTTCAGCGCCACCGGTGCACCGCAGTCGGTCTACAACACTGCCGCAGCGTTGCCAGGCCCGTTTGCCGCGCTTGCACCTCTGTTGGTAGCCGGTAACTCGCAGTACTTCATCGAATACCCTGAAGACATTCGTCTCTATGGCCTGAGTTTCTCCACCACCCTGTCGACGGGTACGGCGTGGAGCGGTGAAGTCAGCTACCGACCGAACGCGCCGGTGCAGTTGAACTCCACCGACATTCTGTTTGCCGGTGTACGTCCTTTGGGCGGTGTCCTGGGCAACGCTTCGCTGCTCTCTGCCGCACCGGGTACTGATCTGCATGGCTATCGCCGTAAAGAAATCACCCAGTTCCAGAGCACCCTGACGCACTTCTTTGACCAAGTGATGGGCGCGAGCCGCCTGACCCTGGTCGGCGAAGTGGGCGTGACCCATGTCGGCGGCCTGGAAAGTACCTCTGACGTCCGTTATGGCCGTGATCCGGTCTACGGCCCAGGTGCATTGCCAGCCACTGGCGCTATCGACACTTGCGTGGCGCTCAACACCAGCACCATCAACGGTGCCGGCCCGGGCACTCCCACCAACAACCGCAGCCGCAACTGCGATAACGACGGCTTCACCACGGCGACTTCGTGGGGCTACCGCGGTCGTGCGATCTGGGACTACAACGACGTGTTCGCCGGTGTGAACCTCAAGCCGAACGTGGCCTGGTCCCACGACGTAAACGGTTACTCGCCAGGCCCTGGCGGCAACTTCGAGGAAGGTCGTAAAGCAGTGAGCCTGGGTGTCGATGCTGAATACCAGAACACCTACACCGCGAGCCTGGCTTACACCAACTTCTTCGACGGCAAGTACACCACCGTAGATGACCGCGACTTCGTTGCGCTCAGCGTCGGCGTGAACTTCTAAGCACTGTTTTTTCAGGACGAACACACATATGAAAATAACAAAGAGTCTGTTCAAAGCTGGTGTTCTGGGGCTTTCGCTGCTGGCGACCAGTGTGATGGCGGCGGTCCCTGCGGCCGAAGCCGACAAACTGGGCAAGAGCCTGACCCCGATGGGCGCCGAGATGGCGGGCAACGCCGACGGTTCAATTCCATCCTGGAAGCCAATGGCGAAAAACATCGGCACCGTCGACAGCAAAGGTTTCCTGTCCAACCCGTACGCCAATGAAAAACCACTGTTCACAATCACCGCGCAGAACGTTGAGCAGTACAAAGCCAAGCTCGCCCCGGGCCAGTACGCGATGTTCAAGCGTTACCCGGAAACCTACAAGATTCCGGTTTACCCGTCCCATCGTGGTTCCACTGTGCCGGCGGACGTGTTCGCTGCCATCAAGAAAAACGCCACCGATACCAAGCTCGTATCCGGCGGCAACGGCCTGGAAAACTTCGAAACCGCGATCCCGTTCCCGATCCCCCAGAGCGGCATTGAAGTCATCTGGAACCACATCACCCGCTATCGCGGTGGCAGCGTGACACGTCTGGTAAACCAGGCCACACCGCAGCCGAACGGTTCGTACAGCCTGGTGTACTTCCAGGATCAGTTCGTGTTCCGCGACAAGATGAAGGACTACGATCCGAAAAACCCGGGCAACATCCTGTTCTACTTCAAGCAGAAAGTGATCGCGCCGGCACGTCTGGCCGGTGGTGTGCTGCTGGTGCACGAAACCCTCGACCAGGTGAAAGAACCACGTTCAGCGTGGGTCTACAACGCCGGTCAGCGTCGTGTGCGTCGTGCTCCACAAGTGTCCTACGACGGGCCGGGTACCGCCGCGGATGGCTTGCGTACCTCGGACAACCTGGACATGTTCAACGGTGCGCCGGATCGCTACGACTGGAAGCTCGAAGGCAAGAAAGAGATGTACATTGCCTCGAACAGCTACAAGCTCGATTCGCCTACCCTCAAGTACGACGAGATCATCAAGGCCGGTCATATCAACCAGGACCTGGCACGTTACGAGTTGCGTCGGGTCTGGCATGTGGTGGCCACCTTGAAAGAAGGCCAGCGTCACATCTACGCCAAACGTGACTTCTACATCGACGAAGACACCTGGCAGGCTGCAGTGATCGATCACTACGACGGTCGTAATCAGCTGTGGCGTGTGGCAGAAGCGCACGCCGAGGATTACTACAACGTTCAAGTGCCGTGGTACGCCCTGGAAGCCCTGTACGACCTGCAATCGGGTCGCTACCTGGCGCTGGGTATGAAGAACGAAGAGAAGTCCGCTTATGACTTCGGCTTCACCGCTACCACCAGCGACTTCACACCGGCGGCACTGCGTCAGGACGGGGTTCGCTAACCTGCACTGAACAGAGGTCGCCTGCTCGAAAAACGCCCCGACTGGTTCGGGGCGTTTTTTTTGGAAGTTCATAAAATTCCAGGTAGCAGCTGCCGAGCCTGCGAGGCTGCGTCCGGCTGCGGAGCAGTCGTGAAAGCTGATTACGCGGTCTGCCCGAAACACCGCGGTGACCTATTTGACGACTGCTGCGCAGCCGGACGCAGCCTCGCAGGCTCGGCAGCTGCTACGAGTCAAGTGTGGCTATCTGGATTGGCCGCAGCGTCTGCTCGGATACTTTTTGTAGCCATTTGTAGCAATTACCTTCATTCGCTATCCGTTTACCGCTAGTCTGCGGACATCTGCAACGCCGCCATTCGCAATTCAAACAAGAGCCGGCCATGACTGATCTGTCCCCACACCCGGGCCCTGCAAACGTATCCATCGCTGCATTGGACGGGCGCTTTTTTCGGCCCCCGCTGCCCGACGGCCATGTGCTGCGGCCTCGCCTGTGCGAGCGCCTGAGTGCCGGCCTCGGTGGCAGGCTATTGCTGGTCAGCGCACCTGCCGGGTTCGGCAAGAGCTCATTGGCGGTGGAGTTCTGCCAGGGGCTGCCGGCCCATTGGCAAAGTCTGTGGTTGGGATTGAGCTCTCGAGACAGCGATCCGGGGCGTTTCCTTGAGCGGTTGCTCGAAGGGCTCCAGGATTACTTTCCGACACTGGGCAGCCAGGCGCTGGGGCTGCTGAAAATGCGCCAGCGCCATCAACCGTTCGCTTTTGAAGAATGGCTGGACGGGTTGCTGGACGAGCTGGCGATCTACCTGTCGCCGAGTACGCCTTTGCTCTTGGTGCTCGATGACTATCATCTGGCGCAAGGCCCGGTACTCGATCGTTGCCTGCAATTTTTCCTCAATCATTTGCCTGATGGCTTGCTCGTCATGGTCACCAGTCGACAGCGCCCGGATTGGCATCTGGCGCGTCTGCGGTTGTCGCGCCAACTGCTCGAACTGCATGAACAAGACCTTCGAATGACCCATGATGAAGCGCTCACATTGCTTGATCGCCACAGCAGTTCCTTGCGGGGCGAGGCGCTGGAAAGTCTGATTGAACGCAGTGAAGGCTGGGTCGCGGGTCTGCGATTCTGGCTACTGGCGGCTTCCGAGGCAGGCAGTGAAGGTGCATTGCCGCAGTCGCTGCACGGTGGGGAAGGGCTGATCCGTGATTACCTGCTGGAAGAAGTCATCGATTGCCTGCCGGCCGAAGTGCAGCAATTCCTTTACGACACGGCACCTCAGGAACGTTTTTGCAGCGAGCTCTGCGATGCGGTTCGCGAAGCCCATGACAGTGCCGAAATTCTGCGTTTCCTTCAGGCACACCAGGTATTCCTGGTACCGCTGGATGAACACGGCCACTGGTACCGCTATCACCATCTGTTTTCCGACCTGCTGCGCACTCGGCCCACCGCCCAGACGATAGTGCCGGCCGCCAGCCTGCATTTGCGTGCGTGTCGCTGGTTCAATGCCCAGGGGCTGCTCGATGAAGCGGTGGAGCAGGCGTTGCGTGCCGGGCATCTGGACGTTGCGGCGAACCTGGTGCAAAACCTTTCGGAAGAACAACTGCTGGCCGAGCAGAACGCCGGCATGTTGCTGCGCTGGAAAATGGACTTGCCCGACAGCTTGCTGATCAGCACACCCAGGCTGATCGTGCTCTACAGCTGGGCGCTGGGGATGGCCTGTCAACTGGATGCGGCGGAGGAACTGGCTGCCCATTTGAGCCGCTTCCTGCCGGCCCCTTCCGCCACCGCGCAGAAGTCGATGCTGGCGCAGTGGCTTGCCCTGAGGGGCATCATCGCCCGGGGGCGTGGCAACCGCGAGCAGACGCTTCTCTATTGCACTGAAGCGTTGCAAAGCCTGCCGGCCAAACGCTACGGACAACGTCTGATGTGTCTCTCGACCCTGTCCAACCTGGCCATCGCCGACGGCGATTTGTGGCGTGCGCGCAGTTTGAACCGTGAGTCGCTGGAATTGGCGCAGCGGGTCGGCAATCCGTTGTTTGAAGCGCTGGCCCATTACGACCGCGCCCGGGTATTGCAGGCACGCGGGGAAATCCTGCGCTCGTTGCAAGAGGTTCGTCAGGGACTGCAACGCCTGCAAGGGTTATCCGCGCAACGACTTTATGCCATACGCGCTCGCCTGACTTTGTACGAGGGGCTCTTGCTGGCCTTGCGCTTGCAACCACAAGCTGCGCGAGTCCGTTTGCAAGCCGGTTTGAGTGAGGCTCGCGCCTGTCGCGATATCAGCGTATTGATCGGTCATTGCGTGATCGCGCGGCTTGAAGGTAACAGCGGCGAGTTCGCCAACGCCTTCGCCGAATTGGCTGAAGCCGAGCGCCTGATGCACATCTGGGACGTGCCGCCCATTTACTATCTGGCGATGATTACCATGGTCAAATGCGAGCTCTGGCTGGCCCAGGGCCGCACCGATCTGGCCGAAGCCTGGCTCTCCCGGTTGGGGCAGACCTATAACGGCGAGCACCCGGCAGCACCGCCCGAATTCCATCCCCAGCTGCCGTTGCATATCGAATTGCAACAAGCCTTGCTGGACGTCATTCAGGGGCAGCCAATGCTGGCCGAAGGCCGCTTGAATACGCTGCTTGAGCATGGGCAGCAAACGGGGCGGCAGATGCTCAGTGCCATGGCGCTGACTCAGAAAGTGGCCCTGTTACTCGTCAGTGGGCGTGAGCCCGAAGCCCGCAAGGTGCTGGCACAGGCATTGGATGCGTCGACCGGCGGCGCCTTGCAACCGTTCGAGGGGTTGCTGGCTGAACACCCGGACTGGCTACGTGGGCAATTGCAACTGGTTGCTCCGACGGCTGTTTCGCAGAGTCTCGTCGAACAACTGCCGGTCCTGATCACTCGCCCGGTATTGGAGTCGTGTTCGGGGGCAGAGCAGCTCAGTGCGCGTGAACAGGCGGTTCTGCAACTGATTGCCCAAGGCTGTTCGAACCAGCAAATCAGCGATCAACTGTTCATTTCGCTGCATACGGTGAAGACCCACGCCAGCCATATCAACAGCAAGCTGGGGGTTGAGCGGCGCACGCAGGCGGTGGCACGGGCGAAAGAATTGGGACTGCTCCGGTAGTCTGTTCAAGATTGGCCTGGCGCTTAAAAGACTGCTGCAGTTTTGTGCCAGAATTGCCCATCTCTGATTTTCGAGCTTGTTCCGATGACCCAGCCACCCAGTCTCATTCGCGAAACCTTCCCCGTCGGCCCTTTGCAGTGCAACTGCACCATCATCGGCGACCCGATCAGCAAAAAAGCGATCGTGGTCGACCCGGGCGGCAATCACGAACTGATCCTGGCGCGCCTCGATGCCCTGGGCTTGAAGGTGGTCAGCATCATCCATACCCACGCGCATCTGGATCACTTCCTGGCCTCCGGTCAGTTGAAGGAGAAAACTGGCGCCACCCTGCACCTGCATAAAGAAGATCAGTTCCTCTGGGACAATCTGGAGATGCAATGCCAGATGTTCGGTGTGCCTTACACGCCCGTGCCACCGCCGGATCGCTGGTTGGCCGATGACGAAGAACTGGCCTGCGGTTGCGGTGTAGCGTTGCACACGCCGGGTCATACACCGGGTTCCATGAGTTTCTGGTTTTCAGAAGCCAAGCTGCTGATTGCCGGTGACACGCTGTTTCGGCGTGGAGTAGGGCGCACGGATTTGTGGGGCGGCGATCAGGCGACCATCGTGCGGTCGATCAAGCAGCGGTTGTATACGCTCGACGAAGAGGCGACTGTGGTCACCGGCCATGGTCCGGACACGCGTTTGGGCGATGAAATGCGCGAGAACCCGTTTGTGCGGGCTTGATTTGTAACACGTTTTTCACGCGGGGAATTTTTGACTTGTGCGATGATCCAACCACGCGCAAAGGTCCAATGCTTAAGTCCGTTGCACCACAGAATGCAAAAAAAGTAGGAGCTCTAATGTTCACCACGCGTCGTTTGATTATTGTCGCTACCGCAGTGGCCTTGCTGTCTGGCTGTGCCGCACCTGGCCCTTACGATAACCAGAGCCAGGATACTGGCGGCTCTCAGGGTATGAGCAAAACCGCTAAATATGGTGGTCTCGGTGCTTTGGCCGGTGCTGTGGCGGGTGCCGCCATTAACCATGACAACCGTGGAAAAGGCGCGCTGATCGGCGCAGCGGTGGTGGGGGCTTCCGCCGCCGGTTACGGCTACTACGCCGACCAGCAAGAGAAAAAGCTGCGTGCCAGTATGGCCAACACCGGCGTTGAAGTGCAGCGTCAGGGCGATCAGATCAAACTGATCATGCCAGGCAACATCACGTTCGCCACCGATTCGGCGAACATCGCCCCAAATTTCTATCAGCCGTTGAACAGCCTGGCGGGCTCGCTCAAAGAGTTCAACCAGAACCAGATCGAGATTGTCGGCTACACCGACAGCACCGGCAGCCGCCAGCACAACATGGACCTGTCCCAGAATCGTGCACAGAGCGTGGCGACTTACCTGACGTCGCAAGGCGTGAGCGGTGCCAACCTTTCGGCTCGCGGTGCCGGCCCGGATAACCCGATTGCCAGCAACGCTGATACCAATGGTCGGGCACAGAACCGTCGCGTTGAAGTCAACTTGAAAGCGATTCCGGGTCAGCAGTATCCTCAGTAATACCAGTTTTACCTTTACCAACCTGACTGAACCCCAGGCGTAAAAAAAGAGCCCGCCCGATCCTCAACAGATCGGGCGGGCTTTTTTGTGACTGTGGGGGCGAGCCTGCTCGCGATGAGGCCGGCGCAGACAACTAAATCATCAGCAATAAAAAGCCCCCGGACAATCACTCGTCCGAGGGCTTTTTGTACAGTCCGAAACCTGATTACTTCTTCAGGCCGTAATGCTCGTCGAGCATGCCCGGCGCGTTCGGGGTCTTGGGCGCGTAGTCGCGAGGAGGCTCCTGGTTGCGCGGCGGTGTCAGGCGTTCGCGTGGGGCCGCTGCCGTATCGGCTTGCAGAGAGGCCAGCAAGCGTTGACGAGTCTGCTCGTCCAGGGCCAGTCGGTTTGCGCCGTCAGCGAGATGATCCTGCACTTCCTGATAGCTCTGAGTCATTTTCTTGACCAAGGTTGCAGTGCTGTTGAAGTGGGTGACCACCTCGTTCTGATAACTGTCGAAACGTTCCTGTATGTCATCCAGTTGACGTTGCGTGCTGCTGGGCACGGCACTCGGCACCAGGCGAGCGATCAGGAATCCAATGGCGACACCCACAACCAGGGCAAGAGTCGGTAACAACCAAACTAAGAGCGAGTGTTCCACGAGTCCTTCCTCTATAAACGGCTTTGCTTTACGTTAACGGCTCGAACCTGCGCTGTATACCGCGATTCACTCGCAATAGATTGGCACAGACAATTTGCTAGACGAGTCGACCCGATTCGAGGTCACGGAGTTCCTTCCTTGCTTATGCGCGAAACCCCTGTAGTGATTGATGGCCCGGTCGGCCAACTGGAAGCTCTGCTTCTGGAAAATAAGAGCCTGGATAATGAGCAGCCGCGCGGCTTGGCGCTAATCTGCCATCCCAATCCGGTGCAGGGCGGCACCATGCTCAACAAAGTTGTCTCGACCCTGCAGCGCACCGCGCGCGACGCCGGTTTGATTACCCTGCGGTTCAACTACCGTGGCGTCGGTGCCAGTCAAGGCGCACACGACATGGGCACTGGTGAAGTCGACGATGCTCAAGCCGTCGCCGAATGGCTGCGGGCCAGACACCCGGACTTGCCACTGACGCTGTTGGGTTTCTCCTTCGGCGGTTTTGTTGCAGCAAGTCTCGGCGGACGCCTGGAAGCCAAGGGCGAAACACTGAAACATTTGTTTATGGTCGCCCCTGCGGTCATGCGTCTGGGCGATCAGGATCAACTGCCGCACCAAAGCGAGTTGACCCTGATCCAGCCGGAAACCGACGAAGTGATCGATCCGCAGCTGGTTTACGACTGGTCCGAAAAACTCGAGCGCCCCCATGAGCTGCTGAAAGTGGCAGAATGCGGACACTTTTTTCATGGCAAGCTGACCGATCTCAAGGATCTGATCCTGCCGCGTCTTTCGAATTGATTGCAGTCTGACAAGCGATTACCCATGACGACTCGTACCCGTATCCTCACCGGCATCACCACCACCGGCACGCCACACCTGGGCAACTACGCCGGCGCCATCCGCC
Source organism: Pseudomonas sp. GM21 (assembly GCF_000282215.1). Lineage (GTDB taxonomy): Bacteria > Pseudomonadota > Gammaproteobacteria > Pseudomonadales > Pseudomonadaceae > Aquipseudomonas. The sequence goes on from NZ_AKJS01000115.1 coordinate 23,543, forward strand.
CGGCGATCGTCGCCAGCCGTGACAGCAATGCCGATTCGTTCTATTTCCTGGCCGACTACCACGCCCTGATCAAATGCGATGACCCGCTGCGCATCCAGCGCTCGCGTCTGGAAATCGCCGCGACCTGGCTGGCCGGTGGCCTGGATGTGGACCGCGTGACGTTCTATCGCCAGTCCGACATTCCGGAAATTCCCGAGCTGACCTGGCTGTTGACCTGCGTCGCCGCCAAGGGCTTGCTCAACCGTGCACACGCCTACAAGGCTTCGGTGGACAAGAACGTCGAGACCGGCGAAGACCCGGACGCTGGCATCACCATGGGCTTGTACAGCTACCCGGTGCTGATGGCTGCAGACATTCTGATGTTCAACGCGCACAAGGTGCCGGTCGGTCGTGACCAGATCCAGCACGTGGAAATGGCCCGCGACATCGGCCAGCGCTTCAACCACTTGTTCGGTCAGGGCAAAGAATTCTTCACCATGCCCGAGGCGCTGATCGAGGAAAGCGTCGCCACGCTGCCAGGCCTCGACGGTCGCAAGATGTCGAAGAGCTACGACAACACCATCCCGTTGTTCAGCAGCGCCAAAGAGATGAAGGACGCGATTTCGCGGATCGTCACCGATTCGCGCGCGCCGGGCGAAGCCAAGGACCCGGACAATTCGCACCTGTTTACGCTGTTTCAAGCGTTCGCTACGCCGACGCAGTCCGAGGAGTTCCGCAGCGAACTGTTGCAGGGCCTGGGCTGGGGCGAGGCGAAGAACCGTCTGTTCCAACTGCTGGACAGCGAGCTGGGCGAATCCCGCGAGCGTTATTACCAACTGATGGAACGTCCGGCGGACCTGGAAGACATGCTGCAGATCGGCGCCAAAAAGGCCCGTGCCGTGGCCACCCCGTTCCTTAACGAACTGCGTGAAGCGGTCGGCTTGCGTTCTTTCGTGGCGCAGACTCAAGTCGCCGCTACCACCAAGAAAAAAGCCGCGAAAGCCGCACGCTTCGTCAGCTTCCGTGAAGACGACGGCAGCTTCCGCTTCCGTCTGCTGGCGGCCGATGGCGAGCAACTGCTGCTGTCGCGCAACTTCGCCGACGGCAAAACCGCCGGGCAAGTGACCAAGCAGCTGCAAGCGGGCCAGCCTCTGGACGTGCGCAGCGAAGACCTGAGCTTCAGCGTCTGGCTGGAAGGCGAGTGCGTGGCAAACAGCCCGACATTCACCGACAGCGCAGCTCGCGACGTTGCCATCGACGCCTTGCGCGTTGCGCTGACGCCGGTTCAGGAATAAATCAGCGGCTCGTCCCGACCAAGGGCCGATTGCCATTCTCCGGGGCCGTCGCTACAGTGACGGCCCGTTTTTGTTGCCTTGCTAACGAATTATGACGCCCCTAGAACGATATCAAGCTGATCTGAAGCGCCCGGAATTCTTCCACGATGCTGCGCAGGAAACTGCTGTGCGCCATTTGCAGCGCCTGTACGACGATCTGGTCGCGGCCTCGCAGAACAAGCCGGGTCTGCTCGGCAAGCTGTTTGGCAAGAAAGAGCAGGCGCCGGTCAAGGGCCTGTACTTCTGGGGCGGCGTGGGTCGCGGCAAGACTTACCTGGTCGACACCTTCTTCGAAGCGCTGCCGTTCAAGGAAAAGACCCGAACTCACTTCCACCGCTTCATGAAGCGTGTGCACGAAGAGATGAAGACCCTCGGCGGCGAGAAAAACCCGCTGACCATCATCGCCAAGCGTTTCTCCGACGAGTCGCGAGTGATCTGCTTCGATGAATTCTTCGTCTCCGACATCACCGATGCCATGATCCTCGGCACCTTGATGGAAGAGCTGTTCAAGAACGGCGTGACCCTGGTCGCGACCTCGAACATCGTGCCGGACGGTCTGTACAAGGACGGCCTGCAACGCGCGCGCTTCCTGCCGGCCATCGCGCTGATCAAGCAGAACACCGACATCGTCAACGTCGACAGTGGCGTCGATTACCGCCTGCGTCATCTTGAGCAAGCGGAGCTATTCCACTTTCCGCTGGATGACGCCGCTCAGGACAGCCTGCGCAAGAGCTTCCGCGCGCTGACGCCGGAATGCACGGCCGCAGTCGAGAACGACGTGCTGATGATCGAGAATCGCGCCATCCGCGCCGTACGCACATGCGATGACGTGGCCTGGTTCGACTTCCGCGAACTGTGCGATGGCCCGCGTAGCCAGAACGACTACATCGAGCTGGGCAAGATCTTCCACGCCGTGTTGCTCAGCGATGTCGAGCAGATGAGCGTAACCACTGACGACATCGCCCGTCGCTTTATCAACATGGTCGACGAGTTTTACGACCGTAACGTCAAACTGATCATTTCTGCCGAGGTTGAGCTCAAAGACCTCTACACCGGCGGCCGCTTGAATTTCGAGTTCCAGCGTACGCTCAGCCGACTGCTGGAAATGCAATCTCACGAATTCCTGTCCCGGGCGCACAAGCCGTAGGACTTATTCGAAATACAAACAAGGGCCTGCAGATGCAGGCCCTTTTTTTGTGTGCCGGGTCTAATCGTTCCCACGCTCTGCGTGGGAATGCCGCCATGGACGCTCCGCGTCCGCTTCGAATATGACGCGGAGCGTCACGCGATGCATTCCCACGCGGAGCGTAGGAACGATCGGTCTGTGGATTAAGCGGCTTGCTGAAACTGCTGCCGATACTGGTTCGGCGACAACTCGGTGTGCTGACGAAAGAGCCGAGCAAAGAAGCTCGCATCGTCGTAACCGACCTCGTAACTGATGGTCTTGATGCTCTTGCGGCTGGCGGACAGCAGGCCCTTGGCGGTTTCGATGCGCAGTCGTTGCAGGTAATGCAGCGGCTTGTCCCCGGTCGCGGTCTGGAAGCGGCGCATGAAGTTGCGGATGCTCATGCCGTGTTCGCGGGCTACGTCTTCGAAGCGGAACTTGTCGGCAAAATGCTCTTCGAGCCAGTGTTGGATCTGCAGGATGATCACATCCTGGTGCAACTTCTGGCCGCCAAAACCGATACGGCCCGGGGAATAGCTGCGCTGTACTTCGTAGAGGATATCCCGCGCCACGGCTTGCGATACGTTGGCGCCGCAGAAACGCTCGATCAGGTAGACGTAAAGGTCACAGGCCGACGTCGTGCCGCCGGCGCAATACAGATTGTCGGCATCAGTCAGGTGTTTGTCCTGTTTGAGGTGAACCTGAGGAAAGCGCTCGGCGAAGGCGTTGAAGAAACGCCAGTAAGTGGTCGCTTCCTTGCCATCGAGCAGCCCCGCCTCGGCCAGCCAGAACACCCCGGTCGCCTCGCCGCACAACACCGCCCCACGGGCGTGTTGTTCGCGCAGCCATGGCAAGACCTGCGGATAACGTTTGCAGAGCGTGTCGAAGTCATCCCAGAAGGCGGGGAGGATGATGATGTCAGTGTTTTCCAGGCCGCCGTCTACCGGAATGATCACATCGCTGAAGCTATTGACCGCCTTGCCATCGGGACTGACGAGTCGGATTTCGAACGACGGTGTCAGGCCTTGGCCCAGTTGTTTGCCATGGCGCAGGCTGGCCATGTGGAAAAAATCTTTGGCTTGCAGGAGGGTGGAAGCGAAAACCCGGTCGATCGCCAGGATGCTGACGCGCCGCAGGGGCGTGGAGACTTGCTTAGACATAATTCAACTTTATTTTTATAGGAGAAAGTGGTCATCAAACGGCTGGATCGTCTTATTTTTTGTCTGATGTGTCCAGTGTCCTGTGTCGAATGCGGGGCTTAGTCTCTGAAGATCAACTCATCTAACAATAACAACAGGTGCCGCATGATCCCCAGAACCTTGTTCAGCTCCGATCACGAACTTTTCCGTGACAGCGTGCGAACGTTCCTCGAGAAAGAGGCTGTGCCGTTTCATGGACAATGGGAAAAGCAAGGCTATATCGACCGCAAACTCTGGAACAAGGCAGGGGAGGCGGGGATGCTGTGTTCGCATCTGCCGGAGGAATACGGCGGGCTGGGAGCGGACTTTTTGTACAGTGCGGTAGTGATCGAGGAGGTCGGGCGCCTGGGGCTGACCGGGATCGGTTTTTCCCTGCATTCGGACATTGTGGCGCCGTATATCCTGCATTACGGCAGTGAAGCGCTGAAGCACAAGTACCTGCCGAAACTGGTGTCGGGCGAGATGGTCACGGCGATCGCCATGACCGAGCCGGGGGCCGGCTCCGATCTGCAAGGGGTGAAAACCACGGCGGTACTGGATGGCGATGAGTACGTCATCAATGGTTCGAAAACCTTTATCACCAATGGCTTTCTGGCTGACCTGGTGATTGTCGTGGCCAAGACCGATCCAAAGGCCGGCGCCAAGGGCACCAGCCTGTTTCTGGTGGAGGCGGGTACGCCGGGTTTCGACAAAGGCAAGCGTCTGGAAAAGGTCGGGATGAAGGCGCAGGACACTTCGGAGCTGTTCTTTCAGGACGTTCGGGTGCCCAAGGAAAACCTGCTGGGGCAGGCCGGGATGGGCTTCGCTTACCTGATGCAGGAATTGCCGCAAGAGCGTCTCACCGTGGCCATCGGCGGGCTTGCGTCGGCTGAAGCGGCGTTGCAGTGGACGCTGGACTACACTCGCGACCGCAAGGCGTTCGGCAAGGCCATTGCCGATTTCCAGAACACTCGCTTCAAACTGGCGGAGATGGCGACCGAGATCCAGATCGGCCGGGTTTTCGTCGATCGCTGCCTGGAACTGCACCTGCAAGGCAAGCTGGATGTGCCAACGGCGGCGATGGCCAAGTATTGGGGCACGGACCTGCAATGCAAGGTGCTCGACGAGTGCGTGCAGTTGCATGGCGGCTATGGCTTTATGTGGGAATACCCCATCGCCCGGGCATGGGCGGATGCGCGGGTGCAGCGGATCTATGCCGGCACCAACGAGATCATGAAGGAGATTATTGCGCGGTCGCTGTAATGCTGCGTGATCGTTCCCACGCTCTGCGTGGGAATGCCGCCATGGACGCTTTGCGTCCGCTTTGGAAGTGACGCGGAGCGTCACGGGATGCATTCCCACG
>NZ_AKJS01000116.1 GCF_000282215.1 Pseudomonas sp. GM21
GCCTGCCGGTCCAGCCACTCGCGAGGCGTCAAATGATCAGGCTGCACAGACACCGTCCTTGCAACGCTCACACTCCTCACAAAACGGCGCGTCGCTTTTCAGGCTCATGATCTGCGCCGCACTCAACACCGCTGCCGGTGCGGCGGCGAGTTTCAGCGGTGCATCCAGCGACGCCGTTGCAGCAGCCATCGCGGGCATCAACGCCCCGCCCACCTGAATCGGCACGCTGCTGAAAATCCCACCGGGACCGATGTTGATCCACTGCCCGCCCGCCTGAATCGTCGCGCTCGCGCCGCCGTCGATCACCACTTGCTGGCCGGCGCTGACATGGAACTGCTGACTGGCGTTGAGCGCTTGGCTGGTCACGCGGATGTGCCGATCACCCATCACCACCAAGTGATCGTCGAGCTTCACTTCGGCCTGGCGCTGGCCGTGGGTGATGCGCTGCTCGTCGGCCTTCAACTCATGGCGAGCGGTGCCGGTGACGACGATGCTGCGCTGGTTATCGACCTGAACTTGTTGATCATTCAACACATGCTGGGTCCAGTTTCGCTGGGCGCGCAGGTAGATTTCCTCGGCGCCTTTGCGATCCTCGATGCGCAGTTCGTTGTAGCCACCACCTCCCGGACTGCTCTGGCTGCGGAAAATGCTGCGGGTTTTGTCCGCCGGCAGGTCTAGCGGAACGGGGGTCGCTGCGTTCGGCAGACAGCCCATCACCAGCGGTTTGTCGGCATCGGCATCGATGAAGCCGACCAGCACTTCCATGCCGACCCGCGGGATCAGCACGCTGCCATATCGGTCATGCGCCCAACCCGTGGCCACGCGCAGCCAGCAACTGGAGTGTTCGTTGAGTTGTCCGTCGCGGTCCCAGGCGAGCTGAACCTTGACTCGCCCGTATTCGTCGCAATGGATTTCAGTGTCAGCCGGGCCGGTGACCACGGCGGGTTGATAGCCGAGCATGCGCGGCTTTTGCGGCCCCAGCGGTGGGCGAAACGAAACGTCCCACGGCGTTGCCAGAAAGGTATTGCGATAGCCCTGAAAATCATCCGGGTCACCGCTGGTGGCCGACTCTTCCAGCACCTGCGGTTGACGGCCGCGATGTTCGATTTCAGTGATCAGCCACAGGTCGTTCCATGCCTGACGCGGATGCTCGGCGAGGTGCAGGAAATGTCCGCAAACCAGCGCCGAATCGTCGCCTTTACCTTCGGCCTGACGGAAGTCCGCGTTGTGGCGTTCGAGTGCGCGGTGGGTCAGTTGCTTGCCGTGTTCGCGATCCTTGAATTGGCCGGGAAAGTGGTAGTCCTCCAGCACCGGGCGCTGCTCGCTGTCGAGACAGGTTTCGAGTTGCAGGCGAGGTTTTTTAAAGTCGTAATCGCGACGGGTGACAGCGGTAGTGCGGGTTTCCAGGCGCACATTAAAGCGTTTGATGGCCGGCGCATCCGCCGCCATTCCGCTACCGGGCAAGTACAGGGTCGACTGGGGCAGACGAGGGAAAACCGTCTGGTCATCGCCGAACACCAGCAGATGCCCGTCGGGACTGTGCTGGAAGTGGTAGTGAATGCCAATTTCGGCACACAGTCGCTGGATGAACGCCAGATCGCTTTCGGCGTACTGCACGCAGTACTCACGAGCTGTGTAGTCACTGCCGAGTTGAAACTCGAACGCATCGCGCTGGATGCCATGGTCCTTGAGGACCTGCGCGATGATCGTCGGCACGCTTTTGTGCTGGAAGATCCGCTGATTAATGCGCTGGCCGAGGTAAGCCAGTCGCGGTACAAGGCTGATCTGATAGCCCGTCAGGCGTTTCCCGGAGTCGCTTTGGCCGACGCGAAAAATCTGACCATGAATACCGGCGCCTTGTGCATCGAAACTCAGAAACGCCTGACGGTGCAGCAGGCTTTCGAGCTCGATGTCTGGCCGATCGCTGACCAATTCCAGGTCAAAACGGTAGGGTTGGCTGATGGCTTCCGTGCCCGTGAACTCAAGGACTTTGAGCTCATTCTGGACGCCGTCGAGGGTCAACGTGAAACGCGGTTGATTGGCAGGCGCGAACATCCGATGTGTCTCTGCAGAATGAAGGCGGGCGATTCTGCATGAGCGACAAGGGGTGTTGAGGGAGGGACAAGAAAATCAGATTTTCCCTGCTTTTTTTAGAGATTTTTCCTTCAAGAATCAGTGTGTTTGGCTACAGACATCTCCCTCAAAACCACCACCTGCCCCTGTAGGAGTGAGCCTGCTCGCGATGGCGTCGGGTCAGTCGACATTAATGTTGAATGATCGACCGCTATCGCGAGCAGGCTCGCTCCCACAGGGAATCCACAGTGTTTTGAGTTTTGCATAGGCACAAAAAAACGGCCCGTCTCCAAAGGAAGCGGGCCGTTTTCATGTTCAGCGAATGGTCAGAGCCTAAGCTCCTCCCATCACTTGTTCAGGCGGAAATCTGCCTCGGCCGCAGCAAAACGCTGCAGCATGCCGTGAGTCGGCGCGCCCAGTTTGCTGACGATGTAGATGGCCAGGCTGGCGAAGATGAAGCCAGGGATGATTTCGTACAGGCCCAGCAGTTCGAAGTGTTTCCAGACGATTACGGTGATCGCGCCGACCAGGATGCCGGCCAGTGCGCCGTTGCGGGTCATGTCTTTCCAGATCACGGAGATCAGGACAACCGGACCGAACGCAGCACCGAAACCGGCCCAGGCGTAGCTGACCAGACCCAGTACGCGGTTTTCCGGGTTAGCGGCCATCGCGATGGCGATCAGGGCAACCAGCAGCACCATGGCGCGGCCGACCCAGACCAGTTCCACCTGGGAAGCGGATTTACGCAGGAAGGTTTTGTAGAAGTCTTCGGTCAGGGCGCTGGAGCACACCAGCAACTGGCAGCTCAGGGTGCTCATCACGGCAGCCAGAATGGCCGACAGCAAGATACCGGCGATCCATGGGTTGAAGAGGATTTTCGCCAGTTCGATGAACACGCGTTCGTGGTTTTCGGTCACAGGACCTGCCACGTCTGGGTGCGCATTGAAGTAAGCGATGCCAAAGAAGCCGACTGCCACGGTGCCGCCCAGGCACAGGATCATCCAGGTCATGGAGATGCGACGGGCATTGGCGATCGACTTGACCGAATCCGCCGCCATGAAACGCGCGAGGATGTGCGGCTGGCCGAAGTAACCCAGGCCCCAGCCCATCAGCGAGATGATGCCGATGAAGGTGGTGTTTTTCAGCATGTCGAAGTTGCTTGGGTTTTGCGCTTCGATGGCCAGGAAGGTGGTGTCGACGCCACCGGTTGCCAGCAGCACGATGATCGGCGTCAGCAACAGGGCGAAGATCATCAGCGTGGCTTGTACGGTATCGGTCCAGCTCACGGCCAGGAAACCGCCGACGAAGGTGTAGGCAATCGTCGCCGCAGCGCCGGCCCACAGCGCTGTCTCGTAGGACATGCCGAAGGTGCTTTCGAACAGACGGGCGCCGGCCACGATGCCGGATGCGCAGTAAATGGTGAAGAACACCAGAATCACCACCGCAGAAATGATCCGCAGCAGGCCGCTTTTGTCTTCGAAACGGCTGGAGAAGTAATCCGGCAGGGTCAGGGCATCACCGTTGTGCTCGGTCTGCACACGCAGACGGCCAGCGACGAACAGCCAGTTCAGGTAAGCACCGATGATCAGGCCAATGGCGATCCAGCTTTCGGACAGACCGGACATGTAGATGGCGCCCGGCAGGCCCATCAACAACCAGCCGCTCATATCGGAAGCGCCAGCGGACAAGGCCGTCACGACGCTGCCCAGGCTGCGACCGCCTAGAATGTAGTCAGAAAGGTTGTTGGTGGAGCGATAGGCCATGAAGCCGATCAGCACCATTGCTGCGATGTAGATCACAAACGTGATCAGGGTTGGATTGCTTGCGCTCATTAAGTGATGCCCTGGCTTTGTTTTTATGTAGCGGCAGCGTGTGAACCGCCGACAAACGACAATGTTTGTTCAGACGATTTCGAAGCCTGCGCATTTAATGACTGATGTTTCCCCAGGAAAGCCATCAGCCGGCGCACCGATTTTCTATCCGGTTGCACCTTGGGGCGCGAATCCTATTCAACAACGCAAATGAGGTGCAACCCATTTCTTGAGAATAAGTTGCACCCAACCTGATTTTTTCAATAAACCGATGTTTTTGCTTCCTTTTAGGGCAGCCATTGCGATTTGCTAGAAGCAAAAGCACCAAGCCGAAGCGGTACATTCGTACCGGAATTTAATTCCTGATGAGCCGCTGATAATTCCGACAAAAAAAGGGTTGCACCCGGTTGCACCTCCACGATTGCACGGCTAATCTTGCCGCCAGCTGATGCCACGCGGTCGTGGCAAATATGAGGATAAAAAAATGGCTACTACCACCCTTGGGGTCAAACTTGACGACCCGACCCGCGAACGCCTCAAGGCTGCCGCGACCTCGATTGATCGCACGCCGCACTGGCTGATCAAGCAGGCAATTTTCAATTACCTGGAAAAACTCGAGGGTGGTGCAACCCTGACCGAGCTGAGCGGTTTGACCAAGGATTCCGACGACACCGTCGATGCGCCTCTGGATCACGCCCACCAGTGCTTCCTCGAATTCGCCGAAAGCATCCTGCCGCAATCGGTGCTGCGTGCTTCGATCACCGCCGCTTACCGTCGCCCTGAGCCGGAAGTGGTGCCAATGCTGATCGAACAGGCTCGCCTGCCGGTCGCCATGGCCGAAGCCACCAATAAGCTCGCCGCCTCGATTGCCGAAAAACTGCGCAATCAGAAAAGCGCCGGTGGCCGTGCCGGCATTGTTCAGGGCCTGCTGCAGGAATTTTCCCTGTCGTCCCAGGAAGGCGTTGCACTGATGTGCCTGGCCGAAGCGCTGCTGCGTATCCCGGACAAAGGCACCCGCGACGCGCTGATCCGCGACAAAATCAGCACCGGCAACTGGCACCCGCACTTGGGCAACAGCCCGTCGCTGTTCGTCAACGCAGCCACTTGGGGCTTGCTGCTGACCGGCAAACTGGTCGCCACGCATAACGAAGCAGGTTTGACTTCGTCCCTGAGCCGCATCATCGGCAAGAGCGGCGAGCCGATGATCCGCAAGGGCGTCGACATGGCCATGCGCCTGATGGGCGAGCAGTTCGTCACCGGCGAAACCATCGCCGAAGCCCTGGCCAATGCGAGCAAGTTCGAAGCCAAGGGTTTCCGCTATTCCTACGACATGCTCGGTGAAGCGGCACTGACCGAGCACGATGCCCAGAAATATCTGGCCTCGTACGAACAAGCCATTCACTCGATAGGCAAAGCGTCCCACGGCCGTGGGATTTATGAAGGCCCGGGCATTTCCATCAAGCTCTCGGCACTGCACCCGCGTTACAGCCGTGCGCAGTACGAGCGTGTGATGGACGAGCTGTACCCGCGCCTGTTGTCGCTGACCTTGCTGGCCAAGCAATACGACATCGGCTTGAACATCGACGCCGAAGAAGCTGACCGCCTCGAGCTGTCGCTGGATCTGCTGGAGCGCCTGTGCTTCGAGCCGCAACTGACCGGCTGGAACGGCATCGGTTTCGTGATCCAGGCATACCAGAAGCGTTGCCCGTACGTGATCGATTACGTGATCGATCTGGCTCGTCGTAGCCGTCATCGCCTGATGATCCGCCTGGTGAAAGGCGCGTACTGGGACAGCGAAATCAAGCGCGCCCAGGTCGAAGGTCTGGAAGGCTATCCGGTCTACACCCGCAAGGTGTACACCGACGTGTCTTACATCGCTTGCGCTCGCAAACTGCTGTCGGTGCCGGAAGTCATCTACCCGCAATTCGCCACGCACAACGCCCACACCCTGTCGGCCATTTACCACATCGCTGGTCAGAACTATTACCCGGGTCAGTACGAGTTCCAATGCCTGCACGGCATGGGTGAACCGCTGTACGAACAGGTTGTAGGCAAAGTTTCCGAAGGCAAGCTGAACCGTCCGTGCCGCGTGTACGCACCAGTCGGTACTCACGAAACGCTGCTGGCGTACCTGGTACGTCGCCTGCTGGAAAACGGCGCGAACACCTCGTTCGTCAACCGCATCGCCGACCAATCCATTTCGATCCAGGAGCTGGTGGCCGATCCAGTGGCCAGCATCGAGCAAATGGCGACGCTGGAAGGCGGTTTCGGTCTGCCGCACCCGCGTATCCCGCTGCCGCGTGACCTGTATGGCACCGAGCGCGCCAACTCCAGCGGCATCGACATGGCCAACGAACATCGTCTGGCTTCGCTGTCCTGCGCTTTGCTGGCCACTGCTCACAACCACTGGAAAGCCGCGCCGATGCTCGGTTGCGTCTCCAGTACTGAAACCCCTGCGCCGGTGCTGAACCCGTCCGATTTGCGTGACGTGGTGGGCCATGTGCAGGAAGCCACCGTCGATGACGTTGATAACGCCATCCAGTGCGCCTTGAACGCCGCGCCGATCTGGCAGGCCACCCCGCCCGCCGAACGCGCCGCGATTCTGGAACGCGCCGCCGATTTGATGGAAGGCGAGATCCAGCCGCTGATGGGCCTGTTGGCTCGCGAGGCCGGCAAGACCTTCGCCAACGCCATCGCCGAAGTGCGTGAGGCCGTGGACTTCCTGCGTTATTACGCGGTGCAGGCACGCAACGATTTCACCAACGACGCCCACCGCCCATTGGGTCCGGTCGTCTGCATCAGCCCGTGGAACTTCCCGCTGGCGATCTTCAGTGGTCAAGTCGCGGCGGCACTGGCTGCCGGTAACCCGGTATTGGCCAAACCTGCGGAACAAACCCCGCTGGTCGCAGCTCAAGCCGTGCGTTTGCTGCTCGAAGCCGGGATTCCGGAAGGCGTGCTGCAACTGCTGCCGGGCCGTGGCGAAACCGTCGGTGCGGGACTTGTGGGTGACGATCGAGTTAAAGGCGTGATGTTCACCGGTTCCACCGAAGTCGCTCGCCTGCTGCAACGCAACATCGCCGGCCGCCTGGATGCCCAGGGCCGCCCGATCCCGCTGATCGCCGAAACCGGTGGCCAGAACGCGATGATCGTCGACTCTTCGGCATTGACCGAACAAGTGGTGATCGACGTCGTGTCGTCGGCCTTCGACAGCGCCGGTCAACGTTGCTCGGCACTGCGCGTCTTGTGCTTGCAGGAAGATTCCGCTGACCGTGTCATCGAAATGCTCAAGGGTGCCATGGCTGAATGCCGCCTCGGCAACCCTGAGCGTCTGTCCGTGGACATCGGCCCGGTGATCGACGCCGAAGCCAAGGCTGGCATCGAGAAGCACATCCAGGGCATGCGCGACAAAGGTCGCAACGTGTACCAGGTGGCCATCGCCAACAGCGAAGAAGTCAAACGTGGCACCTTCGTGATGCCGACCCTGATCGAACTGGAAAGCTTCGACGAACTGCAACGGGAGATTTTCGGTCCGGTGCTGCACGTGGTTCGTTACAAGCGCAAAGACATCGATCAACTGATCGGTCAGATCAACGCTTCCGGCTATGGCCTGACGCTGGGCGTGCACACGCGCATCGACGAAACCATCGCCAAGGTGATCGACAACGTCAATGCCGGTAACGTCTACGTGAACCGCAACATCGTTGGCGCTGTGGTGGGTGTGCAGCCGTTCGGTGGTGAAGGTCTGTCGGGTACCGGTCCAAAGGCGGGTGGTCCGCTGTACCTGTACCGCCTGCTGTCGACGCGTCCTACCGATGCCATCGAACAATCCTTCGCTCGCGGAGACGCCGTCGTAGCCCCGGACGTTCGTCTGCGTGACGCCATGAGCAAGCCGCTGACCGCCCTGAAAGCCTGGGCTGACAGCCACAAGTTTGCCGACCTGAGCACCCTGTGCGTGCAGTTCGCGGTGCAATCGCAAAGCGGGATCACCCGTGTTCTGGCAGGCCCGACCGGCGAGCGCAACAGCTACGCCATCCTGCCGCGTGAGCACGTGCTGAGCCTGGCGGAAGTAGAAGGCGATCTGTTGACTCAACTGGCAGCGGTGTTGGCGGTTGGCGGTTCGGCAGTGTGGCCGGAATCTGACCTGACCAAGGCGTTGTTCGCACGTCTGCCGAAGGAAGTTCAGGCACGCATCAAGTTGGTGTCCGACTGGCACAAGGACGACGTGGTGTTTGATGCGGTTCTGCATCATGGCCATTCGGACCAGTTGCGTGCGGTCTGCCAGCAAGTAGCCAAGCGTGCGGGCGCCATTGTCGGTGTTCATGGTTTGTCGCAAGGCGAGACCAACATTGCGCTGGAGCGTCTGGTGATCGAGCGCGCGTTGAGCGTTAACACGGCTGCTGCTGGAGGTAATGCCAGTCTGATGACGATAGGCTAAGCAGCAGCGGCAAGTTATAAGCTGCAAGCTGTAAGTAGAAGCAAACTGCTCTTACTTGCAGCTTGAAGCTTGTAGCTTGTGCCGCCCCATCACCCCCATCTATCTTCCTTCCCCATTTTTATAAGTCTTCCTAGACTGCGGCATACTTTTAAAAGGTAGTCCGCCATGTCCGAGACGTTGCTCAGTTCCCGCAATCTGGCTTTCGAGCTGTATGAAGTCCTCGATGCCGAGGGCCTGACCCAGCGTGAGCGTTTCGCCGAGCACAATCGTGAGACCTTCGATGCTGCCATCGGCACCGCCCGCAACATCGCCGAGAAGTTCTTCGCCCCGCACAACCGCAAGGGTGACGAGAACGAGCCGCGCTATGAGGACGGTAAGGCGATTCTGATTCCGGAAGTGAAACCAGCGGTGGATGCGTTCCTCGAAGCCGGTTTCCTCAATGCCGCGCGCAGTTTCGACGCGGGCGGCATGCAGCTTCCTACCTTGCTGTCCCAGGCCTGCTTCGCGCATTTTCAATCGGCTAACGCGGCGTCGACTTCTTACCCGTTCTTGACCATGGGTGCGGCGAACCTGATTGAAAGCTTCGGTACCGAGGAGCAGAAACAGCGTTTCCTGCAACCGATGATCGACGGCCGCTTCTTCGGCACCATGGCCCTGACCGAGCCACATGCCGGCTCGTCGCTGTCGGACATTCGTACCCGCGCCGAACCTGCGTCTGACGGCACTTATCGCCTCAAGGGCAACAAGATCTTCATCTCCGGCGGCGATCACCCGCTCTCGGAAAACATCGTGCACATGGTGTTGGCCAAGCTGCCGGACGCACCGGCCGGGGTGAAGGGTATTTCGCTGTTGATCGTGCCCAAGTACCTGGTCAACGATGACGGCAGCCTGGGCAAGCGCAACGATGTGTTGCTGGCCGGGTTGTTCCACAAGATGGGTTGGCGCGGCACCACGTCCACTGCGCTGAATTTCGGCGATAACGGCGAGTGTGTGGGGTATCTGGTGGGCAAGCCGCATCACGGTTTGAGCTACATGTTCCAGATGATGAACGAGGCGCGGATTGGCGTCGGCATGGGCGCGGTGATGCTCGGTTACGCCGGCTATTTGTATTCGCTGGAATACGCCCGGGAACGTCCGCAGGGTCGCGTGCCGGACAGCAAAGACCCGAACACCGCGCCAGTGGCGATCATTCAGCACGCTGACGTAAAACGCATGTTGCTGACCCAGAAAGCCTACGTCGAAGGTTCGTTCGACCTCGGGTTATATGCGGCTCGACTGTTCGATGACACCACCACACTTGAGACCGAAGCCGAGCGCAAACAGGCCCATGAACTGCTGGATTTGCTGACGCCTATCGTCAAATCCTGGCCGTCGGAGTTTTGCCTGAAGGCCAACGAACTGGCGATCCAGATTCTCGGCGGACACGGTTATACCCGCGAATACCCGGTGGAGCAGTACTACCGCGACAACCGTCTGAATCCGATTCATGAAGGTACGCACGGCATTCAGTCGCTGGACTTGCTGGGACGCAAGCTCGCTCAGAATGGTGGTGCGGGGCTCAAGCAATTGATTCGGCTGATCGCCGACACAGGCGCGCGGGCGCAGGCGTATGAGTCCTTGACCGCGCTGCGTGAACCGCTGGAAAAACTGGTGGCACGTTTGCAAAAAGTGACCATCGGCCTGCTGATCGACCTGGGGCAAGGCAAGGTCAACAGCAGCCTGGCGAACTCGGCGCTGTACCTGAAAGTATTCGGGCACACGGTGATTGGCTGGCGCTGGCTGGAGCAGGCGATTCGCGCCGAGGAAGGATTGGCCAAGGGTAATGCGGCGGATGTGAGCTTCTATAAAGGCAAGCTGCAGGCGGCGCGGTATTTCCTGACGTGGGAAGTGCCGGGTTGCCACCATGAACTGGCGATTCTTGAGGCGCGGGATGATGTGTGTTTGACGATGCAGGATGAATGGTTCTGACAACCTTTCACTGATCGTTCCCACGCTCCGCGTGGGAATGCCTCCTGTGACGCTCTGCGTCACGATCGCAAAGGGACGCGGAGCGTCCCGGGCTGCATTCCCACGCGGAGCGTGGGAACGATCGGTTAGGTGAGTTTGAAACTGCCCATCTGCCGCGCCAAATCATCCGCCAACCGCTGCAACGTATGACAGTCCTCACGGCAAGCCCTGACTTCCCCCGCCGTCGCCCGCGCCAGATCAGAAATCCCCTGCACGTTCCGGTTAATCTCTTCCGTCACCGCCGACTGCTCTTCCGTCGCCGCCGCCACCTGATGGTTCATGTCGCTGATGCGCTCCACCTGGCCGGTAATCGCCGTCAACGACACCCCAGTGCGCTGGCTCGACTCAACACCCGTGCCGGTCGCGGCTTGCCCGGAATGCATCGACGACACCGCGTTCTCCGCGCCTTGCTTGAGGCTGCCGATCATCTGCTGAATCTCGTCCGTCGACGACTGTGTCCGCCGCGCCAATGTCCGCACTTCATCCGCCACCACCGCAAACCCACGCCCCATGTCCCCGGCCCGCGCAGCTTCAATGGCGGCATTGAGGGCCAACAAATTGGTCTGCTCGGAGATCCCGCGAATCACGGCCAGCACTTGATCAATCGACGCCACCTGATTGGCCAGCTCACCCACGGCACCCGCTGCGATGCCGATTTCGTCGGACATGCTTTCAATATGCCGGATCGAGCCGCCCACCACTTCGCGAGCCTGCATCGCCTCATCGCGAGCATTCTGCGACGCGATCGCCGCGTTGCCAGCGTTCTGGGCGATTTCCTGCACGGTCAGGCCCATCTCATGAACAGCGGTGGCCACCATGTCAGTCATTTCCTGCTGACGGCCAGAACGTTCCGCGGTGTTGTCCACCACCTTTGCCACTTGGCCAACAGCGGTGCGCAGTCGTTCGCTGGTGGTCAGCACTTCGCCGATCATTTCGCGCTGGCTGTCCAGAAACCGATTGAAGCCGCGCGCCAGATCGCCCAGTTCATCGGCGCGACTGGAATCCAACCGATGGGTCAAATCGCCACCACCGCTACCGATGGCTACCAACGCAGCTGTTACCTGACGGATCGGACGCACTAAACCACGGGCCAGCAATACCACCAGCAACAGGCACACCAGCGCTACCGCCAGGCCGATGCCGCTGCTCATCCACATCGCGCGACGCGCTTCGGCGTAGATCTGCGACTGTGGCACTTCGGCCACCAGCGTCCAGCCCAGGTCCCGAAGCGGCAGGCTCAACGCGAGGAAGTCTTCGCCATCGCGCACGAAGCTGCTGTTGGTGGCAGACGCTGTGGAGGTAGAGAGTTGACCCATGACGGCCTGCGCTGCCGGCGCGCCAATCTGCTCGGCGAGGGTGCGTTTGCCACTGAATTGCGCTTCGGGATGCACCTGGATCAAACCGTCGGAACGCACGAGATAGACCTTGCCGCGCGCTCCGAAGCTGAAGTTGTGGATCACCTCAGACAGCTCTTTCATGCTCAACCCGAGGCCGGCAACGCCCACGACTTTACCCGCGTGCTCAACCTTGAGGTCGATGAACAGCGCCAATTCTCCGGTCGTGGTGTCATTGTCGATATTGAGGGTGCGCGGCTGATTGCTGTCGAGGAATGAGTAGAACCAGGCGTCTTTGGGGTTGGAACGGCTGAGGGTCCGTTCCAGGCCTTTTTCGGTCAAATAGTAATTAGAAGCCGTGCCGATAATCAGCGCGGTAAAGGCTTTGTGTTCAGCGCGAATGCCTTCCAGGTACCGTACGAACGTCGCCGTCCGGGCATCGTCTTCACCCCCGGCCAACCAGTCGCGCACCATGCTATTGCTGGCGATGTCCTTGGCGGCGGTGAGGGGTTGAACGAGGATTCGCTCGATGTCGTTGCGCATCGCTTCGATGCTCGACGGCAGGGCTTGTTCGACCAGATAGCTCTGGGCGAGACGGTTAACCACGAGGGTATAAATGCCCACCACGATCAGAATACTGACCAGCAGGGCGGTGCCCATGCTCAGGATTAACTGCCATTGAATACTGCGTCGCCAAAACTGCATGGAACACCCCCAAAGAATAAGAGGCTGAAACACTGCAACTGGCGTGCCGATTGTATACAGCCTAAAAAACTCCTTGCCACAACGCGGAAAATTATTGCGTCCAATTATTTAAGCAAAAGCGCAAGCAGCAGCGACAGCTGCCATATTTCAGTGGGTTAAACGCCTTACTCCGAGCGGGGAAAACAAGCGCGCACCTGTCAACTATGACAGGTTACAAAAAAGCTATCTGCGACTAATTTAGGTCTCCGGGACTCACAACGTGCACGTCTTCCTTGTAATCAATGAGAGAGAAGTCATGAACAAAGACAACGATATTTCCCTGCCAAAACGAGCGTGGAACGAAGATAGTTTGATCAAATACGCCAGGGTCGGCGGCACGGTAATGGAGGGCTCGACAAATCCCACTGTGACTAAAAAAGAATTTGTCGTAACAGACGACGGTCGTTACTTCGTCCAAATTGTTTTGAGTTCAGCCATCGTCAAAAGAGCATCACAACCGGTCGGTGTTGAGGAGTTTCTACTTCTGCTCGATGTGGGTGACTACCTCATATCAAATGGGCGAACATCTATGGCAGGAGGATTTCGCTATGACAAACAACCTGATGGAAGCTGGGACACAATTGTCGCCTGGCGCAGTTAATACATCAGGCGATAGCGCCCCTGGCCAAGGGGCACTTTAATATGCGGTGTCAGCCTTGCTGACTGATCGTCTTGGAGATCACTTCAACCGTGGCGCTGACTTGCTCTTGGTAACGGTCGAGTTCCTGCTTGTGCTGCTTTTTCAACTCGATCTGCTGCGAGCACAGATTCATTGCAGCCAGTACCAACAGGCGGTCACCGATCAGTGTCGGGTACTTTCTTTTGGTGTCGGCCAAAGCAGCCTTCAACATCATCGCGGCGTCCAGCAGGGTTTGCTCTTCCCCGGCCGGCGCCTTGATCGAATAGTCCTCCCCCAGGATCGAGACGACTTTTACCCCTGCGGCGCCTTGATTCATGCGCTGACCGGGCCGGCGCTGACGCGCTCAACCAGGGCCTGGATGCGTGCGGCGGTGGCGCCTTGTTTCTCTTCCTGTTCCATCAGGCTCAATTGCAGGCTTTCGTTTTCATCTTTGGCCTGAGCCAGTTCTGCACTCAGGGTCTGGTTGCTGCCCAGCAGTGCCTGGTTCTGTTGCACCAGGTCATTTACCAGCTGTTCCAATTGGCTTAGGGATGCTTCCAACATTTTGATTTTCCGAGCATTTTCAAAGGGCGCGTACGATAAAGAAAAGTCACCACGCACGCCAGGGTTATTCAGGTCCAAGGCCTTGATTTTCCTGGCGGGTGACCTTTCCAGCGAGCAGTAAAGACTGTGATTGGCGGATGGGGTTCCTGCACTTCGTCGCCGGGGGCCTTTGTGCGACAAAAACGCGCAAGACATGAACAACATGGTTGGGGGGGGTAGCCACTGTCAGCCATGCGCCCGCTGACAATGATCGTTCCAACGCTCTGCGTGGGAATGCAGCCGGGGACGCTTCGCGTCCCTAAGCGGACTCAGAGCGTCCATTGAGGCATTCCCACGCGGAGCGTGGGAACGATCACCACCCTTCGCCTCCTGCGCTGCACAAACCTTTTTGACAGCATCACATTTCAACAGGTTAGAATCGCTGGCACGCAGACTGCATGGTCAGTTTGTGCCCGCCTTTTTGTTTTCTGGAGTAATGCCTTTGAATGCAATCACCATCAACAGCCTGTTTCTGATCGGCGCGTTGCTGGTAGGTGCGAGCATTCTGGTGAGTTCTCTTTCGTCCCGCCTCGGCATCCCGATTCTGGTGATTATCCTGGCCGTGGGCATGGCCGCCGGTGTCGACGGCGCCGGCATTATTTTCGATAACTACCCCACTGCCTATCTGGTCGGTAACCTCGCGTTGGCAGTGATCCTGCTCGACGGTGGTTTGCGCACCAGGGTCGCGAGTTTCCGTGTTGCGCTTTGGCCTGCACTGTCGCTGGCCACGGTCGGGGTGTTAATAACGACCGCACTGACCGGCATGGTGGCCGCGTGGTTGTTCAACCTGAGCATCATTCAGGGCTTGTTGATCGGCGCGATTGTCGGCTCGACCGACGCCGCAGCGGTGTTCTCGCTGCTGGGTGGCAAAGGCCTGAACGAACGGGTCACCGCCACCCTCGAAATCGAATCCGGCAGCAACGACCCGATGGCGGTGTTTCTCACCGTGACGCTGATCGACATGCTCGCCAGCGGCGAGACGGGCCTGCACTGGAGCCTGCTCGTGCACTTCGTGCGTGAGTTCGGTATCGGCGCGGTCGTCGGTCTTGCCGGTGGCTGGGTCATGCTGCAACTGGTCAACCGCATCAATCTGGCCAACGGTCTCTATCCGATTCTGGTGATTGCCGGCGGCCTGGTGGTGTTTGCCCTGACCAACGCCCTGCACGGCAGCGGCTTCCTCGCGGTGTATCTGTGCGGCCTGGTCATCGGCAACCGCCCGGTGCGCAGTCGGCACAGTATGTTGCACATGCTCGACGGCATGGCCTGGCTGGCGCAGATCGGGATGTTCCTGGTGCTGGGCCTGCTGGTCACACCGCATGACCTGCTGCCGATTGCCCTGCCCGCGCTGGGTCTGGCGCTGTGGATGATTCTGTGTGCACGGCCGCTGTCAGTGGTGATCGGTTTGCTGCCGTTCAAGGCGTTCCATGGCCGCGAAAAGGCGTTCATTTCCTGGGTCGGCCTGCGTGGCGCGGTCCCGATCATTTTGGCGGTGTTCCCGCTGATGGCCGGCCTGCCCAACGCCCAACTCTATTTCAACCTTGCGTTCTTTATCGTGCTGGTGTCGCTGCTGGTGCAGGGCACAAGTCTGCCGTGGGTTGCCAAACTGCTGAAAGTGACGGTGCCACCCGACCCCGCGCCGATCTCGCGTTCCGCCCTGGAAGTGCACGTCACCAGCGAGTGGGAGATGTTCGTTTATCGTCTCGGCGCCGAGAAATGGTGCATCGGATCCCCCCTTCGCGAACTGAAAATGCCCGAAGGCACACGCATCGCCGCCCTGTTTCGTGGCCAGCAATTGCTCCATCCGTCGGGTAGTACGGTGCTCGAAGTCGATGATTTACTGTGTGTTATTGGCCATGAACACAACCTGCCGGCCCTCGGAAAACTCTTCAGCAAGGCACCGCAACGGGGTCTGGATTTGCGCTTCTTCGGCGACTTCGTGCTCGAAGGAGACGCCCAGCTGGGCGCGGTTGCGTCGCTGTATGGGTTGAAAGTCGAAGGCATCGATCCGGACATGTCGCTCGGTCATTTCATCGCCCAGAAAGTCGGGGGTGCGCCCGTGGTCGGTGACCAGGTGGAGTGGAACAACACCATTTGGACCGTCGCGGTCATGGAGGGGAACAAGATCGGCAAAGTGGGCGTCAGATTCCCCGAAGGAAGTCGCCCGGGTCCGGGCTTGTTCCTCTAAACTGGGGGGCGTGTTGACGTTTAATCACGGTCGTGATTAAACGTCAACACGCCCCCAATTCTTCGTCTTGTTTTGATCGGTCTCTATGTCAACCCTGCGCACCTTTTTCATCATGGCCCTGCTGGGCCTGAGCCTCTCCATTGGCACGCTGCAAGCGGCCGAGCCGCCGTCCAGCGAAGCCGTACAGGCAAGCCTGGACAAGATCGCCGACCGCAAACTGCCAGAAGCCGATCAGAAAGCCCTGCAAGCCGTTCTGCAAAACACGCTGACCCAGCTCAACAACCAGCGTGACTACGAGCAGAAACTGGCCGATGTCAAACAGCAACTGGCCGCCGCGCCAAAGCAAGTCATCGAGAATCAGCGTGAACTGGCGCGTCTGAAGGCCAGCAAAGTGCTGCCAGTGACGCAACGCTACGCCAACCTGTCGATCCCGCAACTCGAGCAAATGCTCACCGAGCGCTCGACCCAGCAAAGCGACCTGCAAAGGGCCTTGACCGACGCCAACACCCTGGTGATCACTGCTCAGACCCGCCCCGAGCGTGCCCAGGCCGAAATTTCGGCCAGCCAGACGCGCATTCAACAAATCAACAACATCCTCAAGACCGGCAAAGATGCCGGCAAAACCTTGAACGGCGAACAGCGCGATTTGCTCAATGCCGAACTCGCCGCCCTGAACGCATTGATTCCCCTGCGTCGCCAGGAATTGGCCGGCAACAATCAGCTGCAGGATCTAGGCAACAGCCAGCACGATTTGCTCTCGGAAAAATCCGATCGCCTGGATCAGGAAATCCAGGAGCTGCAAACCCTGATCAACCAGAAGCGCCTGGCCCAGTCCCAAGAGACGGTGACCCAGCAATCCATCGAGGCGCAGAAATCCGGCAGCAGCAGCCTGTTGGCCACCGAAAGTGCAGCCAACCTGAAGCTTTCCGACTACTTGCTCAAAAGCACGGACCGCCTCAACGAAGTCACTCAGCAAAACCTGCTGACCAAGCAGCAACTGGACAACGTCACCCAGAGCGATTCGGCGCTGGACGAGCAAATCAACGTGCTCAAGGGCAGCTTGTTGCTCTCCAAGATTCTCTATAAACAGAAACAGTCCCTGCCGCGTTTAAGGCTGGACCGCAACCTGGCGGACCAGATCGCCGACATTCGTCTGTATCAGTTTGACGTCAACCAACAACGCGAACTGCTGAGCAACCCGGCCAGCTACGTTGACAACCTGCTGTCGACTCAACCACCGGAACAAGTCACCCCGCAACTGCGCAAGAGTCTGCTGGAACTGGCCACGACCCGCGCCGACCTGCTGGAACGGCTGAATCGCGAATTGAGCGCCGTGCTCAACGAATCCATCACCCTGCAACTCAATCAAAAACAACTGCTGAGCACCGCGCAAAGCCTGCGCGCGACCCTCGACGAGCAAATGTTCTGGATTCCCAGTAACAAGCCGCTGGACATGGAATGGATACGCGCGGTACCGGAACGCTTGCAGCGCCAGATCACGACCTTGCCGTGGTTCTCCAGCCTGAGTGAGTTGAGCGACGGTCTGATTCAACGGCCCCTGTTGTTTCTGCCGTTGGTGCTGCTGATTGGTGTTTTGTTGTGGCGACGCAAAAGCCTGTACGCCCAACTAAACAAAGTTCACAAGGATATCGGCCACTTCAAGCGCGACAGCCAGTGGCATACGCCGCAGGCCATTCTGGTCAATATTTTGCTGGCGCTGCCGGTCGCGCTGGGCCTGGCCTTGTGTGGTCTCGCCTTGCAGATCGACGCCCGCGGGCAGAACGCCAACATGGGCGCCGCGTTGCTGCAAATGGCTCAGGCGTGGCTGGTGTTCTACACCGCCTACCGGATCCTCGCGCCGGGTGGCGTGGCCGAACTGCATTTCCGTTGGGAAAAACCTCAGGTCGAATTCCTGCAGGGCTGGATCCGTCGACTCGGCCTGGTGGTGATGGCGCTGGTGGCGGTGGTGGCCGTCGCCGAACTGCAACCGGCGACCCTGGCCGATGATGTACTCGGCATGCCCGTGGTGTTGGCCTGCTACGCTTTGATGGCCTGGCTGCTCAGCCGCTTGTTGATGCGTAGCCCGACACACGAGAACGCTTCGCTATTTCGCAAATTGGTGGGGATCCTGTTTACCGCCCTGCCGATCGCATTGTTCGTGGCGGTGTGCTTCGGCTACTACTACACCGCACTCAAGCTCACCGACCGACTGATCAATACCCTTTACCTGCTGATGTTCTGGCTGGTGATCGAAGCCACTTTTGTCCGCGGGCTCAGCGTTGCGGCGCGCCGCCTGGCGTACCAGCGAGCCCTGACCAAACGTCAGGCAGCCAAAGAGGCCGGTGACGGCGACGCCGTGATCGAAGAACCGACGCTGGACATCGAAAAGGTCAACGAACAATCCCTGCGCCTGATCCGTCTGGCGCTGCTCGGCGCTTTCATGGGCGCACTGTACTGGGCCTGGTCCGATCTGATTTCGGTGTTCTCGTACCTGGACAACATCACCCTCTACGAATACACCAGCGGTACGGGCGCAACCATGAGCATGGTGCCGATCAGCATCGGCGACATGCTGGGTGCGCTGATCATCATCGGTATCACTTTCGCCCTCGCCCGCAACTTGCCAGGCCTATTGGAAGTGTTCGTGTTGTCCAAGCTGAATCTGGCGCAGGGCAGCGCCTACGCCACGACCACGCTGTTGTCTTACGTGATTGCCGGGGTCGGTTTCGTCACGACCCTATCCACGCTCGGCGTGAGCTGGGACAAGCTGCAATGGCTGGTGGCAGCGCTCTCGGTCGGCCTGGGTTTCGGGATGCAGGAGATCTTTGCGAACTTCATCTCCGGCATCATGATTCTGTTCGAACGGCCGGTGCGGATCGGCGACACCATCACCATCGGCAACCTGTCCGGCACGGTCAGCAAGATCCGCATCCGCGCTACGACCATCACCGACTTCGACCGCAAGGACATCATTGTCCCGAACAAGACGTTCATTACCGGGCAACTGATCAACTGGTCCCTGACCGACACCATCACCCGGGTCACGCTCAAGCTCGGCGTCGACTACGGCTCGGACCTCGACCTGGTCAAAGAGCTGCTGCTCAAGGCCGCCCGGGACAACCCGCGCGTGCTCAAGGACCCGGAACCGCACGTGTACTTCCTTAATTTCGGTGAAAGCACCCTCGACCACGAGTTACGCATGCACGTGCGCGACCTTGGCGACCGAAACCCGGTGCTCGATGAGGTCAACCGCTTCATAAACCACGAGTTCAAGAAGCAGCACATCAACATCTCGTTCCGGCAGATGGAGGTCTACCTCAAGAACCTTCACGGCCAGGAATACAAATTGGTGCCGGTCGAACCGGAAAACAAAACCATCGTGCCGATGGCGGATGGTAAACCGCTGCAAGAACCGCCAGCCGCCAAGCTCGACTAACCGCTCTATCCCTAGCAGAATGCTCGGACATTCTGCTGGAGATGGCCGTTGAAAGCCCTCGACGAACTGACCTTCGATAATCGTTTTGCCCGCCTGGGCGATACGTTTTCCGCCCATGTGCTGCCCGAGCCCATCGATAACCCGCGCCTGGTGGTGGCCAGTCCTGCGGCCATGAAGCTGCTGGATCTGGACCCGGCCGTAGCCCAAACCCCGGAGTTCGCCGAGCTGTTCAGCGGCCATAAGCTCTGGGCCGACGCGGTGCCACGGGCGATGGTCTATTCCGGGCATCAGTTCGGCTCCTACAACCCTCAACTGGGCGACGGCCGCGGTTTATTGCTGGGCGAGGTCTACAACGAGGCCGGAGAGCATTGGGACTTGCACCTCAAGGGTGCCGGGCAAACTCCGTTTTCGCGCATGGGCGATGGCCGTGCGGTCTTGCGCTCCTCGATCCGCGAATTCCTTGCCTCTGAGGCCCTGCATGCACTAAACATCCCGACCACCCGCGCCCTGTGCGTGATTGGCTCCGACACGCCAGTGTGGCGCGAGAAGCAGGAACGCGCGGCAATGGTCCTGCGCCTGGCACCCAGCCATGTGCGCTTCGGGCATTTCGAATATTTCTACTACACCAAACGTCCCGAGAAGCAGAAAGAACTCGGCGACCACGTGCTGGCCATGCATTTCCCCGAATGCCTGGAACAACCGGAACCGTATCTGGCGATGTTCCGTGAAATCGTCGAGCGCAACGCCGAGCTGATTGCCAAATGGCAGGCGTATGGCTTCTGCCACGGGGTGATGAACTCCGACAACATGTCGATCCTGGGTATCACCTTCGACTTCGGCCCGTTCGCCTTCCTCGATGACTTCGACGCCCATTTCATCTGCAACCACTCCGACGATCAGGGCCGGTATTCCTTCAGCAACCAGGTGCCGATTGGCCAGTGGAACCTCAGCGCCCTGGCCCAGGCCCTGACGCCATTCATCAGCGTCGAAGCCCTGCGCGAAACCCTCGGGCTGTACTTGCCGCTTTACCAGGCCCACTACCTGGACCTGATGCGCCGCCGCCTCGGTTTCACCACCGCTGAAGACGATGACCAGAAACTGCTGGAACACTTGCTGCAACTGATGCAGAACAGTGGCGTCGATTACAGCCTGTTCTTCCGCCGACTTGGGGATGAGTCACCGGAACTGGCCGTAGTCCGCTTGCGAGATGACTTCGTCGACATCAAGGGCTTCGATGCCTGGGGCGAGCTTTACGTCGCCCGGGTGGCTCGCGAAGGCGTGGTTGATCAGCAACAGCGCCGAACGCGAATGCACGCGGTCAATCCGCTGTACATCCTGCGCAATTACCTGGCGCAAAAGGCTATCGATGCGGCTGAGAGCGGCGACTACTCAGAGGTTCGCCGGTTGCATGCGGTGTTGAGCAATCCGTTCGAGGAACAGCCGGGGATGGACACTTACGCCGAGCGGCCGCCGGAGTGGGGGAAGCATTTGGAGATTAGTTGTTCGTCTTGAGGAAGGTTATTCCAGCGGATCGATGGCACTGACGACTCGAGCAACGATGTCGGCCATCGTCACGTCATCAAGACGCTCGATAAACTTGGCAGAGCCGTCACGGACGCGCTGTTCAATATCAAAACTGCGTACCTGATTACACACCGCGACACCCGTCGTGTCATGACCGGAAACGACAACCGTAAGTCCCGAGTTTCGACTGAGGTTGCCGCCACTGGTGACAGGGACAGTCATGCTGACACCCAAGGCATTGATCTCCCTTGGTGTAATCACCACGAAGCGGTGCCGATTCATCATTTCTCGCCCCGCAACCGGATTTGGGTCAACCCAATAGACGTCGCCTCGCTGCGGGGCTTGTCGACGGACCATTAACCTAACTCCCGACCAACTGGATTACCTTCACGTGCAGACGCTGTTTGCGCATTCAGTTCAGCCATTTCTTCGGAACCTTCAAGCAACTCGGTCAAGCTGTAGCGTTTACGAGGAGTCGGTGCAACGGGGCGAGCAATCAACTCACCATCAACCACGTTCAGCTCCAACTGCGCCCCAACTTCCAGGTGCAGGAGCTTCAACAAGGTAGGCGGAAGCGTAATTACTGCGGCACCACCTTGACGGCGGATTTTGGAAGTCACGGACATGGGAGAACTCCTATCCGGCAATTGGAAGATATCGATCTCTCGATAAGTGCAACAAACGTAGCACGCGAATGAAAGCAAAGCGACCTCCTCGGAAAACGACAGAGTGAATGTTGAATGCCTCCAGCGTAGCCAACGCTCCAGGACTACAAATCTCAAAACTGTGAGCATTTGCGACAGTTGTGAGCGTGCCTTCTTATCCTACTGACTTGATAAGTTCTGACCCCGACTCCAAATTAGCGTGTCTGACTGCTCAACTTTTTGGATATCCAATGACCACCCCACTCCTCATCCCCTGCCCCCACTGCAACGGCCTCAACCGCATCCCGGCCGAGCGTCTCGACGACCATCCAAAATGTGGTCGCTGCAAGGCCGAGGTTTTACTGAGCAAACCGTTTGAATTGAAGCAAGGCGATTACGCCAGCCAGATCAAAGGCGATCTGCCGTTGCTGGTGGATGTGTGGGCGGACTGGTGTGGGCCGTGCAAGTCGTTTGCGCCGGTGTTCGAGCAGGCGGCCGGTCAGTTGGCGGGCAAGTGCCGGTTGGCGAAACTCGACAGCGAGGCGAACCAGCAGCTGTCGGCGCAGTTGGGGATTCGCTCGATTCCGAGTCTGATTCTGTTCAAGAATGGCGGGGAAGTGGCGCGCCAGAGCGGGGCGTTTCCGCTGCTGCAGTTGATGAGCTGGTTGCGTAGTCATGGGATTTAAGCAGCGCATTACCCACTGTGGGAGCGAGCCTGCTCGCGATGGCGGGGTAACAGTCAAAATTTTAGTCGACTGACACTCCGCTATCGCGAGCAGGCTCGCTCCTACAGGTGTTCGGTGGTGTAAGCAAGAATCAGGCACTTTCCAGCAGTTTGTGCAGCTCGACGAATTGCTGGGTCAGCTTGTGCCGGGGGTCGAGGTGGATCAGTGGCGTGTTGGCCTGGTGGGATTCACGCATACGCACTGAACTGGCCAGGTACACCGGCAATACCGGCAAACCTTCGG
This sequence comes from Pseudomonas sp. GM21, assembly GCF_000282215.1. Lineage (GTDB taxonomy): Bacteria > Pseudomonadota > Gammaproteobacteria > Pseudomonadales > Pseudomonadaceae > Aquipseudomonas. The sequence continues at coordinate 22,384 of NZ_AKJS01000116.1, forward strand.
CAATCAATTCGTCGAGAATCTGCTGGGGCAGGCTGGCGCGGGCCTGGAACTGGTTGACCACGATTCCTTCGACTTCCAGGCCTTCGTTGTGGTCTTCCTTGAGTTCTTCGATTTCCGCCAGCAAGCCGTACAAGGCCTGACGCGAAAAGCTGTCGCAGTCGAAGGGGATCAGCACACGATCGGCGGCAATCAACGCTGATACCGCATAGAAGTTCAGCGCGGGCGGTGTATCCAGGTAGATCCGGTCGTAATCTTCCCCCAGCTCCTCAAGCAATTTACGCAGCTTGTTGATCTTGTGTTTAGCCTCAAGCTTGGGCTGCAAATCAGCCAACTCGGCGGTGGCGGTGACCACGTGCAGGTTGTCGAAGGGTGTTTCGTAGATGTCGACCTGGTTTTTTTTCGAAAACGGCCCGGAGGACAGGGTTTGCTTGAAGAAATCGGCGATGCCCATCGGGATGTCACTGCCGGTGAGGCCTGTCAGGTATTGAGTGGAGTTGGCCTGGGCATCGAGATCCACCAATAAGGTGCGATAGCCCTGACTGGCGCTGACCGCCGCAAGATTGCAGGCAATACTGGATTTACCCACGCCACCTTTTTGATTAAACACCACGCGCCGCATGTCAAAACCTCTCCGTGTATCAAAGAATGACCGAGTGTAGTGTTCCAGCGCATCGCTTAGCTACCTCGGCAGAACGGACTACACGGTCAAATCCAATCTCCTCACGAAAAAACAGCAATTACCTCCATTGATTCGAGCAAAGGCCGACAGCCATGAACTTCACGGTGTGGATAATGGCTAATCGATACCTTTTGCCGAACCGGACGGTACATTTCACTGCACAAAATGTAACCAGCATTTGCTACGCACCCGTAGCACCGGGATAATGCGCGCCACTCGGCGCTACGCGTCACGTAAGGTCTGTCGCTGTCTTTGCGGCTCACCGCGTCAAAGAAGCCCTCTGGGGCGGGATGTATGTCTGTGATCAACTTCAACATCGCCCAATGGCGCGCGTGGGCTCCCGGGCTCGAAAGCGTGGACGATTGGCAGGCATGGAGCCGACAGCCGGTTGTGCTTGCGAGCAGCGATGCCGCCCCCGACGTGTCGTTTCTGCCTGCCATGCAGCGCCGACGACTCAGCCGGTTGGCGCGAATGGCATTCTGTGTCGGCTGGCCCTTGGCCGATGGCCGCCAGGACCTACCGCTGGTCTTTATTTCCCGCCATGGCGAGACCCCACGCACCTTCGAAATCCTCAGCGATCTGGCCGCCGACCAACCGTTGTCGCCGACTCACTTCAGTCTGTCCGTCCACAACGCCGTTATCGGCCTTTGGTCGATCATGCGGGGCGAAACCAGCGAAATGACGGCCCTCGCCGCAGCCGGTGACGGGCTTGAACACGGCATGCTAGAGGCCGCGGCGTTGCTGGAAGAAGGCGCACCTGCCGTCCTGCTGATTGTCACCGAAGAACAGCCGCCCAGCGCCTACGAAACATGGATCGACGATGTACCGTTTCCCTATGCCGTCGCCCTGTTGCTGACCCCTGGCACCGACTGGCAGCTGTCCCTGAACAGCACGACGCAAAGGTTGTCCAACGCCCACTGGCCCCATGCACTGAATTTGTTGCGTACCCTGCTCGGCCAGCAATCCACCTGCCAACATGCCTGGAAGAATCGTGTATGGACCTGGCATCGCACCCCGTGACCGGAAAAAACCGCGACGCCTATTACTGGCGTCTGCTGGCCACTGCCGCAAGCTTCACCCTGTTCGGGTTGGGCGGCGTGTGCCTGCGGCTGGTGGTTTTTCCGTTGCTCAATTGCCTGCCCGGTGATGCCCAGACCCACCGTCTGCGCGCCCGACAAACCGTCAGCCGCTGCTTCTGGCTTTTTGTCCGGTTCATGGCCCGAACCGGCGTTCTGACCTATGACATCCAGGGTGCGGAAAAGCTCGGGCGCCCCGGGCAAATGATCCTTGCCAATCACCCCTCACTGATCGATGTCGTGTTTCTGATTGGCCTGGTGCGTCACGCCAACTGCGTCGTCAAACAAAGTCTCTGGGAAAACCCCTTTACCCGCGCCCCGCTGCGCCGCACCGAATACATCAGCAACGACGGCAGCATGGACATGCTCGACGCGGCTGCCGACGCGCTGAAAAGCGGTCAAACCTTGATCATTTTCCCCGAAGGCACGCGCACTCAGCCTGGCGAGGCGCCGGCCTTTCATCGGGGGGGCGCGGCAATTGCCCTGCGCGGTGCGAAAATCCTCACGCCGGTAATCATCAAGGTCAGCCCGACGACATTGACCAAGGCCGAGCCCTGGTATCGGATCCCGAAACGCCGCGTGCACTTCAGTTTTCGCGTCGGGGCCGATATAGACCCACAGACTTTCGCCGCGTGTGGCCCGCCCCCCCAGGCTTCGCGCAAGCTCAACGATTATTTGCATACATACTTTATTAAGGAGCTCGCCGAAGATGAGCGATCTGCACACGAATAGCCTGGTACTGGAAATCAAAGAACTGATCATCGATGCCCTCGGCCTCGAAGACATCAGTGCCGACGACATCGACAATGATCAGGCGCTGTTCGGCGAAGGCCTGGGTCTGGATTCGGTGGACGCTCTGGAGCTCGGCCTGGCAATCCAGAAAAAATACGGCATCAAAATCGACGCCGATGCCAAAGACACCCGCAATCACTTCACCAACGTGGCGAGCCTTGCGGCGTTCGTCACTGCAAAACAGGCAGCTTGAGACCGGACCATGCAAACTCGTGACGACATTTTCAACACCCTGCGCGATGCCTTGGTCGAACTCTTCGAGCTGGACCCGGCACGCGTCAGCCTTGAATCGAACCTGTATCAGGATCTGGAAATCGACAGTATCGACGCCGTCGACCTGATCGATCACATCAAGCGCCAGACCGGCAAGAAAATCGCCGCCGAAGAATTCAAATCGGTGCGTACTGTCAGCGACGTGGTCGAGGCGGTCTATCGCCTGGTTCAACCCGCCGCATGAGCCGACTGATCGGCCTTGGCCTGCTGCTCGCGGGCCTGTTGTACCCCTTCGTGGTGTATTTCGGCATGGAACATTTTGCTCCATGGCAGTTCGGCCTGCTGTTGGGCAGCCTGTGGCTGGCTCGGGCGTTGCTCGGTCCGCGCCGTCCCGGCAGCCAGTGGATGGCGACCATCGCGATAGTTTTTTGCCTGTTGCTGGCGGTGTTCGACAGCCCGTTGTTACTGCGCTGGTACCCGGTGCTGATCAGCGCGTTCATGCTTGGGCTATTTGGCCTGAGCCTCAAATTCGGCCCGCCGATGGTTGAACGCCTGGCGCGCCTGCGTGAACCGCACTTGCCGGCCCGGGCCATTATTTATACGCGCCAGGTGACGATTGTCTGGTGTGTGTTTTTAATCTTTAACGGCTTGCTCGCCGCTGCCCTGACCCTGTGGGCGCCGCTGAGCTGGTGGATGTTGTACACCGGCCTTATTTCCTATGGATTGATGGGCCTGCTGTTTGCCATTGAATGGCTGATACGACAACGGGTACGAGGCCACTCATGAATTGGATAACGCTTGAGCAGCTATTGCTCAAGGCTCAGCCGGAGCGCGCCGTAACGGCCGAACCGGCAATGAATCATGCACAGCTGTGCGACCAGGCCCTGCGCCTGGCGGCTGGCTTGCAAGGCGAAGGTGTGCAGCGCATCGCCGTGCACCTTGAAGACGCCTCTGACCTGGCGATTGCCTTGCTCGGTGCCTGGCGCGCCGGCGTCAGCGTGCTGCTGCCTGCCGATCTACAACCGCAGACACGCCAGCGCTGGTCCGGCGAAGTCGATCTGTGGCTGACCGATCTTGCTGATGACAGGCATCTGAGTGATTACCGTCATCCGCCTCTTGCGGGTGCGGTACTGGATTTGGACACCTGCCAGTTGAGCCTTTGCACCTCTGGCTCCAGCGGTGACCCCAAGCGTATCGACAAAACCCTGCGCCAACTGGCCAATGAAGTTCAAGCGCTGGAGCAGCTCTGGGGCGCCGACCTGGGCGAGGCGTGCATCATCGGCAGCGTCGCCACCCAACACATCTATGGGCTGCTGTTCCGAGTGCTGTGGCCCTTGTGCGCCGGGCGAGCGTTCGTACGCAAGCAGCTGGCGTTCCCCGAGGACTTGCAGCGCGCCAGCCGTGAACACCCCGCCTTCGCCTGGGTCGCCAGCCCGGCGCTGCTCAAGCGCATGGGTGACAACCTCGACTGGTCGGCCTTGAGCACCGTACGACGGGTATTTTCCTCAGGTGGCGCGTTGCCCGCCGAGGCTGCGCTGCGCCTGCACCAACGTCTGCAACAATGGCCGACGGAAATCTTCGGCAGTTCCGAAACCGGCGGTATCGCCTGGCGTCAGGGCAGCGATCTCTGGCAGCCGTTTGCTGACGTCGAGTTGAGCCAGGACAGCGACGGCGCGCTGCTGATCAAATCTGCATACTTGCCCGCCGGCCACCTCGAACACACCGCTGATGCCGCACGAATCGAGGCCAACGGCCGTTTCCAATTGCTGGGACGACTGGACCGGATCGTGAAACTGGAAGAGAAACGCATTTCGCTGCCCATGCTGGAAAAAGCGCTGATGGACCATGACTGGGTCGCGCAAGCGCACCTCGGTGTGGTCCAGGAGAACCGCGCCTCGCTGGGTGCGCTGCTGGTGCTGAGCGAATCGGGGCTGCATGCCTTGCGCAATCAGGGTCGACGCACGCTCACGCAAGCACTGCGTCAGCACCTGAGCCAACACTGCGAAGCCCTCGCCCTGCCACGACGCTGGCGATTGCTGCGGCAATTGCCCCTGAACGCTCAGGGCAAACTGCCGCAGGCGGATGTCGAAGCCCTGCTGCTGGCGCCCCGGGTCAAGGCACCCGAAGTGCTTGAACAGGTCGAAGTCGAGGGCGAGTGGAGCCTGCAACTGGCCATCCCACCGGACCTCGCTTATTTCAGCGGCCACTTCCCACAAACGCCGGTACTGCCCGGGGTGGTACAGGTGGAGTGGGCGCTGAGCCTCGGCCAGCAACTGATGGACCTGCCGGCCAAATTCGCCGGCATGGAAGTGCTGAAGTTCCAGCAACTGGTACGCCCGGGTGACGAAATCCAGCTACACCTGCGCTTTGACCCGGAACGCAGCAAATTGTATTTCGCCTATCGCAATGAGACCGCCACCTGCTCCAGTGGGCGGATTTTGCTGGAGGCAGCCTGTGGATAAGTTGAAGTCTCCTGTAGCAGCTGCCGAAGGCTGCGTTCGAGTGCGAAGCGCTCGCATCAACCCCACCACCTATATTCCGAGAAACCGCATATACCGGTTTAACACCGCTTCGCGCCCGGACGCAGGCTTCGCCAGCTGCTACAAGGGTGAGGTGTGACTCGGCATGCATAACCCCTGCGCAATCATCCCGGTCTACAACCACGAAACCGCCATCACCACGGTGGTCGATGCGCTGATCGCCAGTGGCCTGCCGTGCATTCTGGTGGACGATGCCAGCGATCCACCCTGTGCCAGAGTGCTCGACCAACTGGCCCGGCGCGAAAGGGTCAACCTGATCCGCCTCGCCACCAACCAGGGCAAGGGCGGCGCCGTGATGACCGGCCTGCGCGAAGCTTCACGCCTGGGTTTCAGCCACGCGTTGCAAGTGGACGCCGACGGTCAGCACGACCTTCAAGACGTGCCGCTGTTCATTGAACAATCACGCGCCCACCCGGATTCGATGATCTGTGGTTACCCGCAATTCGACGCCAGTGTGCCTAAAGGTCGCCTGTACGCCCGCTACCTGACGCACGTGATGGTCTGGATCAACACGCTGTCCTTGCAGATTCGCGACTCCATGTGCGGCTTTCGCGTCTACCCATTGCCACCCACCCTCGCGCTGATCGATTCGGCGAAAATCGGCAAGCGCATGGACTTCGATTCGGACATCCTCGTGCGCCTGGCCTGGCGTAACCAGGCGATGCAATGGTTGCCGACCCGGGTTCATTACCCGCTCGATGGCGTCTCGCACTTTCGCCTGCTTCACGACAATGTACTGATATCCAGCATGCATACACGGCTGTTTTTCGGCATGTTGTTGCGGGCACCGGTGATCCTCTGGCGACGGTGGCGAGCATGAGCAGTGACGTAGACAGAAAGCACTGGGCCGACCGCCAGGAGCGGGGCAGTTTCTGGCTGATGAAGCTCACTGCGTTCGGCGCCAAAGTATTGGGGCGGCGACTGTTGAGCCCGCTGCTGTACGGCATCGTCCTGTACTTTTTCCTGTTCGGGCGCAGCGCTCGCCAAGCCGCCTGGCAATACCAGCAACGTCTAGCCGACTGGAGCGCTCGCCCTGAGTTGCGCCCGACCCATTGGCGCGTGTTCGGCCAATTCATGGCGTTCGCCGACTCCATGCTCGACAAGCTCGACGTGTGGAACGGCAAGCTGAGCATCGACCAGATTGAAATCATCGACCCGGCGCTGCTGCGCAATCAACTGCGTGGCAGCCGCGGACAGATGCTGGTGGGCGCGCATCTGGGCAATCTTGAGGTCTGCCGCGCACTGGCGGAAATCGGCGAAAAAGTCACGATGAACGTGCTGGTCCATACCAAGCACGCCGAGCAGTTCAACCGCTTGCTGGGGGAAGCCGGCGCGACCAATCTGCGGCTGATCCAGGTCAGCGAGCTGGACCCGGTCATCATGCTGCAATTGCATGAGCGCCTTGAGCGCGGCGAATGGCTGGCGATTGCCGGCGACCGCGTACCGCTGCACGGCGGACGCAGCGTCACCGTGGATTTTCTCGGTCATCCGGCTGCGTTCCCTCAAGGGCCGTGGTTGCTGGCCGGTTTGCTGAAATGCCCGGTCAATCTGTTGATGTGCCTGAAGAAACCGACGGGGCAATATCGCGTGACCCTCGAACCGTTTGCCGAGGCCGTCGTGTGGAAACGCAGCGACCGCGAACAGGTCATTCATCAGTGGGCGGCCCGCTACGCCGAGCGCCTGGGTCACTATTGCCTGGAAGCGCCCCAACAATGGTTCAACTTTTACCCTTTCTGGAAGACCGATGACGACGCCAACGCATGAGCCGGTAACCTTCGGCGAACTCCCATTGCGCATTGAAGACGTACTGGCCTTGGCCAACCGTCAGGTGCCGACGCAGTTGCAGGGCGATTCCGCGTACCGCGAGCGTATTGCCAAGGGCGCGCGATTCCTCGACTCCTTGCTGGACAAGGAAGGCGTAATTTATGGCGTGACCACCGGTTATGGCGACTCCTGCGTGGTCGCGGTGCCGCTGCATCACGTCGAGGCGTTGCCTCGTCATCTGTACACCTTCCACGGCTGCGGCCTGGGCAAATTGCTCGATGAACAGGCCACTCGCGCGGTACTCGCCGCGCGCTTGCAGTCGTTGTGTCATGGCGTGTCCGGAGTGCGCGTGGAGCTGCTGGAGCGCCTGCAAGCGTTCCTCGAACACGACATCCTGCCGCTGATCCCGGAAGAAGGCTCGGTGGGTGCCAGCGGTGATCTGACGCCGTTGTCCTACGTTGCCGCGACGCTGTCCGGCGAGCGTGAAGTGATGTTCCGTGGCGAGCGCCGACACGCTGCCGACGTCCACCGTGAACTCGGCTGGCAGCCGCTGGTGTTGCGCCCGAAAGAAGCGCTCGCCTTGATGAACGGTACAGCGGTGATGACCGGTCTTGCCTGCCTGGCCTTCGCCCGCGCCGATTACCTGCTGCAACTGGCCACGCGCATCACGGCGCTGAACGTGGTGGCTTTGCAGGGCAATCCTGAACACTTCGACGAACGCTTGTTCGCCGCCAAACCACACCCAGGGCAGATGCAAGTCGCCGCATGGCTGCGCAAGGATCTGGCGATCGACGCGCCGACCGCGCCGCTGCACCGTCTGCAGGATCGCTATTCCTTGCGTTGCGCCCCCCACGTTCTCGGTGTGTTGGCCGACAGCCTCAATTGGCTGCGTTCGTTCATCGAGATTGAACTCAACAGCGCCAACGACAATCCGATCATCGACGCCGAAGCTGAACGCGTGCTGCACGGCGGGCACTTCTACGGCGGCCACATCGCATTCGCCATGGACAGCCTGAAGAACCTGGTGGCCAACGTCGCCGACCTGCTGGACCGTCAACTCGCCCTGCTGGTGGACGAGCGTTACAACCATGGCTTGCCGAGCAATTTGTCCGGCGCCAGCGCTGACCGGGCGATGCTCAACCACGGCTTCAAAGCCGTGCAGATCGGCACCAGTGCCTGGACCGCCGAAGCACTGAAAAACACCATGCCGGCCAGCGTGTTCTCGCGTTCCACCGAGTGCCACAATCAGGACAAAGTGAGCATGGGCACCATCGCCGCCCGCGATGCGATTCGCGTGCTGGAACTGACCGAACAGGTCGCCGCCGCGACCCTGCTGGCCGCCAACCAAGGCGTATGGCTGCGCAGCAAGGCCGAGGATGCACGGCCATTGCCGCCGGCCCTGGCCGCCATGCACAAAGAGCTGGCCAGGGATTTCCCGCCAGTCATCGAAGACCGCGCTCTGGAAGGCGAATTGCGCCTGTGCCTGAAACGAATTGCCGAGCAACACTGGAGGCTGCATGCGTAGCAAGGGAGTGCTTCACACCGATACGGAAATCCTCGTGCCGTTCTTTGACGTCGACACCATGCACGTGGTCTGGCACGGCCATTACGTGAAGTATCTGGAAATCGCCCGCTGTGCGCTGTTGGACAAGATCGGCCACAACTACACGGCGATGTCCGAGTCGGGTTACGCCTGGCCGGTGATCGACTTGCAACTGCGGTACGTACGCGGCGCGGTGTTCGGCCAGAAATTGAACGTGCGGGCGAATCTGGTGGAGTGGGAGAACCGGTTGAAGATCAACTACCTGATCAGTGACCTGGAAACCGGCGAACGCCTGACTCGAGCCAGCTCCGTACAGGTCGCCGTCGACATGACCAGCCGCGAAATGCAGCTGGCCTCACCGAAGGTCTTTACCGACGCCGTCGAAAGGACGCTCGCATGAACCCGCTCACAATCCTCTGTAGCAGCTGGCGAAGCCTGCGTCGGCCGGTCCGCGCTCGGGCGCAGCAGACGCCCGGCGTTTCGTCTGATGCACCGCATGCTCAGGTTTTACGACGGCTTCGCCGCCGGACGCAGCCTCGCGGGCTCGGCAGCTGCTACCTGTTTGTGGTGATGCTGGGCTTTTCTTCGTGGGCGCAGGCGTTCGATTTGCAGCAGTTGAGCGATCAACTAGCCAAACCGGAAGTGATCCATGGCAACTTCGTCCAGGAAAAACACCTGCGCGCCCTGCCCCAGCCGCTGACCAGCAAGGGCACGTTCGTGCTCGCGAAAAATCACGGCCTGCTGTGGCTGCTGAGAACTCCGTTGCACCAAGATTACCGAATTACCGCCAAAGGCATCGCCCGACGTGATGCCAATGGCTGGCAGACGCTACCGAACAAAAGTGCAGGCGCCGAGCAGAACCGCCTGTTCCTCGCCGTTCTGCAAGGCGACAGCAGCGGTTTGCAGCGTGACTTCGAGCTCTCCTTGAGTGGTGATGCACAGAACTGGAAACTGAAGCTGATTCCGCATTCGCTGTTGCTCAAGCAGGTATTCACCCAGATCAACATCACCGGTGGCGAACTGGTGAGCACCATCGAGCTGCTGGAAACCCAAGGCGATAGCACGCTTTTACGCATGCAGGACAGCACCAGCGCCCAACCGTTGAGCACTGCGGAGCAACATGACTTTGCCGAGTGAACGCAGGCTGCCATGGCTGTTCCTGATCCTGCTCCTGGCAGTGATCGCGCTCGCCGGTTGGCAATGGCGCCATGGCGCACCGCTGTCAGCCAACCTGATGGAACTGGTGCCGGGCACGGCACCGGACGCGCTGGAACTGCGCGCCGAACAACGCATGCAAGAACCGCTGAACCGCGAAATGCTGGTGCTGGTCGGCCACAAGGATCGCGAGCCAGCCATCGCCATGGCGCAGAAACTCGGCGAACAATGGCAGGCCAGCGGTTTGTTCGAAAAGGTCCAGTGGACCCTGCAAGCGGACTTGCCTGCATTGCGCAAACAACTGCTGCAAGGCCGAGTGGCGATGTTGTCCGGGGCGGATCGCCAGCAACTGATCCAACACCCCGACGCCTTCATCCAGCAGCGGGTAGAGGCACTGTTCGACCCGTTTACCGGGTTCAGCCTGGTGCCGAGCCAGGATGACTGGCTGGGCCTGACCGGGCGCATCCAGAACAGCCAGCCACAACGCGGCACCGTACAACTGGACATCGGCAGCGGCGCGTTGATCGCCGATGCCGACGGCAAGAGCTGGGTGCTGCTGCGAGCAAAAACCACCGGCAATGCGTTTGACATGAGCCTGCCGCTGCAAGTGGCCGACCTGCTTGAACAAAGCCGTGAACAAGCGACTCAGTCGGACGTGCAACTGCTGGCTGCCAGCGGATTACTCTACGCCGCCAGCGGTCAGCAACAAGCCTCCCGCGAGATGACGTGGGTCGGTGGCGGCGCCACGCTGGGCATTCTGGCCTTGCTGTTGCTGGTCTTTCGGCGCTGGCGGGTTTTGCTCGCGTTCGTTCCGGTACTGGTGGGTATGCTGTTTGGCGCGGTGGCCTGCGTGGCGCTGTTCGGCCATATGCATGTGATGACGCTCGTGCTCGGCTCCAGCCTGATCGGCGTGGCCGTCGACTATCCGCTGCATTACCTGTCGAAAAGCTGGAGCCTGAAACCCTGGCACAGCTGGCCGGCATTGCGGCTGACACTGCCGGGCCTGACGTTGAGCCTGATCACCAGTTGCATCGGTTACCTGGCACTGGCGTGGACACCGTTCCCGGCCCTGACACAAATCGCCGTGTTCTCCGCCGCCGGTTTGCTCGGTGCGTATCTGTCCGCCGTCTGCCTGCTGCCGGCATTGCTCAAGGGTGTGGATATCCGTCCGGCGCAATGGCCGCTGCGCGTCTGTGAATCGTTGCTGAGTCTGCGTGAGGCAGTGCTCAAACATTTCAATACGCCGGTATTGCTGGCACTGCTGATTGCCTTCTGCGTGGGCGGCCTGCTGCAACTCGAAAGCAAAAACGATATTCGCCAGTGGATCGGTGCACCGCAGCAACTGACAGACGAAGCCCGGACGATTGCGAACATCACCGGCTTTCAACCGACCAGCCAGTTTTTCCTGGTGCGCGGCGCGAATCAGCCGGAGTTGCTGCAGCGTCAGACCGCGTTGAGCGAGCGCCTGGATCAATTGGTCAATCTGGACAAACTTCAGGGTTATCTGTCGCTCAATCAACTGGTCAGCCAGCCGAGTGACCAGCAACAAGTGCGTGAAGGGTTGAGCAAGCTGCCGCAGTTCTGGCAGCCGCTGCTCGACGTCGGCGTACCGGCGGAAGCGCTGCATGCAGAGTTGACGAGATTGCAGGCGTTGCCCTCTGAAGATATCGATACTGCACTGGTCGGCCCACTGGCCGAACCCTTTCGCCCACTGTGGCTGGGACCGACCGATGACGGTGACGTAGCAGCGATCGTCAGCCTGCAAGGCCTGAACGACCCTGCCCTGTTACACGTTCAGGCGTTGGATTTGCCAGGCGTTGAACTGGTCGACCGGCTCGGTGAATTGAACAGCGTTTTCGCCGCAACACAGATCAGCGCAGCGGAACTCAAACTGGCCTCCTGCGCGTTGATCGTACTGGTGTTGATGCTGCCATTCGGTCTCGGTGGCGCGCTGCGCATCGTCGCCCTGCCATTGCTCGCCGCGCTGTGCAGCCTGGCCAGTCTCGGCTGGCTGGGGCAGCCA
>NZ_AKJS01000117.1 GCF_000282215.1 Pseudomonas sp. GM21
CCCTCCCCTGCCCCGTAGCAGCAGCCTCGCAGGCTCGGCAGCTGCTACAAACACAGGTGCTAAGCGCTTTATTTTGTCTTATCCGTGGGTGTGCAGAGGGTGTGAATCTGGAACTGAACCCCTCCGAGTGATTCCTTGATCTGATCGGCTGCGTGCTGACACGCCTCCATATTCTTGTACTCGGCATGGTCGACCGCTGTCGCGGGCTGTGCGCCGTTGGTGCCGAGAATGACCCAGAGAATGAAGTTCATGATGCCCCCGTCTTTCTATGTAGGTGATTGAGTCTAGCCATGGATTGATGCCTGCCGCCAAAGCACCTTAATGATTGACTGCTCAGCGCTCATAGCGCAGCGCATCAACCACTACCCCAAACGCTGACGAGTGCTCACGGCGGTTAGGGTAGTAGAGATGGTAGCCAGAAAAAGGTTGGCACCAATCCTCCAGTACCCGCACAAGACTTCCGTCGGCAAGCTCCTTGGACACCATATCTTCCGGCAAGAAACCCAACCCGCAACCCGCCACGGCAGCGCGCAGGATCGGCCCACTGCTGTTGAACGTCCATTGCCCTTCGACACGCGCTTTCAGTTCGTGACCGTCTTTTTCAAAATCCCATTGCATCAGGCTTCCATGGGTGGGCAGTCGCAAATTGATGCAATTGTGTGAGGCCAAATCACCCGGTTCCTTCGGAAAAGGCTGCTGTTTGAAATACTCAGGTGATCCCACGACTGCGATTCGCAACGACGGACCGATCGGCACGGCAATCATGTCCTTGGCCACTTGATCGCCCAGACGCACTCCTGCGTCGTAACGCTGCGCGACAATGTCGGACAGGGCGTAGTCGACGGTGATTTCCACTTTGATGTCCGGGTAGCCGGGAAGAACCTTCAATAATTTCGGCCAAAGTATGTTGTTCGCGGCGTGTTCGGAGGCTGAAATCCGCACGTTGCCGGCCGGGGTATCACGAAACTCACTGACGGCGGCCAGCTCAAATTCAATTTCTTCGAACCGTGGCGCCATGGAGTGATACAACCGCTGGCCTGCCTCGGTGGGGGATACGCTGCGCGTGGTTCGGGTCAGCAGCCGAACGCCAAGCCGTGTTTCCAGAGCGCGCATTGTATGGCTCAGGGCGGACTGCGAGACGCCCAGCTGTGCGGCGGCGCGGGTGAAGCTGCCTTCGCGGGTGATGACCACGAAGGCTTGCAGGTCGTTGAGATAGGCTCGGGGCATTGATGAGAACCTCTCATGAGGAGCACGGGATCATCCCATGTAATCAGCGGCGAGCATTTGAAACCCTCTTCATTTGTGTCAAATGAACAGCGAATTACAGGGTTCTTGCGTAGAACCCTGTCAGCTTGCCGACAGCGGCGTCGACATACTGGGGCACCCAGTAGGTTTCGATATGTGTTGCGCCGTCGATAATGAACAATTCCTTGTCCTGGGTGCCCGTGGCTTTGGGGAACGCATCCTGGGTCATGTACAGGCTGTCGGCCTTGCTGCCCGCGATCATCAGTAACGGCTGATTAATCAGTTCGATCTGTTGGGTGGCGTCGAAGCGCATCAGGTCCAACAGGCTGCTCGTGGTGTATTTGAAGGTCGAGCTGGGGTGCGCGTGCGTCTTCCAGTAATACTCGTAACCCTGGCGATACAAGTCGAACGGCAGTTTGGCGATCTGCTCGTCGGTGAGATTGGCATCCCCTGAGTAGAGCACTTCGCCGCCGGCCGCTTCCTGGGCGCGGGCTGCGGAAGCCTGTTGCAGGCGTTGTTGAATCGTGTCCAGTTGAGAGTCGTTGTAGCCATTGCGACGCACCCGTCCCGAGTTGAACATGCTCACCGTCGCCACCGACTTGAATCGCTTGTCGGTTTGCGCTGCGGCCAACGAGTAGCCACCACCGCCGCAGATGCCGAGCAGGCCCAGGCGTTTCCCATCAACACCCGCGTACTGTGTGATGAAGTCCGCCATGCCGTGGATATCTTCAATGCGGTTCGCGGGCTTGTCGACACTGCGCGGTTGTCCGCCACTTGCGCCTTGGTACGCGGCATCTGCAGTAATGGTGATATATCCCTGCTCAGCCAGTCGCTGCGCGTACAAACCCGCCACCTGCTCTTTCACTCCACCGTTGGGGTGCGCCACCACCACCGTTGGATAGACCTTCTTCGCATCGTAGTTGGCCGGGGTGTAGACATTGGCGGCGATGACCAGGTCATTGAGCTTGTAGGTGACCGGATGGATATTGACCTTGCCGGGCTCATTGCTGGTCATTGCGCCGTCGTAAGCCAGCGTAAACAGGTTCTTTTTAGAGTCCGCGGCTCCGGCCTCGCCAGCAGAGAGACCGACCATCGCGGCCATGAAGGTTGCCTTCAAAAACGTGTTTCTCATGTGATGCTCCTGAGCATTAAAGATGCAGCGGCGTACGTCTCGTCAGTCCAGCTTTTTCTCTGCGAGGAATCTGGACACCAGGTCTGCGATCTGTACGTTGTTCAAATCCGACATGGGGAAGTGGGTATTGCCCTTGATACCCATCTGCGGCAAGTGGATCAGCCTCACGTCCCCGCCATGCCGGTTGACGGCATCGCGCCATAGCCGGGCCATCGTGAGTCGGGCGCGCCAACTGTCCTGGGCAGGCAAGTCGACGGCCTGCTCCGGGATGTTGTCGCCGTAGAGGACAAGGATCGGAATGTGCGTCAACGCCATGAATTGCTCCATCGGCACCGCCGTCCCCTGCACCGTGTCAAACGCGCTGGGAATCGGCGCAGGTAATTCACCCTCCGGGAACACGAAGCTGCTGCCCGGCTCGAAGGCCACAATGGCCTTGACCTTGTTGTTCTTGATCGCCGTCAACCAACCGGGACCGCCACCCTGTGAGTGAGTGAACAGGATGCCGGGGCCGATTCTGTCGAAGACCGCCGACACGCCATCAGCAACCACGCCCATGTCGAACGGCCCGGTGTTCGGCGTCATCGCGCGGAAAAACTGGTCGCGCGTTTGCGCATCCCGGGCAACCTGCACACCGTCGAAATAGTCGGGCCACAGGCCGATGCGGAACTGGTTGAACCAGAGTTGCTCGTCCGGCACGGGCTTGACCGTCGCCTCGACCATGCTGCGCCCGGCATCGCCACGACGCGGCTGGTCGATCAGGTACACGCCGAACTGGCGGCGCAGGAAGATGTTCTGGAAACCTTCCCGGCCATCAGCGGTGGTTTCCCAGGTCTTGGAGAACTGGCCTGCACCGTGCCACATGACGATGGGCAGCTTTCGGGCATCGACCGGGATTTGGTAGAAGGTGTAGGCATGGTCACCGTGGTAGGTCTGGCCATCAGGTGTCATGGGTATACGTGGGTTGAACGTGCCCGGTGCGGTAATCATCGTCCCGCCAGCGGCGAAGCTGCCTTGCTCCTGAATCATCAAGGGAGCAACGATACGGCTTGAGTCACTGGCATCGGCCGCACCGGTGGCAAGCAAGCCCAGCAGGGCCATGCTCCGCAGATTTTTTCCAGTTTTCATATCAACCTCCCGAAGCAGCAAGTGCTTGTGTCAGGGCTGTACTTGCCCGTTTGGCGGAGAGTTCATCCCCGCGCTCGGCCAGAACCTCGCTGACCTGGCGCAGTTGCTCCGCGCTCAGCCCTACCCGCATGCTCGCCCGCATGTGCGAGCGCAACTGCGACTCCGCACCCGGCGTTGCGGCCAGAGCCCCGACGGTAGCCAGTTCCCGGCTTTGCCAGTCGAGGTTGTCGCGCTCGAAGATGTCGCCGAACAGATGGGCTTGTAAAAACTGGTTGATGACAGGCGCGAAATCGAACACCGGTCCCTTGACCGGTCCGCCCGAGATACGGGTTTGATTGGCCGCTCCTGCTGCAAGCAAGGCCTCACCTGTTGGAATGGCTCGGCTGGGTTCACGTCCAGGAGCGTCGTGGATGCCACGTTGTTTGCGCGCTTCGACAACGTTCATCAGCTCAGTCAGTGCATTCAGGCTGCGCGGAAAACCGACATAGGCGTAGAGCTGCGTCAGGATTTCCTTGGCTTCGCTGACCGTCAGCCCGGCATCGAGCCCTTGATTCAACGCAACGTTGAGCGTGGGCATATCGCTCGTGGCCATGAAGGCTGCGATCAGCGGGATGGTCTGTTGCTTGGCCGACAGCGTGTCTGAAGCGGGTTGTGTGTGGGTGACGGTTTGCGATGGCACGACTTTCTGAGCGGCAACGCTCGCCCCTTCGTACTGCGCCTCTGAGACCTTTTCCGCCCAGGTGACGGCTTTGCCGTCTTCGGCTTCGGCGATTGCAATGTGGGTCATACCGTTGGCGGCAGTAGCCCCATGCCAGTGACGTGTTTGCGGCGGGATCCAGACGATGTCACCCGGATGGATTTCCTGACGTGGGCCGCCCTCTTGCTGCACGTAACCGACGCCGGCAGTGACAATCAGCGTTTGCCCCAGCGGATGGGTATGCCACGCCGTGCGCGCGCCGGGTTCGAAGGTCACCGTGCCACCGCCGATGCGGGCTGGGTGATCACCCTTGAACAGCTCATCAACACGTACCGTGCCCGTGAAGTTTTCTGCAGCGCCCTTCACTGAAGGCTGAGAGCCTGCACTGCTGATCCGGATTTCGCTGGAGGCCTGGGCGCAGGTTTCTCCGGCCAAGAGCGACAACGCAACAAGTGGGGCAATCAGGGGATTCATTGATGGTGCTCCTAAAGGGGGTAGTCGACAGCAAGGCAGAGGAGAAACGCGCATTAGCGTGTGAGATGGCGGTCGCTCAACCATGCGTTCACGCGTTCCATGGTTTTGCGCTCCTGCTCACCCTCCATGACGAACCCCTCCATCACGGTGGACTTGGGCGCATGGCTTTGGAGAACGGAACCAGTATTTGGCGCACTCAGGGCACGTCGGCCTGGTGCAATACCGCTGCGCAAACAGTAAGCGAGCTAAGGGATCGGCACTAGACGGGTAAATCGGCAAGGGTTCATGAGGTGCATTCATCAGTCTGAAGGCGCCCGATTGGTTAATGCCGATCAGTTAAAGGGCAAAAACCTGTGGGAGCGAGCCTGCTCGCGATGGCGGATTGTCAGGCAACGCAAGTGTAGACTGTGCCACCGTCATCGCGAGCAGGCTCGCTCCCACAAGGATTTCGGCGTTCAGCGCCTTAACTGATCGGCATTAGCCCAATCGGTGCTTTCAGCAGTATCAAGCGATTTTGATGACAACCTTCCCAAACGCCCCTTTCGCGAGATGCTCGTAAGCTTCTCGTGCTTGCTCGAACGGATACACTTGGTCGATCACAGGACGAATCTTGTGCTCATTGAGGAACGCATTCATCCGGTCAAACGATGAGCGTGGTGCCACGGCGATACCGCGAATGGTCGTCTGGCGGAAAATGAGTGGCATCAGATTGAGTTCAACGGTCTGCCCGGTCAAAAAGCCGATTTGCGCAATCCGCCCGGATGCCTTGGTCGCTGCGACCGATTGGTTGATGCCGTTGCCGCCCGCCACATCGAGCAGCAGATCCACGCCCTTGCCTCCGGTCAGCTTCAGCACTTCGTTCGCCCAATTCGGCGTCGTTCTGTAATTGATGCCCGCCACCGCCCCCAGTCCCTTCACGGTTTGCAGGTTCTGGGCTGGCCGGGAGCGACGAATGGCTAACTGATCCAGCGGTGTCGAGGTGGTGTGCCGGTTTCGCGTGCATGCCACCTCGATCAGTAAAAGCGTGCTGGCACTATTCGTCCATGCTGACACCCGATCCCCCTAATTCCTGGGGGACATCCTTCAGCTTGGGCAATCCATCCTTGATGTGCAGCACGGTCTCCTGATAGTGGACGTGAACGCCTGGCGAATACGCGAGATCCGGGATGAGCGCGGCATACACGTCGATAAGCCCCATCCCCGAGTGTTCAGTGAAGAGGTGCCCGCCGCAGTGCTTGCACCATTTGCGATAACTCTGCGGGGTCTTGTTGTAGGTGCCAATGTGGTCAGCCCCCCGAGTGACTTGCACCGCGTCGGGTTTCCACAGCGTGAAGGCATTGACCGGCCCTGCTGACCAATGCCGACACGACTCGCAATGGCAATAACCCATGGCGGCCGGCTCACCGCTGACGGTGAACTCGACGGCGCCGCAAAAACAACTGCCGGTGTAAGAACTTTGAATGCTCATGGCATGACTCCTTGATCAGTGGTTACGGATGCCGCTGGCGTTGCGATGGATCGCCTGAGCGCTACCGGCGTCAGCCGTCGATGTAGCGCACCGCTGTCGCCGGCGTGCGTCGAACCTGCAGTTCGAAAATGTCAGGGCGCGCATAGTGCCCGGTGACGTCGAGCGCCCTCCTCGCTGGCGCCACGACTGAGACATCGATGTCCGCATACAGAATGCCTGCCTCTCGGTGTAACGGACCGGCCACGATGCGGCCTTGGGGGTTGACCACCACCGAGTCGCCGTCGTTGATCCATTCGTCCGGATCGGGAAACAGTTGCGCACGAGCCGGAAAGTCATCGGGAATGTCGCTGCCGCGCAGCGTGGTACCACTGCCGAGCACCCAGCATCGGCCTTCGAGTGCGATATGTCGCATCGTGCAGATCCAGCCCTCGCCAGAGTCGTACGTGGGAGCGATGTAGATTTCCACCCCCTGGGCATACAGTGAATAGCGCGCCAATGGCATGTAGCTTTCCCAGCAGATAAGCGCACCCACGCGCCCGATGGGGGTATCGACCGTACGCAATCCGGACGCATCACCGAAGCCATGCACCATGCGCTCGGGATTGGTTGGCATCAGCTTGCGGTGACGGTTGAGCACTTCGCCGTTCGCGCCGATAACGACTACGCTGTTGTAGAGCGTGCCGCCGCCATTGCGCCGCTCGCATTCATTGATGCCGCAAACGATCGTCACGGCGTGAACGCGGGCGGCCTCGCACAACTCGCTCAGGTCACCGTTCGCAATATCGACGGCGTTGGCCAGGAGCCGCGCATGCAACTGGCCCATTAAAGCCCCGTCCCTTCCCGCCGCCAGCCGCCAGATCCATGACGGGTAACCTGGAATGAACTGTTCGGGTAAAACGATCAGCGAGGCTCCCGCCGCAGCGGCCTCAGCGACCGATTGCACGGCTCGGGCGATCGTCGCGCTGCGATCGAGCAGCACGGGCGGTCGCTGAATGATGGCTATCGTGGTCATGAAGTTCTCCTGTGGCGTTGGGCTATCGAGGGCTTCAGCGTGCGCGTGGTGAAGTCGCGGGACTAGTTCAGAATCTGAAGTGTTGTAGTTGCGGAGGAGAGGCGATGGACGAAAGCTACGGTCAGTTCTGCACCGTCGCACGCGGTGCTGAAGCACTGTGCGAACGCTGGACGCCCTTGGTCGTGCGCGAGCTGCTGTGCGGCAGTAAACGCTTCAATGAACTGCACCGCGGCGTACCCCGGATGTCCACCAGTTTGCTGGCACAGCGGCTGCGCCACCTGGAAGAGATCGGTGTCGTACATCGCACGGCCGCAGGCAAAGTCTGGGAGTACAGCCTGACTGAAGCAGGCGAGGATTTGCGCCCCATCATTATGGCGCTAGGCCATTGGGGCGCGCGCTGGATAGGCAGCCGCCTTGGCGATAACGAACTCGACGCGGGCCTGCTCATGTGGGACGTGCGCCGGTTCGCGCGCATCGAGATGTTCCCGTCCCGAGCGGTGGTCATTCAATTCAGGTTCCGCGACGCACGCTCCGGCGAGCAAGAGTGGTGGCTGGTGGTCGAACATGGCGTGGCCGATCTGTGCCGCGACGACCCTGGTCGCGAACTCACACTCGTCGTGGACTCTAGCGTGCGCGCGTTGACCGAAGTGTGGACTGGCGACCGCACACCCAGGGAGGTTCTTCTGTCGCGTGAGTTGCGTGTGGACGGTGCCGTGCAGGATGCGGAAAACCTGTGGCGCTGGCTCGGCACGAGTGCGTTTGCCGGCACCCGGAGCGCTGCAATCGTACCTTTGTAATAACTATCGAAAAACGTAAGGGTTGGACTGGCAAGCACTTGGGCTGAGGATGCTTGCCATAAAAACCACTAATGTGAATGGCCTACTCTCTCCTCTCTAAATCCCGTTAGCTGCTTTTTGCCGGTAGCTGCCTGGTGCTGACCGTTCATTTTTTGGACGATTTCTGACTGTCGCGAAGGGCCGTAGTCGACCGATTCTGTTGAAAAAATCGGTTTTCAGCCTGAGTAAAATCAAGCACAGCTACCTTGAAAAACGCCGTTGCGTTGCTTGATTGTCATCTTTTTCCCAAGACTTGAAATACTGGTATGCCCCCGCTAAACCTAAACGTCGTACCTAGGGGGAGACAAGATGTCCGTTCGATTCGTTGTGGTAAACGCAAGACCAATGGAGCATAACCAAGACAGTGGAAGCGCAAATCCAGCGAGTCACGTTGCTCGCGGCTATCTCATCCTGGACAGGCATCAAGACCAAAGACTTCCAGACTGCTATATGAGCCGTAGTGAAGCCCAAGAAGAATGCGATAGAAGAAATGAGTCGTAGTGTCGAAGCTGAGCGGTACTGGAGCTTCTGCAGGTTTTGCATCAACCAGGAAGCCATCAGCAGAGAAAGCTTCTTGATGTAGACCGCGTATTGGGCAGGGATTGCGTCACTCGTTTACCCACATAACACAACGGATAGCTCCTCATTCTTCCAGAACCCGCCAGCTGTGATGTTCGCCGATCTGACCATGGCAATGAATGAATAGCCCTTGCCGAATACGGCAAGAAAAAGCGACGCTTACGTTTCATGGAGCGCTTAGATGCAGCGACAGCTTGTCGCGAAAATACATGCGCCGAATTTTGCCCATCATTTCCATGCTGATCACCCTGTGTTCTCCTGCTCAAAAATTGAGCAGAAGCAGTTGAACACCTGGGTCAGTTTTCGGTCAGCTGCAACAGGGTAAACACCTCGACGGCATTCCTGCCGCCTCTCTTGGCGCGGTACATGGCTTCGTCGCCATAGCGCAGCAAATCGCGCAAATTGTCAGCCAAGTCGGGATATATCACCACGCCGATACTTGATGAAATGAAGAGTGTTACACCGTTATCCATGACAAAAGGTTGTTCAAGTATCAGGCGGATTTTCTCCGCAACCACAACGGCATCTTCTGCATTCCCGGCATCCGGCAGGAGGATGACGAATTCATCACCGCCAATTCGCGAGGCGGTATCAGACTCACGCAGTACAGACCTCATACGGGATGCGACCTGGGCCAATAACCAATCTCCGGCCTCATGCCCGTGTTGGTCATTGACCGCCTTGAACTTGTCCAGGTCAATAAACAGTAACGACAGCTTACGTTCTTCCCGTTTGGCGAGCGCGATCAGTTGTCCCAGCCGATCTTCCATCATTCGGCGGTTTGGCAAACCGGTCATTCGGTCGTAGAACGCCAGTTTGCGGATGACTTCTTCAGCCGCCTTACGCTCAGTGATGTCCATGGCGATGCCAATCTTTGCGGGTCGTCCGTTAAGTGACATACCCGATCCGTACACCGCCAGATCGAACAACGATCCATCTTTCCTGCGCGCTTGGTATTCGCTGGCCAGGCCCTCGATCCTGCCATCTGGGTGCAATGGCATATTGGCTTCGAGCAGATCGTGATCACCTTCCGCCACCAGGTCGAACACACCGAGCGATTCAAGGAGCCTATGTTGCTCAACGCCGAACATCTGAGCGAGTCGTGTATTCGCAAACACGAATTTATGATCCTGGATTATGTAGACGCCGACTGCTGAAGTTTCAGCCACGCCGCGAAACATCGATTCAGCACGCATGAGGTTCAGGTGTTCCTGCTCGAGGTTACCAATCAGAGTGCCGATCCGCCGCGCGGAGTCATTAAAGGCATCCACCAACTGCCCCACCTCATCATTGGGCTGGTGTTCGATATGGACTTGATAGTTGCCGTTTGCCAGTTCGCGACTGCCCTGCGCGAGCCTCAGCACCGGACGAACGAAGCTTAGCCGGACAATCAACCACATCCCGCCCAGGAACAGTATGTCCACCACCAACAACAGATAAGCGATATTTAGCTCGTCTTCCTGTTCGCGGTGCATCTCCTTTATCAGTGATACCATCAGCTGATCGACATCGTCGAGCAAACGTTGTGAACTCTCGGCAAGAGCGCCCATCTGCCTTGCATCCGGACGGGAGGTACCGTCACGCAGCAGCGCCGACTCGATATCTTCGCGGTAGCGCTGCCAGGCGATTCTGATCTCTTCTAACTTGAGCTGCTGTGGCGGTGTCATTCGCCGTATTTGATCGCTATTTGTATTTCCTCGGTGCATCAGCGTTCTGACCGCATCCTCATAGCTCTTGATGTCTGATATCGCAGCCTCCTTGCCGGGAGACCATCCGTTCAAAAAGCTGCTGGTGTTGAGCGCCATCCGGTGACCGAGGTAACGCATTTTGCCCGCAACCCGCATCGTTTCGTCAAAACCGGTGAATTCCGCGAACATGGCGTGCACGACCAGGATATTGCCAAGCCCGAGCAGCAGCAGCGCCAGGAACACAATCCCGATTTTCTTGCTGAGTCCAAAACGGGGCGCGACGGAAGGGCTAGAAAGAGATGGCGGACTTGGCATAAGTTCTTCTGTCATGTTTTTGACTCGGTTCGTCATGCGCTGATGGACAATGGATCAAGGTTTCACTTAGTTAGCACGTCGGCCAAAGCGGCCGGATTCCGTTGCAACCGCGTAAGAATCTGGTTTTCTGACCTGCGGATCTCTACGGGAAGCGCTACTTCGTCCACGACAAGTCAGTTTTCAAAAGCTCGAAGAGGGCTATCAGCCTGCAGCTGGCTAGAAAGTGTCAGGAAAACGCTGCTGCGTAGATTTAGGCCGGTTTTTTCACGGCTTCTGCTACCAGCCATTTCGGTTGACGCCCCGTCTTTTCTATCCAGCCGAAACAGCACAGACGGCAATAACGTCGAGGTTGACCGCGGCAGGCAGGAAATGAAATGCATCGGGCGCTCGGAGTAAGTCATGACGTCTTGGCTCCCCACAGAAACAACCGGTGCCAGACACTTTGCCCGCCGCCTGAGGCCCAGACGTTGGAGAGGGAGCAATTCTTGGCGTAACAGCTTCCAGAATTGGGTGTCACTGAGCATCTGAAAACCCTGTTGTTGCGTTTCTCAAGTTGGCTGGGCTTAGTGACCTGAGAGGCAATTCGTTCATCCCTACGAGCCAGCAACAGGTACTACAAATTCAAATAGATAAATGCACTGACCAAGCAGGCCCCAAGACGGCGTTTATCAGACGTAAGGCAGGCGGTGCGGCAGGCCACAACTTGCCAGGTAACATCACCATTCTCGTGCTGTTCTTACCGTTCTGCGTCGGCATAGCCAAGAGCTGCCGTAGTAAGGCATCTCCTCGACAAAACCGCTCTGAAATAGGTTGACCTGCACTTCGCTGAACAATGAATAACGCTGAAAACTTATGAAAGGCACCCTTTAAGCGCCGGCCCTCGCTTGTTTCACAGACCCGCAGGGCCTCGTTCAGACAGGCTTGATGGTAAGCCAAATCCTTGTTTTGCTCACATCGAAAATCTGTCCCTCCTCGATCATCGCCAACACGAGTGCATCTGCAATGCGATAGCGATCACGGGCGGCCGGACAATCTCTCTTCGCCCATGCGCCATGACACTGAATGCGTTCTGCGACACCTGCACAAACAAGACAACTCATGTGATCACCATTGTTTTTTAATAGTTTGTAGCTGATCTGTCGTTTTTCAGCCGCTTTACTCTAAAAACCCACTGCATGTGCAATCACGGAAAGCAACCATGCACGCAAGATTCAGAGTGATGAGACCACCACACTGGGCGATGGCAGCAAGCGATACAGGGTCGTTGATCTTGTAGAAAGCGGTTCAGCTAGTAAGCATGGTTTCTTCAAGGTTAAGAGAGAGGCAGACGCTGTTTGCTCGACATTGAATGCTGAGCATCCGAGTCAGTTAGTAGTGCCCGACAGGGAGACGCAGAGCTGTCACGCTCAAAGGAAGCAAACAGCCAAGTTGATTCCGTGGACGAAGCAGATCGAGTTTGCAGGCAAAGCCTATATCCCGCGTTGGTACCCTATATACCTGACAGGTGTGCCGCAGATGAGTGCGGCTCAGCTTCGTCGCTACATGCCGTTTCTTCTATCGCATTCTTCTTGGGCTTCACTGCATAACGAATAGCAACTCGACGGGAGCAAATCCATTGCCTTTATCGGGCGGCCTTACTCTCTGTTCGCGTATAGCTGCTCACTGCACCAGACCCTTTCATGGAAATCATCGTTTTTCATTGCTCGGCTGGGCGCAATACATTCCAATTCAGAGCGGATGCTGGATGGGGCATGCCCTAATACGCGGCCTCAATACCACAAGGATATTGGGTATGGCTGATTGGGGGAAGCTCGACCGACTTATTGCGGAGTCTTGGTTATGATCGACTCGGCAGCGCTCAATTGCGCACGTTAACCCCATGGCCAGCCGTCTTCGGGGGACAAGTACCAGTACGTGCAACCGCCGGTTCTGCCGGACATAGAGCACAGTGTGATCAGTTTCACGCTATGTGGCCGGAGAGAAAGTATGCAGTGGTTCATGAAGTTAAAGCTGGGGGCAAAACTGATCTTCACGTTCCTTGCAGTTTCCGCAATGGCATTGATGATTGGCGTACTCGCCTACATGAATATCTACAAGGTTGCCGACATGATGGCCAGCATGTACGCCGACCGTCTGGTGCCGATCCGCGATCTGGGGTATGCCAATAGTGAACTGAAGGAGAATATGGCCCGGATTTACAGGGCTTGCACGGAAACCGACCTGAAAGTGATGGCGTCCCTGACACCGAAAAACCAGGCGTCGGAGCGCCACATCGTCGACCTCATGAATGCGTATCGCCAGACGTTACTGGTTGATGGCGAGAAACAAAACTTGAGCGTGTTCGACCAGCAATGGCCGCTCTATATCCAGGCGGCGCAGAAAGCGCTGGCATTGGGGGTGGCGAACAGGAATCTGGAGGGGCTCGCGGTGCTGCAGGTTGAGGTTATGCCGTACTACACGGTATTGCAGACAACCTTGGAGACGATGATCAAGATCAACGAGGATACCGCCAGTCACGGGATCGCCGAAGCCGATGTAATCGTGGGGCGGATCGGCCAGACAATGGTGGGCCTGGTGATAGGTGGCATTGCGCTGGTCATCCTGATCGGTTGGCTGATTACCCGCATGATTGTGCGGCAGATTGGTGGTGAGCCGTCCTATGCAGCGGATATTGCGCGCAAGGTGGCAGCCGGTGATTTGACAGTGACACTGCACACCAAAGCCAGCGACCGCTCCAGCCTGTTGTACGCATTGAAAATAATGCTCGAACAGCTGCAAGCGTATTACGCACAATTGGAGCAAAAGGTCGATGAACGCACTGCTGCCTTGACGGATGTGCTCGCGCAGCAAGCCGCCAGCATGAAGGTGAAAGCCAGCCTGATCGCCGAAATCCAGGAAAAGAATCGTCAACTTCAGGTCGCCGACCAACACAAAAGCGACTTCTTGGCCAATATGAGCCATGAGATTCGCACGCCGATGAACGTGATCATCGGCATGAGCTACCTGACGCTGAAAACCGAATTGAACCCGCGCCAGCGCGATTACATCGACAAGATCCAGCAGTCTGGCAAGCATTTGCTGGGCATCATCAACGACGTGCTCGATTTTTCCAAGATCGAAGCCGGCATGCTCAATGTCGAACAGACTGAGTTTACCGTTGAGCAATTGCTCGACAATGTGGTGAGCCTGGTGGGTACGCGGGCCGTGCAGCGCAACCTGGAATTGATCCTCGATGTGGCCAGCGACGTCCCGACCACGCTGATGGGCGACCCGCTGCGCCTGGGGCAAGTCCTGGTCAACTTTGCCGGCAACGCGGTCAAGTTCACCGAACAGGGTGAGATCTCAATCGTGGTTCGTTTACAGGAGCGCAGCGAGTCCGATGCGCTGCTGTATTTTGCGGTCAAGGACACCGGCATCGGTCTGTCCGAAGAGCAAATGGGGCGTCTGTTCCAAAGCTTCCAGCAAGCGGACACCTCGACGACCCGTCAATACGGCGGCACCGGCCTTGGCCTGGCGATTGCCAAGAAGCTGGCCGAATTGATGGGCGGCACGGTTGGCGTGGACAGCGTCATGGGCCAGGGTTCGACCTTCTGGTTCACCGCTCGGGTTGGCATCGTGTCAGAAGCGCGCAAAAACCTGCCAAACCCGCACAGCGGCCGGATGCTGGCGGTGGATGACAATAACAGCGCCCGTCACGGTGTTTCGCAGGAGGCTCCCATGGGCCGCAGCATGGCGGCGATTTTCGGTGCGCGGGTACTTTTGGTGGAGGACAACGCACTGAACCAGCAGCTGGCGAACGAACTGCTGAGCGATGCCGGATTGCTGGTCGATATTGCTGGCAATGGAGAAATTGCCGTCGACCGGGTGCAAACGTGCGGCTACGACTTGGTGCTGATGGACATGCAGATGCCCGTACTCGATGGCGTGAGCGCGACGCGTGCCATACGTGCCTTGCCAGGCAAGCGTGATCTGCCCATCGTTGCCATGACCGCCAACGCCATGCTGGCCGATCGCGAACGCTGTAGGGATGCAGGCATGGTGGATTTTGTCGTCAAACCGATCGACCCAGACGTACTGTTCCGTACTTTGCTGCGCTGGATCGAGCCTACCGGCGCAACGGCAGAGGCTGTAGGCACCCAAATGACCGATATCACCTCCGATGGGGACTTGAATCTCTGTGGTGTGGACGTGTCGGCCGGGCTACGTCGAGTGCTGGGCAAACACCGTCTGTATCTGGATTTGTTGAATAGCTATCTGACCGGTCAGAGCTCCTTGCTGTCGCAACTGAGCGCGGCGCTGGCGGTAGGTGAACTGGAGACGGCCGAGTTGCTGGCCCATAGCTGCAAGGGCATGTCAGCGACCATCGGTGCCAACACCGTCGCGCAGGCGGCAGATGCATTGGAGCAGGCATTGCGTGCAAAGAGGCCACTCGATGAGCTGCAGGTCTGTCTGCAAGATTTGACTGCGCCTTTGGAGGCATTGCTGGGGCAATTGCGCGAGAAACTGCCCTGTGCGGTCGAAGCAGCCCCAATAGCCATCGACGTTGGCGAGTTGCAGGCGATTTGCCGACATCTCGATGAGCTCCTGGGTGACTTTGATGCGCAGGCCGTGCCGTATTTCGCGACACATGCGGGCGTCCTGCGCGGTGCGTTTGCCAACAGTTTCCCGCAACTGGAGGGGGCGGTGAAACGATACGAGTTCGAGGGGGCGCAGGTCATTCTGAGCGAGGCCCTGCTGACCTATGAAGCAGACGCAATGAACGGGTAGCCGCCGCTCGTGACGATAGTACTCACCGCTGCGCAATCACTCATCAGCGGCTTGTTTCGAGTAACCGGCCTACTGCATCCAAAACGAGGTCTGGAGCTTCTCGATGCGGGACATGATGACAATCTTCCAGAATCAGATATTTCCCGAGTGCCTTCGTGAGCCCGGCAATGCGCATGGGATGTAACGCGGATCCGTACTCATCCTGTTCCCCATGAAACGCAAGCAGCGGGCAATGAATCACATCGATGGTGTCTTCAATCGTCCATCCGCTGAACGACGCCGAAAGCCAAGTATCCGTCCAGGCGGACAGCACCCACTGCGCTTTATCGCCATGATATTTCTCAAGGCGCACCATTTGCCCCGGCTCTTCAAACTGCACCTTGGCTTCTTTAATACCGCGCAGCGTCTGCTCCTCAACAAACGCTTGTGCAGAAACGGTGATCAATGCAACGCAGCTCTGCGGATACAAGGATGCGCAACACGCCGCCATCGCACCACCAACGCTATGGCCCATGGCAACAAAGCGGTCGATTTGCAACGCGGATTTGATAAAGGCAAAGAAGCGCTCGGCTTCGTCGCGTATGAAATGCATCGGCAAACTCTCGGGGTGTGGATCCGACTGCCCGAAGCCGAGTCGGTCGTAGGCAATGACTTCATGACCCGTTGCCTGACAGAGCCGTTCGGGAAAGTCTCGCCATAATTCGACGCATCCAAGGGAATCATGAAAAAGAATAATTGGCGGTTTTAGCTGACTGCCCTCCTCACCCGCCGGGAACCAGCGTCGAGTAAACAGCCGCCCATGCGGCGTAACGATCCAAAGTGTTTCAACACTGACAACTGATGACATTGAATTTCTCAACTGATCTTTCAGGCGGGTTGGAAAAAATCTAGTACTCCCACAAATCAAGAGCCCTTGAAGGCTTCAGTGCAGTGAATTGCCTGCTACGTCGAAGTCAGCATGGCAACGCATCACCAGGACAGCAAGACCATCGCCTTGGCCAGAAACAGGATGCCGAGCACATTCATCAGCACACGAAGGTGGATCCTCCGTGATCGCAGCGCCGTCATGCGCCCCGTTCGCATCAGGTAAACCACATAGATGAAGTTAAAACACCTTCGCGGCCCTTGCTGTTGGTGCTGGATGGTCAGACTTCTGTCTGCTCTGCCATTTCCAGGGCATCATCGACCTCGATGCCCAAGTACCTGACGGTGCTTTAAAGCTTCGTATGTCCCAGCAAGAGTTGAACTGCTCTCACGTTCTTTGTCCTGCGATAGATCAACGATGCCTTGGTTCGCCGTCGCGTGTGAGTACCGTACATCGTTGGGTCAAGGCCAATGGCTGTCACCCACGCTTTGACTATTCGGGCGTATTGCCTAGTGGATAGATGGTCTGAGTCGTGCAACCGGCTCGGGAACAAGAAATCCTCGTCGTGAAGGCGGGCTTGATGCATCCAAGCCCCCAGTACCGTTCGGGTTTGCTCAGTGATTTCACATTGCACTGGGTGGTGGGTTTTCTGCTGCATCACGATGGCCCGTGACGACACATGTTCCCCTTGGGCTATGTCTCGGACTCGCAGCTTGGTTAAGTCAATGGCACGCAGTTTGCTGTCGATGGCCAAGTTGAAAAGTGCCAGATCCCGTGTCTTTTCAGCAAGCTGAAGTCTTACGCGAATGGCCCAGATATCTCTGACTCGGAGCGGGGTTTTCTGCCCGACAAGCTTTCCCTTGTTCCAAGACTGATGGCTGTATTTGACATAGAAGTTCGTAATGCCGTTTGGGCCGCGTCAGCGGCCCAAACGGCTGCTAACGGGCGTGCAAGCGGCTGGACTCACGCCCTGATCGCCTCCAGCAGTCCTGCGATGCCGAAGATGCTCATCATTCGTTGAGGTTGTAAGCCAGCACATGAAGGCTCATCTCAGTGCTCACCCGCAGCAGGGTTTTGGTCAGGAAGTGGGTACTTCCCATCCAGTATTTGAGCGTTCCAAAAGGATGTTCAACGGTCTGTCGGCGAACCCTCATCATCGCCGGATCATGTTCGAGCCGAGCCTGCATCGCGTCGATTACCCCCTCATATTCCTCATCCGATGCAGCAACGTAGATGAAGTCTTGCTTACCAAATCGGCCTTCGGCTTTGCTGCCAGAGGTCAGGGGTTTCGGTACGAAGTTAGTGATGCCGGCTTGCTCGCACGCAAGGATTTCCAGACCTTTGTAATAGCCTCGGTCGGCTACCACCGTCAGCGATTCAGCGCCGATTTCTACAAAGTGGTGAGTAGGCTGTCCGGTGGTAGCTGTGCTTGATTTTACTCAGGCTGAAAACCGACTTTTTCAACAGAATCGGTTAGAAGCTGATACTCAAAGGTGAACTCCTGACGGTCCATCCTTTCATCGTAACGATTGTGCTTCACTGGCCGCGCGAGCGCGGATGAGCAGTCGAGGGACCGCTCCTCGCAGCCAGTCGATGAGTGTCTGCCAATGCAAGTAAAACCGTTTAGCTACTCGACAAGCTCGACGTAATCAGACTCGCCACCTCCAGTCGCACCGGACAACCAACCCCAAACGAAGTGGAGAGTCGTGCGCCCAGTTTGATCAGCCCCCACCGTGCCGCGCGACCAACCAGCAAGAAGCTCACCATCCGTAGTTAAACAGTGGTAAAGAAGTTCAATGGTATCGGGGCCTGTCACGCGACCAACCTGGTTTCCTATACGGATCCGTCCGCCTTGGTAGCGGCTGGTAATAGCACCGTCTTCTACAAAGTAATGAAATATCGTGCCGGCACCTGATAGACCTTTGGTGTTGTTCGCTACTGTGAATCGGCGATTGTTCAAACGCTCGTTGATTAGGGAAAAAGCGATTTCCATAAGTGTCGTGTCCTTCCAGTGAGAAATCCATTCCTGTCTACGCCCACCTTAAACCAGGCTGCGTAGAGGGTTCCATCTGAAAGTCCGCCAGGGGTTGAAGACATTCAGGTATGGGCAAAGCGAGGCACAGTTTCCGGGGATATTTCGACGTCGTAGCGTCGCCGCGGCAAGGAATATTATTAAGTTGGCATGGCTGGGAAATAGCCGTTTCGAGAGAAACAAATCTCATTTCGCCATTTATCTGACGCTCGTCTGAAAAGCGCAATAGAACCGTCGAATAAATGACGTTTCGCGTTGAGCTTTTACCCTCCTGACCTACGCTCAAGCCATGTGGGGAGGAGGTGCCGTCCATGCGCAAATTATTGATTGGCTCGTCGATGCTGGCCTGTCTGGTGGTGCTGGGTGGCTGGTTGAGTCGACCACAGCCATTGCCGGTCAGGCTGCTAGAGGTTGAGCGGGGACCGGTGGAGACGCTGGTGGCCAACACTCGCGCGGGTACGCTGAAGTCCTGTCGACGTTCACATCTGTCCTTCAATGTCGGCGGCCAGGTAGCCGAGTTGCTGATCAGCGAAGGCCAGCGGGTCCAGCCGGGTCAGGTGCTCATGCGCCTGCGGCAGGACGAGCAGCAGGCCCGGCTGCAAAAGGCCGAGGCGCGGCTGGAGACCCAACGCAATGCCCGCGAACAGCGCTGCCAGCAGGCTCATCTGGACCGGCGCGACCTCGACCGCCTGGGCCAACTGGCCGACCGCAAGTTGGTTGCTGCCGATCGCCTCGATCAGGCCGAGACCAAGGCTCACCTGACGAAGCTGATGTGCAGTGCCAGTGCCGTGCTGATCCGCGAGGCCGACGCCAGCCTGCAGTTACAGCGTTCGCTGCTGGAGCAGGCGACCCTGCGTGCGCCATTCGCCGGCATAGTCGCAGAAATCAACGGCGAACTCGGCGAGTTCGTCACCCCTTCGCCGCCGGGTATTCCCACGCCGCCGGCGGTCGACCTGATCGACGACAGCTGCCTGTATGTCGAGGCGCCGATCGATGAGGTGGACGCTGCCCGGGTTCGCCCCGGAACCGCCGTGCGGATCAGCCTGGATGCCTTCCGTGGCCAACATTTCGCAGGCCGCGTCAGCCGCATCGCGCCCTATGTGCGTGAACTGGAGAAACAGGCGCGCACCGTCGATGTCGAGGTGCGCTTCGACCAGCCGCCGGCCGATCTGGTCCTGCTCACCGGCTATAGCGCCGATGTCGAAATCCTCTTGGAGCAGCACGCACTTGCTTTGCGCATCCCCACCGAGACCCTGCTGGAGGGGCAGCGCGTGCTGCGATATGACCCGATCGCCCGGGTGTTGCGCGAGGTGGAGGTGCAAACCGGGTTGAGCAACTGGCGCTGGACCGAGGTGCTCGCAGGGCTGGACGAGGACGCGCGTATAGTCGCCAGCCTCGAACAGGAAGGGCTCAAGGACACCGCGGCGGTGATCCCGGTGGATGCGGCGGAGACTAAGCAATGATCCGCCTGCGCGGCGGCAGCCGCAGCTTCCAATTGGGCGAGCAGCAGGTGATGGGGCTGGACGGCCTGGATCTGGACATCGCCGCCGGTGACTACATGGCGGTGATGGGCCCGTCGGGCTCGGGCAAGTCGACCCTGCTGAACATCCTCGGTTTGCTCGATGCGCCGAGCGCCGGCGAATACTGGCTGCAGGGCGAGGCCACGGCGACGCTGAGCGAGGCGCGACGCGCCCAATTGCGCAGCCACCTGATAGGTTTCGTGTTCCAGTCCTACCACCTGATCGCACGGCTGACGGTACTGGAAAACATCGAGCTGCCGATGGTCCTCGCCGGCATCGGCGCGGCGCAACGGCATAAGCGCAGCAGCCAATTGGTGGCGCGCCTGGGGCTGGGCGAGCGCATTGCCCACCGCCCGGCCGAGCTGTCCGGTGGTCAGCGCCAGCGCGTCGCCATCGCCCGGGCGATGGTCATGCAACCGGCGCTGTTGTTGGCCGACGAGCCCACCGGCAATCTCGATAGCCAGGCCGGCGCCGAGGTCTTCAGCCTGCTGGAGGAGCTCAACGGCGAGGGTCTGACCCTGATAGTGGTGACCCACGACGCCAGCCTGGGCGCCCGCGCGCAGCGCCAGTTACACATGCGTGACGGGCGGATCCACAGTGTTGCTCCACAGCTGGCGCTGGCCTGATGCGCGCCGCCGATGCCCTGGGCTTCTGGCTCGGCGCCTTGCGTGGGCATCGCTCGCGCAGCCTGATGCTGCTGCTGGCCATCGCTATCGGAGTGGTTGCGGTCAATCTGCTCACCGGTCTTGGCGCGGGGGCGCGGGCCTTCGTCCTGAACGAGTTCTCGCTGCTCGGGCGCGACATCCTGATCGTTTTCCCGGGCCGCAAGGAAACCACGGGGCGCATGCCGCCACTCACCGGCCTGACGCCGCACGAGTTGACCTTGCAGGACGTCCAGGCCATCACCCGGTTGCCTGGCATCCGCCGGGTCGCGCCGCTGCAGGCCGGGCAGATGGAGGTGATAGTCGGCAACCGCCATCGTGAGGTGCTGACCCTGGGCACCACCCGGGACTTCTTCGCTATTCGCCAACTGACGGTCGTCCAGGGCCAGCCCCTGCCGGCGCTGGACCCTGAGCAGGCCGAGGCCGTCTGCGTGATCGGCGGCAAACTCCGGCGCGAGCTATTCGGTGCGCGCCCGGCCCTGGGTGAATGGTTGCGCGCCGGCGACCGGCGCTTCAGGGTGGTCGGCATCCTCAGTGATCGGGGCGAATCCCTGGGGATGGATTTCGCCGAGATGTTGATCATCCCGGTGGCCAGTGCCCAGGCCTTGTTCAATCGCGAGGGGTTGTTGCGGGTGTTTGTCGAGGTGCGTGGTCCGAGCTTTCTCGACCGTAGCAAGCGGCTGATACTCGCCGCGCTCAAGGAGCGCCACGAGGGTGAGGAAGACATCACCCTGATCAGCCAGGACAGCCTGCTCAGCGCCTTCGACGAGATACTTGCGGTGCTGACCCTGGCGGTGGCCGGGATTGCCGCGATCAGCCTGCTGGTGGCAGGCATCCTGATCATGAACGTGACCTGGATTGCGGTGAGCCAGCGCAGCGCCGAAATCGGCCTGCTCAAAGCCATAGGTGTGACGGCGGCGCAGCTGCGCCTGCTGTTCCTCGGCGAGGCGGCGTTGCTCGCCCTGACGGGGGCGCTGGCAGGGCTACTTCTGGCCGAAACCTTGCTCTGGCTGGGGCGCCTGGCGTTCGATCTGCCGCTCTATGCACCCTGGTGGGCGCGGGCTAGCGCGGTGCTGCTGGCACTCGGCACGGCGCTGCTGTTCGCCTGGCTACCGGCCGCTCGGGCCTCGGCGATGGAGCCGGTGGCGGCGCTACGCCCGCCGGGAGCGCATTGATGCGCTGGCTAGATGGTTTCCGGCTGACCAGCTCGGCGCTGACCTGTCGACCCTTGCGCAGCCTGCTGACCCTGCTCGGGGTAGCGATCGGGATAGCCGCCGTGGCGCTGCTCACGGCCATAGGCGAAGGCGTGCGCGGCTATGTGCTGGAGAACTTCTCGCAGTTTGGTACGCGGATCATCACCGTGCGCCCGGGCAAGACCCAGACCAGCGGCCTCGGCGGTCTGCTCGGCAGCGTACGGCCACTGACAATCAGTGATACCGACGCCCTGCGGCGCTTGCCACATGTCGAGGCGGCGGTGCCGATCATTCAGGGCAGCGGGGATATCCAGTTCGGTCAACTGAGCCGGCGCAGCGACATAATCGGTGGCGGCCATCAGCTGGCGCAAGCCTGGCGCATGCAACTGAGCCTGGGCGAGTTCCTGCCCTTGGCCCGTGACGGTCGTTCGCCGCCCTATGTGGTGCTCGGCCATCAGCTGCGTGTCGAGCTGTTCGGTGCACGCAATCCGCTGGGCGAGCTGATCCGCGTCGGCGGCGTGCGTTTCCGGGTGATCGGCGTGATGGCGCAGAAGGGCCAGTTGCTCGGCTTCAACCTCGACGATATCGCCTACATCCCGGTGGATTGGGCCGAAAGCCTGTTCAACCGCACCGGGGTGGTCAAAGTCCATGTGGTGTTCAGCGCCGGCACCACTTCGCGAACGTTGAGTCGGCAGATTCGCCAGGTGCTCGGCGAACGGCACGGCGTGGAGGACTTCAGTCTGACCACCCAGGACGACCTGCTGCGCAGCTTCAATCGCGTTCTCGGCACCCTGAGCCTGGCCATCGCTGCCTTGGGGGGCATTTCCCTGTTGGTCGGCGCCGTCGGCATTCTCACCATCATGACGACCACTGTGGGCGAGCGCACGGCGGAAATCGGCCTGTTGCGGGCGATTGGTGCCAGTCCGCGGCAGGTGCTCGGGCTGTTTCTCGCCGAAGCGACACTGCTGTCCCTGGCCGGTGGTCTGCTGGGTCTGCTGTTGATGGGCCTCCTGCTCGGGCTACTGCACCTGGCCATGCCGAGCCTGCCCTTGGCGCTGCAGCCGCTGTTTCTGCTACTGGCGCTGCTGCTGGCGGCGGTGCTCGGCATTCTCGCCGGCCTGGCTCCGGCACTGCGGGCGGCCCGCCTGCATCCGGTGGCTGCTCTGCGCAGTGAATAGCCGCCCTCGAAAAACACTAAACTACGAAACACCCGCTGAACGATTTAGCCAATCTGTTGCATCGACCGGTTGAATCCACAGTCGACTCCTGCCCTTCGTGACAGGCAGAAACAGCCAAAAGCGGTCGTTCAGATGAGGATAAAAATGAACGATGATTAAAAGCATGGCGCTGTGGAGGTCGGTGTCAAACCCTTCAAGTTTTCATTTCCCGCCGCTGCCCCCCTGTGGTGAGATGGAAAAAGGTCGTGATTTACATAGCCATGCAACCCGAGGCTGTTGCTGCGGCAGGTGTCGACAATTCGCTACGAAATCATCTCACCTGCAACCTGGCGGACGGGCACAACCTCAAGCTTGTCTGCGTATGTATGGCGATGCTTGATGGCTTGCTGATCATCGGTAATGACTTTGGTAATCGCGTCCAGGCTACAAACATGCGAAAACGCCTTGTATCCGAGCTTGGAGCTATCGGCCAGTACGATGGTCTGATTCGCCGAGGCGATCATCGCTTGCTTGATCGGTATCTCGACCGTGTTGATATTGGTGATGCCACTTTCCGGATGCACACCTTCAGCCCCCAGGAACGCCCAGTCCGTGTGGATGTTCTCGAATTTCTGTACGGTGTCGGGCCCCACCAGGGTGAAAACATTGTTGAGCATCATGCCGCCGGCGACATGCAGCGTAATGCTCGGGTGCTGGGAGAGTTGCATCGCAATCATCAGGTCATTGGTAATGACCGTGATGTTTTTGCGGGCTTTCAAGGCCAGCGCCAACTGAAACACCGTCGAGCCGTTATCGAGAATGATAGATTGACCGTCCTGGATGTAGTCAAGTGCGGCCAAGGCAATCGCAGCTTTTCCCTGCTCATGCATATTGCGTCGAACGTTGTATGGCGTATCGCCTTGATCGGCATCCTGCGAAGGGAGCACGCCGCCGTGTGTACGAATCAGTTTGCCGCTGTTCTCCAGGAATGACAGATCCCGGCGGATGGTGGAACTGTCGACCGAGAACATTTCGGACAACTCGGCGGCATTGACGTAGCCACGTTCTTTTATGAGTTCCACGATCTGAAACCGCCGTTCGGACGCTGTCATTTTCTGCTCATTTACTGAAAGGGATTGCACGATTGCGTGCAAAGAGTAGCCATTTAACCCCTTGAACGCAAAGGAGCCGACCGTCAAAACAGAAGCGCAGCGCCAATGGCACCCGCCCCGTCACCCAACGCGGACATCACGATGCGTGTGCTTAATTCGAAGCCTTTTGAACGCACCAACGAAGCCTGGACCGCGTCTTCGTAGAGCGGAAAAAGCTGCGCCGCACTGCCGCTCAACACGGTCAAATCCGGCCCGTAGAGCGACATCAACGCCCCCAGGCCCCGGCCGACCTGATGCCCGTACTGCTGAAAAAGCCGGGCGACCCGGGGATCGTTTTGACAAAGGTCTCGATAGAAACCCAAGTCATGCTGCTCATAGGCGATCCCGGGCGCCAACCTTGCCAGCTCGGTCTGCAACCAGGTGCGTGATGCCAAGGTTTCCCAACAACCGGACACACCACAATAGCAAGGCGTGTCCGAGTGACCGACAGGAATATGCCCGCCTTCAGGATGCGCACCGTTTGCCGTTCGCAATGGCTGCCCACCGATGAGCAACGCAACGCCGACACCGGTTCCGAGTGTCACGGCGAGCATTCTGCGGCTGTCGATCCCGGCCCCCAGATGAAACTCGCCCAGGGCCGCTGTCACCGCATCATTATCGATACGCACCGGCACCTGCAGATGCGTCGACAACTGCGCCACCAGCGGAAATGCGGAAAAGGTCGGCAGCGTGCTGGGGTTTTCGATGACACCGGCCACCGTATCCACAGGCCCGCTGGCACCAATTCCCAACGACATCAGGGTCTTGTCATTCGGCACCAGTGCGCGGATGTGGCGAGCCAGCGCCATCGAGCGCTGGTGGCGCTCGAAGCGTTCGAAAGACGATGTGGGCAGCGTGACAGCGGCGATTTCACGGCGATCCTCGAGGATGACCACGCGAATGCCGGTGCCGCCGATATCGACACCGGCCCGAACGCCACCCTCAGCTGCCCCACTCATAGTTTCACCGTGATTTTATTGCCATAGAGGAATTCGCCCGGCACCAGGCCCCGGGCTCGCGCAAAGGTCACTGTAAAGTGCTGAACATACAGAATCCCGGCGATCAGGCGGGTTAACTCGTCATGCCCGGCGGTGAGTAACAATTGGCTCTGAGCGTAAGCCTTTGGCCCGATGGTCACCACCGTCGTGCCGTTGGCGAGTAAGTCTTGGGCGAGGGTTTCAAGCGTGCTGTCTGTGCCGTCGCCGATCAACACGGCAATCATTCCCGGGCCTGAGGTTTCCAGTGGGCCGTGGCGAAACTCTCCACCCAAATACCCTTCGGCCATGACCTTGCAGGCTTCCTTAAGTATCAATGCCCCTGTCATCGCCGTGGCACCGTCTGCGCCTATGCCCACCAATGCGAGTCGTGGCTCGGCGTTATCGAATGCGTTGTCGGTCAGCTGTTGAACACGCTGGCGGTCGTTGATCAGGCTCGCCATGTGCTGGCGGAAACCGTTCAGTGTCGCCATTAGCGGCGCTTCACTTTCGCCCCGCAACGCCAGGGCTATGCGGTATTGCGCGACCAGGGTGTTGATGTAGCTTTTGGAGCTGACCGTCGCCTCGTCCCCGGATTTGAGCGCCACCAAAATATCGCAAGCCTGCGCTAGCGTGCTGTTTTCTGCGTTGGTAACGCCGATGATGGTCTTGGGCCGTTTTGCCCCGGTCAACTGCGACAGCAAGGTGACGATTTCCCCGCTCATGCCCGACTGCGAAGTTGCCCACAGCAAGGTGCCGGGGGTGATCAGTTGCGGGAAATCCAGCAAGCGTCCCGCATCGATGCGCCACACCGGATAGCCACGCGCAGCAAGGTCGCGTTCAATCGGCAGTGCGGTGTAATCGGAAGACCCCATGCCCGTGAGAATGATTCGGTCATAGGCTGCCAGGTCCAATTCAGCAAGGGCAGCGGGCAACTTGTAAGCCAACTGATCGTCCAGAGCGGCAATCTGGTCGTTAATGTCGAGTTCATAAGGACTGGCAGGAAAAGGCATCAGAAAACTCCGAGATCAATGTGCGTGTTTTTCAATCCTATATGCACGATAACGTGCAGTCAATGCACATATCAAACCTATTTCTGCGGATGCGCAGGCTAATTTCGTCTGACAAATACGCGATAAAGGGTATTGACTGCACGTTATCGCGCATCGATACTCGCAACCTCAGAGGCCCGGTGCGCACTACCGCTCCTCGTACCACAATAAGATGAGGAGATATCGATGAACGACGATCACCCCCACTCGGTGCCAGCCACCGGTTTGCAAAGTAACTCAGTCGGTCTGGTCACCGTGCTGATGCAAAGTATTGCCCAGATCGCCCCCGCTGTCGGCGTGCTCACAACCATTGCGTTCAATACCCAGCAAGCGGGTCTCGGTGCACCTTCTGCGTATATCGCAGCCTTCATCATTGGCTTGATCGTTGCCGTGTCCCTGGCGCAATTGGGCAAGCACTTTCCCTCCGCAGGCGGTTTCTACACCTACGTCAGCGCCACGGTCGGCCCCAGCGCTGGCTTCATGGTCGGCTGGCTTTATTCCTGGATTGTGGCGCTGATTCCGGGTGGCCTGGCTGCCTTTACCGGTTACGTTTTGCAAACTGAAATCAGCAAGAACTACGGAATAAACATTCCGTGGCAGTACATCGCGGGAACCATCCTGCTGATCGTCGGTTTCATCGCTTACAAAGGCATCAAGACTTCCGGAAAGATGCTGACCGTGCTGTCGGTGGTGGAGATGTTGATCATCGCTGCACTCGCGGTGGGCGGATTGATGTCTCCGGGTGAAGGCGGAGTGTCGCTGGAGGGGTTCAATCCCGCCAACAGCACCAGTTCCCACGGATTTTTCCTGGCAGTGGTGTTGTCGATTTTCGCGTTCACAGGCTGGGAAGGCGCAGCGGCCGTGGCCGAAGAAGCGCGCAATCCACGCAAAGTTATCCCGCAAGCCATCATCGGCTCGCTGATTCTGCTCGGTGTCTATTACGTGTTTTGCGCTTGGGGCATTCAGACCGGCTGGGGCATTGCGCACCTTGATACGCTGGCCGACTCCAAGGACAGCCCTGCATTCGCTGTCGCTCATCGGCTGTGGGGCAATGGCTGGATTCTGATTCTGCTGGCGCTGCTCAACTCCGGGATCGCGGTGTGCATCGCCTGCACCGTAGATTCGACGCGCAATTGGTACGCCATGGCCCGTGCGGAAGCGATTCCTGGCTGGTTGAAAAAAGTTCATCCCGTGCACCGCACTCCGCACACGGCGATCCTGACCCAAACGATTCTGGCGTTGATCGTCGGGCTGGTTGGAGGCAGTTTCATGCAACCTGACCAAGCCTTCTTCATGCTGGCGACACTGGCGACCATCATTTATGTGTTCGTCTACTTTATGGGCAACATTGGTGTCGCGCGCTTCTTCACCACAGTCATGCGCAAAGACTTGAATGTCATCGTACATATCGTCTTCCCGATCATCTCGACCATCGCGCTGTTCACCGTTCTTTACTACTCGCTCGTGCCGCTGCCGGCGCCTCCGGTGGGTTATGCACCGATCGCTTTCGTCGTGCTGATGGTTCTCGGCTTGTGGCGCCTGGTGCACCTCAAACGTAGCGGCAGCAACACGTGGAAGACGCTGTCCAAGTACGTGGTAGAGAACGACAGTCGCGCCAACGCGTCACCAGACCAAACGTCGCCCGCGGTGCGCAGCGCTCTTTCTGACGCGCGTAAAGTCTGACGCCTCGATTAAAGACAGCCCCGTTCTCACGGGGCTGTTTCAGCCAAACATGTCTTTACCGGGTTACTCAAGATGGTCAATAAACTTAACGAATTCGATTACGTCATCGTCGGTGCAGGATCGGCAGGCTGTGTCCTGGCCAACCGCCTGACCGAAGACTCCAGCGTCACGGTCTGCCTGATCGAGGCCGGCCCCAGCGATAAAAGCATTTTTATCAAGATGCCCGCCGCCCTGACATTTCCCATTGAAAGCGATGTATTCAACTGGAAGTTCGAGAGCGAACCCGAGCCCGAACTGCATGACCGCGTGATCGGCCAGGCGCGCGGCCGCTGCCTCGGTGGCAGTTCATCGATCAATGGAATGGTTTATGTCCGGGGCAGCGAAAAGGACTATGACAATTGGCGCACGCTGGGTGTCGACGGCTGGGACTTTGCCGATTGCCTGCCGTTCTTCCGCAAGATGGAAAGTTTCGAAAATGGCGCTGACCCTGTGCGTGGTGAGAACGGCCCGATTACCGTAGTGCGTAGCAAGGCTGACCACCCGCTGTATCAATCGTTTCTGGACGCCGGCCAGCAATTCGGCCTGGACGACGCCGGTGACTACAACAGCGGCAATCAGGAAGGCGTACACGTCACGCAAGCCACCATCCGCAATGGCGTGCGCTGCAGCACCAGCCTGGCTTATTTGAAACCGGCCATTCGCCGGCCGAACCTGACGGTTCTGACCAATTGCCTGGTTAAACGCGTGAACCTGACTGGCAACGTCGCCAACGGCGTCACGGTGCAGCACAAGGGCGAACAGAAGGTCATTCACGCCGCCCGTGAAGTTGTGCTCTGCGCTGGCACCATTGGCTCCCCTCACCTGTTAATGCTGTCGGGTATCGGCAACCGCGACGAACTGGCCGCCCATGGCGTGGTATCGCGCTTGCACTTGCCCGGTGTCGGCGCCGATTTGCAGGATCATGTGGTCGCGCCGTTGCGTTTCAAATCACCCGCAGGTGTATCCATCTGCAAAGAACTGAATACCTTGGGACGATTGAAACTCGGCGCGCAATGGACGATGTTCAAGACGGGCCTGGGGGCCACGCCGTTCTTCGAAGTGGGCTCGTTTTTCAAGAGCAGTGACGATGTCGACTACTTCAATATGCAGCATGAGTTCCTGCCCTTCCTGGCGGACTTCCAGTCCGGCAAGGTGCACATCGCCGACGGTTTCCAATACTTCGTCAGCCAGATGCGTCCGCACAGTCGTGGCAATATCACGTTGCGCTCGGCTGACCCACGCCACAAGCCGGTGATTCGCTTCAACTACCTGACCGATCAGCGGGACGTTACGCAGATGGTCGACGGCATTCGCAAAACCCTGCAAATGGTCGAACAGCCTGCCTGGTCCCGCTATCGCGGCGAATCGGTGGACACACCCGGACTCAACGCGACGGACAGCGAATTGGTTGCGTGGTTGCGCCAGGTGGCTAACACCGAGCACCACCCCACCAGCACGTGCCGGATGGGCTCGGACGACATGGCCGTCACCGATAGCCAGGGTTGCGTGCATGGCATGAGTCGCCTGCGAGTGGTCGATGGCTCCATCCTTCCACGCGTACCGACGGCCAATATCAACGCTCCCATCATCATGGTCGCGGAGAAAATTGCCGCCGCGATGCGTGCCCTTTAAAGGGCTGCCCTGCCCGGGCGCGAATCGCGGCCGGGCGCATTGGTGTTACCTCGCGACTTTTGCACAAGGAAACCCGCAGCGATGGCG
>NZ_AKJS01000118.1 GCF_000282215.1 Pseudomonas sp. GM21
CATCGCCTGATTTCACGACTGCTGCGCAGCCGAACGCAGGCTTCGCCAGCTGCTACGGACAGCGTTATGGCTTAACTGATCGGCATTAGGCAGTGGCCCGGCTTTTCCGCAATGGGCGCAAGATTACCATGGGCGGTCCGCCCGACGCAGGCATGAAAGCCCTGCGGCACATTTCTGCTGGCTATGCACTGAATATGCAAAACAGCATTGTTTTCGACAAAAAGAACACGCAGTATTCGGTGATGCAAAAACGCAATGTTTCTACCGTCTTAAGAGCACTGCTCGATCAACACGGGATCTCCCCCACGGAGCTTCACCGTCGTACCGGCGTGCCTCAATCCACACTGTCGCGGATTCTCGGCGGAAAGATCGTCGATCCTTCGGATAAACACATTTCGAAGATCGCTGAGTACTTCGCCGTAAGCACCGATCAGTTGCGTGGCCGCGCGGATTTGTCGATGAGCGTCGACAGGGCGCGCGACGCAGTGCATTCCGAACTCAAGGATATAAGTCTGTGGGACGACGATACACCCGTCGATGACGATGAGGTGTCGGTCCCCTTTCTTCGCGAGGTTGAATTGGCTGCGGGATCGGGAAGATTCGTCATTGAAGAAAGCGAGCGCTCTAGCCTGCGCTTCGGCAAGCGCAGCTTGCGCCACAATGGCGTGCAATTTGATCAGGCCAAATGCGTGACGGTGCGTGGCAACAGCATGTTGCCGGTGTTGCGCGATGGCGCAACCGTTGGTGTGAACGCCGGCAAGTGCGGGATTGGCGACATCGTTGATGGCGACCTGTATGCGATCAACCACAATGGTCAATTGCGGGTGAAACAGCTTTATCGCCTGCCGTCCGGGATCCGCCTGCGCAGCTTCAACCGCGATGAGCACCCGGACGAGGACTACACCTTCCAGGAAATCCAGGAAGAGCAGATCGTCATTCTGGGGCACGTTTTTTGGTGGGGCATGTACGCCCGCTAGCCTTGTCGTGTTCAGATAAAAACCGCCATCCGGCGGTTTTTTTTCGCCTGTAAAAAATCGTCGGCACCTTTGTTTACGGTGTTTGTTATGCGTCAGTGCATTGTTGTTTTTCAAGTCAATGCATTTGCGCATTGGCTGTATATGCATCCATGCATATTCTCCGTTTGAAAGAACCCCTTATCACTCACACCAGGAGGCGAGATATGACGATCGAGCAACAAGTGTTGCTGGACATGCCGAGCTGGCTCGTCATTGTCCTTGCTCTGGTGGGCGGGGTGTCTGGCGAAATGTGGCGTGCCGACAAGGACGGTGCTCGCGGCTGGTCACTCCTGCGGCGGCTGGCCTTGCGTTCTGGAGCCTGCATGATCTGCGGGATCTCGGCCATCATGCTGCTGTATGCCGCTGGCATGTCGATCTGGGCCGCAGGGGCATTTGGATGCCTCACCGCCATGGCCGGGGCAGATGTCGCCATCGGGCTTTATGAGCGCTGGGCTGCCAAGCGGATTGGTGTTTGCGAAGTGCCGTCGCGCGATTCTCGTTCTGATCAACAGTGAGCGGGAGTCGCCGAACGCGGACTGATTGCCTTGCAGGCTTGTCAGGCCCGTATCAGAGCCCTCACACCCTCACATTTTGATTGATCCTGCGCCTTGCAAGCGCGATACGCTCGTGTACGGTAGTTCTAATTCCACTTCCGTTTTCTCAGGAGATGACCGTGAAAGAAATCACCCAACTGGCCGCTGAACTGGGCAGGCGCTTGCAGGTTCTCAATGCCCACGTTACGGCGGCCGAGTCCTGCACCGGCGGCGGCATCTCAGAGGCGATCACTCGCATCCCGGGGAGTTCGGCGTGGTTCGAGGTCGGTTATGTCACTTACTCCAACCGGCAGAAAACCGAGCAATTGAACGTTCCGGCCGAGTTGTTTTCGACCGTGGGCGCGGTCAGTCGCGAGGTGGTCGAGGCGATGGTGCGGGGTGCTCAGAAAAAGAGCCGGGCGCATTTTGCCGTGGCGGTCAGTGGTGTGGCGGGGCCGGATGGCGGTTCTCCGAGTAAACCGGTGGGCACGGTCTGGCTGGCCTGGGGCGTTGGCGAGCGGATGTTCAGCGAAGAACAACACTTCGCCGGTAATCGCGATGAGGTCCGCCGACAAACGGTGAAGGCCGCGCTAGAGGGGCTGCTGCGCCATGCTGCCGCAGAAATCTCAAATCAGGGGTAGGCGATCCTGAAACGCTGTGGAATAATACTGGCTACTTATACAGGTGTTGGCCGTCAGGCCTTATTGATTACGTGAGGACTTTAATGGACGACAACAAGAAGAAAGCCTTGGCTGCGGCCCTGGGTCAGATCGAACGTCAATTCGGCAAGGGTGCCGTAATGCGTATGGGCGATCAGGACCGTCAGGCGATCCCGGCTATCTCCACTGGCTCTCTG
Organism: Pseudomonas sp. GM21; assembly: GCF_000282215.1. GTDB lineage: Bacteria > Pseudomonadota > Gammaproteobacteria > Pseudomonadales > Pseudomonadaceae > Aquipseudomonas. The sequence continues at coordinate 2,406 of NZ_AKJS01000118.1, forward strand.
GGTCTGGACATCGCGCTTGGCATTGGCGGTCTGCCAAAAGGCCGTATCGTTGAAATCTACGGTCCTGAATCCTCCGGTAAAACCACACTGACCCTGTCCGTGATCGCCCAGGCTCAAAAAGCCGGCGCGACCTGCGCATTCGTCGATGCCGAACACGCCCTTGATCCTGAGTACGCCGGCAAGCTGGGCGTCAACGTCGACGACCTGCTGGTTTCCCAGCCGGACACCGGTGAACAGGCTCTGGAAATCACCGACATGCTGGTGCGTTCCAACGCCGTTGATGTGATCATCGTCGACTCCGTGGCCGCTCTGGTGCCAAAGGCCGAAATCGAAGGCGAAATGGGCGACATGCACGTCGGCCTGCAAGCCCGTCTGATGTCCCAGGCGCTGCGTAAAATCACCGGTAACATCAAGAACGCCAACTGCCTGGTAATCTTCATCAACCAGATCCGCATGAAAATCGGCGTGATGTTCGGCAGCCCGGAAACCACCACCGGTGGTAACGCGCTGAAGTTCTACGCTTCGGTTCGTCTGGACATTCGTCGTACTGGCGCGGTGAAAGAAGGTGATGAAGTCGTCGGTAGTGAAACCCGCGTCAAAGTCGTGAAGAACAAAGTGGCTTCGCCGTTCCGCCAGGCCGAGTTCCAGATCCTTTACGGCAAAGGCATCTACCTCAATGGCGAGATGATCGACCTGGGTGTTCTGCACGGTTTCGTGGAGAAATCCGGTGCCTGGTATGCCTATAACGGCACCAAGATCGGTCAGGGCAAGGCCAACTCGGCCAAGTTCCTGGCGGACAACCCGGAAATCGCCGCGACGCTTGAGAAGCAACTGCGTGACAAGTTGCTGACCCCGGCGCCGGACGTCAAAGCATCGCCAGTCAAAGAGACTGCTGATGACCTGGCTGACGCTGATATCTGATTGATCCGATGACCGCCGTACTCGATACACTCGTCGCGGTGCGGCGAACCGCAATGGACCTGCTCGCACGACGCGAGCACGGTCGGGTCGAGCTGACGCGTAAACTGCGTCAGCGCGGCGCCCTCCCTGAAATGATCGACACCGCACTCGACCGCTTGACGGAAGAGGGGCTGCTGTCCGAATCCCGTTACCTCGAAAGTTTTGTTTCCTACCGCGCCCGTTCCGGTTATGGCCCTTTGCGTATTCGCGAGGAGCTTGGCCAGCGCGGCCTGCAACGTACTGATATTGAACTCGCGTTACGCGAAAGCGGTATCAACTGGCAGGAACAACTGGAGGATACCTGGCGGCGTAAATTTTCCGGGCATCTACCGATAGACGCTCGGGAGCGCGCCAAACAGGGCCGGTTCCTGAGTTATCGGGGATATTCCATGGAGATGATCGGTCGCTTGTTTAGTGGCCGGGGAATGGATGATTGATAAAAAGTGGCTCGCTATTTCGATAGCGAGCCATTTTTTTTGCCTCAGGTCACCCTGGAGGGCTTGCGCGTCCGCTGTTGCGCCAAGGGTTTGGAGTGGGCCCGGTTTTCCGGCAGGTTGATGTAGTCCACCAGTTCGCGCAGTCGACCATGATCACGGGCGTTGAAGTTGAAGGCCAGTCGCGCCAGGTGGCTGAACTGCGCTTCGTCATGCTCCTCGCCGCTGTAGGCGTGCTGATGAAAACTATCGCTCAGGCACAGGTCGGCAAATGCCTCCTGCATGTGTTCGAGCGCATGCTCGCTGAGTGCGTGGTTCATGCGAATCACGAACTGATGCTTGAGCCAGCGGCTGGAGTGGAAGTTACTGTAGAACTGGTTGATCTGCTCCACCGCTTCTTCGGCTGTGTAGACCAGGCTCACGAGTTTCATGTCGGTCGGCAGGATGTAGCGATTTTCCTCCAGTTGATGGTGAATGAAGTCCAGCGCACCTTGCCAGAACTTACCGCCCGGCGCGTCCAGCAATACCACCGGGACCAACGGGCTTTTGCCGGTCTGAATCAGAGTCAGCACTTCCAGTGCCTCATCCAGGGTGCCGAAACCACCGGGGCACAGGACCAGTGCATCGGCTTCTTTGACGAAGAACAGCTTGCGGGTAAAAAAGAAGTGGAAGGGCAGCAGATTGGCGGTGCCTTGCACGGTGGGGTTGGCATGCTGCTCGAAGGGCAGGGTGATGTTGAAGCCCAGGCTGTGCTCCCTGCCGGCCCCTTCGTGCGCGGCCGCCATAATGCCGCCGCCCGCGCCAGTGATGACCATCAGGTCCGAGCGCGCGAGCGCAGCGCCCAGTTCTCGGGCCAGTCCATACAGCGGGTGTTCGATCGGTGTTCGGGCCGAGCCAAACACGGTGACTTTGCGCCGGCCGCGGAACTGTTCGAGCACACGGAAGGCGTGCTCCAGTTCGCGCAGCGCTTGAAGGGTGATCTTGGCATTCCAGCGGTTGTGATCTTCCTGGGCCATGCGCAGCACAGTCAGGATCATGTCGCGGTAGATAGGGATATTGGGACTGTTGGGTGAAACCAGGTTGAGTTGTTCTTCGACCTTGCTGGTGAGGTCGTGGCCGCTTTCTTCAAAATGACGGCTTAGCAGGTCATTCGGTTGGTAAGGCATCAATTTCTCCTTCCATACTGGCTCTGTTTTCCCTTGGATGAAGGAAACATTTGCACAACAAGACGCGTCGCGGGCGGCCCCTTTCCAGCCCGGAATTGAATGGGAACACTATGAATCTAGACCCTCGCAGTGATTTTCGCTGCCTCGATCATTGCGCCGCAAAGTCTTTCCTGGCAACCGCTTATTGCCGATTTGCAAGGTGATTTCACCGCTCGTCTGAACTCAGTCCGAGTGCCCGGTGCTCTGATTTACTAAGCTACAGGTATGACACGACAACTTTGCGTCAAAGGCAGGGCGCGCGGTTCAAGAAGTTGAAGGATTTTTCGCTCAAGCAGGGCGAGGAGCAAGGAGGCGGGACGTTATGACCAGAGTCATTCTGGAGATCGATACGCAACTGTATCGATTGCTCAAGTCATCAGCCGAGACCCATCATCTGAGTCTCGAAGAGGAGTGCTGCCGACGCCTGGAGGAGACTAAGCGGCGATCAAGTTACTTGCAGGCATTGCTGGCAGAGCTGCGCGCCGAGGATGAACAGCGGCGCGCCAATTCCGAGTGATTACTTTTTCTTGGTCGGAGCCGCTTTCGGGCAGTCCGATTCCTGATAGCTAGCGGAGCCGACCGCCTTGTTGGTTTTCACTTCCGTGAAGTCATAACGCATGATCGCGCCCTTGGCCATCAGTTTGCGGAACGACGGGTTGTTGCAAACGGAGGCGCCAAGCTGGAAATACACGGCTTTCGGATCAGCACGCATCTTGTTGGCGTGGCTGCTCTGTACGCTCAGGTGGTTGATCAGCGTTTTGCCTTCGACGGTGTAGCCCTGATCAAGAATGTCTTCGTTGATCGCCCGTGGAGTGCCAACACTGCTTTGTGAGGCGACGTTTTGCAGCTCTCTGTTGAGATTCTGCTCACTCAAGGACGCAGCCTGAGCGCTGAAGGACAACGCCAGCAAAATGGCAGCGGTGGGAACGATAAGGCGCAGCATGAAACTCTCCTGGTTCAGTGACTGGTGCTTCGACCCGTCACATGACTGTGCGTTCAGTGGCGGCGAATTATAGGGGACGCGTTCCGGACGGTACAGGCTTGCGCTGGCGCCTCTGATAAACTGGCGCCACTTTTTGCCCTGCCGAGTGCTTTTCGTGTCGATTTTCCTCTCCTGCCGGCGTTGCCTGCGATGAACCCTTCCACTCCACCCTTTGCTCCAAATGCCGTGGCCCGCTTGCGCGATGCGCGAGAGGAAGAGGGTATCAAGCCGATTCAGGCCCGAGGCTGGAGGGCGCCGCGTTGTCGTGCCTGCCGCGTGATCGAAAGCCATTGCCTGTGCGCCTGGCGCCCGCAAGTCGAGGCGCGCTCGGGCGTGTGCCTGATCATGACCAACAAGGAAGTGTTCAAGCCGAGTAACACCGGCTGGCTGATTGCCGATGTGGTGCGCGACAACCATGCGTTTATCTGGTCGCGTAAAGAGGTTGATGAACAACTGCTGGCCCTGCTGGCCGACCCGCAGTGGCAGCCGTATCTGGTGTTTCCGGGTGAGTACGTCGAACCGGAGCGTGTCACCAACAGCGTCGACACGGACAGTTCCAAGCGCCCGCTGTTCATACTGCTGGACGCCACTTGGACAGAAGCCCGAAAGATTTTTCGCAAAAGCCCCTATTTTGATCGTTTGCCGATCCTGAGCCTGCTGCCCGAAAAGCTGTCGCGATACCGGTTGCGCAGGTCGACCCGTAGCGAGCATTTGTGCACGGCTGAAGTAGCCGCACTGTGTCTCGATCTGGCGGGTGATACGGCGGCAGCATCGGCACTGGACGCTTATTTTGATGTGTTCAGCCAGCACTACCTCGACGCAAAACATCAGCTGGACATGGACATTGCAACCCCCGCTCACGCCGAACTGATGCCCTTCGTGCAAAGCTCGGCCCCGGTCATCTGCTGATTGTCGCCCATACTGCAAAGAACTGTACTCCCCATGCACCTTGACCACCCCGGTTTCGCTGGGCATGCTTGGCGCCGATTAGGGCGCGGCCAGGTTTGAGACGCTGTTTTTTTGATTGGCGTTGAGCGTGCCCTGTTGGTTCAGCTCCGTGGCTGTGCCTAGAGTTGTTTGAAAAACAGGATCATTTGAAAAATGGCCACATACGAAATCCTGATTGCCGACGATCACCCGCTTTTTCGTAGCGCGCTGCACCAAGCCGTGACCCTGGGCCTGGGCCCGGATGTACGGCTGGTGGAAGTGGCGAGCATTGCCGAGCTGGAAGCCCGTCTGGGTGAAAAGTCCGATTGGGATCTGGTGCTGCTGGACCTGAACATGCCGGGTGCCTACGGTTTTTCCGGGCTCGTGCTGTTGCGCGGTCAATACCCGCAAATTCCAGTGGTGATGGTGTCCGCGCAAGAAGAAGCGTCGATCATGGTCAAGTCCCGTGAATTCGGTGCCAGTGGATTCATTCCAAAATCCAGCGACCTGAGTGTTATCCAGAAAGCCGTACGCGCGGTGCTCAACGGAGATGTATTCTGGCCTCCTCAGGCGTTTGAAGCGGTCAGCGTTTCCGATGAAGCCAAGGCTGCCAGTGAAGGTCTTGCGAGCCTGACGCCTCAGCAATTCAGGGTATTGACCATGGTCTGTGAAGGGTTGCTGAACAAACAGATCGCTTACGAGCTGAGCGTCTCCGAAGCGACGATCAAGGCCCACGTCACGGCGATCTTTCGCAAACTGAATGTGCGGACCCGGACTCAGGCAGCGTTGCTCTTGCAACAACTTGAGTCAATTCCGAGCCACTAAACGGCTACCTGTTCACGCTTTTTTAACCTTGCTTCATCTAGCGTTCCCACTTCTATTCGATCAGTTGCCTACTCTATGTCTCCTTTCAAAGGCCAAACCGGCCTAAAACGCATCCTCAACGCCTCCGGATATTCGCTGGATGGCCTGCGCGCCGCTTTCACCGGTGAAGCGGCTTTTCGGCAACTGGTGTTGCTCAACGTCATCCTGATTCCGATTTCGTTCTTCTTGAACGTCAGCCGCGTCGAGCAGGCGTTGCTGATTGCCGTCTGCCTGTTGGCACTGATCGTCGAGCTGCTGAACTCGGCAGTAGAAGCGGCCATCGATCGCATTTCCCTCGAGTTGCACCCGCTGTCCAAGAACGCCAAGGACATGGGCAGCGCTGCTCAATTCGTGGCGTTGACCATGATCGCGCTGGTGTGGGCCGTCATCCTGCTTTAAGCAATGTTCGGCAGAACGATCTCGTCGCTGCGCTGGACCCCTGCGGTGAACGCGCGGCACAGGTCGAGGAATTCGCGCATCGCCGATGTCTGATATTTCTGTTTGTGCCAGATGAAATAGAATTGCCGCGCCAGGTCCAGGTCCGGGGTCTCCACCGGGACCAGGCTGCCACGGCGAATGGCATCGCGTAGCGCCAGCCGCGAAATACAACCAATCCCCAGTCCCGACTCCACGGCGCGCTTGATCGCTTCGGTATGTTCAAGCTCCAGGCGAATGTTCAGCGCACTGTGATGGTGGCGCATGGCCTGGTCGAAGGTCAGCCGTGTGCCAGAGCCTTGCTCTCGCAATATCCACGCCTCGTGACTCAGTTCCTCCATGGTCGCGATACCGCGTTTGGCCAGTGGATGCTGGGGCGCGCAAAACACCACCAGTTCATCCTCGACCCAACTCTGCACTTCGATATCCGGATGGCTGCAATCGCCTTCGATTAGACCCAGATCAATTTCATAGTGGGCCACTTGCTGCACGATATTGGCCGTGTTCTGCACGTGCAGCTTCACCTGGCTTTCCGGGTGGCGTTGCATGAAGCTGCCGATCAGCAGAGTGGCCAGGTAATTGCCGATAGTCAGGGTCGCGCCGACCGCCAACGAACCGAAACCGGTCTTGCCGTTGAGCAAGTCTTCGATTTCCTTGGACTGATCGAGCAGTGCCACGGCCTGTGGCAGCAGCTGCTTGCCGAGGGCGTTGAGGCTCAGCCGCTTGCCGGCGCGGTCGAACAGCTGGCAGCTGGACTGGCGCTCCAGTTCGGTGATCGAGGTGCTCGCCGCCGATTGCGACAGGTTGAGCAAGCCCGCAGCACGGGACACGCTTTCCTGCTGGGCGACGGCGACGAATACTTGAAGTTGACGGAGAGTAAATCGCATATCTATATAACCGATAACCCTTATCTTAATAATCCATTTAACAGATATTGTCTCTGCCTTTAGAATGCGATGCAATTGCGCATATCGATGGCGCAGGCAAAATCTCCAGGAGTCCCACGTACATGAGCAACATGAACCACGAGCGTGTCCTCAGTGTTCATCACTGGAACGACACTCTGTTCAGCTTCAAGTGCACCCGCGATCCGGGCCTGCGCTTCGAGAACGGTCAGTTCGTGATGATCGGCCTGCAACAGCCCAACGGCCGCCCGCTTATGCGTGCTTACTCGATTGCCAGCCCGAACTGGGAAGAGCATCTCGAGTTCTTCAGCATCAAGGTGCCTGATGGCCCGCTGACTTCCCAGCTGCAGCATCTGAAGGAAGGCGACGAGATCATCATCAGCAAAAAGCCTACCGGCACGCTGGTGCTGGATGACTTGAAGCCTGGCAAACATCTGTACCTGCTCAGCACCGGTACCGGTCTGGCGCCGTTCATGAGCGTCATCCAGGACCCGGAAACCTACGAGCGTTTCGAAAAAGTGATCCTGTGCCACGGCGTGCGTTACGTCAACGAAGTCGCTTACCGCGAGTTCATCACCGAGCACTTGCCGCAGAACGAGTTCTTCGGCGAGTCTTTGCGTGACAAGTTGATCTACTACCCGACCGTGACCCGCGAGCCGTTCGAGAACGAAGGTCGCCTGACCGACCTGATGCGCAGCGGCAAACTGTTCAGCGACATCGGCCTGCCTCCGATCAACCCGCAGGACGACCGCGCCATGCTGTGCGGCAGCCCGAGCATGCTCGACGAGACCAGCGAAGTGTTGAACAGCTTCGGCCTGAAAGTTTCGCCGCGGATGCGCGAGCCGGGTGATTACCTGATCGAGCGTGCGTTTGTCGAGAAGTAAGCAACAACTCTGATTTACCTGTGGGAGCGAGCCTGCTCGCGATAGCGGAGTGTCGGTCGACATCAATGTTGGCTGACAGACCGCATCGCGATCAGGCTCGCTCCCACAGTTGTTTCTGGTATTCAGACCTTTGCGGGAATGACTTCAAGGACTCGGATAATCCCGGCCTCTGGATAATGCCAACGCACATCCAGGTCCCAGAACTGCGCGCCATATTCCCGTTCAGGCGTAGGCGTCTGGTAAGCCGGGCGCGGATCTTGTGCCAAACACTGCTCGATCAATGCCACCAAGGGTTCGTCAAGGCGCTGAGCATGGCCATGAGCCTGTTGCAGCGCTGAGTCTGTCCACTGGACGGGAATCAGCTGTGGCGCGGCGCTGGCGATGCTGTTGGAGGCGCTGTCGATGATGTCGGCGTAAGGTACGTAGGGTTTGATGTCGAGAATCGGCGTGCCGTCCAGCAGGTCGATACCGGATATCCACAGGCGATTGGCTTCCACCTTGTCGAGTTTGACCACGGATTGCCCGATGCCATTGGGTCGATGCGTGGCGCGGGTGGCGAACACGCCCATGGTTTTGTTGCCGCCGAGGCGAGGCGGGCGGACTTTCAGGCGAGGTTTTTCTTCCAGTGCCTGATGGAACAGGAACAGCAGCCAGACGTGACTGACCTGCTCCAGGCCCTGCACCGCATCACCCTGATCGAACGGCGCGACCAATTCCAGAACACCGCGAGCGGCCGGGGCCAGTTGCGGCTGGCGCGGGATGGCGAACTTCTCCTTGAAGCAGGAGCGCACGAAGCCGATGGGGGAAACGCTGTAGGTCATGGTCTGGATCGAAGCGGGGGAGAGGGTGGGCATGATAACCCGAGCGGCCACAGGATCGGTGGTGCCTGTCAGTCCGCCATCGCGAGCAGGCTCGCTCCCACAGTAGATCTATGGTGCTCAGGAGATCCAGTGTGGGAGCGAGCCTGCTCGCGATGGCCGCGCCGCCGATCTCAGAGACTGAACCCACCATCCAAAGGAATAATATTCCCTGTCATATACGCACCGGCCGTGCTCGCCAGGCTGATCGCCAAGGCAGCCATCTCTTCCTCCCGCCCCCAGCGCTTCATGGGAATCAACGCCGTGTCGTCCGCCAGCGCCTGTTCATCATTGCCGATATGCTGGGTCATCTTGCTCGGGAAACGTCCCGGCGCAATCACGTTGACGTTGATGTGCTGGCTCACCAGCTCCCGCGCCAGAATCCGCGACAATTGGTGTAAGGCAGCTTTACTTGGGCCGTAGGCATACGCCTGTTCACCAAAGGAAGAAATCCCCGCTACGGAGCCGATGTTGATGATCCGCGCCGGATTCGCCTCTGAACCGGCTTTTCGCAACAGCGGCAAAAACTGCTGAATGCAGTTGAACACCGACGTCACGTTCAGCTGCATCACCTTTTCCCAGCCTTTGATCGGGTAGCTTTCCAGCGGCGCACCCCAAGTGGTGCCAGCGTTGTTTACCAGAATATCCAGATGAGTGATCTGCTCGCCCAGACGCATAGCTAGCTCAAGAACGCCTTCTTCGGTCGCCAGGTTGGCCGCCACTCCGTGGCAATGCCCGAATGCGCTCAATTCGTCAGCCGTTTGCTGGCAGGCTTCAGCATCCCGGGCGCAGACGTACACGGTTGCGCCGGCTTCGACATAAGACTTGGCGATCATTTTGCCGATACCACGGGTGCCGCCGGTCACCAGTGCGGTGCGGCCTTGCAGGGAAAAGTAGGGGTGCATGGCGAATCCTGAGAGCTGAGGGTTGATACACCCTAGTCGTCAGCCGCCGTCAGCGGAGCCACTATTTTTGCGAGGAATGGGGGGGCATTCGGCCCAGCTGCAAGCTACAAGCTACAAGCTAGGCACTATCCGCTTGCGGCTTGTAGCTTGTAGCTTGTAGCTTGCAGCTGCTTTTATGCTCTCACTCGAAGAGTGAGCCCTTTCAGGAAGTTGCGCAGCAACTGGTCGCCGCAGGTGCGGTAGTTGGTGTGGCCGAACTTGCGGAACAGTGCGCTCAGCTCAGGCTTGGATACCGGAAACTCGGCAGCCTTGAGGATGGCGTGCATGTCGTCTTCTTTCAATTCGAAGGCCACGCGCAGTTTTTTCAGGATGATGTTGTTGGTCACCGGGATTTCAATCGGCTGCGGGGGACGGCTTTCGTCCTTGCCGCGCTTGAAGATCACCAGGCCATCGAGGAAGTGCGCCATGACATCGTCCGGGCAGCGGACGAAGCCTTCCTCGTCTTCCTCTTTCTTGTCGAGGTAAGTCAGCAGGTCGGCGAGGGTCACGTCCATGCCGCCGAGCTTGATGATCTCGATGACTTTCTTGTCGCTGATGTCCAGCATGTAGCGAACGCTGCGCAATACGTCGTTGTGAATCATGGTGTGCAATCCTGATATTCAGCAGTGGGTGCCGCATCAAACAGCGGCGCCGGAATGTGTGGCGGCGGGAGAAGCCTTAGAACTTCTCTTTGCCGGACAGGTAGCGCCATTGCCCCAAAGGCACTTTGCCGATGGACACGCCGCCGATGCGGATGCGGCGGATGGCGACGACCTTCAGGCCAACGGCCTGGCAAAACAGGGCGATCACGCCCGGTTGCGGGTTCTTCATCGCAAAACGCAGGCGGTTTTCGTTCTGCCAGCTGGCTTTGACTGGCGGCAGTTCCTTGCCCTTGTAGGTCAGGCCGTGGTTCAGGCGGTTGAGGCCGTGAGCCACCATGTCGCCTTCGACCTCGACCACATACTCTTGCTCGATCTTGCTGGCATCGGCGGTGAGTTTGCGCAGGATCTTCCAGTCCTGGGTGAACACCAGCAAACCGCTGGCATTGGCCTGCAGGTCGGTGCTGGCGGTCAGGCGCAGGAAGTGGCCCTTGAGCGGGCGTTTGCTGAAGCGGTGTTCTTCGCTCAGCGTCTCGGCGCTCAGGGTAGCCATGGCGGTTTCCGCGTCCATGCCCACGGGTACGTTCAACAGAATGGTCACCGGTTCCGGTGCGGTGGCCTTGGCCTCTGGATCGAGTTCGACTTTTTGCGTGTCGACCTTGAACTGCGGCTCGTCGATGACTTCACCGTCCACGGTCACCCAGCCGCCCTCGATGAACAGCTCAGCCTCCCGACGGGAACAGCCGACGAGTTCGATGAGGCGTTTGGAGAGACGAATCGGGTCAGTCATGACAGGGCCGTAACAAAAAAGGGGTGGGCATTGTACCTGCCTGGCGCCGGTTAATCCCGGCTCCATTTGCGAGGTTCGGCTTTTTGTGGGAGCGGGCTTGCTCGCGAATGCGATTTATCAGTCAACATTGATGTTGAAAGTGATGGCCCTTTCGCGAGCAAGCCCGCTCCCACACTTGTTCTGTGTTGTGTCAGCCGTGCTTTGAGACCTGCTGACTTTGGCGCAAGCGCATGTGCAACAGCGGATAAGGCTGGCCCATGCCGTCAAATTCCGAGCGGCCAATCACTTCAAAGCCTTGTTTGAAATAGAACCCCAGTGCTTGTGAGTTCTGTTCGTTCACGTCCAGCGTATCTGCATTCATGTGTTCCAGGGCATAGCCTAGCAACTGTTTGCCCAGACCCTGGCCACGGTGAGCCGGATCGATGAAGAGCATTTCGACCTTGCCGGCGGCGACCCCGGCGAACCCGGTGATGCGCTGGCGCGGGTCTTTGGTGCAAATCAGCATCACGGCATCAAGGTAACGGGTCAGCACCAGGTCCTTGAGCAACAGGATGTAGCTGTTCGGTAGAAAATCATGGGTGGCGCGCACCGAGGCTTCCCAGACCCGGGCGAGTTCTTCGTAGTCACTTTGTTTCGGTGTATGGATGACCGAATGATGGCGCATGGCCGGGTGTCCTGTGTGCAATTGATTGTGCGAGTCCCTTCCCACAAAACGATAGACGTAAAAAAGCCCCGCATCTCGTCAAGAGAGCGGGGCTTTTGGTATTTTTTACGTCTAGATCTGTTCAGCCCACAGGTCGTATTCGTCGGCATCGGTCACTTTGCACCAGACTTTGTCGCCCGGCTTCAAGTTGCTGCCGTTGTCGATGAACACGTTACCGTCGATTTCCGGGGCATCGAAGAAGCAGCGGCCAACCGCGCCTTGCTCGTCGACTTCGTCCACCAGCACTTCGATTTCACGGCCGATGCGCATTTGCAGGCGCGCCGAGCTGATAGCTTGTTGGTGCGCCATGAAGCGGTCCCAACGGTCTTGCTTGACGTCGTCCGGCACGATCTCCAGGTCCAGGTCATTGGCGGGTGCGCCTTCGACCGGGGAGTACTGGAAGCAGCCGACGCGGTCGAGCTGGGCTTCGGTCAGCCAGTTCAGCAGGTACTGGAAGTCTTCTTCGGTTTCGCCGGGGAAGCCGACGATGAAGGTCGAACGGATGATCAGGTCCGGGCAGATTTCGCGCCAGTTCTTGATCCGCGCCAGGGTCTTGTCTTCGAAGGCCGGGCGTTTCATCGACTTCAATACTTTCGGGCTGGCGTGCTGGAACGGGATGTCCAGGTACGGCAGAATTTTGCCGGCGGCCATCAATGGGATCAGCTCGTCGACGTGCGGGTACGGGTAAACGTAGTGCAAGCGAACCCAGACGCCGAGCGTGCTCAGGGCTTCGCAGAGTTCGGTCATGCGGGTTTTCACCGGCGCGCCGTTCCAGAAACCGGTGCGATATTTCACATCAACGCCGTAGGCGCTGGTGTCCTGGGAAATCACCAACAGCTCTTTGACGCCGGCCTTGACCAGGCGCTGGGCTTCGTCGAGCACATCACCGACCGGACGGCTAACCAGCTTGCCGCGCATCGACGGGATGATGCAGAAGCTGCAGCTGTGGTTGCAGCCTTCGGAGATCTTCAGGTAGGCGTAATGGCGCGGGGTCAGCTTGATGCCTTGCGGTGGCACCAGGTCGATCAGCGGGTTGTGATCCTGACGCGGCGGCACGACGTCGTGCACGGCGTTGACCACTTGCTCGTACTGCTGCGGACCGGTCACGGCCAGCACGCTTGGGTGCACGTTACGAATGTTGCCTTCTTCGACGCCCATGCAGCCGGTCACGATGACCTTGCCGTTTTCCTTGATGGCTTCGCCGATCACTTCCAGGGATTCGGCCTTGGCCGAGTCGATGAAACCGCAGGTGTTGACCACCACGACGTCAGCGTCCTGATAGGTGGACACAACGTCATAGCCTTCCATGCGCAGCTGGGTAAGGATGCGCTCGGAGTCGACCAGTGCTTTGGGGCAACCCAGGGATACGAAGCCAACCTTTGGATTGGCCGGCGCAGGAGTGGTGGACATGTCTAACCTCGGTATTTGGGACGCCTCCAGCCGAAAACGGCAAGGCGACAGACGGGCACTTTGCGTGCCTCTGATCAAAAAGTGCGCAATTCTAGCGATGAGTCGCTCACTTGACCAGCTTTATGCAGGGAAATACGACGAGTGCTGCGCTATGCTTCGCGCCGTTAGGCTTTATCGAATTTTTACAGTCAAAAAATCGTCTGTAACCGTAAGTAAAACAGCGCATGCTGCACGACAAAGCATAGTGCTTCTTTCAAAGAAGCCCGGGTCTGGGAATCAGGAGTGGTGGATGGGTCAGGCAAGTAGTCAGGCGGCGGGTGCCGAGCATTCAGCGGCAAAGCCGATCGGCATGCTGGTCGCGGCGGTCGGGGTGGTTTATGGCGATATCGGCACGAGCCCGCTGTACACCCTCAAAGAAGTGTTTTCCGGTGCCTACGGCGTACCGGTCAACCATGACGGCGTGCTGGGGATACTGGCGCTGATCTTCTGGTCGCTGATCTGGGTCGTTTCGATCAAGTACATGATGTTTGTCCTGCGCGCCGACAACCAGGGCGAAGGCGGGATCATGGCGTTGACCGCGCTGGCCCGAAGGGCGGCGGCGGGGCATCCGAAATTGCGCACGTTGCTGGTGGTCTGCGGGTTGATCGGTGCGGCGCTGTTCTACGGCGACAGCATGATCACCCCGGCGATTTCCGTGCTCTCGGCCATTGAAGGGCTGGGGCTGGCCTTTGATGGCATCGACCATTGGGTGGTGCCACTGTCGCTGATCGTACTGGTGGCGCTGTTCCTGATCCAGAGCCACGGTACTGCGCGCATTGGCATTCTGTTCGGGCCGATCATGGTCACCTGGTTTGTGGTGCTGGGCGCGTTGGGCGTCTACGGGATCATGCAGCACCCGGAAGTGTTACAAGCGATGAACCCGGTGTGGGGCGTGCGTTTCTTCGTCGTGCACCCGGGCATGGGTGTCGCGATTCTTGGCGCGGTGGTGCTGGCGTTGACCGGTGCCGAAGCGCTGTACGCCGACATGGGCCACTTCGGTCGCAAGCCGATTGCCCGCGCGTGGTTCATCCTCGTGCTGCCGGCGCTGGTGCTGAACTACTTTGGTCAGGGCGCGCTGCTGCTGGGTGACCCGGAGGCCGCTCGTAATCCGTTCTACCTGTTAGCGCCAAGCTGGGCGTTGATTCCGTTGGTGGGCTTGTCGACCCTGGCCACGGTGATTGCCTCGCAAGCGGTGATTTCGGGTGCATTCTCCCTGACCCGTCAGGCGATCCAGCTCGGCTACATTCCGCGCATGCACATTCGACACACCTCCAGCGCCGAACAAGGCCAGATCTACATTGGCGCGGTGAACTGGGCGCTGATGGTCGGTGTGATTCTGCTGGTGTTGGGCTTCGAATCCTCCGGTGCTCTGGCCTCGGCCTACGGCGTGGCGGTGACGGGCACAATGCTGATGACCACCATCCTGGTGTCGGCGGTGATGTTGCTGCTGTGGAAATGGCCACCGGTCCTCGCCGTGCCGGTGTTGCTCGGATTCCTGCTGGTGGACGGTCTGTACTTCGCCGCCAACGTGCCGAAAATCGTGCAGGGCGGCGCCTTCCCGGTGATCGCCGGTATCGCGCTGTTCGTGCTGATGACCACTTGGAAACGCGGCAAGCAACTACTGGTGGAGCGCATGGACGAAGGCGGGCTGCCTCTGCCGATCTTCATCAGCAGTATCGCCGTGCAACCACCGCATCGCGTACAAGGCACCGCCGTGTTCCTGACCGCGCGCCCGGATGCCGTGCCTCACGCGTTGTTGCACAACCTGCTGCATAACCAGGTACTGCACGAGCAAGTGGTGCTGCTGACCGTGGTGTATGAAGACATTCCGCGCGTGCCCACGACCCGGCGCTTCGAGGTGGAGTCCCATGGCCAGGGTTTCTTCCGGGTGATCCTGCATTTCGGCTTCATCGACGAACCGGACGTGCCGCAAGCACTGAAGTTGTGTCATCTCGATGACCTGGACTTCAGCCCGATGCGCACCACCTACTTCCTCAGCCGCGAGACGGTCATCGCCTCCAAGCTGGAAGGCATGGCGCGCTGGCGGGAAGGGTTGTTCGCCTTTATGTTGAAGAACGCTAACGGCAATTTGCGCTTCTTCAATCTGCCACTGAACCGGGTGATTGAGCTGGGTACTCAGGTAGAAATGTAAGCCCAACAAAAAGCCCCCGTTGCCGTGAAGGTGGCGGGGGCTTTTTTGTGTCTGGGTTTTTCTTATGTTTCTCGTCTGCTGGCTTTGATCTATGTTCCGTCGACGCAATATTTTGCGATCACATAGGCGTGCATGCGCACAATAGTGAGGGAAAGGTGAGTATGGAGGCAGAGATAAAGCAGAAAGTGCTCGATGAGCTTGAGGAGCTTCGGATTGAAGCTGCTGCCCGGGAGCGACTGACTGGGTTTGATCAAGCCGAGGCGGTTAGTCACGATGAAATGCGGGCTCGGTACACGCAAAAAGACTGACGGCCGTGTTTTTTGCACCACAGCAAATTCCGTTGATGCAATGAAGATCCCTGTGGGAGCGAGCCTGCTCGCGAAAGCGGTCTGTCAGATACATCAATGGTAAATGTCAGTCTGCATTCGCGAGCAGGCTCGCTCCCACAGGGATTTTCGGTGTCTGCTGGAACGAAAAAGCCGCGTGGTTACGCGGCTTTTTCGTTTCCGTGAACTTACTTACTTTGGGGTAGCTCTTCTTCGGATTCGGTTTTTGTCCGGGCAGGCCGCGGGGTCAGGACCTTCAGCACATCATCAATGACTGCCTTACCCATCGCCGTCAGGTAATGCGCGGCCCAGGCATGGCGGTCGGTGTCTTTTGCGTAGGCGGCATCCTCGGCGAATGATTTGCCGAGGAATAGAAGGTCGGCGGCTTGTGACAGTGCTTCGACGATGGGGACGCCGGCGCGGACGTTGAATAGCGCCTGATCGGAGCAGTAGATGAGGGGGGTGAAGCCGATGGTTTTTAAATCTGAAATCGCGGAAGCATCTGTTTTGGTCATAGTCAATTTCCTAGTTGAGGAGCTAACCCACTCGTTTCCAAGCGAATGGGTGGCAGCTGTACGCAGGTTGGAAACCGGGAACTAGGAAACCGGCACGCCCGAGGGCGTCCCACGCACAGCTGCCATAACTCATGATCACAAAAAACGCATGCGATCATGAGGGGCACTGTTGCGGCTCGTATCCGACGGGTTTCCAAGCCCGATCGCTGAATGGTCAGCGACGTCCGGAGACTACCCCGTCGAAGAAAAGCGCAACAAGGCATCAAAGTGCCCAAACGTACGATTCGGAGTTTGCCTACAAGGTCTGCGGGCGTCATCCGATATTGCGACCCCTCAAAGTAAACGAAACTAAACGCGGTGAGGAATTTGACAAGTCGCGGGAGATTTCGCGTTGTTGCAAATATCGAAAGATCTTGACGGCTCAATATTTCCAATGAGACAAGTGTCCACGTTTTATGGAATGTGGACACTTGGAGTTCATGGCTTCATGAAGAGTCAAGACATTTTGCTTTTGTTCAAAATGGCCAGCCTGCACGCCCAAGAGGAAAACCTCGTTGGGAAGATGGAGTTTGAGTCGAATTCGAACACGGTTGAGGAGTTGTTGAAGCCCCAGCAGATAAATCGAATGACGGCAGGGGGGCGAGTGGGACAGTCGCTAATCACCTACCCCGCTGAGGGTGAAGAAATTGTATTCAACCGCAAGGCGTTCGACTCATCCATGGGTGATGAGGATGGCTGGGAAGGGTGGTCGGAGCCTGTGCCTTCTGCATCGCTGGCGAGTTGGAGTGAAGGCTACTCGTTGCGTGCGTTGTCTGCGTCTCTTGGGCTAAGCAAAAGCGAGGTTTCAAACGCTATAGCCAGGTGCCGTGAGTCCGGATTGCTCTCCAATGACTACGACACCGGGCTCCCGAAAGTTAATCGGCGAGAGCTGCTGAAAATTACCGAGCACGCTCTGAAATATTTTTTCCCCGTGAAGCCGGGCGCGATGGTTCGCGGGATTCCAACAGGCTTCGCTGCCCCCGCGCTATCCAAAAGCATCAAGAGCGCTGGCGGGTTGATTCCGGTTTGGCCTGATGCTCTCGGAACTGAGCGTGGCCAGGCGATAGAACCGCTCTACAAGACAGTTCCGGAAGCGGTGAAGCGGGACAGGATCCTTTATCACTATCTTGCGCTGGCTGATGCGATCCGTCTTGGTGGTCCGCGAGAGTGCGGTGTCGCGGTTAACATTTTAAAAGCAGGGATGGGCCTGAAATAACATGTCTTCAAACGCTGATCACAACTACGAGCTCATAGAATTTGTTGCAGACGGCTTGGGAGCGGCGTTTCTCACTGAGATTGCTTTTGTCGGCGGTTGCACCACTGCCATGCTGGTCACTGATGCTGCCGTGCTCGACGACATTCGTTTCACCGATGATGTTGACTTGGTGATCGAGCTGGCAGGCATTAGCGCCTGGCAACACCTCATAGAGCGGTTGGCGGCGAAGGACTTCAAAATTACCGGTGAAGATGAAGTCAACTGTCGTTTCCGTTTCAACGACGTCGTCGTAGATGTGATGCCTTCTGACTCTGCTGTTCTCGGGTATGCCAACCGTTGGTTCGTAGAGGGGCTGGCGAGGGCCGATAAGTTTGCGTTACCCAGCGGTACCGTCATCCAGATATTTAAACCGACTTACTTTCTAGCGACGAAACTAGAGGCATTTAGCGGTCGGGGTGGGGGTGACCCTTACCACAAAGATGTCGAAGACATCCTCATCTTGATTGATGGTCGTACAGAGCTTTTGGAAGAGGTTCGCCAGGCTGAACCTGAGCTCAAGGAGTTCATCACGTCTGGAATTCGAGAACTCATGGGGCTCAGTGGTATCGACTACGTGATTGAAAGTTCGGGCTCAGTGCAGGCCAATCCGGATAGAGGTCGAATCATTTACATGCGCATGAAAAACCTGAGCAACGCATGAGATACATCACCAGATCGGTGACAGGACGGACCAGGAAAGCCAATCATGACTCCGCTGGCGCTCTTTGCGACGGCGGCAGAGGGCTGTTCGTCATTACGGACGGTACGTCGAAGCCCGGGAGTGGGCAACTGGCTGAATGCTTCGTAAAAGGTGTTTTAGCGGCCTACCCGAAACACATGGATCAGAGGGGCGAAATCACCGAGCACGGAGCAGTTGGGCAGTTACTTGGTTCAGTGCTGGCGGAGCTTCACCCCATTTTGTTTGCGGATCAGACAGGGACCACGTGTTACCTGATCGGTTTCGCTGCTCATGGGAAGCTCACGCTTGCGTATGAAGGTGACTGTTCGTGCGGAGTAGTGACATCGGCAGGCACAATCGAGTGGATTACGCCGCCCCACTGCAAGGCCAATTGGAGGCGCGACCGTTCGCACCTTGAGTTGGCGCAAGACCCTGCTCGAAACCGGGTAACCCGATGCCTGAAGGTTAGTCGTGCTCCGGACCCTGAATTTGTTTTTCACCCATTGGCTGTGGGTGAGCGACTGGTGTTCGTAACCGATGGCTTCTGGGCAGAGTTAACGGAGTCGCAGCAAAGCAGCTTGTTGGCAGCACCGGATAGAGACTTTATCGCTGTTGAAGATGACGTAACGTGGATAGATGTCCAGCTTTAACCTGGAAGCACTTCACGTTTGCACATGTAAAAAAGCCCCCGCAACCAAACAGCTGCGGGGGCTTTTTCGTGGCGACGCTCAGATCACTCCTGCGCCGTCGCCTCTTCCTTGGCTTGCCGCTTCTCGATGATGTCCACCAAGCGCTTGGCCAATGCCGGGTAATTCTCATCAAAGTGATGGCCGCCAGGCAGTTTCATCGTTTCGCCCACGGCGGTCTTGTCGGTGCAGCCGCTTTCGTCGACTTCTTCTTCACCGTAGATGCACACCACTTTCTCTGGTGGCAGCTTGGCCATTTCCGGGCCTGTGGCGGCTTCTTTGCCGGCGTTGCCGAGCCAGCCTTCGACTTCGATTTCGAAGCTGCCGGTGCGGGCGAAGGCCAACAGGATGATGGCATCGACGCGCTGTTGTTCCGATTCGGCCAGGCGGTTGTAGATCGCCGGCAGTACGTCAGCGCCGAACGAGTAGCCGGTCAGGATGAAGCGCTTGGTGCCCCATTTCTGCCGGTAGTGTTGCATCAGTTCGGCGAGGTCCAGGGCGCTTTGCTCCGGGCTCTTGTGCTGCCAGTAGTAGCGCAGGGTGTCGATGCCGACTACCGGATAGCCGATCTTGGCCATTTCGCCCGCGACGTCGCGGTCGAGGTCACGCCAGCCGCCGTCGCCGGAGAGGAACAGGGTGACGGTGTCCTTGGCTTGGCCGGCCGGTACTTCGACTACAGGGATTTGCAGGCCGCCGGCGGCTTTGTCGCCGCCGACGAGGAGTTTGCGCAGTTCGTTGTTCAGCACCTGCGGCAGGTTGATGTCGTAGTCGCTGATGCTGGTTTCGGCGTTCGGTTGATCGCGCACGAAGCCGGCACTGGTGTCGTCCGGGTTGTCGTTCCACGCCACCAACCAGTGGCCGTGAGCAGCGGTTTTCGGCAGCTGGTGAGTGCAGCCCGGTTTTTCCAGGGCCAGGTCAACGGAGATGGCCTGAGCCTTGTCATTCTTCTGTTCGGACAACCAGCGCCAGGCCAACACAGCGCCAGGGCCGATACCGCTGACCAGGGTCGCCGGGCCTTTGAGTTCTCTCAGGCCAGATTGCAGTGCGCGGCTTTGCAGCAGGCAGTCTTTAGGCAGAATCACTTGAACAATCTGCGCCGAACCGGAGCGGCTCAGGGTGATCAGTTGTTGATCGCTGAGCTTCTGGTCTTCATTGACCGCCACCAGCACCTGAGCCTTCGGCGTGGTGCCGGGAATCACACGGGTCATGGCGGCGCCATCGGCGGGCGTCAACAGTTCGAGGGTCGGTGCCGGTGCCGGGCGTTTCAGGTACCAGAAACCGCCACCGAGAATCAGGGCCAGCACTACCAGTGTGGCCAGTACGTACCGCAAGGAGCGTTGAATCATCAGCGTTTCACCAATCCAGTCAAGCCGCCCGCAATCAGGGCAGCAGTATCGGCCAGGGCCACCAGCGGATCGAGTCCGGCGGGCACGGCCATATAACGGGGTTCCCAGTCAGGCTGGAACTTGTCTTTGAAGCGGCGCAAGCCTTGGAAGTTGTAGAGCTGCTCACCACGGCGGAACACCATCGAGCCCAGACGCTGGGTCAGTGGTGCGCCCCGACGGGGTTGCAACCCCGACAACGGCACCATGCCCAGGCTGAAACGCGCGTATCCATGATTTTTATAATGTTGAATCAGGCCGACCATCATGAATTCCATCGTCAGCTTCGGCGCGTCCGGGTGCGCACGCATCAGGTCGAGGCTGGCCAACTCATGGCCGTAGGTCTCGAGCAAGTTGGCGAAGGCTACCGGGCGACCTTCAAAGCGGATCACCGCAATGCGAAAGTGCTTGAGGTAGTCATCGCTGAAACGGCCGAGCGAGAAGCCTTTCTCGCGGACATTCTTGCCGGTCAGCCAGGCATCGGAAATCACCTTGAGCTCATCCATGGGTGCCTGGCCGGGCTCGTGGATTTCCAGCGACAGGCCATCGCGGGTGCCACGGTTCCAGGTGTAGCGCAGGTCTTTCATCTCTTTGCCCTTGGCTTCGAGATCAAAGCGATGCAGATCGACCCGGGCTTCTTCGCCCAGTTTTATCGCGGTCAGGCCGATGTCCATGTAGTACGGCAGGTTCTCGGCGCGTACCTGATAGAACACAGGGCGGGCGTGGTGGACGTCGCAGAGGTCGCGGAACTGCCAGATCATCTCAGCGCGTTGCTGCGTCGGGCCGATTGGGTCGTACAACGCCACCAGGCTGCGCCCACGGCGGGCGTACATCAGAAACGCCTCGTCGTCAGGGTGGAACAGCAGCGCCTTGTCGCCGGTCAGGGCCAGGCCGCCATCCGGTTGGGCGGAAGCCATGAGGATTTTTACTGCACGGTCGAGTTCATCCTGCGTGGGCAGGTGAATGACCGGGCGAGCGGTGCGCAGCAGCCATGTCAGCGACACCACGACCAACAGCACAGCGGCGCCCAGCAGCGAGCGCAAGCCGCGCGGCGCATCGGCATCCAGGGTGAATTGCCACCAGAGTTGATGGCTGTACGGAACGTCCTGATACGCAAACAGCAGCAACCAGATCGAGGCGCCCAGCACGCAGAGGCTGGACACCAGATACAGCGGTGAAAATGGCAGTTCGGTCAGGCGGCTAGGGCGATAGAAGGAGCTGCGGAATACCCCCAGCAAGCTGGCGGTAAGGGTCATCAGGCAGGCTTCTTCCCAGTCAAAACCCTTGAGCAGGGAAAGCAGGGCGCCGACCAGCAGCAAAATGGTGGTCAGCATCCAGGCGGCAGAGAGGCGTCGACGCAGGCCTTGAGCCAGCAACAGGCACAGCACGCCGATCAGGCTCGCGCCGAAGTGCGAGGCGTCGACCAGGCGATGGGGGATCAGAAAACCGATGTGTTCCAGGCGGGTGTCGATTTCCGGGGTCACGCCGGAAAACAGCAGGACCACACCGGACAGGAACACCAAAACCGCCAGAATCGGTGCCGCCAGGCCCGACGCTGCCCGCAGGGACTGACGCGACTGAAACAGGCGCTGGCCTTCGTTGATCAGCAGGAACAGGCAAGCCACCAGCAGGGGCAGCACCACATAGATCAGTCGATACAACAGCAAGGCGGCGGCCAGTGGTGCCGCGCCCAGTGAATCGGCAAAGGCGGCCAGCAGGATCGCTTCGAATACACCAACCCCGCCCGGCACGTGGCTGAGCACGCCGGCGGCCAATGCCAGCAGGTACACCAGCAGGAAAGCGCCAAAGGGCGGTGCCTCGGGCAACAATAGATAGAGCACGGTCGCGGCGGCTGCCACGTCCAGGGCGGTGATGATCAGTTGCAGGAAGGTCAGGCGGCGGCCGGGCAGGCGCAAGGTGCGGCGGCCGACTTTGACCAGGAGGTTGTCTGGTGAAGGTTGTTCCGGCAGGCGACGGCGGTAGATACCGATGGCCAGGACGCTGAAGAGCAGCAGGACTGCCGAGGCAATCGTGCCGAGCAATGTCTGCGACAACCCCAAGGCAACAGAAGCGGCAGGCAGGTTGCTGAGGGTTGCCAGGGCAGCCAGTGGTGGCAGGGCGCAACCGAGCGACAGGCTGGCAAACAACGTCATGTGAGCGACTTCTGATGCCCCCAGGCCATGACGTGCATATAAACGGTAACGAACCGAGCCCCCCGAGAGCATCGAAAGGCCGATCGCATTCCCGATCGCAAAGGCCGTGAACCCGCCGAGCGCCAATATTCGAGGCGCCAGCGTTACACCCGCATAGCGGCTGGCCGACCACTCGTAACCCAACAGAATAATGAAGCCGACCACGGTCGCACCCAAGGCACCCAGCAGTGCCGGTTTCGGGACTTCCAGAATCGAGTCGTGCAAAGCGTACAGGTCGAGTTCGCTCAGCAAGTGACGACAGGCGATCAGCGCGATAGCGAACAACAGCAGAGTGACCGCCAGGCCGATGGGCTGGCGATATTTGCTGATCAGATCGAGCAGGCGCAAGCGCTCGGCCTTGATCGGGTGTGTCGCTGTGACGGTGTCTTGTGGGTCAGACGAGTTGGCGCGCATCAATCACCTCTTGAATCGTGCGCGACAGGATGGAGGTATCGAGCCAAGTTACCAATCCCTGTAGTAAAAAATAATCACGAATATTAACGCCTCTTACCGGGTTCCGGCGATGGCACGTTATGAGTCGAAGAGGGGGCGGCCTGCGTTCCGGCAAGATGTGAAACCGGCATTTTGATGATCCCTGACGCTTCGCCACACTGTGACAGATCATTGTTGCGAAAGGACTTTTTCGGCAGATACAAAAAAGGCCACTCTTTCGAGTAGCCTTTTTTGATGTTTGGTTGCGGGAGCCGGATTTGAACCGACGACCTTCGGGTTATGAGCCCGACGAGCTACCAGACTGCTCCATCCCGCGTCTGTGTGGCGGCATTCTACAGGCGAACGGCGGGGTGTCAACCGTTAATCCCAAGATGGGTCAAATAAGTGCAAATGAGCGGCGAACGGTCGCAGGGGAGGCCTAAGTTTCGGAATCAGAACGATTTCTCGTTTTGGTGCGCTTAAGCGTAACGGCCTCATTTCTTCGCGGGAGCCTACAAAACAGACGCGCACAAAAAAGGCCACTCTTTCGAGTAGCCTTTTTTGATGTTTGGTTGCGGGAGCCGGATTTGAACCGACGACCTTCGGGTTATGAGCCCGACGAGCTACCAGACTGCTCCATCCCGCGTCTGTGTGTCGGCATTCTACAGAGGATCGCGGGGGTGTCAACCTTCAATATCTGAAAAACCTCTTCCTGTTCAACCGCTTAGCCTGAAATCAGGATGGGGTTGGTGGCTGTAAGGTAGACGTGGCAAGGCCTGTAGCTCTATTGGCAGGTTGCATTCGATTGAAAAAATAAATGCACAGAGTACTTTCCTACGTGTGAAAAAGAACATTCCGAGTACTGGTGCTATATACAGGTGTCGGTGAGATACTGCTTGTCCGACACCCCAATGCTCCATTTCTTCGTCATGAACTGCGCTTTTATATGACCCAGCGAAAAATCATCCACGTCGACTGTGACTGCTTCTACGCCGCCATCGAGATGCGTGATGACCCGCGCCTGGCCGGTAAGCCATTGGCAGTGGGTGGTTCGGCGGATCGACGGGGAGTGATTGCGACCTGCAACTATGAGGCGCGGGCCTATGGTGTACGGTCGGCCATGTCTTCCGGGCATGCGTTGAAGCTGTGCCCGGACCTGACCATCGTCAAGCCGCGCATGGACGCTTATAGAGAAGCCTCGAAGGAAATTCACACGATCTTTCGCGATTACACTGACATGATCGAGCCACTGTCCCTCGATGAGGCCTATCTCGACGTGTCGGACAGCGCGCATTTCGGCGGCAGCGCTACGCGTATCGCCCAAGACATTCGTCGGCGAGTGTCCAATCAATTGCACATCACCGTGTCGGCCGGTGTGGCGCCGAACAAGTTTCTGGCCAAGATCGCCAGTGACTGGAAGAAGCCCAATGGCTTGTTTGTCATCACACCGGATCAAGTGGAAGACTTTGTCAGTGGCTTGCCGGTGAGCAAGTTGCACGGTGTGGGCAAAGTCACTGCCGATAAGCTGGGAAGGCTTGGCATCGTCGATTGCTCGCATTTGCGCGAGTGGGACAAATTGGCGCTGGTGCGCGAATTCGGCAGTTTCGGCGAACGACTCTGGAGCCTGGCCCGGGGAATTGATGAACGTTTGGTCCACAACGACAGTCGTCGGCAGTCGATCAGCGTCGAAAACACCTATGACGTGGACCTGCCGGATCTGGTGAGCTGTCTGGATAAACTACCCGAGCTGTTGGAAACCCTGGCGGGGCGCATGGCGCGAATCGACAGCAGCTATCGGCCCGGCAAGCCGTTCGTGAAAGTGAAATTCCATGACTTTACCCAGACCACGCTGGAGCAGGCGGGCGCAGGGCGGGATTTGGGGAGTTATCAGTTGCTGCTGACCCAGGCGTTCAATCGCGGCGGGAAACCGGTGCGGTTGTTGGGGGTTGGGGTCAGGCTTGAGGATTTGCGGAGAGGGTTTGAACAGATGGAGTTGTTTGAGCGGTAGTTTTGTAGTGAATTTCAGGGCCTCATCGCGGGCAAGTCGGATCGCCGCACCGCCGCTCCCGCAAGAATGACGCGGTGCCTGTGGGAGCGGGCTTGCCAGCGATGCTTTAAGTCTTAATTCGGTCCCGGATCCGCCACCAAACGCCCGGCATCCTTGGTCAACGACTTGAGGAATTCGCTCTGCAACTCGGGGTCGTTGCGTGTCAGTTCGATCAGGCTTTGCTCAAGCTCGCTGGCTTCTTCCTCCAGACCCAGTTCTGACAGGCGCTTGACTCGGTGTACCCACTGGCTCACTTCGTCATCTTCAAGGTCGTCATAAATCAGCCCGTGGGCTTCGAGCAGCTTGCCACGCAAAGAACTGCTGACTTCCAGGGATGTGTTGGTGTGCACATCGTCGTTGCCATCTTCGACGCTGATCAGCAGGCGGCTCAGATGATTGATGTCATGTTCGGCAAACGGGCTGTCCAGCAGGTTCACGCGCAAAACGCCGTTTTTGTCGGTGCTCAGGTCGAACGTTTCCTTGCCAGCCTTGACCTCTACCGGACGTTCGCTCCAGGGCAGGCTCGAGTATTCAGTACGCTTGTCGAGCTGAACCTCATCGATGCCGGCCAGGTTTTGCTGGGCTCGGCCGTGAGACTGCACGTTCATGAACGGGTTGAGTCCGGCGAAACCGTAGCTCAGCCAATCCTTGGTCGCGCTGTCCGGCAGATTACCGAGGGTCAACACGTTGACGACGTTCGCGCCAGCACCGGCCACTACCGCCACCGCGCCCAGCGGGATCTCATAGACCTCCCGCCAGGGTTGGTAAGGTGTGTAGCGATCATAGTGGCGCGTGACTTCGAATTCGGTGACTTCGAATGTCTTCTGCTCGTGGATTTTCACCCGACGTTGCGGCAGATCAAGCACCTTGGGATCACCCACATCGATCTGCAGGCTGTGATCGAGCAATTTGCGCTCGACACGTTCCTCGTGCTCGCTGCGTTGCGACATCTGATTGGCACAGCCGCTGACCAGCAGGGTGCCGCACAGGGCAGCACCACCGAGGCCTAAGGTGTTTCGCTTGAACATGACTTCTCTATCTGGTGTCAGCGGCGGATACGGGCCTGGAGGAAAGACAACACGTCAGCGACCGGCAGCGCTTGCGCGTCAGGTTCGGTGCGGCTCTTGTATTCCAGATTGCCTTCGGCAAGGCCGCGGTCACTGACCACGATCCGGTGAGGAATGCCGATCAGCTCCATGTCCGCGAACTTGATGCCCGGACTGGTCTTTTTGTCGCGGTCGTCCAGCAGTACTTCGAAGCCGGCTGCGGTCAGTTCTGCATACAGCTTGTCGGTCGCTTCGCGAACCTGTTCGGTTTCGTAGCGCAATGGCACCAGAGCCACCTGGAACGGCGCAAGCGTGTCGCTCCAGATGATCCCGTTGGCGTCGTTGTTCTGCTCGATGGCGGCCGCCACCACGCGGGAAACGCCGATGCCGTAGCAACCCATTTCCAGGGTGACCGGCTTGCCGTTCTCGCCCAGCACTTCGCATTTCATCGCTTTGCTGTATTTGTTGCCCAGCTGGAAGATGTGCCCGACTTCAATGCCACGTTTGATTTCCAGCGTGCCCTTGCCATCAGGGCTTGGGTCGCCGGCCACCACGTTGCGCAGGTCGGCAACGGTCGGAACAGGCAGATCACGCTCCCAGTTCACGCCGAAGTAGTGTTTGTCGTCGATGTTGGCACCAATGCCGAAGTCGCTCATCAGTTCGACGGAACGGTCGATGATGATTGGCAGTGGCAGGTTCAGCGGGCCCAGAGAGCCAGCGCCGGCGCCAATGGCGTCACGCAGTTCGCTTTCGGACGCCATGACCAGCGGGCTGGCAACGCCTGGCTGGTTGGCGGCCTTGATTTCGTTCAGTTCGTGGTCGCCACGGATGATCAGGGCAATCAGCTTGCCTGGCTCTTCAGCGTGAACCACCAGGGTCTTGATGGTCTTTTCGATCGGCAGGTTGAAGCCTTCGACCAGTTGCGCAATGGTCTTGGCGTTCGGGGTGTCGACCAGACGCAGCTCTTCGGCAGGCAGCGCGCGCGAAGTTTCCCGTGGTACCGCTTCGGCTTTCTCGATGTTCGCCGCGTAGTCGGAACCGTTGCTGAAGACGATGTCGTCTTCGCCGGATTCGGCCAGTACGTGGAATTCGTGAGAGCCAGCACCGCCGATGGAGCCGTTGTCGGCTTCTACAGGACGGAACTTCAGGCCCAGACGGGTGAACACGTTGCAGTAAGCCTGGTGCATGCGGTCGTAGGTGACTTGCAGCGAAGGCTGGTCAGCGTGGAACGAATAGGCATCCTTCATGATGAATTCACGACCGCGCATCAAACCGAAGCGTGGGCGGATTTCATCGCGGAACTTGGTCTGGATTTGGTACAGGTTGATCGGCAGCTGTTTGTAGCTGCTCAACTCGTTGCGCATCAGATCGGTGATCACTTCTTCGTGGGTCGGGCCCGCGCAGAAATCACGACCATGGCGATCCTTGAAACGCAGCAATTCAGGGCCGTACTCTTCCCAGCGACCGGATTCCTGCCACAGCTCAGCCGGTTGTGTGCTCGGCATCAACACTTCAAGAGAGCCCGCGGCGTTCATTTCTTCACGAACGACGGCTTCGACCTTGCGCATGACTCGCAAGCCCATCGGCAGCCAGGTATAGAGGCCCGAGGCGAGTTTGCGGATCATGCCGGCGCGCAGCATCAGCTGATGGCTGATCACGACCGCATCGGAAGGCGTTTCTTTCTGTGTGGCGAGCAAAAATTGACTGGTGCGCATGGTTGGCCGTTGTCGGTTGCTGATGACGAGAAATGACGGAGCATTGTACGGGCGAGATCCGCTGGCGTACAGGCGTGCGGTCGGTGGCGTGGCAGGAGGGCGGGAATCACACCGCCCTTTGCGAAGATTCCTACGATTCTTCCACGATCTGGGTCGGAGCCGGCTCTGGCGTCGGCGTCGGACCTGCCCGACGGCTCTCCTGGTACCAGTGGAGGGCGATCAGCAGCAGTGTCGGAACGCCGAGCAGGGCGGTGATCAAGAAGAAATTGTGATAGCCGAATTTTTCGACCATGACTCCCGAGTAGCCGCCGATCAGGCGTGGCAGCAGCAGCATGATCGAACTGAGCAGGGCGTACTGGGTGGCGGAGAACTTGAGGTTGGTGAGGCTCGACAGGTACGCAACAAACGCCGATGTCGCCAGGCCCGAGCTGAAGTTGTCCAGGGAAATGGTGAGGATCAGCATGTTCAGGTTGGCGCCCATGTCGGCGAGCATCAGGAACAGCAGGTTGGTGCCGGCCGACGAAATGCCGCCGATCAGCAGAATCGGCAAGATACCGAAACGCACAATCAGCAAGCCGCCCATGCCGGCGCCGACCAGGGTCATGATCAGGCCGAAGACTTTACTGACCCCGGCTATCTGATCCTTGGTGAATCCCTGATCGATATAGAACACGTTGGCCATCACGCCCATGACCGTATCGGACATGCGGTAGGTGGCGATCAAGCCGAGCAGTAGCAACGCTTGCCAGCGATACCGCGTGATGAAGTCATTGACCGGCGTCAGCACCGGCGCCAGACCGCGGCGGCCCATGGCCGACAGGCACATGGCTGTCAGCATGATGTAGAGGATCGCCCGCAGGAGCGCCCGGTCTTCGAGTACCAGGTCGAGCAGGCTCACGCCTTCGAATAGCACGCTGGCGAAGTCGGTGTTGTAGAGCTGGGTGAACATGGCGGGCACGGACACCAGCAGCACGATCAGCACAAACACGGACGCCAGTTGATGCGCAAAACTGTAACGGCCGGCCTGAAGCTGAGTGCGCAGTGGCACAGGTGGTTCGCGCATGAACAGTGAGGTGATCAATGCCGGAAGCATCAGCGCGCCGAACAGTATGTAGGTACCCGCCCAGGCCGAATGCTGATAATTGAAACCGGTGGATCCGAAGCCTTCAGCGAAGAACAATGCGCCGGCCGTCGCCAACAGCGCGGCGATCCGATAACCCGACATGTAGCTGGCGGCGAGTGCCGCCTGACGACTGTCCTCGGCGATTTCCAGACGATAGGCGTCGACCGCAATGTCCTGCGTCGCCGAGGCGAAGGCGACGACCACTGCGATGGCGATCAGCCAGGACAAATGCTTTTGTGGGTCGCAAAAACCCATGCCTACCAGACCGAGGATCACCAGCGCCTGCGACAGCACCAGCCACGAGCGTCGTCGCCCCAGCTTGCCGAGAAATGGCAGGCGCCATTGGTCGAGCAGGGGGGACCAGACCCATTTAAAGGCGTAGGCCAAGCCGATGAGACTTGCATAACCAATGGTCTCGCGAGCTACACCTGCCTCGCGGAGCCAGACGGAAAGCGTCGAAAACACCAGCATGTAGGGCAGGCCGGCGGCGAAACCAAGCAGCAACAACACAAGCGTCGAGGGGCTGGCATAGGCGGCGAGCGCGGCGCGCCAGGTTTTACGGGGCATGGGCTGGAGTCTGCCTCAAGAATTACGGAAACAAAGGGCGCACTCTAACCGCTGTGCTCTACCGGGCGCCAGCCATGGCGCTGAATATCAACACGATTATTCTGGATGCTGACACCTTCCGAGCGCAATCGCGCGCGCTGTTCATCCCCCGAAGGGCTGCCCACAGGCAGGCTGATCCGACCGCCGGCACCGAGAACCCGATGCCAGGGTAATTTGGTATCGCCCGGCAATTGGCTCAACGTGCGTCCGACCCAGCGGGCAGCGCGACCGAGTCCGGCCAGCTCCGCGAGTTGACCATAGCTCACCACTTTGCCTTCAGGCACTTGGGCCAGGGTCAGGTAGAGCGCCGTGCGTCGGATCTGCGCCGCACTTTCGGTTTCCGAGGTTGGTTCGATCACGTGCGCAATTCCAGAAAAAAGGTCGCATTGCCGTTTGTAGAGTAAGTCCCGGATCACTGTTTGAGAAATGAACTCAATAGAAATAGTCGGGTCATTCCTTGCTAGGGTCTTATTCCTGAGGATAATGCCGACGTTTTTCGCAAACTTGAGTCTGTTTTTGCTTATGTTGTCCAGAACACTGCTTTGCCTCGCTGTCCTGAGTGCTTCCACACCTTTGCTCGCCGATACCGTCTGGTTGAAAAACGGTGACAAGTTGAGTGGCAAGATCACGTTATTCGATGGCGGAAAATTGGTAATCCAGACCGAGTACGCAGGTTCGATCGCGATCGACTGGAAACAGGTCAAAACCCTGGAAAGCGATCAGGAGGTGCTGGTCAAGCAGGATGCGTACACAGGCGAGAAAACCAAGTCGCTGCATGCGGCAGGCGACGGCAAGGTAACGCTGGAAAACGGCGAGGCTCCCAAGACGGTAGAGCTGGCCAGTATTCAGCAGATTCTCAAGCCCAAGCCGGTGGTCGAAGATCTGGTGTGGAAAGGGAATATCGACGCGGCGCTGGATTACCAGCGGGCGGAAAACAACACCGACGATTACAGTATCGACTTCAAGACGACGGCGCGCCATGGCAAATGGCGGCACACGGCGGAAGGTGAGTACAACCGCGAATTCCAGGATGACGTTGTTACGACTGACAACTGGCGGGGCGAATACTCGCTCGACCGCTTCCTGACAGAGAAATGGTTCTGGCAGGGTCGGGCAGTCTATAAGCGCGATAAAGTCGAAAACCTTTCCCGTCAGCGCACCCTCGGTACCGGTCCGGGTTACCAGTTCTGGGATGACGAATTGGGCGCATTCTCCTTGGGCTCGCTGGTCAACCGCACGGACTATGAGTTCACGGACGGCGGCAAGGACGACTTCTATGCCTTGGCAATGACGTGGGATTACAACCGTTACCTGATCGGCAAGAAGGTGGAACTCTTCACCAATGGCGAAGTGGGCAAGCCGTTGTCAGACGTGGCCAATTATGCGCTCGATGCGGAATTGGGCTTGCGCTACAAGGTGACCGAATGGGCGTCGCTTAACCTGAAGGCCGAGCGAGACGTCGTCAGCGGTACCGAAGACGCTGATCAGGACCAGATTCGCTACACCGCAGGGTTTGGCGTAGCCTGGTAAGGCAAAAAAAATCGCAGTCATGGGCTGCGATTTTTTTGTACCTGTAAATCAGTCAGGCACAAAAAAGCCCCGCTTTTGAGGGCGGGGCTTTTTACTAAAGCAAGTACAAGTTAGATAACTTGAACTTCTTCAGCTTGCATGCCTTTCTGACCGCGGGTAGCGATGAAAGAAACCTGTTGGCCTTCTTTCAGGCTTTTGAAGCCGTCGGATTGGATAGCTTTGAAGTGAACGAACAGGTCGTCACCGGATTGTGGAGTGATGAAGCCGAAGCCTTTTTCATCGTTGAACCACTTAACGGTACCGGTTTGGCGATTAGACATGGTGTAACTCCTTGAACAAAGATAACTGCGACTCAGGAAGAACCCTGGCCGAGACTGAGTGCAAAGAGCAGGAAAAATTCTTGTAGATGGTTGGATCGAAATTCAACATATCGTGTAGAGATTCTCAGTGACACAAGCAGCACAGTGGCGCCACCTTAACCCTTTTTCCCGAACGTGCCAATGCTTCTTGCGAAGGTTTCTCTGAATTCAGGACTGACGGTCTATCGGATTTTGGGAAAGGCCCCGAATTCACGGGGGATCCGCGAGAATTGCGCCTCGGACTTTGAACCCGGAGCGCGCGGCCGGTAAGATGCCGGACAGAATTTTTCCACCTCGCTATTCAGGACACCCGCCATGAGCATCAAATCGGACAAGTGGATTCGCCGCATGGCGCAAGAGCACGGCATGATCGAACCCTTCGTTGAGCGCCAGGTGCGCGGCGAAGGTGCCGAGCGCGTGATTTCCTACGGTGTTTCGAGCTATGGCTACGATGTGCGCTGCGCCGATGAATTCAAGGTGTTCACCAACATCAATTCGGCCACCGTTGATCCGAAGAATTTCGACGAGAAGAGCTTCGTCGACGTTAAAAGCGATGTTTGCATCATTCCACCCAACTCCTTTGCCCTGGCCCGTACCGTGGAATTCTTCCGCATTCCACGCAACGTGCTGACCATCTGCCTGGGTAAAAGCACCTACGCGCGCTGCGGCATTATCGTCAACGTGACGCCGCTTGAGCCTGAGTGGGAAGGGCATGTGACGCTGGAGTTCTCCAACACCACGACGCTGCCGGCGAAAATCTACGCCAACGAAGGCGTCGCACAGATGCTGTTCTTCGAATCCGACGAAGAGTGCGAAGTGTCCTATAAGGACCGTGGCGGCAAGTATCAGGGCCAGCTCGGCGTCACCCTGCCGCGCACCTGATCCGTTCATCTGGTCAATCAGCGGGAATTCTTGAGCGGGTAGACACTCTATGGGGTGTACTGCCCGGTTCGCGCACAGCGGACGGGGCCTTCGCTCAGGAGTGCTTTATGAAGATCGATCCGCGAATAAGTGCCGAACTGGCAAGGCTTGAGCCCAATCAGATTGGCGTTTTGGCCTGGTCCTTGTTGGCACATCCGCCCGTCAGCATGGCGGGGGGCATCCCCGGTCAGCCAGACCCCGATACCCCGAATGAACAGCCGACAGAACCCGGTGAACCCACCTTGCCGGATGAGCCGCCTCCCGCGCCGGTAGCCTGATCTGCTGTCGAAAGGAATGGCCAGTCAGCTGATGTCTGTAAAGACTTCAGCTGACTGGCCATATTTCGTTGTCGCCAATGACAAAGATCCTGCAGTTGTCGTCCCGCTCGATCTGATACCCGCCGGTAAACACGCCGAAGGCCGGCAGCAGGCTGATGGCTTCTCCCAACCTGAAACACGCCAATCGCAAGCATTGTCGACCTCTGCCTCTTAGGCGATATACGGGATGTACGTGCCCGGCGAGTACAGGCCGATCAGGATGAGGATGCGGTTCATGCTGCAAGGCGAACGGCCCCAGCAGCAACGGTTCAGGCACCACACGAATGTTTAACGAGGCAGGTGGGTCGCCCGCTCGTTTATCGTGGTTGCCGCGGATCAGTGTCATTGGCAAATCAGGATGCCCCGCTCGCCATTCGGTCAATGCGCTCAACGTGGCCATTGCATGAGAGCCAGGCCCGTGAAGAAAGTCGCCGAGGAAAATCAGCTGCCGACAGGGTAGGGCCGCCAGCAACCTTTCCAATACAGCGATATTGCTGGCGGTGGTGCCATGAGGCACCGGCTGACCAAGGCTTCGATACGCAGCAGCTTTACCGAAATGCACATCGGCGATCAGCAGGGCTTGTTGCTTTGGCCAATAGATAGCTTTTTCCGGCAGCAGCCACAATTCCTCGCCAGCCAGGTTCACGGGATAGGGCGTACTCATCCTGTTTTCCCGTTAGCGGCGGATTTCTCAAGATCACTGACCATGCGTCGGATACGGTCCGCGAGTTTTTCCGAACTCATGCTTTCGCGCATGCGTTCCACCCATAGTGGAAAGGCCAGCGGTGTGGGGCGTTTGATCTGATGCAGGTCCATTTTCAACCGAGTAACCCGCTCCAACGTCTGTTCCAGTCGATGAATATCCAGTTCATTGCGCAGGACTTCTTCCCCGGCCTGGGCCAGCAGCAGATTCCCGGCGTCGTACTGTTTGAATACTTCGAAGAACAACCCGCTCGACGCCTGAACCTGACGTGTACTTTTCGGCGCGCCGGGATAGCCGGCAAACACCAGCCCGGCGATCCGCGCGATTTCACGAAAGCGTCGCAGAGCAAGTTCGCCGGCATTCAGACTGGCGAGCACATCTTCCAACAAATGATTGGGACTCAAAAATTCGCCGTTCAGGATCTGCGACCAATCCACGCGCGTGGCGCTGAGCAACTCCAGCCCGTAGTCATTTACCGCGATGGAAAACGTCACCGTCTGCAGTTGACTGACGCGCCACGCCAGCAGACTCGCAAGCCCCAGATGCACCTGGCGCCCGGCAAAGGGATAAAGAAACAGGTGCCAGCCTTCGCGGGATTTCAGCGCTTCGGCGAGCAAGGAGTATGAGGTCGGCAATCCGGACCAGCGCTGTTGCACCTCCAGCAATGGCCGTAATGCCTGCATTTCGAGACCAATGAACTCGCCCCGCGCCGCCGCACTGAATTGCTCGATCACCGCTTGGGCCAATTCGTTGGATAGCGGCATCCGTCCGCCATTCCAGCGTGGCACAGCGGCTTTTTTCGCGGCACTGCGTTTGACATAAGCGGTCATGTTTTCCACCCGGACCAATTCCAGCAAACGCCCGGCAAACAGAAAGCCGTCACCCGGCTTGAGCCGCGCGATAAACCCTTCCTCGACACTGCCCAGCTGTTTGCCGCCGCCACCCTTGCTCCAGAACTTCAGCTGGATGCTCGCATCGCTGACGATGGTGCCGATGCTCATGCGATGTCGTCGGGCGAGGCGCGCATCCGGCACGCGCCAGACACCGTGTTCATCCGGTTCGACCCGGCGGTAATCCGGATAGGCTGTGAGAGATAGTCCGCCATGGCGTACGAATGCCAGTGCCCAGGTCCAGTCCGCCAAGGTGAGGTCGCGATAAGCCCACGCACTGCGTACTTCTTCGTACAACTGATCAGGTAAAAACCCACCGCCCAGGGCCATGCTGACCAGATGCTGAACCAGCACATCCAGAGGTTTTTCGGGCGACTCGCGGGGTTCGATACGTCGTTGCGCCACGGCAACTTGCGCGGCAGCCGCCTCGATCAATTCCAGACTGTGGGTCGGCACCAGCGTCACCCGCGAAACCCGTCCTGGCGCGTGCCCGGAACGGCCCGCCCGCTGCATCAATCGCGCCACGCCTTTGGCTGAGCCGATTTGCAGCACGCGCTCCACCGGCAGAAAATCCACGCCCAAGTCCAGGCTTGAAGTACAGACCACCGCCTTGAGTAGACCTTCCTTCAGTGCGCGTTCGACCCAGTCGCGGGTGTCCCGTGACAGGG
Source organism: Pseudomonas sp. GM21 (assembly GCF_000282215.1). Classification (GTDB taxonomy): domain Bacteria; phylum Pseudomonadota; class Gammaproteobacteria; order Pseudomonadales; family Pseudomonadaceae; genus Aquipseudomonas. Next base: position 36,927 of record NZ_AKJS01000118.1, read on the forward strand.
AGCTGTGATGCAAGGCGATCCGCCCGGCCCAATCGGGGCGTGCATCCAGCAAGGCCTGATACCAAATCTCGGATTGGGCACGGGTGTTGGTGAAGACCAGGCTGCTGGGGCTGGTCTCCAACTCCGCGAGGACCTGAGGCAACATCTTCAAACCGATATGTCCGGCCCATGGAAATCGTTCGATGGCCGGGGGTAACAAGGTGTCGACCTGCAGCACCTTGGACGTTTGACCCTGGACGCTGACACCACCACCTTGAGGGAGCAATACCTGTTCGGCGTGGGACTGATTGCCGAGGGTGGCGGAAACACCCCATACAATCAGCTCCGGATGCCAGCAACGCAGGCGGGCGAGCGCGAGCTGCAATTGCACGCCGCGTTTATTGCCAAGCAGTTCATGCCATTCGTCGACCACTACCATGCGCAATGTCGCCAGCGCTGTTTGCGCATCGGCATGGGCGAGCAGCAGGGTCAGACTTTCCGGCGTGGTGATCAGGGTGGTGGGTAATCGCCGACTCTGGCGAGCACGTTCACTGCTGCTGGTGTCACCGGTGCGCAGGCCGACGCTCCATGGAATGGGTAAATCCAGCAGTGTCGTTTCCAGCGCACGAGCAGTGTCGGCCGCCAGTGCGCGCATGGGGGTTATCCACAGCACCGTCAGTGGTTGGGCGACCGGTTTTCGTTTACGAGGGGGGGCAGCGGGTGTGACAGACGTGGCAAAGCGATTGAGCGCTGCAAACCAGACCGCATAGGTTTTACCAGCGCCGGTGCTGGCATGCAGTAATCCGGATTGGCCGCGTTTAACCGCCGCCCACACCTGTTTTTGAAAGGCGAAAGGTTTCCAGCCGCGATCGGTAAACCATTGTTTTGCGTAGTCGGGGGAGGTTCCCATGCCGGCGGTGTGCGCTCTGAACGTCTTCTTTCAGTGACCGCGCAGGGATGCGAAAGGTTTAATGCAACAACGCGATCCCGTAGGAGCACGGCTTGCCGGCGATGGCGGTCTCAAGGATTCCATCGCGAGCAGGCTCGCTCCCACAGGTTTTGCGGTGTTACTTCAGGTTGCCGCTGAGGAATTGCTTCAACCGTTCACTCTTCGGGTTGCCCAGTACGTCTTCCGGCGCGCCTTCTTCCTCTACCAGCCCTTGGTGCAGGAACAGCACCTGGTTGGAGACTTTGCGGGCGAAGCTCATTTCATGCGTCACCATGATCATGGTCCGGCCTTCTTCGGCCAGGCCCTGGATCACTCGCAATACTTCACCCACCAGTTCCGGGTCGAGTGCCGATGTCGGTTCGTCAAACAGCATGACTTCCGGTTCCATGGCCAGCGCCCGGGCAATGGCGACCCGCTGTTGCTGACCGCCAGACAGAAACGCCGGGTACTGGTCGGCAACGCGCGCGGCCAGGCCAACCTTGTCCAGATAGCGCCGGGCTCGGTCTTCGGCCTCTTCCTTGCTGCAGCCCAACACCCGGCGCGGGGCCATGGTGATGTTTTCCAGCACGGTCATGTGGCTCCACAGGTTGAAGTGCTGGAACACCATGGCCAGGCGGGTGCGGATCCGTTGCAGCTCATTGGCATCGGCCACGTGCATGCCGTGACGATCCTTGATCATGCGGATGTTCTGCCCGTCGAGGCTCATGGCGCCGTCGTTGGGCTGTTCAAGAAAGTTGATGCAGCGCAGGAACGTACTTTTGCCCGAGCCGCTGGCGCCGATCAGGCTGATGACGTCACCGGTATTGGCCTTGAGCGAAACGCCTTTGAGAACTTCATGATCGCCATAGCTTTTATGCAGGCCTTCGATGGTCAGTTTGTACATGGGGCATGCATCCTCAAGGCGAAAGTAGGTAGCCGCTGCGATAGGCTTCGGCGCCCGCGACGTGCGCGATCACCATGCCGGCAGTGGCCATGCGCCGTAGCGAGCGGGCGTACATCAGCCCGGCGGCGGTGCAATGAACAGGGGTGACGCGATCGTTGATCGGGTCAATGATTTCGGCGATCAGTTGTCCGGCTTCCAGGTACTCCCCCGGCAGCGCGTTGAACACCAGCAGCCCGCCGACCGGTGTCGCCACAGGCTCTACACCCGCCAGCGGCGTGGCCGGGTAGGGCAGCTCGGGCAGTGGAGCCGGTTCGCCGGCAATGGCGCCGAAGTGAATCAGGTAATCGATCATCGCCTGGCAATCGAGGCTGGCCAGCGGATGATTGACGTCACCCTGGCCGCGTAATTCGACCGTCACTGAAAAACTGCCCAGCGGTATGTCGAAGTGTTCGCCGAAGCGTTCCTTCAACTGCCACCACAGCAGGGTGAAGCATTCATCAAATGATTGGCCGCCGGAGTCGGTAGCCAGCAAGCTCGCCTCGGCACCGATGTATCGCGCCAAGGGCTCGACCTGTGGCCAGGCTTGCGGCGTGGTGTAAAGGTGCGCGACGGCTTCGAAATCGCAATGCAGGTCCAGCACCATGTCCGCATCGCAGGCCAGGCGTTGCAGGGTCAGGCGCAGGGATTGCAGTTGGGTGCTGGCGGTTTGCCTGGCCAGGGCATTGCGCAAACTGTCGCGGATCAGCCCGAGGTTGTGTTGTGGATCGTCACTGAGTTGGCCTTCGATCTCATTGCCGACCGCTTCGCTCACATCGACGAACCAGCGATTGAAGTTTTGGCCGCTTTCGAGCTCGAAGCGACCCAGCGGGACCTCCAGCAGCACTTGTTCCAGGCCCACCGGGTTGGCGACCGGCACCAGCACGATTTCGCTGCGCAGCCGGCCGGCGGCTTCGAGTTCGGCCAGGCGCTGCTTGAGGTGCCAGGCCACCAGCATGCCTGGCATTTCATCGGCGTGCAGGGACGACTGGATGTAAATCTTGCCGTTGGCCGATGTCGGGCCGAAGTGGAAGCTGTGAATTTGTCGTGCGGTCCCCGGCAGTGGGGCCAGCAGGTCATGAATCTGGTGGCGCATGTTTCTTTATTCCTAAAGCGGGTCCTAGTGAGTCGGCCCGAGGAAGGCCAGCCATCGCCGTTCGGCGAGACGGAACAGGCCGACCAGCGCAAAGGTCACAGTCAGGTAGATCAGTGCGGCAATGCCGAACGACTGAAAGGTCAGGAAGGTCGCCGAGTTGGCGTCCCGAGCGACTTTCAAGACGTCCGGAATGGTCGCGGTGAACGCTACGGTGGTCGAGTGCAGCATCAGAATCACTTCGTTGCTGTAATACGGCAACGAGCGACGCAGGGCCGACGGCATGATGACGTAGGCATACAGCTTCCAGCCGGTCAGGCCATACGCCTTGGCGGCTTCGACTTCACCGTGGTTCATGCTGCGAATCGCCCCGGCGAAAATCTCCGTGGTGTAGGCGCAGGTGTTCAGGGCGAAGGCGAGGATGGTGCAGTTCATCGCATCGCGAAAGAACGCATCCAGCACCGGTTGGGCGCGAATGGCCGCCAGGCTATAAATCCCGGTGTAGCAAATCAGCAGCTGAATATAGAGCGGCGTACCCCGAAACAGATAGGTGTAGAACTGCACCGGCCAACGGATGTAGAAGTGCGGCGACACCCGAGCGATGGACAGCGGGATCGACACCAGGAAACCGATGACGATCGAGGCGGTCAGGAGCCACAGGGTCATGGCCAGGCCGGTGATGTTGTTGCCGTCGGTATAAAGGAAGGGTTTCCAGTACTCCTGCAAGAGTTCGATCATCGTACGGCCTCCCGGGAACCGGCGGCGTAACGGCGTTCAAGCCAGCGCAAGACGAAGTTGGAGGCGCTGGTAATCAGCAGGTAAATCACCGCGGCCACCACCAGGAAATAGAACAGTTGATAGGTGCTTTTGCCGGCGTCCTGAGCGGCCTTGACCAGGTCGGCGAGGCCGATGATCGACACCAGCGCAGTGGCCTTGAGCATCACCATCCAGTTATTGCCGATACCCGGCAGGGCAAAGCGCATCATTTGCGGGAACACCACGATCCAGAAACGCTGGCCACGCTTGAGGCCATAAGCGGTTGCGGCTTCGACCTGGCCACGCGGGACTGCGAGGATCGCGCCACGGAAGGTCTCGGTGAAGTACGCGCCATAGATGAAGCCCAGGGTGATGACCCCGGCGCTGAACGGGTTGATCTCGATGTATTCCCATTCCATGAAGTCGGTGAACGACGTCAGCCAGGTTTGCAGGCTGTAGAAGATCAACAGCATCAGCACCAGGTCCGGCACGCCGCGAATCAGCGTGGTGTAGACCTGCGCCGGCACGCGCACCAGTTTGACTTTGGACAGTTTGGCACTGGCGCCCAGCAAGCCGAGCAAGACGGCCACCAAGAGCGACAACGCCGATAATTTGATGGTCATCCAGGTGCCTTCCATCAGCAACGGACCGAAGCCCTTGAGGCTGAAGGCAGAGAGCCCCAGATTTTGTAATAGGTTTTCGAACATAAATCAGCAACCTGATCGGATAAAAAAAGCGCCCATCGCGAGATGGGCGCCGGGCATTATTTGCCGCTGTACAGGTTCAGATCGCCAAAGTGTTTCTTTTGAATCTCGGCGTATTTGCCGTCATCGTGTAACGCTTTGATACCTTTATCCAAAAGCGCTTTCAGCTCGGTGTTACCTTTCTTAATACCGACAGCCGTTTTGGCCGGCAGCAAAGCGTTGTCGACTGGCTTGCTGACATCGTAATCGGCACCCTGTGGCGACTTCAGGAAGCCCAGTTCGGCTTGCAGCATGTCCTGAATCCCTGCGTCGAGACGCCCGGAAGTCAAGTCGGCATAGACCTGGTCCTGGTTGGCGTAGGCCTGGGTTTTAACGCCGGCCTTGTCCAGTACGGCTTTGGCATAGGCCTCCTGGATGGTGCCTTGTTCGTAGCCGACGGTCTTGCCCTTGAGCGAGGCGACGTCTTCAGTCACGCCAGAACCTTTTTTGAACACGTAGGCGGTCGGGCCGGAGAACAGTTCGCTGGAGAAGTCGATGACTTTTTCGCGGGCTTCGGTGACGGTCATCGAAGAGATCACACCGTCGAATTTATTGGCCTTGAGGCCCGGAATCATGCCGTCGAAATCGCTTTCGACCCATTTGCACTTGACCTTCAGCTCGGCGCAAATCGCGTTCCCCAGATCGATGTCAAAGCCTACCAGGCTACCGTCGGCCGCTTTGGACTCGAAAGGTGCGTAGGAAGGGTCAACGCCAAAACGCAATTCTTTGTATTCCTTGGCCAGTGCGGAACCCGCAGCCATGCACAATGCGAGTGCAGAAAAGGTCAGCAATGCTTTTTTCATTATTCAATCCCTAAGAACCAATATGAGCGCTTGTGGCGCAGAATTATTGTTACTGGAAAGCGTAAGACCCGATGAAAGTAGCAATTTCCGAACCAGAGTCCCGAACAAGCGTTTTAAAAGGTCATACAAGAAATGACGGCGCAGGGATTGTGCACGAAAACGGGCGTCGTGGAACTACTGCACCAAGTTGGTTCGGGTTGGCACAAATCCCTGTGGGAGCGAGCTTGCTCGCGATAGCGGTGTATCAGTCACAAAAAGGATGAATGACACGGCCTCATCGCGAGCAAGTTCGCTCCCACGGGGATGGGGTCAGCTTAATAAATTCTGCAACGTGCCGAGGTCGTCAGCCTCTTCAACCGACTTGTCCTGGCGCCAGCGCAGCATCCTCGGAAAACGCACGGCGATCCCGCTCTTGTGTCGTTTCGAAAGGGCAATGCCTTCAAATCCCAGTTCAAAGACCAGGCTCGGTTTCACACTGCTCACCGGCCCGAATTTCTCCACGGTGGTTTTGCGCACGATGCTGTCGACCTGGCGCATTTCTTCATCGGTCAGCCCTGAATAGGCTTTGGCGAAGGGCACTAGCGTGCGTTCGCTGGAGTCGGGTGGGCCATCCCAGACCGCGAAGGTGTAATCACTAAAGAGGTTCGCCCGGCGTCCGTGGCCTCGTTGTGCATAGATCAGCACCGCGTCAACGCTGAACGGGTCGACTTTCCATTTCCACCACACGCCCATGTCCTTTGTTCGACCAACGCCGTACAGCGCATCCCGCGCCTTGAGCATCATGCCTTCGACGCCGAGACGGCGGGACGCTTCCCTTTGGCGGGCGAGGTCGAACCAGTTGTCGCCGGTCAATACCGGTGAGACGAGTAACGCCGGGCTGTGACAGGTGGCGACGAGTGTTTCCAGCTGAGTGCGACGCGTGGCCTGTGTCTGATTGCGCCAGTCGGCGCCTTGCCATTCCAGCAGGTCGTAAGCGAGGACCACCACGGGCACCTCGTCGAGGATTTTTTTGCTGAGGACTTTGCGTCCGATTCGTTGTTGCAGCAGGGCGAACGGTTGCACGGCGGGAGGGGCGAGCGAGGCGGGGTCAAAGGCATCCACGGTGCCGGGGCTTGCAGTTTTCCAGGCAACGATTTCGCCGTCGATCACGGTGCCGTCGGGTAAACCGTGCACCAGATGCTCAAATTCGGGGAAGCGCTCGGTGACCAATTCTTCTCCACGCGACCAGACCCACAGACGTCCGTCGCGCTTGACCACCTGGGCACGGATGCCATCCCATTTCCATTCCACCAGCCATCGGCTCGCGGGGCCGAGCAGCGCTTCGAATTGCTCCACCGGTTGCGACAAGGCATGGGCCAGGAAAAACGGATAAGGCTGCCCCCCACGCTGAGCGTGTTCATCACTGGATTCAGCCGCGATCAATTTCAGGTAACTGGCAGCGCTGGGTCGATGGGACAGGTCGGTGTAACCAACCATTCGCTGGGCCACGCGCTTGCTGTCGAGGCCGGCCATGGCCGCGAGGGCGCGGGTCACCAGCAGCTTGGAAACGCCTACACGAAAGCTGCCAGTGATCAGTTTGATGCAGAGCATCAGACTGGTGCGGTCCAGCTGCGACCAGAGTGCGGGCAATTGTACGGCGAGCACTTCGGTGGATTCGCCACGCAAGGGCAGCAGCTTGTCTTCAATCCATACCGCCAATCCGTCGCTGGAACGGTGTGGCGATTCGGGCAGTACCAGGGAGATGGTTTCTGCCATATCGCCAACCGCTTGATAACTTTCTTCGAACAGCCAGGGTTGAAGGCCGGAAAATTCTACGGCCAGTTCTCGCAGCACACGCACGGGCACCAATTGCCGGGGGCGCCCGCCGGACAAAAAATAAACCGCCCACGCGGCATCTTGCGGTGCAGCCTGTGCAAAGTAATGTTGCATGGCAGCCAGTTTGGCGTTGCTCGACGTGGTGGCGTCGAGTTCGGCATACAACTCGGCAAAGGCCTTCATGGCAATGCCTTGTCTTGCTCAGGGTCGACCACGGCGTTTTCTTCTTCGTCGTCGCCGTACTCGGTGTTGAAGCTCTGTGCATCAAGACCCTGTTCACGCAGATGGCGCACCAGTACGGCGACCGAACCGTGGGTCACCATTACCCGCTCGGCGCCGGTTTGTTCAATGGCCCAGAGCAGCCCCGGCCAATCGGCATGGTCGGACAGCACAAACCCCCGGTCGACACCGCGTCGGCGGCGGGTCCCGCGCAAGCGCATCCAGCCGCTGGCGAAGCCGTCGCTGTACTCGCCGAAACGACGCATCCAGGTGCTGCCGCCCGCTGATGGCGGCGCGATGACCAGCGCTTTGCGCATCATCGGGTCACTCTTTTGAACCGCGCCGGCATAGATCGTTGGCGGCAGATAAACGCCGCTTTGGCGATACACCTGGTTGAGTGGTTCTACGGCGCCGTGCACCAGAATGGGGCCGAGGCTGGCGTCGATACCGTGAAGAATTCGCTGCGCTTTGCCGAAGGAGTAGCAGAACAGCACGCTGGCCATGTCGGCGGCGGCGTTGGCCTGCCACCACTGATTAATCTCGGCAAACACCTGAGTCTGAGGTTGCCAGCGATAGATCGGCAGGCCGAAGGTCGACTCGGTAATGAAGGTGTGGCAACGCACCGGTTCGAAGGGCGCACAGGTGCCGTCGGCTTCGGTCTTGTAATCCCCCGAGGCGACCCAGACTTCGCCGCCGTATTCCAGTCGCACCTGGGCCGAGCCGAGCACGTGGCCGGCGGGGTGAAAACTGAGGGTGACGCCATGATGTTTGAGGGGCTGGCCGTACGGCAGGGTTTGCAGGTTGATATCTGCACCGAGGCGAGCACGCAAGATGCCTTCGCCGGCTGACGCGGCCAAGTAGTGTTGATTGCCGCTACGGGCATGGTCGCTGTGAGCGTGGGTGATGACCGAACGTTCGACGGGCCGCCACGGGTCGATGTAGAAATCCCCGGCCGGGCAATACAAACCTTCAGGACGCGCGATAACAAGATCCATGTTGTTGCCAGGATGGAGGGACTTGTTAGGTATGAGGTAGGCGTGAAGCCAGAAGTTCTATCTGAATTCTATTGAGCAATCACATTTCCATGTGGGAGCGAGCCTGCTCGCGAAAGCGGAGTGTCAGTCACCTGAAATGTTGGCTGACAGGGCCGATTCGCGAGCAGGCTCGCTCCCACAGGATCGGGGGGTTACTTGCCAGGTGCCAGGGTCAACTGCGTCTTGCCATACACCTTGTCAAAGTTCTGTGGCTGCATCGGCAAGCTCATGTATTGCCCTTTGAGCCAAGGCTCGATGCTGTTGAGGTAGTTCGGGCTGGCAGGGTTGCCTGACTGACCGGTGCTGTTCTGACCCATCAGCGGCTCGGCCTGGCTGAAGTCGACGATAAAGCGCATGGCCGGGGCCAGCGTGGTGTTGAAGTCCTGACCCCAGGCGAAGGCCGCCGTGTTCAGCGTAGTGTGGTCTCCGCCCGCCGCGACGGGCCCGCGAACGATCTGGCCGTTGGCGTTTTTCCACTCGTAGTGGTGCAGTTTGCCCCACTGCCAGGCTTTGTGATCGCCGCCCAACTGACTGTCGCCTGCGCTGATCGCCGCTGCCAGACTGCGAGCGAGGATCGCCGGCTTGTCTTCTTTTTGTGGTGTGCGCACGTCATCCCAGAACGGGCTGTCGTCGCGCCCAAGCAGATGATCGGCCTGCGCGGCATAGGACAGCTTGCCGTTGGCGACAAAGGCTTTCCACGCCGGACTGCTTTGCGGACCGAGTTCGTCGAGGAAAATTTGTTTCATGCTTTCTTGCAGAAACAATTCATACATCGCCGCATCGGCGGAGGTTGCGCTGAGCTTGCCGTCGAACGCCATCAGGCGCGTATACGCCTCACGCGCCATGCCACGCTCTGCCACCGGCAGCGCTTCAATGGCCTGCTTGAGTGGCTGGGCCATGCCCGGGGCTTCAAACATTTTCTTCAGTTTGGTGGCAAAGGTGGTGGTCTGGTCATACTGCATGGCGATCACGCTGCGTGCGTCGTGTTTGCCCGCGCCCGCCAGTTCGGCCAGGCGTTCGCCCCGCTCCGGTGCCGCCCAGGAATTGGACAATTGCATGCCGTAGCCGTGGGGGATGACACGCTGGTTGGCAGTGCCGAGCCAGCCTTGGGCCGGGTCCTGATCGTAAGGGTGGAGCATCGGGTCGGCGTAACCGTCCCAATCGTAACGACCTTCCCAGCCCGGCGATGGCAGCAGGCCTTCGCCTTCGCGACGGTTCGGGTAACGGCCGGTCACTTGCCAGGCGATGTTACTGACGTCAGCGAAGACCATGTTCAGTGCGATGGCGCGGATTTCGCGACTGGCGTCCGACGCTTTCTCTACGGTCTGGGCCCGGGACAGGTCGAAAAACGCGTCCAGGGTTTTGTCATCAGTGAAGTTCGGCATTTGCAGGGCCAGGCCGAAACCGTTCGCCAGTGTCATGCCTTGGGCACTGTTGAGCAGCGGACCGTGACGGGTTTCGTACACGGCTTCGCGAACGGGGCGCTGGCCTTTGACGAAGAAGGTTTCGTTACGCACGACGGCGGGCTGCCATTTGCCACCCACTTCGTACGTGAGGCCGTTGCCCTGACGCTTGATTTTTTCCAGGAACAGGTCCTGGTTGTCGCCCATGACCGTGGCCATGCTCCAGGCCACTTTGCCGTTGAAGCCACCGAGCACCATCGGCAGGCCGGCAATGGTCACGCCCGAGGCCTGATATTTCGGCGCGCGAATCTGCACGTAACTGAACAATGACGGCACGCCGAGCGAGCCATGACTGTCGCTGGCCAGCAGGCTTTTGCCACTGCGGCTGCGTTGCGGGCCAATCGCCCAGTTGTTCGAGGAACTGGCGCCCAACAGATTCAGGTCGGACAGTTGGCCCGTGGCTTTGTTGATCTCGGCCAACCCAGGGGTAGCCCCGTTGAGCTTGATCCCTTGCAATTTTTCGGCTTCAGCCAGCGGCAATTTTTCATCGGGTGCGGACGGCGTCAGCCAGGCGAGTTTGTCGGTGGTGACGGTCTGAGCCAGCATCAACGAGGAAATTTCTTCCGGCAGGTTGGCCGATTGGCTGAAGTTCAGCAGGCAGAAAATCAGCGCCGAATCTTCCGGTTTCCAGTATTCCGGTTTGTAACCGGAGGCCGCGAGGTCCGCCGGCAGCTTGTCGCGGTAGCGGAACAGGTAGGCGTTGACGCCGCGAGCATAGACTTCGAAGAAGCGTTTGAGGCGCGGCGAAGAAGCTTTATACAGCTCGCCCGCGCTTTTCTTCAGGTTGACCGCACGCATATAGCGGTCAGCATCCAGCAAGTCAGCGCCGGACATTTCCGCCAGCCGTCCTTCGGCCAACAGGCGTAATGTCACCATTTGCGTGATGCGGTCGCTGGCGTGAACGTAACCCAGGGCGAACAACGTGTCGTGGAAGCTGTTGCCTTCGATCAATGGCATGCCCATGGCATTGCGACGCACCGATACGTTCTGCGCCAAGCCCTTGAGCGGCTGCACACCGGAGGTCGGCGGGAGGGTGTCCTGAGCGTTCATGGTCTGACAACCGGTCAGACTCAAAACACTGGCCACTGCTGCGGCAACGCCGAACCGGGGAAGAAAATGTGTAAGGGCTGGCGAGGCCATGGCAAAGCTCCTGCGGGGGTAGAGGCGCAATAAAGGCGCTACGTTAGTGAGCAGGAGGAGGGCGCGCAAGCGGCGGGCGGGTTATTTCTTTCCGAAGATCGTTCCCACGCTCCGCGTGGGAATGCCTCAACGGACGCTCCGCGTTCGGCTTTGGATGGGACGCGGAGCGTGACGGGCAGCATTCCCACGCAGAGCGTGGGAACGATTAGTCCTCCAGCGTTCGATGACTTGCCTGTTAGAGGAGGTGATGCTGAAGTGCGTGAAACTCAAAGACCTTGCATGAGAACGTCCGCAATGGAGCTCAAGACCCACGCAGCGCTGATCATCATTGATCAACAAAAAGGCATTCTGCATCCCCGACTCGGTCGCCGAAATAATCCACAGGCCGAAGAAAGAATCCTTGAGTTGTTGGCGTTTTGGCGTCGAACCGGGCGACCGGTGATTCATGTGCAGCACCTGTCCCGCTCCCCGGATTCAGTGTTCTGGCCGCAGCAATCAGGCGTGGAATTTCAGCAACGGTTTGAGCCAATGGCGGGCGAACAGCTGATTCAGAAACAAGTGCCGGATGCTTTTTGTGCAACGGATCTGGAGGCGCGTTTGCGCGAGGCGGGCATTGATCAATTGGTGATTGTTGGTGTGGCAACGAACAACTCGGTGGAGTCCACGGCGCGAACGGCCGCAAATCTGGGGTTTGAAACGTGGGTGGCGGAGGATGCGTGTTTTACCTTCGACAAGGCGGATTATTTTGGTAATGCCCGTTCGGCCGAAGACGTGCATGCGATGTCGCTGGGGAATTTGCACGGGGAGTATGCGACGGTCGTCAGCACTGCGCAGATCCTGAGCCGAGGGTGACTTCGAGTCAGTCATCGCGAGCAGGCTCGCTCCCACATGGGATCTGCTGTGGACACACTATTTGTGAATCCTGGAGATCTATTGTGGGAGTGAGCCTGCTCGCGATTGCGATTCAACAGGCGAAAAATATTTTCGCCCGCAGCATCAAGCGCCGTGGCACTTCTTGAATTTCTTGCCGTTGCCGCATGGGCAAGGGTCGTTGCGACCGACGTCTTTCAGGGCGTTGCGCACCGGTTCCTGAGGGGCGTGGCCACAGTTCGGGCCGTGAACATGGCCATGCTCGTGATCATGGTGGTCGTGATGGTCATGATCGTGGTTGCAGTCAGGGCCATGGACGTGAGGTTGCTGGGTCATTGGGTGTGCTCCGGAATTAAATCGGCGGGGATTATCACGCCATTGCGCGCCAGGTGCACGTCATGAGGGATGAATAAACCGGTTTTCAGTTCACCTTCCAGACGATAGGGAATGGATTGATCGGGATTTTTCAGCATTTTCACCAGGTCTCGCACCTTGGGCCACAGGTTGGTACGGATCGGCACTTTTACATAGGCGCTGTGCTTGGGTCCGATGCTGAACCAGTTGTCGTACTCGCCTTCGGTCAGCAGGATGTCACCCAAGTGAATCCGGTATTCGAGGCTGCGCACGTTCAAGTCGCTGTCATTGGGGTTGTCGATACGAAAGTGCAGGAGAAATTTCTGTTCCAGCAGTTTTGCCCGCACGACTTCAACCTTGACCAGATGCACCACGGGGTCCGGCTCATCGTCAACGAACCAGGACGCACAGCCGGTGAGCCCCAAAAACAGCAGCAGGCTGAGCAGATAAAGTGCGTGTCGCCGGGTGATCATGGTCGTGTATCTCCCTTGAACCTGTAGCAGCTGCCGGAGGCTGCGTCCGACTGCGAAGCAGTCGTATTCCTGTCACCTCGATCCAACTGAACAACGCTTTGCCTGGTCTTGCGACTGCTTCGCAGTCGGACGCAGCCTCCGGCAGCTGCTACGAGGCGTCACTCAATTGCTGAAATAACCTGCACAACACTTCTTGAATTTTTGACCGCTGGCGCATGGGCAAGCGTCATTGCGCCCGGCCTTGAGTTGCACGGTAGGGTCGATGAAGTACCAGTGGCCAGCATTCTGTACGAATGACGAGCGCTCGCGGTGGCTGTGTTCGCCGCTGCCATCGTGCCAGCGCGCGGTGAAGGTCACGAAGGCATGTTCCGGCTGGCCGCCAAAGACTTCGGAGCTTTCGACTTCCAGACCCAGCCAGGTGCTTTGCGCACTCCAGTCGCTGATGGACTGACGATTCAGGCCAGCCTGCTGGGCAGGCAGGGTGGTCGCCACCAGATAGTCGATCAACCCCAGTACGTAGGCGCTGTAGCGCGAACGCATCAAGGCTTCGGCACACGGCGCCGGATGCCCGGCATGGTAATGACCGCAACAGGCATCGAGCAGGGTGCCGCTGCCACAAGGGCAAATGGATGTACTCATGGCATTACCACCAATATTTCCCGAAGTTTTCCGGATTGGCCCAAAAGCGTGAGTTGAGCCAATCGGGTACTTGCTTGTATTCAAGCAGATCATAGGTAAACAGCGTCAACACTTGTTCGTCGCGCTGGAAGCGCTCGCTCGCTTGCAGGGCCAGTGAGAAAAAATCCGTCTCCTGCCAGCCACTGGCCGACAAGTCCGCCAACACGGCAATGCGGCTGGCGTTGAGGTTGCGGATCCCTCCGAGCAGGTTCAGGCCATCGCGCTTGGGCAAATGTTCGAGGCAATCGACTGCCAGCGCCAGGTCAAACCGGCGCGCCGCCAGGTCCTCCGGCAACGGCCCCGGTGCCGCATGGGCCACACACGTATCCGGGTGGGCAAGTTTGAATGCTGCCAGCGCGGGGAACTCACTGGCACCGATCAGCAACAGCTGCGCGGGGGCGTAACGGTCTAGCAAAGCCGCCAACGCCTGTTGCGGCGTGCGCGAAGAAATACCTGCAGTCATCAAAGATCCTCAATCAGAGCGCCAAGACTAGCCTGCCCAAACGTCCGGGCCTAGCGCAGGTTTACAGCAAATACGACATTGCGTGGTGAACGCAGATAAAACAGCCGTGGCCTCTTGCTGGCGCAGATTAATACTCGGGTCTTTACTACCAGAATCGGTTCTAAGCCGATCCCTCAGGAGAAAACTAGATGAGCATAGTTCGGACAGCATTACCCTTGGTTCTGCTAACCAGTGTGTTGACTGGTTGTGCAGGTTTGCAGAAAACCGACTGGCCGACCTGTGCGGCTGTCGGGGGTGTCATTGGTGCGGGTCTCGGCGCGACCGAGAGCTCCGCATGGGCAGGCTATGGTGCGCTGCTTGTCGGCGGTACGGCCGCAGCCTATTGCTGGGTACACGGTGATGGCGACGAAGATGGCGATGGTGTGCCGGACAGTCGCGACAAGTGCCCAGGCACACCTCACGGTGTGACGGTCGATGCCAACGGTTGCCCACCACCTGCGCCTGTGGTCGAAGAGGCCGTCGTGGTCAAGGAAGAAACGATTGTCATCCGCGATGTTCACTTCCAGTTTGACAAAGCTACGCTCACCGAGTCCGACAAAGAGGTACTCGACAAGGTTGCCACGCGCTTGAAAGGGGAATCGTCTTCCGCTCAATTGACCGTTACCGGCCATACCGATAGCGTGGGCAGCGATGCCTACAACCAGAAACTGTCGGATAAACGCGCTCACTCGGTGGTTGAATACCTCATCCAGGAAGGTGTGCCACGCAGCAGCTTCGTATCTGTGGTCGGTGCGGGTGAAAGCCAGCCGGTCGCCGATAACAGCACCGCTGACGGCCGCGCGCAGAACCGTCGCACGGAAATCAAAATCAACCGTTAAGTCCCTTCCGCTCCGCGGCTTGTGTAGTCGCGGATGCGGGTCTTTACTCCTGTGTAACCGGTATTAAGCCGGTAACACAGGAGCTTTTAATATGAGCGTTCTCACAAGGACCGTCTTGCCGGTTCTGCTGCTTGGCAGCCTGTTGACCGGTTGCGCAACTCACAGTGATGGTACTGCCCCCCTCAATCAACGAACCTGGCCGATCTGCAGCCTCATTGGCGGTCTGGTGGGCGGAGGTTTGGGCGCCATCGAAAGTGGTGCCTGGGCGGCCGGGGGCGCAGCGCTTGGAATCTTGACCGGTGGCTTGATCTGTTACGCTCAGGATGGCGATCAGGATAGCGATGGTGTCTTCGATCGACGTGATCGCTGCCCCGATACCCCTGCCGACACGCCTGTCGAACATCATGGTTGTCCGCGGCCGCAATACCCGGGCGGTGTGACAGAACCTGTCGTGCAAGCGGAAGTCATCACCCTCAGCGATGCGGGCGATGTGTTGTTTGCCACCAACCAGTCTGACCTGACCCCCGCAGCGAAGAGTCAGCTGGATGCCTTGATGACCAGGTTGCAAGGCGCGGATGTGTCGAGTATCAAAGTGGTCGGCCATACCGACAACGTCGGTACCGATGCCTACAATCAGACACTTTCGGAACGTCGCGCCAACAGCGTGGCGGACTACCTGTTGAGTCAGGGCGTGGCGCCGAACAAAGTCAGCAGTGAAGGTAAAGGCGAAAGTGAGCCTGTGGCTGAAAACGATACCGAAGAAGGGCGCGCGAAAAACCGTCGCGTGGATTTGCACATCAATGTGACCTGAGCCACGAATTAGAGCCGTCGACCACCCGCACAGTGGGTCGACGGCCATTCGGCAGTCTTCATCAAGATTTTTCTGTTGCCCTCTGGCATATTCCTCGTGGAAGCCGCTACTGTGCTCGCAAACAATAATGATCAGCGGGGGGCGTATGAAGGTGTTTTGGTGGCTGGGGAAGTTGTTGACCCTGCTGTTCTGGTTGGTGGTGCTGGTCAATCTGCTCGCGCCGTTTGTTTATCCCCTGCACTCGTTGGTCGAGCTGGCCGGTGGCGCGCTGGCACTGTTCCATCTTCTGGAGTTGGTGTTCTGCAACCGCAGTCTCAGAGGCCGCGCGCATCCTTGGCGTGATCGCCTTCAAATTGCCATTTTCGGCGTGTTTCACCTGCAAACCCTCCCGACTCCCTCCGCACCTAAGGCTTCCCATGCGTAATCTCTGTCTGCTCGCCGCTTTTATCAGTCCACTGGCTTGCGCTCAGGTTGTCAGCGTCGAAAGCAACTCACTGATGCGTCTGCCCAATACGGCCAGTACCTTGCAACTGGAGCGGCTGGAAGTCGCTGATTACGGCACGTTGCTGATTCCTTCGAATGTGACCGAAGTGACGGTGGGCGAATTGCATTTGGGGCGTGAAGCGCGAATTGCCATTGTGCCAAGTGAACAAACGCTGGCATTCAAAGTGCGCCGCGCCGAATTGTCTGAAGGCAGCCAGATCACCGCGAGGGGCGCACCGGGCAGTTTCCAGAAAGCTGCACGGTCGGGGCGCAACCTGAACTTGCAGATCCATGCGTTGAATGCCCCGCAATTGTCGGTTGACGCTCGCGGCGGCGCGGGCGCTCCGGGGTTTTTCGGTCTTGATGGCGCCAATGGCCAGGCACCGGGGTGCACCTGGGGGCAGGCCGGTCGCGGTGCGGATGGCAGCAATGGCAGCGATGGTCAGCCGGGTGCTTCGGGCGCGCAGGTAAGGCTGGAGGTGCCGCGTGATTTTCCGACGGATAAAATCAAGGTGCAGGTGGCGGGAGGTGCCGGTGGCCTTGCAGGTCCTGGCGGTAAACCAGGAGCGGGTGGCAAGGCCAAGGGCTGTCTCGTGTACACCACCGATGGCGGCAAGAGTGGTAAACCGGGTGCTGATGGTCAGCCAGGACCTGCCGGTGCGGCGGGGTCGGTGACGGTTCAGCGGTTGTAAGCAGTTTTGATTGATCGTTCCCACGCTCCGCGTGGGAATGCCTCAAGGGACGCTCCGCGTCCAGTGACGCGGAGCGTCACGGGCTGCATTCCCACGCAGAGCGTGGGAACGATCATTAAAACATCGGTCGGGCCGCGGCAATCGCCACCAGCAACAAGCCCACCAGAAGATTAATCCCCACCAACCGCCGAATTCTCCCTAGCACCGCCGCCCCTGCCGGCCAATCCTGCGCCGTCACCGCCGCGCGCAACTCAGGCAACATTAATGCCTGAATCCGGATAAACAGCGCCGTCATCACCACGTACAAGCCCATCATCACCTGCACATACCGCGGCGCGGTCTCGAACCCGATGTGTTGCAGATGAATCATGCCGACACCGCTGACCGGCAACAGCACCACCGCGACCCACACCCAGCGGAAAAATCCTTGAAACACTTCCACCCACAGTTTCAACCGGGCGGGGCCTTCCAGCGCTGTCACTGCGGCGGGGCGCAAGACCATCCAGGCGAAAAACATGCCGCCCACCCACACGAGGGCGGACAGGACATGCAGGGTATAAACGATGCCAAAAGGTGTCATTGGGGTACTCCGTTCTGCGCGGGATTAATTAGCGGGGTATGATAGCGGCGATCCGAACCACTGAAAATTTATCCAGCGTTTTTTGCGCCCGACAATCCATGATCAGCACCGAACTCAAAACCACGATCCAGGGCGCCTACTCGCGTTTTCTCGAAGCCAAGAGCCTC
Source organism: Pseudomonas sp. GM21 (assembly GCF_000282215.1). Taxonomy (GTDB): domain Bacteria; phylum Pseudomonadota; class Gammaproteobacteria; order Pseudomonadales; family Pseudomonadaceae; genus Aquipseudomonas. Next base: position 54,289 of record NZ_AKJS01000118.1, read on the forward strand.
AAGCCGCGCTACGGCCAACGCCTGATGATCGCCGAAATTGCCAAAGTCCTCGGTGACATTGACACCGACGACGAAGGCCGGCGCAGTGGCGACCCCGCGATTGTTGCGGTGGAAGCCGGCACCGGTACTGGCAAAACCGTAGCCTACAGCCTGGCGGCGATCCCGACCGCCAAGGCTGCCGGCAAACGCCTGGTGATCGCCACTGCCACCGTGGCTCTGCAAGAGCAGATCGTCTACAAGGACTTGCCTGACCTGATGCGCAACAGCGGGCTGAATTTCAGCTTCGCGTTGGCCAAGGGCCGCGGGCGCTACATGTGCCTGTCCAAGCTCGACATGCTGCTGCAGGAAGGCCACGCACAAACCGCTACCGCGCAGTTGTTCGAAGAAGAAGGCTTCAAGATAGAGGTCGACGAGGCCAGTCAGAAGCTGTTCACCAGCATGATCGAAAAACTCGCCGGCAATAAATGGGACGGCGACCGCGACAGTTGGTCCACGGCCCTGGAAGACGCCGACTGGGCGCGCCTGACCACCGATCACAGCCAATGCACCAACCGCCATTGCCCGAACTTTGGCCAGTGCGCCTTTTACAAGGCCCGCGAAGGCATGGGCAAGGTCGACGTGATCGTCACCAACCACGACATGGTGCTGGCTGACCTGGCCTTGGGCGGCGGTGCTGTTTTGCCGGATCCACGTGACACCATCTACGTATTCGACGAAGGTCACCACCTGCCAGACAAGGCCATCGGCCATTTCGCCCATTACACGCGTCTGCGCTCCACCGCCGACTGGCTGGAAACCACCGCGAAAAACCTCACCAAATTACTGGCCCAACATCCGTTGCCGGGTGACCTCGGCAAGCTGATCGAGCAAGTGCCGGAACTGGCCCGCGAGATCAAGACCCAGCAGCAATTCATGTTCACCGCCTGTGAACAGGCCGCCGATTTCAAACCCGGCGAAGACGTCGAAGGTCGCGAGCGGCCGCGCCACCGCTTTGTTGGCGGGGTGATTCCCGAGCACATGCGCGAGATGGGCATTGAGTTGAAGAAGGGCTTTGCCCGTTTGACCGACCTGTTCACCCGGCTCACCGAGTTGCTCAAGGAAGGCATGGACGGCGAGGTCAACATCGGCATCGCCAGCAATCAAGCCGAAGAGTGGTATCCACTGTTTGGCAGCCTGTTGTCCCGTTCCTCGGGCAATTGGGAATTGTGGGGCGCGTTCACCGCCGAAGACCCGGAAGACAACCCGCCCATGGCCCGTTGGTTGACCCTGGCCGAAAGCGGTTCGCTGTTCGACATCGAGGTCAACGCCAGCCCGATCCTCGCGGCGGAAATGCTCCGGCGCAATCTGTGGAACGTCGCATACGGCGCACTGGTGACTTCGGCAACGCTGACGGCCCTGGGCACCTTCGACCGTTTCCGCATGCGTGCCGGGCTGCCGAAAAAAGCCGTGACCGCCGTGGTTCCGAGCCCGTTCCATCATGCTGATGCCGGCGTGCTGCGAGTACCGGATCTGAAAGCCGATCCGCGTGATGCACCGGCCCACACCGCCGCGATCATTCGGGATCTGCCGCAACTGGTTGAGGGCTCGCGGGGCACGCTGGTGTTGTTCTCTTCCCGCAAGCAGATGCAGGACGTGTTCGACGGCCTCGACCGCGACTGGCGCAAGCAGGTGTTCATTCAAGGCAACCTGTCGAAGCAGGAAACGTTGAACAAGCACAAGGCACGCGTCGATGGCGGGGACTCCAGCGTGTTGTTCGGCCTCGCGAGTTTCGCCGAAGGCGTCGACTTGCCGGGCGCGTACTGCGAGCACGTAGTCATCGCGAAGATTCCGTTCTCGGTGCCGGACGATCCCGTCGAAGCGGCGCTGGCGGAATGGATCGAAGCCCGTGGCGGCAATCCATTCATGGAAATCTCCGTGCCCGATGCCTCGCTGAAACTGGTCCAGGCCTGCGGTCGCTTGCTGCGCACCGAAGAAGACCGCGGCACCATCACCTTGCTGGATCGACGTCTGGTCACCCAGCGTTACGGCAAAGCCATCCTCAATGCGTTGCCGCCATTCCGTCGCGAAATTTCCTGATTCACCGGTGGGCACATTTGCCCACCGCGTTGTCTATCTCTCTACCATCGCTTTTCCACTGACCATTGAAGGTCGTTAGGGAGAAACACGTTCCTATGATTCGCCGTTCGTTGCCCGCTGTATTTGCCCTGATGTTCGCAGCTCCTTTGCTGGCGGCCCCTGCCAGCCAACAGACGCTGTTCAACTTTGTACGCCCTGCCGACGTGGTCCAGGTGACGACTCAGGATGCCAGCCTGCCGCAATCCAATGCGGAGCAAACAGCCGAAGGCGAAGTGTTGCGCCGGGTCACTTTCAATCCGGTGGCCCAGCCGAGTTTGCGACTGACGCCGCAAACCGGTGCCTGGGACTGGTCACAGTCGGGTGTGATGAGCCTGCGGATTCAGAGTGCGATGGACTGGGCCGTGACCCTTTACGTAAAAATCCAGAGTAATGACGGCAAGACACTGTTCAGTCGCGTCGATTTGCCGGCCGGCCCTGCGCAGACCTTGCTGGTACCGTTGGTGGCAAGCTCACCCTTGAGCCAGGGCATGAAAGCCGGGCCGCCGATGCCGATGACGGTCGACGGGCAGCGCATTTTGCTGGCCAGCAGCGCCGGTCAACTGGATCGCGGCCAGGTGGTGTCGGTGACCTTGTCGATGGATCAACCGAAAGTGGCCCAGAACATTTTGCTCGAACGTTTTGGCGTGCAGGACGGCGAGGCGGTGATCCACGCCGTTTATGGCGGATTGGTGGATGCTTACGGTCAGTCGACCCGGGCCAAATGGCCGGAAAAAATCAACAACGATGAGCAACTCAAAAGCGCCGCCGCCAAGGAACAGCAGCAACTGAAAACCTGGCTGGCCGAGCGCGAAAAATCTTCCTTGGACACTTTCGGTGGCTGGACCAAAGGCCCGACGTTCAACGCCAGCGGTTACTTCCGTACCGAAAAGCGTGACGGTCGCTGGTATCTGGTGACCCCGCAAGGGCATCCGTTCTATTCGCTTGGGGTCAATACCGTGACCCCGGACGTTAACCAGACCTACGTCGCTGGTCGCGAGTGGATGTTCGAATCCCTGCCAAAACCCGATGAAGCGCTGGCTAATCATTTTGGTGAAGGCAACAACCGTGGCGGCAATGGTGCGGATCAGGGGCGCAGCTACGACGCCGGTCGCTGGTACGACTTTTACGGCGCCAACTTGCAGCGTTTGTATGGCGAACCTTGTGTATTGGGCAGCGACACCAAGGCCGGCGTCGCCGCCGCGGCCAAGGCCGACGCGGTCGAAGCGACGGTCGAGAAGGCCGCCGAGCCACCGGTGATCCCGGCGACCACCGAAGCCGGCGTTGCCGAAGCCGCCAAGACCGGCGCCGTTGACGCGACTGTTGCGAAAGCGGCTGAGAACACTCCCGCCGAACCCTGCAAAGCGGTGGTGGATGAACAACGCTGGACCGGCCACACCCTGGATCGCCTGCAAACCTGGGGTTTCAACACCATCGGAAACTGGAGCGCTGAGTCGCTGGGCAATGCTGATCGAGTGCCTTACACCTTGCCGCTGTCGATCGTCGGCGATTACGCCAGCATCAGCACCGGCACCGACTGGTGGGGTGGTATGCCCGACCCGTTCGATCCGCGTTTCGCCATGGCCACCGAACGAGCCGTGGCCATTGCCACCCGCGACCATCGCGATGACCCGTGGCTGATCGGCTACTACGCTGACAACGAATTAGCCTGGGCCGGTCCCGGTGATGACCCGAAAGCCCGTTACGCCTTGGCTTACGGCACCTTGAAAATGACCACCGACGTGCCGGCCAAACGCGCGTTCCTCAAGCAACTGCGGGACAAATATCGCAATCAGGCCGGTCTGTCCAAAGCCTGGGGTATCGACTTGCCGGCATGGGAATTGATGGAAGACCCGGGGTTCGTACCGCCGCAGCCAAGCGCTGAGCACCCGGAAATCGAGGCCGATTTCAAATACTTCCAGAAGGTCTTCGCTGACACCTATTTCAAAACCATTTCCGATTCGCTCAAGTGGCATGCGCCGAACCAGCTGTTGTTGGGCGGTCGTTTCGCCATCAGCACCCCGGAAGCCGTGGACTCCTGCGCTCAATATTGCGACGTGTTGAGCTTCAACATGTACACCCTGCAACCGCAGGATGGCTACGACTTCGCCAAGCTGCGCAGCCTCGACAAACCGGTGCTGATCACCGAATTCAACTTCGGCTCGGCGGATCGCGGCCCGTTCTGGGGCGGTGTGACACAAGTGGCAAAGGAAGAAGATCGTGGGTTGGCTTACGCGAACTTCCTTAAACAAGCGCTGAGCGAACCCTCGATTGTCGGAGTGCACTGGTTCCAGTATCTGGACCAACCCGTCACCGGGCGGTTGCTGGACGGTGAGAATGGGCACTTTGGTCTGGTGGGCATCACCGATCTGCCGTTCCAGGGGTTTGTCGAGTCTGTGCGCAAGAGCAACCTGGCGACTGTCGACCAGTTGGGAAAAGCCGCTGAGAAAGCGGCGGCTGAGGCAGACAAAGCCAGCCACGATGCCCAAGGCGGCAGAAAGGCCGAGGCCGGCAAAGGCCCGGGGAAGGGCGCCGGTGGGCACTCCGGCCAAGGTCACTGATTTCCTGTGGCGAGGGGTTGTGCTGAGTCATTTCAACAGGCGACCGCCCGACCCGACCCCATTCCCAAAACCCTCAAGGGCTGGAACAATGCGGGCCAGTTTGTATAGCGATTATCCGGGAGCAATGCGGGTGCAGATTCAGGGTCATTACGAGCTTAAGTTCGAAGCAGTGCGCGAAGCCTTCGCAGCGTTGTTCGACGATCCTCAGGAACGTGGCGCAGCCTTGTGCATCCAGATCGGTGGCGAAACTGTCCTCGACCTCTGGTCCGGCACCGCGGACAAGGACGGCAGCGAAGCCTGGCACAGCGACACCATCGCCAACCTGTTCTCTTGCACCAAGACGTTCACAGCTGTCACGGCCCTGCAATTGGTGGCTGAAGGCAAGCTGCAACTGGACGCGCCGGTTGCACGCTACTGGCCCGAATTTGCCGCTGCCGGCAAAGAGTCCGTGACCCTGCGTCAGTTGCTCTGCCATCAGGCCGGCTTGCCGGCGTTGCGTGAATTGCTGGCGCCAGAAGCGCTTTACGACTGGCAAACCATGGTCGACGCCCTGGCGGCCGAAGCACCGTGGTGGACGCCGGGTCAGGGTCATGGCTACGCCGCGATCACGTACGGCTGGCTGGTGGGCGAATTACTGCGCCGCGCCGACGGTCGTGGGCCGGGCGAGTCCATCGTGGCGCGGATTGCGAAGCCATTGGGGCTGGATTTCCACGTTGGCCTGGCCGATGAAGAATTTCATCGTGTGGCGCACATCGCCCGTGGCAAGGGTAACGTCGGCGACGCAGCGGCCCAACGTCTGCTGCAAGTGACGATGCGTGATCCGACTGCAATGACCACCCGTGCCTTCACCAATCCGCCGTCGATCATGACCAGCACCAACAAACCCGAGTGGCGGCGCATGCAGCAACCCGCCGCCAACGGCCATGGCAATGCGCGCAGCCTTGCCGGGTTTTACGCCGGTCTGCTCGACGGCAGCCTGCTGGAAAGCGAAATGCTCGATGAGCTGACCCGCGAACACAGCCTCGGCGACGACAAGACTTTATTGACCCGGACCCGATTCGGCCTGGGTTGCATGCTCGATCAACCGGATGTACCCAACGCGACTTACGGCCTCGGCCCGCGTGCGTTTGGTCATCCGGGCGCTGGCGGCTCCATCGGTTTTGCTGACCCGGAACGCGATGTGGCCTTCGGTTTTGTGACAAATACCCTGGGGCCGTACGTCTTGATGGATCCACGCGCGCAAAACCTTGCGCGAGTACTGGCCACTTGTCTGTAAACACGGCTGCCGGGTTCCAGAACGGAACCCGGCAGCCCTTTTTGATTCAAAGCGTCAGTTTGTGCGGGCCGCTCCGGTCTGACTTTTCATTACTTCAATTTTGTGGATATCCAATGTCATCCAAACCAACACTCGCCTTGGCCCTGTGCTTCGCTATCACCGGTTGCGCACAGACCCCACAAAGTGATTCCGAGGGCAGCAGCTGGTGGCCGTTCGGTTCGTCCGACAAAGTCGCCGCTAAAGAACCGACCCCGGCCCCAGCCCCGCTGAAACCCGCCGCCACAGCACCCGTAGCCAAGACTGAAAGCGCCAACCCTTGGTACTGGCCGTTCGGTTCCGATGGCGCCGCTGAAATGACTAATGCAGAGCTTGTAGGAAAACCTGCAGCCAAGCCGGCCCAAGTGGCCAAGGCTGATGCAGACGCGGGTAACCAATGGTGGTGGCCGTTCGGCGGCAAGGAGCAGAGCGGCTCCAAAGTCGTGCCAATGCCAGACCCAAAAGTCACCCAGGCCTGGCTTGACGACTACGAGCCGCGCCTGCGCGAAGCGATCAAGGACAGCAAGCTGCAGCTTGAACGCCGTGAAAACGTGTTGGTGATCATCGCGCCGGTAGAAGGCTCGTTCAACCCGGATCGTCCGTCCATGCTGTTGCCGGTCACCCTTGGCCCGTTCACTCGTGTCGCGAAGATCCTCGAAGTCGACCCGAAAACGGCCGTGTTGGTCCTGGGCCACAGTGATACCTCGGGTGCCGCACCGGCCAATGTGAAACTGAGTCAGGAACGTGCACAATCGGTGGCCGCAATCTTCCGTCTCAGCGGTTTGCAGCGTGATCGCCTGATGCTTCGTGGCATGGGTGGTGACGCCCCGCGTGCGGCCAACGACAGCGTCGAAGGTCGAGCCCTGAACCGTCGCGTGGAATTGCTGGTGACCCCGCAAAACACCATGGTGGCGCTGCTGAGCAAGTACAACATGCCGGCCCCTGCGCCCGTGACCATGGTCGCTGCCAAGGACATCAAGCCAGTCGCCACCCCGACCACACCGGTCACTCCGGCGCCTGCCGCGAAGAAAGCCGCTGTACCTGCCGCGAAAAAGGCCCCGGCCAGCAAAGCCACCGCCAAGAAAACGCCCGCTAAAACCGCAACTCCGGCGAAAAAGACTGCACCGGCCAAAGCAGTTGCCGACACCAAGAAAGTCGACGTCGCCACTGAAACCGCCAAGAAGTGATTCGTTAACCAAAAGGACTGCGCCATGACCCAGCGCCTGGCTGATATGCGTCGTGACTACACCCGTGATGGCCTGACCGAGGCTCAAGCCCCGGCAGAGCCGTTCGGGCTGTTCCACCAGTGGTTTGCCGACGCGGTGAAAACCGAGCAAGCGCCGGTGGAGGCTAACGCCATGACCTTGGCGACGGTCGATCAGGACGGTCGGCCGCATTGCCGCATTCTGTTGCTCAAAGGTCTGGACGCACAGGGCTTTACGTTCTTCACCAACTACGAAAGTGCCAAGGGACAGCATCTGGCAGCGAATCCGTTCGCAGCCATGACCTTTTTCTGGCCGGCCCTGGAGCGCCAGGTGCGCATCGAGGGTCGAGTGGTGAAAGTCTCGCCTGAAGAGTCCGACGCCTATTTCCAGGTTCGTCCGCTGGGCAGCCGACTCGGTGCCTGGGCGTCACCGCAGAGCCGGGTGATTGCTGATCGCGGGGAACTGGAAGCGCTGCTCAAGAACACCGAGCAGCGTTTCAGTGACACCGCGCCACACTGTCCGGACCACTGGGGCGGTTATCGCTTGTTGCCGGAGCGCATCGAGTTCTGGCAAGGCCGCGCGAGCCGCTTGCATGATCGCCTCAACTACCGCCTACAGGGCGTCGACTGGATTCTTGAACGTCTGGCACCCTAGGCAGTCTACCGTTCGGGATACCTTGCAGCAGCGGCTTCAAGCCACTGCTGTAAGTCTCGACGCTTGATTTTCTGCGCTTGAGCGTTTTCCAGCTGCTGGAGCATGAACGTTTTTTTAAACTCGTCATCCCCCGCCAAGGCCAACGCCAGGTCTCGGACCATCCAGCGTTTTATCCGCACGTACAGCCACCCGTGGAAGTACAGCCCCGCGACGGTCGTGACGACAATGATGAAGTAGTCCATGAAAAATCCTTGGTGCGGCGTGGATTCCGGCAATTGCCGCTAACCGGTTGGTGAGTTATTCGAGGCGCCTGTACCGGGCCTGAATCAAACCACTTTTATCCGGGCGTTGCCGTGACACGCGTCAAAGTGCGGGGTTTATAATGAATACCTGTCCTTTGGAGTTGATGCTATGCGTAAGTCTGTTTTGTTGGTTGCTTCCTTTTCCACGATGGCGATGTTGCTCACCGGCTGCCAATCGAGCCTGACCGGTGACTCCTACTCCCGTGATGAAGCGCGTCGTGTGCAAACGATTCGCATGGGCACCATCGAAGCGCTGCGCCCAGTGAAAATCGAAGGCACCAAAACCCCAATCGGCGGCGCTGCAGGCGCAGTGGTTGGCGGTGTAGGCGCAAGCTCCATCGGTAGCGGCAACGGCAGCATCGTCGCCGCGGTCATCGGCGCAGTCGCTGGCGGCCTGTTGGGCTCGGCAGCCGAAGAAGGCCTGACCCGCACCCAGGGTGTTGAAATCACCGTACGCGAAGACGACGGCAGCATGCGCGCCTATGTACAGCAGGTTCAGGAAAATGAAATTTTCCGCGTGGGTGAGCGGGTACGGATTGCTACGGTTGATGGGACTAGCCGCGTTTCGCACTAAGCGGGAAACGGGTAAAGGAAAACCCCGATCAGGTGACTGGTCGGGGTTTTTTACGAGTAGAAAATTACTTGCTTGCATGACTTCCGAGCTGAAAATCGTACTTCGGGTCGTAGAACGTAATGCCGATCAAAGCTTCCAACTGCGTTATCTGAGCACTATCAAGATCGTAACCATAGATTTCGTCTTCTGGTTCGCTCCACTTCATTATTATTCTCAGTTCTTCAATATTCTCCTTGGGGATGGGCACTTCAAACACTAAAAATTCTGTTTTTTTATCAAAAGCTTCAACTGCATGGCGTACCGCTGGATAGCTCCGCGTCATTCTGTGCATACCAGTTGTACGACATTATTTGCACCTAAGAGGGATTTTCCTGTCCAGTCTTCCAATACCTTTACTTGTTCTGAAGACAAGTCGTGACCGTCGAATTCATCGTCCGGTTGCTGCCAGTTCATCAGAGCTCTCAAAGCTTTACGTCGACTGGCAGGTACATCTACGGTAAGAAGCAGATCTTCCGTCTGACGGTCGAAAACCTCTATTACATGTTTCATTTTTCTACTCTCCTTGCCGGATCGGCTGGTTTTGTCTGCTCTCCGGTTTCCGGGTTGTACTCTCCCAGATGTTTTCCTTGTTTCGTGTACAACTCAACCTTGCCATGTTGTGAGTCCCATTCATAAATTCTCCCTGACGGATCCTTCCAGCGTCTGCGCTTTTTTCCGCCGCCCCGCACGGAAGTTTTCATCGGCGCAGGTTTTATATCTGGAAAAGCTGGTAACGCCGTTGGCGCAGGGTGGTACTTCAGATCTCCCGTGACACTCAGCACAATGTAAACCGGCTTCACCCCCGAGTCCGCCGGAAACACAAGAATGAAATCCTTGTACTCTGGCGGATACACCGGGTTCACGATAATGCGGTCCGCCGCAGGCGTCGGTGGATACACCCAGATATGTGGCGCTTGCGGCGCAGCTTCCAGTGCTGGAATACCGAGGATGTCCGAGCCATCCACAGCCGGTGTCCAGATCAGTTCAACGCCATCCCCGAGATCTGCCACCTGCTGACTGCCGCGCAATGTGATCTGCACGACATCCACCATTTCCCAATCGCGGTTTTTGCCAGTGTAGAAACCGTAGCCGTTGAGACTGCCGTCAGCCTGTTGCTCGACCTGCAAACGAACGCGGGTTCTGGCCTGCTTGAGGGCGCGCAATTGATCTTCGGTGTAAAGCGCGCTGTCACCCAGGCTCGGCGTCCAGAACAACGCGACGACACCGGCCAATGTGGCGGCTGCGGCAGCTTCAGTGCCAGGCCCGGAGCAACGAGAGTCGGGGCGCTAAGTGCAAGTCGGCCAATGCCAAGCGAGACGGTACTGCCACTGATGGTTTCAAGATTCAGCAGTCCGGCTTCGTCTACATTACGAGCACCAAGCCAGGCGATTTCGCCGTAGTCCTTGAGACTGTCAGTCGGAACCATGCCCGAAGGATTCGAGTAATCAATGATGGCATCGGGGAGTTTGCAAGGCTTGGCGAAGACGCATCCCGCGCGGGGGATGTCGGTCTTTTTCGCCGAAACCTGAAGACGATCTTCAAAAGCCTGCTGCCGGGCGAGCATGGCGTCGTAAGCGCTTTGCCGGGCATCGCGTTCGGCCAGTTCGGTGGCCGTCATGAGGCGGTAGGTGACGTGATGACCGTCACCGGAGGGTGGGTTTTTAACCCGGGGAACTTCCTTGTGGCCAGCCACTGATCTTCCTTGCGTTCGTCCGTCGACAGCCCCCGAAGAGGAGCTGTGCGACGTTAACGAACGAGGTTAATCGTGGCTGTAGGACGAATCCTTAATGCTGCCAGGAGAGTTCTCTATCGCTCAGGATTTCAGCATCGCGCTTTTGCGACTTGCCATCGCCGTCACGGCATAACCGATCAATGCCGCAAGAATCGAACCGGTCAAAATCCCCATCCGGTCCATCCCGGCGTAGTCGCTGACGCCTGGCTCAAACGCCAGGGAGCCGACAAACAGGCTCATGGTGAAACCAATCCCGCAGAGGATCGCGACACCCAACACTTGGCCCCAGTTAGCGCCTTGGGGCAGGGCGGCGATGCCGATTTTCACGGCCAGCCAGGTCAGGCCGAACACGCCAACGGTTTTACCCAGTAACAGGCCAATCGCGATGCCCATCGGTACGTGGTGAGTGAAGCTTTCAACGGTGACGCCGCTCAGGGACAGGCCGGCGTTAGCGAAAGCGAACAGCGGCAGGATGCCGTAAGCGACCCACGGGTGCAGGGCGTGTTCAAGGGTCAGCAGCGGCGAAGACTCGGCGTTTTTGGTGCGCAGTGGTATACAGAAAGCCAGCGTCACACCCGCGAGAGTCGCGTGGACACCGCTCTTGAGCACGCACACCCAGAGGATCAAGCCGACGATCATGTACGGCCCGAGCTTTACCACGCCGAGCCGGTTCATGGCGATCAACGCGATGATGCAGGCGGCCGCCAGCGCCAGCGACAGCGTCGACAACGTCCCGGAATAGAAGACGGCGATGACGATGATCGCGCCCAGGTCGTCAATGATTGCCAGTGTCATCAGGAACAGCTTCAGCGACACCGGCACCCGTTTGCCCAGCAAGGCGAGTACGCCGAGGGCAAAGGCAATGTCGGTGGCCATCGGGATGGCCCAGCCACCCAGGGCTGCCGGGTCTTCACGGTTCAGAAACCAGTAGACCAGCGCCGGTACGACCATGCCGCCAATCGCTGCGGCACCGGGCAGGACGATTTGCGAGGGGTTCGACAGTTGGCCGTCGAGGACTTCACGTTTCACTTCCAGGCCGATCAACAGGAAGAACATCGCCATCAGGCCGTCGTTGATCCACAGCAGCAACGGCTTGGCGATTTTCAGCGCGCCGATCTGAGCGACCACAGGGGTGTCCAGCAGCCCGCTATAGAGCCACGACAGGGAAGAGTTGTTGATGATTAAAGCCAGGGCTGCAGCGGCGATCAATAACAGACCGCTGGCAGCTTCCAACTGAAAGAAACGCGTGAAAGTGCTACGCAGAGGCAAGGTCGCTCTCCATCGATGAATTCAAAAGGTGGCACACCCTAACCCGTACTGTTAGTTGTTAAAACAAAAGTTATATTCTTTTTTGTTATATGTCGTTACAACGCGAAGGACGGGACCGGACTTGAGCCTAGCAGTTGCCGGCGGTATTGAGCGTCAGCTGTACCTGTGCGTGTTGTAGGTTTTTTCCTAAGCTTGAAGGCTGAGCCTTATAAATAAGGCCGACCCAACGAGAAAGCCATCATGAGCGACAACCGACAGTGGGCCCGCGAAGCCATCCGGATTATCGAAGCGGACTTCCAGCGCAGCGCCGATACCCACCTGATCCCCTTGCCGCTGCCCGGTTTTCCGGGCATCGAGTTGTATTTCAAGGATGAATCCAGTCACCCCACCGGCAGCCTGAAGCACCGCCTGGCGCGCTCGTTGTTCCTCTATGCCCTGTGTAATGGCTGGTTGAAACCCGGCGCGCCAGTGATCGAGGCGTCCAGCGGCTCGACGGCGATTTCCGAGGCGTACTTCGCCAGCTTGCTGGGCTTGCCGTTCATTGCGGTAATGCCGGCGACCACTTCCAAAGAGAAGATCGCGCAAATTGCTTTCTACGGTGGCAAGAGTCATCTGGTCGACGACCCGACCCGGATCTACGCCGAGTCCGAACGGCTGGCGCGCGAGCATGATGGTCATTTCATCGATCAGTTCACCTACGCCGAACGCGCCACCGACTGGCGGGCGAACAACAACATCGCCGAATCGATCTTCCACCAAATGCGTTTTGAACAGCACCCTGAGCCGAGTTGGTTGATCTCCAGCCCCGGCACTGGAGGTACCACCGCAACGCTGGGTCGTTACGTGCGTTATCGCCAGCATTGCACCCGTGTGCTGTGCGCCGATGCCGAACGATCGGTGTTTTTCGATTATTACCAGACCGGCGATGCCAGCCTGCGCCTGGACTGTGGTTCGCGGATTGAAGGCATTGGCCGGCCACGGGTGGAAGCGTCGTTCCTGCCCAAGGTGATTGATGCCATGGTGAAAGTGCCGGACGCGTTGTCCCTGGCGGCCATGCACTACTTGGCGCAACGACTGGGGCGACGGGTTGGCGGATCGAGCGGGACCAACCTGATCGGCGCCTTGATGGCGGCCCAGCAGATGGCGGCGGCGAGGGAGTCGGGGTCGATCGTGGCGATTCTGTGTGATGGCGGCGAGCGCTATGCCACCACCTATTACGATCAGGATTGGCTCAAGGGCCAGGGGTATGAGTTGGGTGGCTTGATGGATACGGTGGCGGCGAGTGTCGAGCGCGGTGAGGCACTTCCGGCCAGCGTGCTGCGCGCCAATATCTGACGTGTTGATCGTTCCCACGCTCTGCGTGGGAATGCCTTACCGGACGCTCTGCGTCCGCTTTGGGACGCGGAGCGTCCCTGGCTGCATTCCCACGCGGAGCGTGGGAACGATCCAGGTCTCGGGTCAGGCTTCCAGGCCCAGGATGTCGCGGGCAACCGCTTCGGCAATCCGAATCCCGTCCACACCCGCCGACAGAATCCCGCCCGCATAACCCGCGCCTTCACCCGCCGGGAACAAGCCCTTCACGTTCAGGCTCTGCATCGACTCGTTACGGGTGATGCGCAGCGGTGACGAAGTTCGCGTCTCAATGCCGGTCAACACGGCGTCATGCAGCGAGTAACCGCGAATCTGCTTCTCGAACGCTGGCAACGCTTCACGAATGGCTTCGATGGCAAAGGCTGGCAAGGCCAGCGCCAAATCACCCAATGCCACGCCTGGTTTGTAGGACGGTTCAACGCTGCCCAGCTCAGTGGATGGCTTGCCGGCAATGAAGTCGCCGACCAGTTGCGCCGGTGCTTCGTAGTTGCTGCCGCCCAGCACAAAGGCGTGGGATTCCAGGCGCTCCTGCAATTCAATGCCGGCCAGCGGGCCGCCCGGGTAATCGACTTCCGGGGTGATCCCGACGACGATCCCGGAGTTGGCGTTGCGTTCGTTACGCGAGTACTGGCTCATGCCGTTGGTGACTACGCGGTTCGGTTCGGATGTGGCCGCAACCACGGTGCCGCCCGGGCACATGCAGAAGCTGTAGACCGAACGACCGTTCTTGGCGTGGTGCACCAGTTTGTAGTCGGCAGCCCCGAGTTTCGGGTGGCCGGCGTACTTGCCCAACCGCGCGCGGTCGATCAGCGACTGCGGGTGTTCAATGCGGAAACCCACGGAAAACGGTTTGGCTTCCATGAACACACCACGGCCGTGGAGCATGCGGAAAGTGTCCCGGGCACTGTGGCCGAGGGCCAGAATCACGTGCCTGGAATGAATCTGTTCGCCGCCATTGAGTTCGACGCCGACCAATTGGCCGTCTTCGATCAGCACGTCGGTGACACGTTGCTGGAAGCGTACTTCGCCGCCCAAGGCGCGAATCTGTTCACGCATGTTTTCCACCACACCGGTCAGACGGAACGTACCGATGTGCGGTTTGCTGACGTAGAGAATTTCGTCCGGCGCACCGGCCTTGACGAACTCGTGCAGGACTTTGCGGCCGATGAATTTCGGGTCCTTGATCTGGCTGTAGAGCTTGCCGTCGGAGAAAGTCCCCGCACCGCCCTCACCGAACTGCACGTTGGATTCGGGGTTGAGCACGCTTTTGCGCCACAGGCCCCACGTGTCCTTGGTGCGCTGGCGCACTTCGGTGCCGCGCTCGAGGATGATGGGCTTGAAGCCCATTTGCGCGAGCAGCAACCCGGCGAAAATCCCGCACGGCCCGAAACCCACGACCACTGGACGTTGCTGCAGATCGGCCGGTGCATGACCGACCACTTTGTAGCTGACATCCGGCGCCACGTTGACGTTACGGTCATCGGCGAACTTGTGCAGCAACGCGGCCTCATCCTTGGCGGTGAGGTCGATGGTGTAGATGAAGCACAGTTCGGAAGACTTTTTGCGCGCATCGTAGCTGCGCTTGAACAAGGTGAAATCGAGCAGGTCATCGCTGGCGATGCCCAGGCGCTGCACGATGGCAGGGCGCAGGTCTTCTTCGGGATGGTCGATCGGCAACTTGAGTTCAGTGATTCGTAACATGGCAGGACCCGGTTCGCGGGGCGCACAACTGCGCCAAGGCGTTTGAAACCGGCGATTATAAGCCCCAAAGGCGGATTCCCGTGAGGCTTAAACGATCAGTCGTTACGCGAACCGCCGAAATACCCGCAACCGCGCTGCACCTGACCATTGATACGCAGTTCGGCGCTCATGTGCTGGACGCTGCCGGTGGTGCTGTCGACGCAACGTTGCGGCGTGACCCACAATTCGATGTGCTGGTTATTGGCTTCGGTACCGAGGTTGAAACGGCCATCGCCCAGTTGTTCTTCCACGTACGGCAGGGCCAGAGGCGGTTGACCGGCGCGAACAATCACCATGCCTTTGCCGGTGACCTTGACGCTCCACTCAGGCGAGTGACCGGCTGCGCGCAGCGTCTGCAGTTTGAAATCGGGATCGTCGCATGCCGTGCCCGAGCGCTCGACGCGGTACAGCTGCTCAAGATCGAGACGGCTGTCGACGATGCGCCCGCGTACGTCGGCGAACAACTTGCCCTTGGTATCGGCCAGTGACGCTGCCTGTTGCAGCACGCTGGTGTTGCCGGTGTCGTTGACCACAAAGCTGCGTGTTTCATTGCACGGCTGGAACAGCAGCTTGCCGTCCACCGCCGTCAACTGGCCTTGCATGCGGGTCTGGCCCGCGTGGGAGGCGCTTTCACGCGGGCCATCAAACAACTGACAGGCAGCAAATAGCGGCAGCAGGGCAACAACGACTAAGGAACGGGCAACACGCATCTTCGGCTCTCCAGACAAGTGCCGCCACGTTACTCAGCCTGACCGTTCATCACAAGGGCTCAGCCCACATGAAAAGTCTGACCTGTCTGCAAGCCTTCTACGCTTTTGGCGTAGGCCAATGCCACATCGGCGGCCGGAACCGGTTTGAAACCACGGAAATAAGGCGCGTACTTGCCCATGGCTTCCACCAGCACATTGGGGCTGATCGAGTTCACGCGCAGGCCGCGAGGCAGTTCGATGGCGGCGGCGCGCACGAAGCTGTCCAGTGCGCCGTTGACCAGCGCTGCCGAGGCGCCGCTGCGAATCGGGTCATGGCTGAGCACGCCCGTGGTGAAGGTGAACGAGGCACCGTCGTTGGCGAACTCGCGGCCGATCAGCAGCAAATTGACCTGGCCCATCAGTTTGTCTTTCAGACCTAGCTCGAAGCTGGCTTCGGTCATTTCATCCAGGGGCGCGAAGGTCACGTTACCCGCTGCGCAGATCAGCGCATCGAACTTGCCGGTCTGTTCGAACAGCTTGCGGATCGAGGTGCTGTTGCTGATATCCACCTGAAAGTCGCCACTGCTGCGGCCGATGCGGATGATCTCGTGACGCTCGGACAGTTCCTTGTCGACCGCCGAACCGATGGTGCCGCCGGCGCCTATCAATAGAATTTTCATCGTGCTGTTCCTCGATTGGTTGAGTGAGGTCTCAGTCTAGAGTGGTTTTTTCCGTTGATAAGCGCACTAATAGGTAACCTTTGGTTTTCAATTGGAAACAATCCATGAGCGAGATGGATGACCTTGCGGCGTTCGCGGTATTGATCGAAGCGGGGAGTTTTACCTTGGCAGCGCAGCAATTGGGTTGCAGCAAGGGGCAGCTGTCCAAGCGCATCAGCTTGCTGGAGACGCGGTTTTCCGTGGTCCTGCTGCAACGCACCACCCGCCGTTTAAGTCTGACGGCGGCGGGTGCGGCGCTGTTGCCCCAGGCTCAGGCGCTGGTCGTGCAAGTCGAGCGGGCGCGTCAGGCATTGGCGCGGTTGAGGGACGACATGGCCGGGCCAGTGCGTATGACCGTCCCGGTGTCGCTGGGGGAAACCTTCTTCGACGGTTTGTTGTTGGAATTTTCCGGCAAATACCCCGAGGTGCAGATCGAACTGGACCTCAACAACCAGTTTCACGACCTGTCACGGGATGGCTTTGATCTGGCGATTCGCTCCGAGGTGGGCAAGGACGAGCGTCTGGTAGCCCGACCGTTGCTGGCCTGGCACGAAATGACCTGCGCCAGCCCGGCGTATCTTGAACGGTTCGGCGAACCGCAGACACCCCAGGCGTTGGCCGATCACCGTTGCTTGCTCAACAGCCATTACAGTGGTCGCGAAGAATGGCTCTATCACCAGCAACACGAGTTGCTGCGGGTGCGGGTCTCGGGTCCGTTTGCCAGCAACCATTACAGCTTGCTGAAAAAAGCCGCATTGGCGGGGGCAGGCATTGCGCGTCTGCCGTCGTATCTGCTGCAAGCAGAATTGGCGGATGGACGCTTGCGCTGGCTCATGCGCGATTATCAGACCCGGCGCATGCCAATGTACCTGGTTCACCCCTATCAGGGCGGTCTGCCGAAACGCACGCAAGTATTGGCGGATTACCTGATCGGCTGGTTCAAGCGCAGCGGCGAAGCGCTGGATCGGCTTAGCCTCGCACGGTCCCTGTAGCTGTCGAGCTTGCGAGGCTGCGTTCGGCTCTGTAGCAGCTGTCGAGCCTTGGCGAGGCTGCGTCCAGCTGCGCAACAGTCGTACAACCAGTCACTGTTGTCTGACAGGTAAACTGCGTTCGCAGGTTTGGCGACCGCTTCGCGCTCGAACGCAGGCTTCGCCAGCTGCTACAGGGGATCTGAGTTAGAGGGAGTAACGCCGGGCGATTAAGTGGTCTATGGACAATTTCCCCGGCCCGGTCGCCATCAGGTAGAGCAACACCGCCACCCATGTGCCGTGAGTCGGGTAGGCATCCGGGTACACGAACAGTTGAATGGTCAGGGTCATGCCCAGCAAGGCCAGCGCCGAAAAACGCGTGGCAAAGCCAATCAGGATCAGCACCGGGAAAAAGTGTTCGGCAAACGCCGCCATGTGCGCAGCGATCTCTGGCGACAGCAACGGCACGGGGTACTCGCTCTTGAACAATGGAATGGTCGAATCGGCCAGGCGCGGCCAACCCAATTCGAACGTCCCCTCGATCAGGTCGATGGCCAGTTCTTCGACTTTGGTTTGCCCTGATTTCCAGAACACCGCCGCGATGGAGAATCGCGCAATAAAAGCGATCAGGCTCTGTGGAATCAACGCCAGTAGCGCGATGGCGCGGCTGATCGGGTTCTGTGTGTTCATGGCGCTACCTTGTTGTGGCGTAAGTGAGTAATGGCGTTGTGGCTGATCAACAGGGCCAGGGTCTGGCTGAGATCGAACTCGGGTGCGTTTTGCGCGGCTTGAATCAGCGGCTGGCCGCTTTGCAGGTTGTGAATGAAGGCACTGGCGCCGGGTTCGATGACGAAGACTTCAACGTCCAGACCGTTACGCAGGATCAGCGCGTGTTGCTCCCGGTGCAGGTCTATCCCGGCCAGCGTTGCGTCCTGCTGATGGGCCGCCCAGATCGAGACCACGGCGAAGGTAGAGGTCAGCACGTTCAGCGAGGGATGAAGTCCGACGGTCAGCTCGCTCAGGGCTTGCGGATCAGCGAGCTGCTCGCTGATCTGTTCATGGCTCGACGGTTGGGCGTCGGCTGCGTGATAAGCAGTGGTGCGCAACCGTTCGAGTCTGGCGACATCCGCCAGATACGGCACGCTGCTCGCCGGTTTGAAGCCTTCGATAAACCCCGGGAAGTTGTTGCCGTAATCTTTGATCAACGTGCTCTGAGGCGCGTTGTTGAGCAAATAGACGCTGGCCATGGCATGGAAGAACTCCTCACCGACCAGTTGCATGACAACGGGGTAGCTGTAGGCCAACGCGTTGATCAGCGAGCTCTGTACATTGTTGCGATACACCGCGAAACGGCTGGCGGGATCGGCGCCATTGGCACTGAACAAGCCCTCGGGGCAGCTCGATCGGGGATCAAGCAGGGCGGCGGAAAAAGCGGCTTGCGTGCTCAAGGACGACCTCCCGGAAAAAGTAGCAACTCATCGGCCTGACGCGCCTCGGCCTGCAAGACGCTGAAGGCCGGCAACTGATTGTCGCGTTCGATCAGGGTGGCTATCGGGCCTGTTCGCTCCAGCACGCGCTGGTACAACGACCAGACGGCGGTATCGATGGGGGCGCCGTGATCATCAATCAGCAGACGGTCACCGAGGCTGTCGGTGTCTTCGGAAAAACCCGCCAGATGAATCTCGCCGACGGCATGAAGGGGCAGGGCGTCGATGTAGGCTTCTGGATCACGACGATGATTGGTGCACGATACATAGACGTTGTTCACATCCAGCAATAGCCCGCAGCCTGTGCGCTGGATGACTTCGCTGATGAAGTCTGCTTCATCAATGGTCGAGCGCTCGAACGCCAGGTAGGTGGCCGGGTTCTCTAGCAACATTGGGCGTTTAAGGGTGTTTTGAGCTTGATCGATGTGTTCGCAGACACGGTTCAGCGTTGCGTTGTCATAGGCCAGAGGCAACAGGTCATTCAGGAACACCGGACCATGGCTTGACCAGGCCAGGTGTTCGGAAAAGGCGCGGGGTTGGTAGCGCTCGATAAGTGCGGCGAGGCGCTTGAGGTGCAGAGTGTCCAGCGGACCTTCGCCGCCAATCGACAGACCCACGCCATGCAGCGACAGCGGATACTGCTCGCGAATCAACCCCAGATAATGATGAAACGGGCCGCCGGCCACCATGTAGTTTTCGGCGTGGACTTCGAAGAAACCGATGTCCGGTTGTGAACCGAGCACTTCACGAAAGTGCTCGGTCTTGAGCCCCAGCCCGGCGCGGGGCGGGAGCCCGAACGGTGAATGGTTCATGGTCGACACTCGGGCGGGGTCCGGATCAGGCCTTGGCTTTGGCTTTGAAGGCTTCCAGCTGACCGTATTCGGTCGGAGAGGTCTTGCTTTCAGTCTTGACGCAGGTGCCTTTCGGAACGAGTTTCCAGGCGTTTGCCTGATAGTCTATTTTTGAAGTGCCGGCACAGGTGGTGCCAGCGCCAGCTGCGCAATCGTTATGACCTTTCATGGCCACGCCGAAGCATTTTTCCATGGTGTCGTCGGCCGCGTGGACGGTGGAAACAGCGGCCATGCTCAAGGCAGAACCGAGGGTCAGAACCAGGGCGGTGGCGGACAGGGTGCGGGTGGTAGCAGTCATGAAGTTTCTCCGGTTTCATTCAGGTTTTTACAAACGGTTTGCGCTTGCTTGTCCCTCTAGAGAAACGAGGTGGCGATGCGTTACAGCCGAGCTCAAACTTTTTTACTGCACTGATCATTCCCATGCTCTGCATGGGTTGTTTGAACAACAAACTGGCTCAACTACCAAACGACCGTTCGTCGCAATGCAGCGCTTGCCTGTTATTTCTGACAGTAGCCAGCCTCCTGTCGAGGGTGTTCCATAGTCACCTGTACGCCAAGGACGGTGACCCATGACGGACGATCAATCAGCTTCGCAATGGCCGTGGACTTTGAAGTTTGCAGGTGGCGAGAGCGGGTCGCTTATCACCGAAAGGCAGACCTTGAAGTCGGCAATGTACGCAGCCATGCGTTCGTTTTTTGCCCTGGCCTGCACTCTGCCGATGGTGTTCTGTACGGTTGCCGCCCAGCCGCTGCTCGATCCGCTGGATACTCTTAAGCGCATCAACCACAACTACAACACTCTGAAGGACGCTTGCCAGGAACCCGATACCGGCGCCGCGCGCGGCCTCTATTACTGCAGTGGCGTGACCTTGCGCATGGTCAACGACGGGCCCTTCAATCCCTGGGACTACAGCCCCTACGCGATCAAGATCGGCGGAACGTCGTATTCATGGATCCGCAAGGATCTGAGCACCCGAATGCTCATTCACCCGGCCGGTTTCATCCTGCGAACTCCAACAGATGCTGCGGCGTTGAGCCTGCCGGTCAAGGAGCAGGGCTGGACCTGCATCTACGCCTTCGATGGTGGTACCGGGCCGGAGCGCAAGTGGTACGGCTGCGGCTTCTTCGACAGCCGCGAGCCGCCGCGTGCGGCCCAAGGCGTGATGAACAACCGCAATTCCGCCTTGGCTTACGGCACCTGTGCAGAAGTCGGGGTGAGCACCGATGAGCAATGGACCCGGAATTACACCGGGCCGAAGGCGGGCTCGATCCAAACCGGCCAGTGCTCCTGGAACGCGGAAAAACCCAGCGACTGGAACGCCATGATCCGGACTCACGAGTCCCGGCTGAACCCCACCAGCAAGGACCCCTACGCCTTCAATGGCCAAGTCAACGAGTTCATGTTGAAGAATGCTTCGGCAACCAACGACGGCAGCGAAAACATGAAATACATCGATGCCTTCATCTACGACGTCAACGCCACGCGCAACTTTGCTACTCGCGGTGACCAGGCCCCACCGAAACAAGAGAATGGGCTGAACAGCGCGCGCAACTTCCAGAAGAAACTCCAGGCCCAGGGCTACAGCGTGCCGATCCTGCGGCTGGATTTCACCAAGCCGGCGGAGCAGCGTTTCAGCTATATCGCCACCGACCAGGCGATAGACCTGACGGGTGCCAGCGGTGCACAGCCAACCCCGGTTGCACCTGCGCCCAGCTACATCGCCTCTGCCGATTGGATCAAGCGTTACGACCCCGGTACCCGCAAGGATGAATGGACCTTGAGCGTGGTGCCCACGGCGACTGGTCGCGCCTTGCCCAACAAGCAGGCCGGGGCTCTGTACGACCAGCTGTTCACCCTCAAAGGTGCAGACAGCAACTGGCGTGACAATGAACATTCCGCAGGCAGCATGCGCCAGCAATTGAGCTGCGTCCTGGCCAATTACCGCACCAAGAAGCCCTGGAATCTCGAGCCTTTCAGGCCCGCTTTGTCGGATGGCGAGACGCGGGCCGCGGGTTGCAACCCGGTCCCGCGTTGAAGGTGTGTTTTGGCTAATCAAGGAGATGCAAGCCATGAAAAACCGTCTGAACAGGATCGCTCCATTACTCATGTTCCCGCTGCTGGTGCAGGTGACATGGGCCTATGCCGAGTCATGCGAAGAGACGCTGAAAAAGGTTGAAACGTTGTACAACAAAACAGTCGATCGTTGCGGGCCGGATCCCGCGTCGGACTGTTCGGGATTGATAATCAGGGGCACTCACCGGCCCGATCCGGCAAAGGGGCAGAAATGGGATGTGTGGAATCCAAGCCCGACAGCAATAGAAAAGGGTACTTTTGCCGCTTCCTATATGCGTACCGACGGCATCAGCTATGCAGATCCTGGCATGAGTACTCAGAACGGCTACATCATCACTCCGATAGATCAGGTACGCGAGCCCGAGACTCCGGTGCATGTCTACTGTGCGTTTCCTAACGACGCCTGGACCGACTATCGAGAGGACCGAGGCTGTGGGAACAACAAAAACACTGTCCAGACAGAAGCCGTATGCCAGGCCATGCCGCCACCTGTCTTGAACGCGAAAGACTGGGTCGCGCATTTCACAAAATTCAACAACGACAAAAACCAGGATCAGTTGCAATGTGGGTTCAATATGCGCAATCCCATGAGCAGCAAGGATCGGGTAGACGCTTTTCGCAATTTCATCGAGGCGCGGAAAGTCATCAATAGTCGTGAGTTTCAAACCCAGACAGAATTGCGCCTGGGTAACCCTAAAACCGACGAGCTACCTATTCTGGCGTTTTTTTACAGCGATCAACGTGGTTTGAACGATGCCTTGGCCAATCAGCGGGACTATAAAGCCAAGACAGGCAAGGACCGCAACATCATCAAGATTGATTTCCCCAAAACCCCGGTCAGCAAGGCCACCTTCTCGTGCATCCAAACCACGCCGTCGCCGACACAACAATTCTGTGACAAGTACATCGAGTCAAGCACCTGGGTAAAACGTCCCGATCCGGAACTTGGGCCGAACACCTGGTCGCTCGTGGTGGTGCCTACCGCTTGCGGCCGCGCTATCAAGGATGATCAGACCGACAGAATGTTTGCCGAGTTGTACAACAAACATAAAGGCGATGAGCAATGGCGACAGTACAGCGTCAATGGCGGGTCACTCCGTCGGCAAATGGTTTGTCATCTGGCGGCAACCGTCGACGGCACGCCTGTCAGGAACAAGCCCGAGTGGAACCTTGAACCGGCGCGGCCATACGTCGACCAGGCCACGGCCGTAGCGCAGTACTGCAATCCGTACTGAGGCTATTCAGCGGAAAAAGCCGATCTGCCGATACCCCAGGTATTGGCAGATTATCCGCAATAAAAAACGGCCCGAAGGCCGTTTTTGTTCACCGCGAAGACTCAACCACCCAGATACGCTTCACGCACTTTCGGATCAGTCAGCAGCGCTTCACCCGTGCCTTGCATCACCACCCGGCCGTTCTCCAGAACGTACGCGCGGTCGGCAATTTTCAGTGCCTGGTTCGCGTTCTGCTCAACCAGAAACACGGTCACGCCATCCTTGCGCAGTTGTTCGATGATGTCGAAGATCTGCTGGATGATGATCGGTGCGAGGCCCAACGAAGGTTCGTCGAGCAACAGCAGCTTGGGTTTGCTCATCAACGCACGGCCGATGGCGAGCATTTGCTGTTCGCCGCCGGACATGGTGCCGCCGCGCTGGGCGAAACGTTCTTTCAGGCGTGGGAAAAGTCCGAGAACCTTGTCCATCTGTTCCTGATAGTCGCCCTTGTCGGTGAAGAAACCGCCCATGGCGAGGTTTTCTTCCACGGTCAGGCGCGAGAACACCCGACGACCTTCCGGCACGACGGCGATGCTTTTGCGCATGATCTGCGACGAGCTCTGGCCGACCAGTTCCTCACCCATGTAGCGGATGCTGCCGCTGTGAGCTTGCGGCGAACCGCAGAGCGTCATCAGCAGGGTCGACTTGCCGGCACCGTTGGCGCCGATCAGGGTCACGATTTCGCCCTGGCGGACTTCCACGTTAACGCTGTGCAGGGCCTGGATCTTGCCGTAGAAAGTGGAAACGTTTTCGAATTGCAGCATTTACGCTTCCCCCAGGTAGGCTTTGATCACTTCGGGATTGTCGCGGATCTGTTCCGGCGTGCCGTTGGCCAGGGGGGTGCCCTGGTTGATCACGACGATGTGGTCGGAAATGCTCATGACCAGTTTCATGTCGTGTTCGATCAGCAGTACGGTGACGTTGTGCTCTTCACGCAACATGCTGATCAGGGCCTTGAGGTCTTCGGTTTCCTTCGGGTTCAGGCCGGCAGCCGGTTCGTCGAGCATGAGGATCCGCGGACGGGTCATCATGCAGCGAGCTATTTCCAGACGACGTTGCTGACCGTAGGCCAGGGTGCCGGCCGGGCGGTTAGCGAACTGCGTGAGGTTGACCTTGTCCAGCCAGTAGGCGGCGAACTCCATGGCTTCGCGTTCGCTTTTGCGGAACCCCGGGGTCTTGAACAGGCCGGACAGGAAGTTGGTGTTCAGGTGACGGTGCTGCGCGATCAAGAGGTTCTCGACCGCGGTCATGTCCTTGAACAGCCGCACGTTCTGGAAGGTGCGCACCACGCCTTTGAGGGCGATCTTGTGGCCCGGCAGGCCTTCGATCGGCTCGCCGTCCAGCAGGATGCTGCCGCCACTCGGTTTGTAGAAACCGGTCAGGCAGTTGAACACCGTGGTTTTGCCGGCACCGTTAGGGCCGATCAACGCAACCACCTGCTTTTCTTTCACGGTCAGGGCTACGCCATTGACCGCCAGCAAGCCGCCGAAGCGCATGCTCAGATTTTCGACTTTCAGGATCTCGCGGCTCATTTGCGCAGCTCCATGTGAGGACGTTGCATGGGCAGCAGGCCTTGAGGACGCCAGATCATCATCAGCACCATCAAGGCGCCGAACATCAACATGCGGTACTCACTGAACTCACGCATCATTTCCGGCAACAGGATCATCACCACGGCAGCCAGGATCACGCCCAGTTGCGAGCCCATGCCACCCAATACGACGATGGCGAGAATGATCGCCGACTCGATGAAGGTGAAGGACTCCGGTGTCACCAGTCCCTGACGGGCAGCGAAGAAACTACCGGCAAAACCGGCGAAGCTGGCGCCCAGGGTGAAGGCCGACAGCTTGATGACCGTAGGATTGAGACCCAGCGCACGGCAGGCGATTTCGTCTTCACGCAACGCTTCCCAGGCACGGCCAATGGGCATGCGCAGCAAACGGTTGATGACGAACAACGCGCCGAGGGCCAGCAACAGCGCAACCAGGTACAGGAAAATCACCTTGTTGATCGAGTTGTATGCAATGCCGAAGTACTCGTGGAACGTCTGCATCCCTTCGGCGGCTTTACGTTCGAAGGTCAGGCCGAAGAACGTTGGTTTTTCGATGTTGCTGATGCCGTTCGGGCCACCGGTGAGACCGGTCAGGTTACGCAGGAACAGACGGATGATTTCACCGAAGCCCAGGGTCACGATGGCCAAATAGTCACCGCGCAGACGCAGGACCGGGAAGCCCAGCAGGAAGCCGAAGGTGGCCGCCATCAGGCCGGCAATCGGCAGGCAGATCCAGAAGCTCAGGCCGTAGTAGTGCGACAGCAGCGCATAACTGTAGGCACCGACGGCATAGAAACCGACGTAACCCAGGTCAAGCAGACCGGCCAGGCCGACCACGATGTTCAGGCCCAGGCCCAGCATCACGTAGATCAGCACCAGTGTTGCGATGTCCACCGCCCCGCGAGAGCCGAAGAACGGCCAGACCAGCGCACCGGCGATCAGCGCAATGATGATCCAGCGCTGGGTGCTCGGCAGGGTCAGGAAGTTACTGGCCTTGGCCGGAATCAGCGGCATGCTTGGCGACGAACGCCAGGCCGAGCTGATCTGCTGATCGAACAACACGCGCAGGAACATCAGTACTGAACATACCGCGATGGTGATCAGCGTGGCGTCGCTGGTGCCATGGACTTCCAGGTTGATGCCGACGATGGTCAACTTCAGACCCAGTACCGGGTAGGCAACGGCCCACACCAGCAAGGCGCTGAACAGCGCCTGTTTAAGATTCCTAGTCATACTTTCTCAACCTCCGGACGGCCCAGCAGGCCGGTTGGCCGGAACAACAACACCAGAACCAGCAGGCCGAACGCCACAACGTCCTTGTACTGGTCGCCGAAGATATCGGCACCGAAGGCTTCTGCGACACCGAGTACCAGCCCGCCGAGCATGGCGCCAGGGATGCTGCCGATACCGCCCAGTACTGCGGCGGTGAAGGCCTTGAGGCCGACCAGGAAACCGGCGTTCGGGTTGATCACGCCGTATTGCATGCTCAGCAGCACCGCCGCGATGGCCGCCAGTGCGGCACCGATGACGAAGGTCAGGGCGATGATGTTGTTGGTGTTGATACCCAGCAGGTTGGCCATCTTGATGTCTTCGGCACAGGCGCGGCAGGCGCGACCCAGGCGAGAGCGGGAGATGAACAGCGTCAGACCGAGCATGGCGACCAGAGTCACCACGAACACCACGATTTGCATGTAGGAAATCAGCACTTCATGTGCACCACCTGGTCCGAAGGCAAAGTTGCCCGGAATCAGGTTGGGGATGGATTTGTCCTTGGAGTCTTGCGCCAGCAGAACCGTGTTCTGCAGGAAGATCGACATGCCGATGGCGGAAATCAGCGGGATCAGACGGTTGCTGCCGCGCAGGGGGCGGTAGGCGATCCGTTCGATGCTGTAACCGTAGGCACTGGTCACGACAATGGTCGCGAGGAAAGCGGCGGTCATCAACAGCGGAACACTGTCGAGTCCCAGCATGGCCAGCCCGGCGATGGCGATGAACGCCACGTATGAACCGATCATGTACACCTCGCCGTGGGCGAAGTTGATCATTCCAATGATGCCGTAAACCATCGTATAGCCGATGGCGATCAGGGCATACGTGCTGCCAATGGTCAGACCATTAACCAGCTGTTGGAAAAAGTGATAGATGTCAGGCATTACAGCGCTCCTAAAAACCTGATACGCATTTCACTGGTGGAGTCATTTTCCCGCTCGAGCCCCGTGGATCTGCATCCACTTCGAATTCGAGGTTTGCCAGCGAACCGCTGATGACGGTTTTGAGATTTTCAGGTGGGGAGACTGGCGGATCACGCCAGCGCGGCCCAAAACGTTCGTAAAACAAAGCCCACGGCACGCCGTGGGCTTTATTGGCAGTCAGTATGGCAAAGCCTTACTGAGGCGAAGCTTCAGTTTTTGGTTTGCCGAAGTGCCACTCGTAAACCACAAATTTGAAGTCTTTCAGGTCGCCCTTGTCGTCGAAAGCCAGGTCGCCGGTCGGGGTCTTGAACGTGCCTTTGTGGATAGCTTCAGCCACTTTGGCAGTGTCTTCGGACTTGGCAGACGTGATGCCTTCGGCGATGACTTGCACGGCCGAGTAGGCCGGGAACACGAACGGACCGCTCGGGTCTTCTTTCTTCGCCTTGAACGCGTCAGCCAGGGCGATGTTCGCCGGATCCTGGTCGAAGGATTTCGGCAGGGTTACCAGCAGACCTTCGGAAGCGTCCTTGGCGATCTGCGAAATGGAGTCGTTACCCACGCCTTCCGGACCCATGAACTTGGCTTTCAGGCCTTTTTCCTGGGATTGACGCAGGATCAGGCCCAGTTCCGGGTGGTAGCCGCCGTAGTAGACGAAGTCGACGTTGGCTTGCTTGAGCTTGGCGATCATCGACGAGAAGTCTTTGTCGCCGGCGTTGACGCCTTCGAACACGGCAACCTTGACGCCTTTCTTCTCGAGAGTCTGTTTAACGGCGGTGGCAATGCCTTCACCGTATTGCTGTTTGTCGTGCAGCACAGCAACGATTTTCGGTTTTACGTGATCGGCAATGTAGTTACCGGCGGCAGGGCCTTGGGCGCTGTCCAGACCGATGGTGCGGAACACCATTTTGTAACCACGAGCGGTGATGTCCGGGCTGGTGGCAGCCGGGGTGATCATGATCACGCCTTCGTCTTCGTAAATGTCCGAAGCCGGTTGAGTGGAGCTGGAGCACAGGTGGCCAACCACGAACTTGACGCCGTCGTTGACGACCTTGTTCGCGACCGCGACCGCTTGTTTCGGATCACAGGCGTCATCGTATTCAACGGCTTCGAGTTTCTTGCCGTTGACGCCGCCTTTGGCGTTGATCTGTTCGATGGCCATTTTGGAGCCACTGAACTGCATGTCGCCGTATTGGGCTACAGGACCGGTCTTGGGGCCGGCGATGCCGATCTTGATCGTGTCAGCTGCGAACGAATGGCTGGCAACCCCGGCCAGAACCATAGCGGCAAACAGTTTGGAAATCTGCTTAGTAGCCTTAGTCATAGTGCTCCACTCTTACTGTTGTAGTTTTTATAGTCCTGGCGCCGTAGCAGCAGAACCGGGTCAGATATCTTCGATACCTTCCGGAAAATGCCCCCGGCAACTGTACCGGTACAGTGTAGAGCGCCAATTGTTAGCCTGGGAAGCTGGCGCAAGGGGGCAAAACCCGAGGGTGTCGCTTTTTTGAAAGAAAAAGACAGAATTGCAGTGGGATGTTAGCTGGCTAATTGCTTGATTCAGCAGCATTCCTTGGCTTTCCTGGGTTTTTCAATCGGTGACTCAATTGCATCCGGGTTTTGCTGACGGACCACCGACGTTATCATTCGCGTCGATTTCTTTTCCGGACAGGACCCATGACTCAAGAACCTAGCACCCTCTATGCCAAGCTGCTTGGTGAAACCGCATCTATTACCTGGAAAGAGCTGGAGCCGTTCTTCGCCAGGGGTGCCCTATTGTGGGTCGACCCGGGTCTGGATTTGATCGCCGCCGCCGAGGCCGTGGCCCAGGATGAAGGCGAGAAAGTCGCAGCCTGGCTGGCCGCCGATCAAGTCGCCAAGCTCTCTGAAACGCGGGCGCTGGATCTTTTTGAACGCGATCCAGAGCTGTGGGCCGTGGTGGTTTCACCGTGGATTCTGATCCAGGAAAGGGCGACGAGCTGAGTCGTTGCACTTTATTGGTGCGCCATGTTGGTGGCTAAAAGTGTGTAGGTGAGTAGCGTGATGGCATGTTGCCGTGGAGAAAGGCCACAGGCATGGCCAGCATCACGGTGACGTAAACGTAACGGGAACAGTTCAGTAAGCAGCCGATGGGCTGCTTAATTGTTTCCGGATGTTGGATTTGTGGCGGATTTGAGGCCCGCCATCGCGAGCAAGCCCGCTCCCACATTCGACCGCATTCCTTCGGGGGAACTCGGTTAAATGTGGGAGCGGGCTTGCTCGCGAAGGGGGCGACGCGGTGTTAAGCCGGTCTTATGCGGTCTTGCCAGTGTGGTTATTAAGCGAAATAACCTTGGTCTTGCCAATCCGGTGACGGTAGATCTCGCGCAGGTACTTGATCGCCTTCTTCACGCAATCACGTGACAGACGAATGTCGTTGATCGAGACAAACTTGTCTTTGTCATTGATCAACTCGCGGTACTTCTTCTCGTACATCGGTTTGATCGCGTACCAGTTGGTATCGAGGATCTTCGCCGGGTTCTCGAATTCATTGAGCAAGTCGTCGATCCGGCCTTCGTCGAACTCTTCATTAATAATGAAGTCGAGGATCGAGTTATCCAGCGTCTCGTCAAAGCGGTACGGGTTCTTCGCGAAGCAGCGTTTGATGAACGCCACGATCAGCGTCAGGAAGTCGTCCGACAGGCACGGGCTCTTGGCGATCAGAGTGGTCAGCGACAAGTTGGCCGATGCACCGATGACCAGCGCGTAACGCTTGAGCGTGGTGTTCGGGAACAGGCTGTTGAGGTGGGTCTTCAACCGGTTCAGGTCCATGTAGGACAACTTGTAGTCTTTGGGCAAAGACACAATCGACACCACCGACGAGCAGTTCTTGAAGAAATGCAGGTCGTGCAACGCCGCCGCGTCGTAACCGGAATTCTTGTACTGTTCCAGCGAGGCGCGATAGCGCTTGGACTCGATCGGCAGCAGGCTGATGCCTTCGATGGCCTGGGTCACTTTGTTGAAGTGCGGCAGGTCGATGGAGCGGAAGAACAAATCGTCGATGTTCAGGCGCTGTGGCTCTTTCTCGAAGACCTTGAACTTGTCGCTGCTGGGCGGCGGAGTTTCCGGTACCACGGATTCGGCGTAGGCAATCGCCACCGGGCCGGCGAGGCTCATGAACAGGTCGTTGGCGTCGAGGCGAATGGTTTCGCCGATGTCGATGCCGGCGCGGCGGAAATAGTTCTGGTCGTAGTCCGTCGTGACTGCTTGCGCTGTCAGGATGTTGAAGATCTGCTGCGAGATGTATTGGTTGGCGTGTTTTTCCATGGCATTGACGTCAATGTTCTGGATGTTGCCATCATCGCTTTCTTCGGCATAACGCATGATGTCGTTGGAGATCAGCATCATGGCGTTCCATGGGCGGATACGCCCCATGACGCTGGCTTCGCTGCTGTCTTCATTGGCGAAATTGTAGGAGAAGTCCCACTCTTCCGACAGGTATTTGCACAGCAGGCGGCCGGCGTTGATGTGCAGCGCCTCGGACATTTCGCTGCGGTGGTCGGAAATGTTCGGCAGTACGCAAATGCCGCTGGTGAAGATCGGCTCGAAGACGAAGGAATGACCGCTCTTGCTGTCGTGCTCGTCCATCGGCTTGGTGTCGAACGTTTTGTTCATGTACGAGTGCTGCTGGGCCAGGCCGAATTCCGAGGCCATGCCCGAACCGGTACCGCCGCCGGCGCTGAAAATCGAGAAATACAGGCGCGACTGGTTGGCCTTGATCCCGCAGCTGTCGATCAGGTACGAGTGAATCATCTTCCAGTCCGGACTGGAGAAACGCTGGGTGTCCTTGTTCAGGATGATCTTGGCCAGGTACTGACCGAGGATCGGCGCGTTACCGGCACCACCGGCGTGGACTTCCGACAAGTCCATGATTTTCATTTTGCTGTAGTCGCGCAGGAAGCCGCTTTTTTCGCCCTTGCGCGAGAAACGGATGCGACCGGCAATGTCTTTGTCCAGGTCACCGAGCATCACCAGCGGTTCCACCAGGAACACCGGTTTGGCGCCCTTGTTGGTACCCAGGCGCAGGTTGTTGCGAATCCATTGCGCCGGGCTGTAGCCCTTTTCCGCAAAACGTTTGTCCGGCGACAGACGGTCTTCGTTATTGAATTCGTTGAGGTAAAACTTGCGGGCGTTGTACACCAGCTCCGCAACATCCAGAGCGATGTTGGAGCCGCAGCGGCCCAGACCAATCAGGCACACCGACGGGAATTCCTGATCGCTGTGTTGTTCGCTGGCGCCTTCCAGATGGGGCGGGCGCGGGAACACCATGTCGCGCAGGCCGTCGAGGTTATCGAGGATGCGATCGGTATTGGTTTCAGTGAAATACAAGTATTGCTGAGTGGCCAGCGGGCGCGCCGGGGTCAATGGCTTCAACGGTGAGGGGCTGTTCGCCGCAGGGCTCAGCAGCAGATCGGAGACCGCAGGGGCCGGGTTATTTTTAGAAGTCATTGTGCGCCGTCTACCTGGACTTGTTGGTTGAGCGACAACTGTCGTCGAACCTTCACGGAATGGGGTCTCGCGTCTTTTTTTGCGCGTATTTGGCCCAAGTCTCAGGGACTCGCCTGAGCAGCAATGGGGGGAATCCTTTCCTTGGTCATGATGAATCGGCCAATATTCGGCGTTCTTTAATCAAAGGAGAGGCTAAATGATGTCAACGCTACCTTCGTTGGGATTCGCCGGGATCGGTCTGATGGGCCTGCCAATGTGTCGGCGCCTGTTGGCGGCGGGCTATCCGTTGACCGTGTGGAATCGTAATCCAGCCAAGTGCGCGCCGCTGGTTGAGGCTGGTGCCCGGCAAGTGGCAACCCCCGCTGAACTGTGTCAGCACGCCGACATCGTCATGCTGTGCCTGGCGGACACCACCGTGGTGCGTGAGGTGGTTTTTGGCCCGGCCGGGGTGGCAGTGGGGGCGAAAAGCGGTCAGTTGCTGGTGGACTTTTCCAGCCTGGAGCCCAGTGCTACACGAGAAATGGCCAAACAGTTGATCGACACCACCGCCATGGGTTGGCTGGATGCCCCGGTGTCTGGCGGTGTGGTCGGCGCCGAGTCCGGCAGCCTGGCGATCATGGTGGGTGGCGAGGCAGGGGACCTGCAGCGAGTGCGTCCGATATTGCTGGCCCTGGGGCAGCGTGTCACCCATATGGGCGGTGTCGGGGCAGGGCAGGTGACCAAGGCGTGTAATCAGATGATCGTGGCGTGTAATGCGCTGGTCATCGCCGAAGTGGTGGCGCTGGCCGAGTGTTCCGGGGTTGATACCC
Source organism: Pseudomonas sp. GM21 (assembly GCF_000282215.1). Classification (GTDB taxonomy): domain Bacteria; phylum Pseudomonadota; class Gammaproteobacteria; order Pseudomonadales; family Pseudomonadaceae; genus Aquipseudomonas. The sequence goes on from NZ_AKJS01000118.1 coordinate 86,257, forward strand.
GATTGATCGCCGAGGCACTCGCCGGTGGTTTCGCCGATTCAAAACCGTTGCAGATCCTCGCTCCGCAAATGGCCAATAGCCAATTCGAACCGGTGAAATGGCATGTGCGCACGCTGCTCAAAGACCTCGACAGTGCCGTGAAATTTTCCCGCGAACAGGGTTCGGCCACGCCACTCAGTGGGTTGGCAGCACAGCTGATGCGGCTGCATGGAAGCCAGGGGTTCCTGGAAAAAGATCCGTCGACGTTAGTGCAGATGTACCGCGAGCCAGACTAAGCCTCAGGCGATTTGTTCGTAGGGGATTTCGAATTCCGGCTGCAAGGCTGGAAGGCCGAACGCTGCCCGGGCCGCGTCGCAATCCACATTCGCCTCGCCATTTTCCCAGGACGCTTCGAACTCACGGCAAGTGCTGGAACGTTCGTTGTAAATCGAGCATTTGACCTCACTGCCCACGTCCCCCACCAGGCCGATGCAGCGGGTGGGTTTGCAGTCGGTGCCGAGCATCGCTACCCGACTGGGGCTGATCGACGCAACCAGGTCGTCAGGCACCGTTCCCCCGGCCGAGGTGCATTCACCCCAGAAAAAAGACACACGGAAATGAGAACAGCAGGCACCGCAATTCAGGCATGGGCTGACATCGGACATGGGGCGTTTTTCTAAGGATGAGTGGGCGCGCGGGGGAGCGGACAGGGTCGCTATTCTAGGCTTCGCTACGGGCTTTGGAAGGGGGGGCGAAAGGTATTTTTCAATGACGGGTGGCTCCGTGAAAATACGGCCTGATACCCGTGAATCCTGGGCCTGGCGATCAGCAAGGCTGCTTGGATGCCATGAACTGATATCAGCCTTACAAATAATGACAGACAGTGTTGGCAGGCCTGTCTAGATTGACGGTTCCGGGGACAGTGAGACCCCAATAACAAGAAAAAGAGACGGACCCATGCAGAACTCGACCCAAGCGGCGAATGCCTGGCGCATTCTGTTCCTGTTGTTTCTGGCCAACCTGTTCAACTTCTTCGATCGTACCATCCCCGCCATCATCATCGAGCCGATCCGCATGGAATGGCACCTCAGTGACTTTCAGCTGGGGATCGTCGGCACCGCTTTCACCCTCGTTTATGCCATAGCCGGCCTGCCTCTGGGGCGGATGGCCGATACCGGTTCGCGCAGCAAATTGATGGGTTGGGGCCTGGCGGTATGGAGCGGGCTGACGGCGGTCAATGGGCTGGTGGGCAGCTTCTGGAGTTTCCTGATCGTGCGCATGGGCGTCGGTATCGGTGAAGCCAGTTATGCACCCGCCGCCAACTCGCTGATCGGCGATTTGTTTCCGGCACATCGCCGGGCGCGGGCGATGGGCATCTTTATGCTGGGTCTGCCCTTGGGATTGCTGCTGGCTTTCTTTACCATCGGCGCAATGGTCAAGGCGTTCGACAGCTGGCGTGCACCGTTCTTTATCGCGGCGGTGCCGGGGTTGATCCTGGCGATCTTCATGTTCTTCATCAAGGAGCCGAAACGCGGCGCAGCAGAAACGGTGCAGGTGTCCCAGGAACGCATAGACCGGCCGATCCGTCGGGTGCTGGCAGTACCGACTTTCCTGTGGCTGGTGATGGCGGGTCTGTGTTTCAACTTTGCGACCTACGCCTGCAATTCATTCCTGGTGCCGATGCTGCAGCGCTACTTTCTGATGCCATTGCAGGAGGCTGCAGTGGCCACGGGTGTGATCGTCGGCGTCACCGGCCTGTTCGGTCTGACGCTCGGTGGCTTGGTCGCGGACAAGATTCACCAGCGGGTGGCCAACGGGCGGCTGTTGTTCGCAGCGTTCAGCCTGATTATCTCGACCCTGTGCACGGCGTGGGCGCTGCATGCCGGGCGAATCGAGATCGGCGTGTTTGTGGCGGTCTTCAGTGTGGGCTGGTTATTTGCCTATAACTTCTACACCTGCGTCTACACCGCGATTCAGGACGTGGTCGAGCCACGCTTGCGGGCCACGGCGATGGCGCTGTTCTTTGCCGGGCTGTATTTGCTGGGCGGAGGTTTGGGGCCAGTGGTGGTGGGCGGTTTGTCCGACCACTTTGCGCACACGGCGATGCTGGCGGCCGGTGCCGAGCAGATGACCGAGGCATTCAAGGCGGTCGGCCTGCATGACGCCATGTACCTGATCCCTGTGGCGTTGTTCTTAACCATGGTGTTTCTGTTTATTGCATCGCAGTGCTTTGTGCGGGATGCGAAGCGGATGAAGGAAGGGTTGGTGGCGGTGGTTGAGCCGGGAGTTGCTGTGGCGACTGCCTAAAGATGTTCAAGGGAGTTTTCACTTTTGGTTTTTGTCTGCTACCCGCTTAGGGGTGGCAGACATTATCAGGCCAATCACGCCCAAAAAAAGAATGACCCCGATGATACTGTTTAATGTCTCTAGCACAAATAAACCAATCACGAGTATTCCTAGAAGTGAGGAAAGTAATAGGGCGGAATGTGTAATAAAAAAAATAAGTAGTCTTACAGGAAATGATTTGGATTTTGTAAAAAACGATAAAAAAATGCCTGCGCTCGAAAGTATGATGGCTGGAATGCCTATGGATATCAGTGCTATCGTCGACAGTAATACAACGGATAGGCCAGAGGTGTCGGAAAGATCTTTTGAGTTTGGAGGGAGCTGGATTGCTGCATGAAACAAGGAAAACCAGGCGGCAATGAATAGTACAAATGAAGTTAGTAGTCGTTGGTATGGACGCATGGAGTGTTGCTCCTGTTATATGGATTGGTCGCCGTTGTGTGCGCGACCAATTTTACTTCTAAGAATAACATCCCAGATTGTAATGTGTTCTTGATAGGGGGTTAGCGTTCTATTGTGATCACATTCGTCCCCTTAATGGCTATTTGGTAGGGTTGGGCGTTTAAGTATTTTTCAACGGCGGCAAGAACGCGGGTGGCACTTTCACCTATTGCACTGCGAAAATCGCTTGGGTTAGCGTCGTAGATGTCATTGTAAGATCGAGCGCCTCCATTGAAGGACAATTTGCCGCTTTCATGTTTCATGATTGTGCCTTCAATTTTTAAAGTGATATTGCCAAGCCACATCTCGGTGAGAAAAGAGTTTGAGCCGGTATTGTACGGTACCTTATCTAGAACAATTGCTGTTTGCCCCGTCGGAGCATTGATGAGCGCCGATTCCAGCATTGGTATCGTTGTGCTAGAGAGTTTCAAACCCAAACTGTTGATATTCGTTTCAGCAGTAGCTCCTTTTCCAAAAAGGAAATGGCCAAAGGCGGCAAATACAGTTAATAGCCCTCCAGACAATCCTTTGGACTCCGGAACAGATCCTGCTTTGAAGTTTTTAGTTGCGTAATGTAGTGCTTGTGCGGGCGATATGTTCGGATTCAAGCAGATATAGTTATCGGCAAATGGAATGGTTTGCATGTCCCGCATTATGGATTGAACTATGCTGGTAGCAATTCCGTTTTTAATATATGGCTTTTGTTCGTCAGTGATCTTTATGATCATTTCGCGCCACATGCCTTGGCTGTAGTAAGCGTTGCGTTCCTGTTGTTGCGCGGTGAAAACCAGTGCAGGGTTTGGCGATGGCCAACTGACTCCTCGTGTTGATGAGGAATATCCTGGTGCAAAAGCTGTAATGTCGAGGGGAGGGAGAGTTAATCCATTACTCATTGTAAAATCCTAAAATATTTTGTGGTTGTCAGTAGCGGATGCTACGTGTATCGCTGTGCTTGGTGCGGTGGTCTGTATTTTTATACTAGAGTGTTAATAGTCGGAATGGGTCTGAGAGTTGAGTAGGAAAGTTCGTTTTGAGCGCGGGGAGGGGCGACGTTAAATGTGTTTATTTGCTGTTCTATGGCTTTAACGAATTCTCCTATTCGGTTGTCAGAAATGTCCTGCGCAATTATTAGAAAGCTCCGCTTGGAAGTTTGAAATCTTGAACTGACAGAACCAAAAATTCGTCCAATAAAAAAGCCCGCATCGCTGCGGGCCTTTTTTATTGACGCAGTAGATGCGGAAGATTAACCCGCCACCAACACTCGAATCGCTTCCAGTCGCAGCGCAGCCTTTTCAAGCATGGCCAAGCCTTGCTCGCGTTGTTTGCGCAGGGCAACCAGTTCGCTATCGCGCACGGTCGGGTTGACGGCTTGCAACGCTGTCAGGCGAGCCAGTTCTTCGTCGGTGTCAGCTGCCAGACGACGCTGCGCTTCGGCAACACGCTCGGCATGACGCGGGAAGATCTTGTCTTCGCCGGCGTTGATCCGTGGCGTCAACTGATCACGCTGAGCCTGGATGAACTTGTTGGCGCTGGCACGCGGTACGCTTTCCAGCTGATCGTTCAAGGTCTCGAACGACACGCGGGCCGAGAGGTCGTTGCCGTTGGTGTCGAGCAGGCAGCGCAGGGCAGCCGGTGGCAGGTAACGGCCCAGTTGCAGCGAGCGCGGTGCAACCACTTCGCTGACGTAGAGCAGTTCCAGCAATACGGTGCCAGGTTTGAGCGCCTTGTTTTTGATCAGCGCCACGGCGGTGTTGCCCATCGAGCCGGACAGGACCAGGTCCATGCCGCCCTGAACCATCGGGTGCTCCCAGGTGATGAACTGCATGTCTTCACGAGACAGCGCCTGGTTGCGGTCGTAAGTGATTGTCACGCCTTCGTCGTCGCCCAGCGGGAAGCTGGCGTCGAGCATTTTTTCGCTCGGTTTGAGGATCAGCGCATTTTCCGAATGGTCTTCGCTGTCGATGCCGAACGCGTCGAACAGGGTTTCCATGTAGATCGGCAGGGTGAACTGATCGTCTTGCTCAAGAATGTCTTCAACCAGTGCGTCGCCTTCACCGGCACCGCCGGAATTGAGCTCCAGCAAGCGGTCACGGCCGGTGTGCAAGTCGGCTTCCAGTCGCTCACGCTCGGTGCGGGCTTCGTCGATCAGCGCTTGCCACTCGCTGTCGTCGGCCTCTTCCAGCAGCGGCAGCAGGCGCGGGCCGAACTGATGCTGCAAGGCGTTGCCGGTCGGGCAGGTGTTGAGGAACGCGTTCAGCGCCTCGTGATACCACTGGAACAGGCGCTCTTGCGGGCTGGTTTCCAGATAAGGCACATGCAATTCGATGGTGTGCTTCTGGCCGATCCGGTCCAGACGACCGATACGCTGCTCCAGCAGATCCGGGTGCGCAGGCAGATCGAACAATACCAAGTGGTGCGAGAACTGGAAGTTGCGACCCTCACTGCCGATTTCCGAGCAGATCAGCACTTGTGCACCGAATTCTTCATCGGCGAAATAAGCGGCGGCGCGGTCACGTTCGAGGATGTTCATGCCTTCGTGGAACACCGTGGCCGGAATCCCGGAACGTACGCGCAGGGCGTCTTCCAGGTCCATGGCAGTTTCGGCGTGCGCGCAGATCACCAGCACCTTGGTGCGCTTGAGCATCTTCAGGGTATCGATCAGCCACTCGACGCGCGGGTCAAACTTCCACCAGCGCTCTTCTTCGTTGGCGTCCGGCTGGGCCTGGAAGCTGACTTCCGGGTACAACTCGGCGTGATCGCCCAGTGGCAGTTCGAGGTATTGGTCAGGGCAGGGCAGCGGGTACGGGTGCAGTTTGCGCTCCGGGAAACCCTGCACGGCGGCGCGAGTGTTACGGAACAGCACGCGGCCGGTGCCGTGGCGATCCAGCAGTTCGCGCACGAGGCGGGCGCTGGCTTCGGTGTCGCCATCGTTCACGGCGGCCAGCAGCGCTTCGCCTTCGTTGCCGAGGAAGCCGTGAATGGTCTTGTGTGCTTCAGGCGACAGGCGCCCCTTGTCCAGCAACTCCTGAACGGCTTCGGCCACCGGGCGATAGTTTTCGCTCTCGGCGCGGAAGGCGGCCAAGTCATGGAAACGGTTCGGGTCGAGCAGGCGCAGACGGGCGAAGTGGCTGTCCTGACCCAGTTGCTCCGGGGTCGCGGTCAGCAACAGCACGCCGGGGATGGTCTCAGCGAGCTGCTCGACCAGGGTGTATTCCGGGCTGGCGTTGTCTTCATGCCACACCAGGTGGTGAGCTTCGTCGACGACCATCAAGTCCCAGCCGGCGGCGAACAGCGCATCCTGAGCCTTTTCGTCTTCCACCAGCCACTCCAGAGCAACCAGCGCAAGCTGGGTGTCTTCGAACGGGTTGGTGGCATCGCTTTCGATGAAGCGTTCTTCGTCGAACAGCGCGACTTGCAGGTTGAAGCGGCGGCGCATCTCGACCAGCCACTGGTGCTGCAGGTTCTCGGGAACCAGGATCAGCACGCGGTTGGCGCGGCCCGAAAGCAGTTGGCGATGGATCACCAGACCGGCTTCGATGGTTTTACCCAGGCCTACTTCGTCGGCCAGCAGAACACGCGGCGCAATGCGGTCGGCGACTTCACGGGCGATATGCAATTGGTGCGCGATCGGTTGCGCACGTACGCCACCCAGGCCCCAAAGGGCGGACTGCAATTGGCGGCTGGTGTGTTCCAGGGTGTTGTAACGCAGGGAGAACCAGGGCAGCGGGTCGATCTGCCCGGCGAACAAACGGTCACTGGCCAGACGGAACTGAATGAAGTTCGACAGCTGGGTTTCCGGCAGGGTCACCCCTTCGTTCTGCGCGTTGAGGCCGTGGTAAACCAGCAGGCCATCGACGTCGTCGACTTCCTGAACCGTCAGTTTCCAGCCTTCAAAGTGAGTGATCGAGTCACCGGGCGAAAACCGCACGCGGGTGAGAGGCGCATTCCTTAGCGCGTACTGGCGAGTTTCGCCAGTGGCCGGATAGAGCACGGTCAACAAGCGGCCGTCCTGTGCCAGAACGGTGCCTAAACCCAGCTCGGCTTCGCTGTCACTGATCCAGCGTTGCCCCGGTTGATACTGCTGCGCCATGCTGCCTGACTCCCACCTTGAAAAAGCGGGCTATCTTAACGGAATGAGACCTCGAGGGCCAAAGGACTCTCATAAAAACTCGCAGTCTTACGTTAGCCCAACGAAACCTTGCCCGCAGGCCAGGCCACCCATTCGTGCCAAACAGGTCACAGTTTGCGACCGATGGCTCAAGTCGCCATCCTCGCAGCCGACAGCCTGCTGACAGGAGACTGAATTATGCTGCCACCGATGCTCCCCTTGAGTGCCGTGCCGATCACCTCACAGCAGGACCCGATTCGCCCGCGCCCGGAGATTGCGCCGGTGGCGCCGGTGCAGGAAAGCTCCAGCGAAAGCACGATCGACCTGCAGCAGCGCGATCCCGAGGAAGCGGCTTTTCAGTTGCGCGAGGAACAGCGTCGCAAGCAGGAGCGAGAGCGTCGCCGTCGCGAGGCCGATGATGACCCGGAGGCACACCTGGCGATTCCCGGTGACGAACTGAATGCCGATAACACGGTGCCGGTGGCGCCGTTGATGGAGGATGAGCCGCGGCAGGGCCTGTGGGTCGATATTCAGATTTGAGGTTGCGGCTGGTCAGCGCGGTCGTCAGACCGCATTATTGCAATAACCCTGTCAAACGATGCACAGAGCACCATGAGCCAAGACGATAAGCTGATAGATCTCAATTCGGAACGCGCCAAGCGGGTTCACGACCTCAATGAAAAACGTCTGAACGAAGTTCGTCAGGCGTTCGAGCAGGCGATGCCATTGGGTAAAGCCAAGAAGAAGCCGAAGAACAAGCCGAAAAAGCGTTGAAGTACCCTGCATCTTTTGATGCAGGTCAGTTATTTCCCCTCGTTTACGTCCGGTCTCGGGCGACATTGATCCAGGTCAATTTTCTTCTGCGACTGTTTGGTTAACTTAGCCCTATCGCAACAGAACAAGTCCTGGAGGCCAGTCATGTTTTTCGACAACGTGGTGTTCGCCGGAGTGCTGACTGTCAGCCTCATGGTTTTGTTTTTCGCAGGATTAGGCGTTTTTATCTGGAAAGATTCGCACAAGCGCAAATCGTAGTTCTTTCCGGATGTAATGAGCACGCAAGGCATTTTGGGCAACTTATGGTTGCCCTTTTTTTGTGCCTGCGATTTCGATCTGGCAATACAAAACCCTGTGGGAGCTTTGGTGTCTGGAAGTTAGTAAGCACAAAAAAGGCGCGAACCTCTCGGATCGCGCCTTTTTATTTAGCAGCGAGATATCAGCTACCCAATGCCTTTGATGCCAGCCAGAACAGGCCGGCCGACAGGGCCACCGTCGCAGGCAGGGTCAGGACCCAAGCCAGCAGGATGGTTTTCACCGTGCCGCCTTGCAGACCGCTTTTGTTCGCGACCATGGTGCCGGCCACGCCCGAAGACAGCACATGAGTGGTGGACACCGGCAGGCTGAAGATGTTGGCCAGGCCGATCATGCACGCGGTGGTAATCTGCGCCGACATGCCTTGGGCGTAAGTCATGCCTTGCTTGCCGATCTTCTCGCCGATGGTCAGTACCACGCGTTTCCAGCCGACCATGGTGCCCAGGCCCAGCGCCAGTGCCACCGCCAGAATCACCCAGAACGGAGCGTATTCGGTGGTGGTGGTCAGGTCTTTGCGCAGTTTGTCCAGGTCAGCCTTTTCACGGGCATTGAGGGTAGGCAACTTGGCGACTTTCTTTGCCGTGTCATCCAGGCAGAGCAGATAACGACGCACTTCGATGCGGCTTTCCGACGACAACGAGTGATAGTCCGATACACCTTTAAGGGTGCCAAGCAGGGCGGTGATGGTCGGTTCGGTCTGTTGCGGGTTGCAACGGAATTTCTCCGGCAGATCGCCTTCTATGCTTTTGCCCAGCGCCAGGTATTCACCCAGGGTGTCGGCGTTGCGCTTGTAGAACTGGCTCAAGTGCAGGGTCGCATCACGAGTCCGTTCGATCTGGTAAGTCGTGCTGCCCAGGTCGAGTACGAACTGCGCCGGCACGATACCGATCAGCACCAGCATGATCAGGCCGATACCTTTCTGGCCATCGTTGGAACCGTGCACGAAGCTAACGGCCATGGCCGAGATCACCAGGACCAGACGGTTCCAGAACGGTGGGTGCTTCTTGTCATCGAGCTTGCGGCGCTGGTCCGGTGTCTTGTGCATCTTGGACAGTGGGCGCCACCATTTAAGGCCGATCAACACCAGTGCCGCGACAGCGAAGCCGGCCATTGGCGAGAACACCAGGGAGGCGCCGATATCGATCGCCTTCTGCCAGTTCACGCCATCGGCCAACGGAATGCCGTTGATCAACGCGTTGGCCAGGCCAACACCGAGGATCGAACCGATCAGGGTATGGGAGCTGGACGCCGGGATACCGAAGTACCAGGTGCCCAGGTTCCAGGTGATGGCAGCAGCAAGCAGCGAGAACACCATGGCCAGTCCGTGACCGGTGTTCACATTGATCAGCAGTTCTACCGGCAGCAGGTGGACGATGGCGTACGCCACGCCTACACCGCCCAGCAGCACGCCGAGGAAGTTGAACACACCGGAAAAGAACACCGCCAGATGAGGCGGCATGGCTTTGGTGTAGATAACAGTAGCCACCGCGTTTGCGGTGTCATGAAAGCCGTTGATGAACTCGAAGGCGAGGACAAAGGCCAGGGCGAGCAAGAGGCTCACAAGCACCCAAGCATCAAGTCCGCTGAATAAATCGATCATGAAGGTTTTCTGACCCGGTCGTAAGGGGGCGCGATTATGCCAGAAAAGACCGCTAATCAATGCACTTGCTGCTCATCGGTTACATTCTTCAACGAATTAGTTTGTGGCATCAGCCTATCTCCCAGCGTTTTGCCGGGTTTTGCAAGTCTTTGAAATTATGGGGGAATGCCGCAGCCACAAGGGTTTCTCTCGTGAAGTCGAGAGGTTTAAACGCCCGTGGGAAATTTCTGAGAGGAGGGTCAGAAACAAGCCATTTACCTCATCCGATGGGTGAGGTGGCCGCTGCCCGCTTGTAGCGGGCGCGAAAGGCTTCATCGATGCAGCCCGCTTTTAACGGGAGCAGACGCAGACCTCTGAAAGGAGTTGTGCCGAGTCGGTCAAGGCTCTTCGGCTTTGAGTTCCTTTTCCATCTTCTGCAATTCCTGAGTGAACGCCTGATCCTGAACGGTGGCGCGTTTACGCCAGGGTTTGCGTTCCGGCTCGGGCTGAGCGGCGTAGGTGGTGACTTCCCCGCCGTAAACTTCCTTGTAACGTTGTTCCTGGCGCTCAAGTTCCGCGCGCAGTTCGTCTTTCGTCACAGTGCTACCTGTATGAGTTGAGATTAATTCTGGTGAAACGCGCTGCATTGAATCTATTGACCACACTCGCGGAAAGGACAATGCCAAAAGCATCGTTTTACGGCATGCGAACAATACTTCCATGTTGCAGGCGGCCACGGCACCAGAGAAAAACAGCTGACGTAGCATCAGTTACCTGTTTCAGCGCGGGCGTTGGCGGAGCATATGAATGAGCGCCAAGCGCTTGCTGTGGGCAGCAACGGTAGAATACCGGGCCGTCCGGTGGCGCAACCGGTACATAAAAACCGGGTTGCCACTGAGGTGTATTATAGCGGTCGATTCGAAGAACACTATCATTTGAGAGTTAAAAGTTGTTCTTCGTGTGTGATGGTTTTGTTACTCGCAACTTTCAACGTTAATAAGGGGGTGGCGATGATGTCACTTTGCAGTGATGTCTTTCTGGCGCCATGAAGTCGATAAGTTAGGCCGAAGACATGACTTTTCAAGTCCGTGATCGAACACGGTTAAAACCGTTTAGTGTTCGGTGCGAAAACCAGCGGCGAGCAGCTTGGGCGGTGAGGGGTACGGGTTGCGATTATCGCCCTGTGGTTCGATAATCGCCCGATCTCGGCAGTCCCTGTCTTGTGTGCTGAAGCGGGGGCCGCGTGTAATAACCGCTGATCCGCCTCGGAAAGGACCTGTCATGAACGATCAAATGCGCAACTCTTTCACTTCAGTCGCGCCGCCGATTGTCGCCTCACCCGCCAAGCGAATTCAGGCCCTGACCGGCGACCCCGATTTCATGACCTCCCTGGCTCGCGGCCTGGCGGTAGTGCAAGCGTTTCAAGAGCGCAAGCGGCATCTGACCATTGCCCAGATCAGTCATCGTACGGAAATTCCCCGTGCAGCGGTGCGACGTTGCCTGCATACCTTGATCAAACTCGGCTACGCCACCACCGACGGTCGTACCTATTCGCTGCTGCCCAAAGTGTTGACCCTGGGCCATGCCTACGTGTCGTCGACACCTCTGGCGGTGTCGGCCCAGCCGTATCTGGACCGCATGAGTGAGCAACTTCATGAGGCGTGCAACATGGCCACGCTGGAAGGTGACGACATTTTATACATCGCGCGTTCGGCAACGACCCAGCGGCTGATTTCGGTCGACCTTTCAGTGGGCGGCCGTTTGCCCGCCTATTGCACTTCAATGGGTCGGATACTACTCGCCGCGCTGGATGACACCTCGCTGCGTGAATACCTCGATCATGCAGAGCTGCAAGCCAAGACCAGCCGCACCCTGCACACGCCCGAGGCGTTGCTCGAATGCCTGCAAGAAGTGCGGCAACAAGGCTGGTGCATCGTTGATCAGGAACTGGAACAGGGTCTGCGTTCGATTGCCGTGCCGGTGTACGACGCTTCTGGCCAGGTGGTGGCCGCCTTGAACGTCAGCACCCACGCCGGCCGTGTCAGTCGCAATGAGCTGGAGCAGCGATTCCTGCCGGGACTGCTCAGCGCCAGCCGCGACCTCAGCGCGCAGCTCTTCGCCTAAGGCGCCGTTCCAGGTTCTCCGCCTAAGATGTTCGATAAACGCACAGACTCGCGTTTATCGAATTGACGGTCTTTCCCCCGGATCATTACTGTCGCGGCAGTGCCGGCCCTGGCTGGCACTTGTCCGATAGTGTTTTTGTGTGGAATAAAAATAATGAACCAGCCCCAGTCTTCTGTAGGTAACTGCCTCGACGTGCAGTCCTTCATCAATGCTCAGCCCATTTCGCGCTATCAGTGGCGAGTGGTGATCCTGTGTTTCCTGATTGTCTTCCTTGATGGCCTCGATACGGCGGCCATGGGCTTTATTGCGCCTGCGTTGTCGCAGGATTGGGGCATCGACCGCGCCAGTCTCGGCCCGGTCATGAGTGCTGCGTTGATCGGCATGGTCTTCGGTGCGCTGGGTTCCGGCCCATTGGCGGACCGTTTCGGGCGAAAAGTCGTGCTGGTCGGCGCGGTGTTGGTGTTTGGCGCCTTCAGTCTGGCATCGGCCTACAGCACCAATGTCGATCAATTGCTGGTACTGCGTTTTCTCACCGGTCTGGGTCTAGGCGCGGGTATGCCGAACGCCACGACTTTGCTGTCGGAATACACCCCGGAACGCAAAAAGTCCCTGCTGGTGACCAGCATGTTCTGCGGCTTCAACCTCGGGATGGCCGGCGGCGGGTTTATCTCGGCCAAGCTGATCCCAGCGTTCGGCTGGCACAGCCTGTTGCTGATCGGCGGGATCCTGCCGCTGATCCTCACCGTGGTTCTGCTGTTTTGGCTGCCGGAATCGGCGCGCTATCTGGTCGTCCGTAACCGGGGCACCGACAAAGTGCGCAAGACGCTGGCCCCCATCGACCCGAGCGTTGTCGCGCAGGCTTCGAGCTTCAGCGTGCCAGAACAGAAAACCGTGAAAGCTCGCAACGTGCTCGCAGTGATCTTCTCGGGCACTTACAGCACCGGCACATTATTGCTGTGGCTGACCTACTTCATGGGGCTGGTGATTGTGTACCTGCTAACCAGTTGGCTGCCGACGTTGATGCGTGACAGCGGCGCGAGCATGGAGCAGGCCGCATTCATTGGCGCACTGTTCCAGTTTGGCGGTGTGCTGAGTGCGGTGGGCGTAGGTTGGGCGATGGACCGGTTCAATCCGCACAAGGTCATCGGCATTTTCTACCTGCTGGCCGGGGTGTTTGCCTACGCGGTAGGGCAGAGCCTGGGCAACATCACGCTATTGGCGACGTTGGTGCTGGTGGCAGGCATGTGCGTCAACGGGGCGCAATCGGCGATGCCATCGCTGGCGGCGCGGTTTTACCCGACGCAAGGGCGGGCGACCGGTGTGTCGTGGATGCTCGGGATTGGCCGTTTCGGCGCGATTCTCGGTGCGTGGATGGGCGCGACATTGCTGGGGCTGGGCTGGAATTTCGAGCAGGTGCTGACGGCGCTGGTGATTCCGGCGGCGCTGGCGACCACGGCGGTGGTGATCAAGGGCATGGTCAGTCATGCGGATGCGACCTGATAGCCTGATTTGATCGTACCCACGCTCCGCGTGGGAATGCCTCAATGGACGCTCTGCGTCCGCTTTGGGACGCGGAGCGTCCCTGTCTGCATTCCCACGCAGAGCGTGGGAACGATCATCGATAGGCAGACAACAATATGTTCGATAAACGAACACATAGTCGATTATCGGATTGTTTGGTGTTTTTCAGAGGCTTAATCTTTAGGCACTCCGGCGCGCGCATCGCGCCTTTTTCTTCCACTGTCGGTTCATAACAAAACGGGAGCCTGCCCCATGGCTGAAATCCTTTCGCTGCACGACGCGGTGAAGCAATTCGTAAACGACGGCGATACCGTCGCACTCGAAGGCTTTACCCATCTGATTCCTACGGCGGCGGGTCATGAAATCATTCGTCAGGGCAAGAAAGACCTGACGCTGGTACGCATGACCCCGGACCTGATCTACGACCAGTTGATCGGCGCCGGTTGTGCTCGCAAGTTGATTTTCTCCTGGGGCGGCAACCCGGGTGTCGGTTCGCTACACCGTCTGCGTGATGCCGTCGAAAAGCAGTGGCCGCACGCGCTGGAGATCGAGGAGCACAGCCACGCCGACCTGGCCAATGCCTACGTCGCTGGTGCCTCCGGCCTGCCGTTCGCGGTGTTGCGTGCCTACGCCGGTTCCGACCTGCCGAAGGTCAACCCGTTGATCAAAACCGTCACCTGCCCGTTTACCGGTGAAGTGTTGGCCGCCGTGCCTTCGGTGCGACCGGACATCACCGTGATTCACGCCCAAAAAGCCGACCGCAAAGGCAACGTGCTGCTCTGGGGCATTCTCGGCGTACAAAAAGAAGCGGCACTGGCCGCCAAGCGCTGCATCGTTACCGTCGAGGAAATCGTCGACGACCTCAATGCCCCGATGAACTCCTGTGTTCTGCCGACCTGGGCGTTGAGCGCGGTCTGCCACGTCCCTGGCGGTGCGCATCCGTCCTACGCTCACGGTTACAACGAGCGTGATAACCGTTTCTACCAAGCCTGGGACCCGATTGCCCGCGACCGTGAAACCTTCACCGCGTGGATCAACGAATACATCCACGGCTGCGCTGACTTCAGCGAGTTCCAGGCCAAGCTGGCCGCTGCTTCGGAGGCCAAGTAATGACTTACACCACCAATGAAATGATGACCGTTGCCGCCGCTCGCCGTTTGAAGAACGGTTCTGTGTGCTTCGTCGGCATCGGCTTGCCATCGAAAGCGGCCAACCTGGCGCGTCTTACTTCCTCGCCTGATGTAGTCCTGATCTACGAATCGGGTCCGATTGGCGCCAAGCCAAGCGTACTGCCGCTGTCGATCGGTGACGGTGAGCTGGCGGAAACCGCTGACACCGTAGTCCCGACCGGTGAGATTTTTCGCTATTGGTTGCAGGGCGGGCGCATTGACGTCGGTTTCCTCGGTGCCGCGCAAGTCGACCGTTTCGGCAACATCAACACCACCGTCGTCGGCGACTACCATGCGCCGAAGGTTCGTCTGCCGGGTGCCGGTGGCGCACCGGAGATTGCCGGTTCGGCCAAAAGTGTCCTGATTATCCTCAAGCAGTCGGCGCGCTCGTTTGTCGATAAACTCGACTTCATTACTTCGGTTGGCCATGGCGAGGGTGGTGATTCGCGCAAGCGTCTCGGTCTGCCGGGCGCTGGTCCGGTGGGCATCATTACCGACCTGTGCATCATGGAACCGGAAGCCGGCACCCATGAATTTGTGGTTACCGCATTGCACCCAGGTGTGACCCGCGAGCAAGTGGTCGCCGCCACCGGTTGGGCGATTCGCTTCGCTGACACGGTTGAAAACACGGCTGAGCCGACTGAAGTCGAACTCACGGCTCTCAGGGATCTGGAAGCCCGCACCGCTGCCGCCCACGGCCAAGCACCCGGAGAAGCCTGATGCGTGACGTTTATATCTGCGACGCCATTCGCACGCCTATCGGCCGTTTCGGCGGCGGTCTGTCGGCGGTTCGCGCTGACGATCTGGCCGCCGTGCCGCTCAAGGCGCTGATGGCGCGCAATCCGTCGGTGGACTGGAATGCGGTAGACGAGGTGTTCTTCGGCTGCGCCAACCAGGCTGGCGAAGACAACCGTAACGTCGCACGCATGGCGCTGCTGCTGGCCGGACTGCCGGAAGCCATTCCGGGCGTCACGCTCAATCGCCTCTGCGCCTCGGGCATGGATGCTATCGGCACCGCGTTCCGCGCCATCGCCAGCGGCGAAATGGAGCTGACGATTGCCGGTGGTGTCGAGTCGATGTCCCGCGCCCCGTTCGTGATGGGCAAAGCCGACGCAGCGTTCTCGCGCAACATGAAGCTGGAAGACACCACGATCGGCTGGCGCTTCATCAACCCGTTGATGAAAGCGCAATATGGCGTGGATGCCATGCCGCAGACCGCCGACAACGTGGCTGACGATTACGAAGTGTCCCGTGAAGACCAGGATGCTTTCGCTTTGCGTAGCCAGCAGCGCACAGCTGCCGCGCAAGCTGCAGGATATTTCGCTGAAGAAATCGTAGAAGTACGGATTGCCCACAAGAAGGGTGAAACGGTGGTCACGCAGGACGAACATCCGCGCGCCGACACCACCCTGGAAATGTTGGCCAAACTCAAGCCGGTCAACGGCCCCGACAAAACCGTCACCGCCGGCAACGCTTCAGGCGTGAACGATGGTGCGGCGGCATTGATTCTGGCGTCCGCCGAGGCGGTGAAGAAACACGGACTGACCGCACGCGCTAAAGTGCTGGGTATGGCGAGCGCCGGCGTTGCGCCTCGGGTGATGGGCATTGGCCCGGTCCCGGCGGTGCGCAAACTGACCGAGCGTCTTGGATTGGCGGTCAGCGATTTCGATGTGATCGAACTCAACGAAGCCTTCGCCAGCCAAGGCCTGGCGGTGTTGCGTGAACTGGGGCTGGCGGACGACGCGGCTCAGGTCAACCCGAACGGCGGCGCCATTGCCTTGGGTCATCCGCTGGGCATGAGCGGTGCGCGTCTGGTGCTGACCGCATTGCATCAGCTGGAAAAGACCGGTGGCAAGAAAGGTCTGGCGACCATGTGCGTCGGCGTAGGCCAGGGTCTGGCGCTGGCGATCGAACGCGTCTGACACGTCGCGTCGACAAATAAGAACAGAGGAAAGCGAAATGACTGACAAGCCTGGTTACCGCCGCCCGCAGGCGGGCACTCAGCCCGATTACCTGCACCCGACATATCAATCCACCAACCTGCGCTCACCGTCCAAGCCGTTGGTGTTTTTGCCACACTCGCTGTCGGAAATCACCGGGCCGACCATTGGCGCTGATCGCGTCAATGAGAAGGACAACGACCTGACCGCTCAACACGAAGGTGAACCACAGGGCGAGCGCATCATCATTCACGGCCGCGTGCTGGATGAAAACGGTTTGCCGGTACCGGGAATTCTGGTGGAAATCTGGCAGGCCAACGCCGCCGGTCGCTACAACCACGCCCGTGACCTGCACGACGCGCCGCTGGACCCGAACTTCACCGGCACCGGCCGCACCGTGACCGACGCCGATGGCTGGTATCAGTTCCAGACCATCAAGCCAGGCGCCTACCCGTGGGGCAACCACCACAACGCGTGGCGCCCGGCGCACATCCATTTCTCACTGTTCGGGCCGAGCATTCTGACGCGCTTGGTCACGCAGATGTATTTCCCGGGCGACCCGCTGCTGGCGTACGACCCGATCTACAACTGCGTGCCCGATACCAGCGCCAAAGAGCGTTTGATCGCGACGTTTGATCTGGAAAAAACCATCCCTTCCTATGCCCTCGGTTATCGCTGGGACATCGTCTTGCGCGGCCGCGACGCCACGCCGATGGAGAAATAAGATGACGCTGAACGCGACCACGTCCCACACCGTCGGGCCGTATTACCACATCGGCCTGACCTGGCTGAACCGCGAAGACCTGACCGTTGCACAAACCCTCGGCGAGCGCGTGGCGATCACCGGGCAAGTTGTCGATGGCAACGGCGATGTCGTCAACGATGCGATGCTGGAAGTCTGGCAGGCCAACGCCGCCGGCAAATACGACCATCCGGAAGATGATCAGGACAAACCGCTGGACCCGAACTTCGAAGGCTTTGGCCGGGTGCCGGTGGATGCCGAAGGGCGCTTTCGTTTCACCACCATCAAGCCGGGTACGGTTGAAGGCCTGAAAGGCTCGACCCAGGCGCCGCACCTGGTGGTGCTGGTGTTTGCTCGCGGGCTGGTCAAGCACTTGCTGACGCGGATTTACTTCGATGGCGAGCCGGCCAACGTGGCGGATCCGCTGCTGGAATGTGTTCCGGCCGAGCGCCGCAGCACGTTGCTGGCGAAGCAGGATGCGTCGGGTGTCTATCAGTGGAATGTGATTTTGCAGGGCACTGATGCCGAGACGGTGTTCTTCGATTATTGAGAACACCGGAAATCCCTGTAGGAGTGAGCCTGCTCGCGATTGCGGAGTGTCATTGTGATCGTTCCCACGCTCTGCGTGGGAATGCCGCCATGAACGCTCCGCGTTCACTGTGACGCGGAGCGTCACGGGATGCATTTCCACGCGGAGCGTGGGAACGATCAGTGTGAATACGGCATTTGCGGAACGGGATTGTTGCGAAGTGTGTCTAGACTCTCAACGTCCCCATTGAGTGAAAAACAATGACTACGCCCACAGCTATTGAAGCTCATTACACCGGTGAAGAACGCAGCAAGCGGATCTTCGCCATTGTCGGCGCTTCGTCCGGCAACCTCGTCGAATGGTTCGACTTCTACGTTTACGCCTTTTGCGCGATCTATTTTGCGCCAGCCTTTTTCCCGTCCGACAACCCAACCGTGCAGCTGGTCAACACCGCTGGCGTATTCGCCGCCGGGTTCCTGATGCGTCCCATCGGCGGCTGGATTTTCGGGCGGCTGGCGGACAAGCACGGGCGCAAGAATTCGATGCTCATCTCGATTCTGATGATGTGCTTCGGTTCGTTGCTCATCGCTTGCCTGCCGACCTACAAGGACATCGGCGTCTGGGCCCCGATCCTGTTGCTGTTCGCACGTTTGATTCAAGGTTTGTCGGTGGGCGGGGAGTACGGCACCACCGCCACCTACATGAGTGAAGTCGCGCTCAAGGGCCAGCGCGGCTTCTTCGCCTCGTTCCAATACGTGACGCTGATTGGAGGGCAGTTGCTGGCGGTGTCGCTGGTGGTGGTCCTGCAACAGTTCCTCACTGAAGATGAGTTGCGCGCCTACGGCTGGCGGATTCCGTTTGTAGTCGGTGCGCTGGCTGCGTTGGTTTCGCTGTACCTGCGTCGTTCACTGAAAGAAACCAGCAGCAAGGAAATGCGCGAAAACAAGGACGCCGGCAGCATCAGTGCGCTGTTCCGCGACCATAAAGCCGCATTCATTACCGTGCTCGGTTATACCGCCGGTGGCTCGCTGATTTTCTACACCTTCACCACGTACATGCAGAAGTACCTGGTGAACACCGCCGGCATGCAAGCCAAGACCGCCAGCTACATCATGACCGGCGCGCTGTTCCTTTATATGTGCATGCAACCGTTCTTCGGCATGCTCGCGGACAAGATTGGCCGACGTAACTCGATGCTCTGGTTCGGCGCCCTCGGGACGTTGTGCACCGTGCCGATTCTGTTGAGCCTCAAAAGTGTCAGCAGTCCGTTCCTGGCCTTTGTGCTGATTACCGTGGCACTGGCAATCGTGAGCTTTTACACCTCGATCAGTGGCCTGGTAAAAGCCGAGATGTTCCCGCCGGAGGTGCGTGCCCTGGGTGTCGGCCTGGCCTACGCGGTGGCCAATGCGATCTTCGGCGGTTCGGCGGAATACGTTGCCCTGAGCCTGAAAGCCGTGGGCATGGAAAACTCCTTCTACTGGTACGTTACGGTAATGATGGCGGTGGCGTTCCTGTTCAGTTTGCGTCTGCCGAAACAGGCGAAGTATTTGCACCACGACCTTTGATCTTTACGCGCGGGCCTGACGGGCTCGCGCCTCCAGGGACTGTTTTATGAACGAGCGACCGGGCAATCAATTGTTCGATGCCTATTTCACTGCACGCGATATGCGTGAAGTGTTCTGTGATCAAGGCCGCGTTCAGGCCATGCTCGATTTCGAAGCCGCACTGGCCCGGGCCGAGGCGCGTGTCGGGCTGATTCCGCAAACGGCTGTCGCCCCCATTGAAGCCGCGTGTCAGGCCGGGCATTACGATTTCGCCGCCCTCGGCGAGGCCATTGCCACGGCAGGCAATTCCGCCATCCCATTGGTCAAGGCGTTGGGCAAGCAGATCGCAGCCAGTGATGCCGAAGCCGAGCGCTACGTGCATTTGGGTGCGACCAGCCAGGACGTGATGGACACCGGTCTGGTGTTGCAATTGCGTGAGGCGCTGGCGCTGATCGAAAGTGATCTGGCGCAACTGGGCGACACCCTCGCGACTCAAGCCGGACGTCATGTCGCCACCCCCTTGGCTGGCCGCACGTGGTTGCAGCATGCAACACCGGTCACCCTCGGCATGAAAATCGCCGGTTGGCTGGGTGCGGTCACTCGCAGCCGTCAACGTTTGCAAGAGCTCAAGCCACGTCTGTTGGTGCTGCAATTCGGCGGCGCCTCCGGAACCCTGGCCGCACTGGGCGAACAGGCGATGCCGATTGCTGAAGCCCTGGCCGAAGAACTGCAACTGACCTTGCCGGAGCAGCCTTGGCACACCCAGCGTGATCGTCTGGTGGAGTTTGGTTCGGTGCTGGGATTGATTGCCGGCAGCCTGGGCAAACTCGGCCGCGACATCAGCCTGTTGATGCAAACCGAGGCGGGCGAAGTCTTCGAACCATCGGCGCCCGGCAAGGGCGGTTCCTCGACCATGCCGCACAAGCGCAACCCGGTGGGCGCAGCGGTGCTGATCGGTGCGGCGACTCGCGTTCCCGGTTTGCTCTCGACCCTCTTCAGCGCCATGCCGCAAGAACACGAACGCAGCCTCGGTCTGTGGCATGCGGAATGGGAAACCTTGCCAGAGATTTGCTGCCTGGTGTCCGGCGGCCTCAAGCAAGCGTTGCTGGTGGCGCAGGGGATGGAAGTGGACGCGAATCGCATGGCGCGCAACCTCGATCTGACCCAAGGCCTGGTGCTGGCCGAAGCGGTGAGCATCGTCCTCGCCCAACGGGTCGGCCGCGACACCGCGCATCATCTGTTGGAACTCTGCTGCAAGCGTGCGGTGGCTGAACAGCGTCATCTGCGCGCCGTCCTCGGTGACGAACCGCAAGTGACCGCCGAGCTTTCTGATGCTGAACTTGATCGTCTGCTGGACCCCGCCCATTACCTCGGCCAGGCCCATACCTGGGTCGAGCGGGCGGTGGCTGAACATTCTGCGTTGACTGCCTGAAGGAGATTGCTGTGGCTTTTGTACAACTCGCCGAGGGCGAACTGCACTACCAACTTGATGGGCCTGAGGATGCACCGGTATTGGTGCTGTCCAACTCGCTGGGCACCGACCTGCACATGTGGGACGCGCAAATTGCGGCGTTCACCGAGCATTTGCGCGTGTTGCGTTTCGACACCCGTGGTCACGGCCAATCGCTGGTGACACCTGGCCCGTACAGCATTGAACAACTGGGCCGCGACGTGTTGGCGCTGCTGGATGCGTTGCACATTGAACGCGCGCATTTCTGTGGTTTGTCGATGGGCGGATTGATCGGCCAATGGCTGGGGATCAATGCCGGTGATCGATTGAACAAACTGGTGGTGTGCAACACCGCCGCGAAAATCGGCGACCCGTCGATCTGGAACCCGCGCATTGAAACTGTATTGCGCGACGGTCCGGCCGCGATGGTCGCGCTGCGCGATGCCTCGATTGCGCGCTGGTTTACCCCGGACTTTGCCGAAGCCAATCCGTCTGCCGCGAAGCGAATCACCGACATGCTGGCCGCCACTTCGCCTCAAGGCTACGCGGCCAATTGCGCGGCGGTGCGTGATGCCGACTTCCGTGAGCAGTTGTCTTCGATCAAGGCGCCGCTGCTGGTCATTGCTGGTACCGAAGACGCGGTCACGCCGCCATCCGGCGGACACTTCATTCAAGAACATGTGCAGGGCGCCGAATACGCAGAGTTCTATGCTGCGCATTTGTCCAACGTCCAGGCCGACGCTGCGTTCAGCGAGCGAGTGTTGGCGTTTTTGAACGCTCATTAAGGGGATTGTTGTGGACGAGAAACAACGTTACGACGAAGGCATGAAAGTCCGTCGCGCAGTGCTCGGCGACGCTCACGTCGACCGCAGCCTGACGACCCTGACCGAGTTCAACTCGGAATTTCAGGAGATGATCACCCGCCACGCCTGGGGCGACATCTGGACCCGCCCGGGCCTGCCGCGCCACACCCGCAGCCTGATCACCATTTCCATGCTGATCGGCATGAACCGCGAGGGCGAACTCAAACTGCACCTGCGCGCCGCCGCCAACAATGGCGTGACCCGTGGCGAGATCAAGGAAGTGATCATGCAGAGCGCGATCTACTGCGGCATCCCGGCGGCGAATGCGACGTTCCACTTGGCGGAGTCGGTTTGGGATGAGTTGGGGGTTGAGTCGCGGGAGTAACATTCGGTTTTTTTGTTGCCTGTACTGACGCCATCGCGGGCAAGCCACGCTCCCACAGGGGAATGCGTTTCAATTGTGGGAGCGGCGGTGCGACGATTCGACTTGCCCGCGATTCCGATGTCATGGCTTACACAGTGGCCACAATGAAAACCCGCTTGAACGGAAACAACGTATGCCCATCCCCCTCCTGCGGGTAATGCGCATGCACCCGCCTCATGAAGTGAAAGATGAACCGCGCCTGTTCGTCATCCTTCAATCCCTGCATTACCTCTCGTAACGCCGACACCTTGACCCAGTCATAAATCGGCGACTTGCCGTCGACGACCTGTAGCTGCTCGGTTTCCCAGATATCCAGCGTTGCACAGCGCGGCGCCAGCAGACGGTAGTAGTCCTCAAGCGACAACAATGGCCGCCGCGCCATGCTTTCACGTAGCTGCGGGGTGCCCAGCGGTTGCCCGTCGTGGCCACCACTGTCGAGGGTGTCGAGCATTAGCCGATACCACATCGCATCGCGCCAATCGGGCATGTGCGCCGCCAGACAACCACCCGGGTCCAAATGCTTGAGCAATCGAGGCAACAGCTGTGGATGATCGTCGATGAAATGCAGCACGGCAGCGGCAAACAGCAAGTCAGCGGGCTGTTCGGGTTGCCAGTTTTGCAGGTCGCACTGTTTCCATCGGGCCCTGATCGGCAGACTTCTGGACTCTTGAAGCATTTGCTCCGAACTGTCGATGCCCATCAAGTTCGCTCGGGGCCAGCGCTTGGCGAGAGCCTGCGTCGCTATGCCTGTGCCGCAACCCAGATCGTAGATGTGTTTGGGATTTTTGATGTCGACACGATCAAGCAGTTCATTCACCGGTCGTTGTCGAAGTCGGGAGAATTGCTGGTAGGCCTTGGCGTCCCAGTCGGTAGTGCTTACTGAAACCTTAAGCTCTCGTTGTGTGGGCATGAGGTGGTCCTCTCTATCCTTGAGTGGCAGTGAATGACTAGGCATATGCATCCGATTTTTTTATTTCTCGATAGATACCGTTCCATAACTTGATTCGGTGTTCGATCGCGTCAATGGCCGCTTGCAGTGCTTTTTCCCGCACCTGCGGCGTGATGATTAAACGAGACAGTATTTTTTGTGCGCCAGGGCCATGGTCGCCGCTGTCTACTTCGATGTGTCGATTAAGGTAATAAGTCAACTTCGGCGCTTGATGAGCCGTTAGCCCCCAGCGCTCCATTAGAGTTTGGAACATTTGGGGGATTGGGTCTTCACGGCCAAAAAGAAAGCTGCTGGCCACTTCGGCAGTTGAGCTGTTGCGCGCTGTCTTAATCGTATGTTTGACAAATGTCTTTACGTACGCCGGAGCGCGGGATTGGTCCAGTGACTTTCCGAGAGAGTAAGAGTGGGCAAATTGATGGATAAAGGTGTCGATTTTTTCAGTGGGTGCACTGACTTCAGTCATGGCATCGAGGTACAGTCGGAAATGACTGACCGGGTGGCCATCATGGCCAATATCCGATTCTTCACCGGTTATGATTTCATTGATGAGGCGAGCGCTGTCTTCATTCAGCACCGGCATCCAAGGCAGCTCTACACAGGTAAAGTCACGCTGCAGGCGTTTGGCCAGGCTCATGAAGTCCCATACTGCAAAGACATGGTGACTCATGAATATTCTGACGTGTTCGACCGAACGAATAGCGCCATAAATCGGGTGTTGAGCCAATCGATCCTGATACGGCCTGAGCTCTTGTTCAAACATGGGTTGCGTCCTTGCGAAGAGGTTTAAACGCGCTGTCCAGCACGGCGTTAAATGGCGATACGCGGTTGATGCAGGTCTGTAAAAAGTCGGTCGTGGTTGACGTCGGTAGATATTTTTCCTCAAGGAACTTTAGAAGTTTGGTAGGGGGGGATCTACTGTTAGAACTAACAGGTTTTAGGTTTTTTTAATAATAGAGTGGTATCCAATTAGTTCTAACTTAGTCTGCCGGCGGTTACAGTTGTCTTCCGATGACGTTCAGCGTTTTCAAGACAATAGCCACGCCTTTGCGTGTGTCCGGGTCGTTCAGCAATTTGATCAAGGCATAGGCTCCCGGTGGTGCCGGGGCGGCGGCGACCTCGGCTTTGGCCAGACGCACGGCATTGCCTATCATCCAGGTGGACGCCGTAGCGTTTTCGAACAGCTGCGCCAGTTTTTCCACCATCGCAGGGTCCAGCAGGTCAATCATGTCCGAGACCAGCGACAAGGCATCGACAATGTTGTCCAGCCGCCCACCGTCGATCAGCGGCTGAAGTTTTGCCATCAGGGCATTCCACCCCGGCGTACTGGTAGCACTGGCCCCCAGCGTTTCATCCGTCAGTTTATTCACTGTTCACTCCTCCCTGTGCAGGGTCAAAGTATTCCACGGGCAACCGCCCAATACAGGCCACGATTGAAGCCGTTCCTGAGCAAACCGCCGAGTTTGGTCGGCGGTGTCGGCAGCACGTCATGGGCGTAGTCGTACACCAGCGGCATACCGGCATTGAGGCCCATCTGCGCCACGGCCTGAACCCGTCCGTCATACACACTGTTGGGCGCGCCATGGCGAATCTCGGAGGCAATGTTATTGGCGATCACGGGTGCCTGGTTATGGCAGGCGCCCCCGGCCTTGCTCACCGGCAGGTCGACGGTGTCGCCAATCACGTAGACGTTTTCGAGGCCATAGACCCGTAACGTTTCGTGGTTGGTCGGCAACCAGCCTTCATCGTTCGGCGCTTGCGAGACGCCGCACTCGCGCACGGCCTCCACGGCGCAAATCGGCGGCGTTGCCATCAGGATGTCGAACGGTTGCGCATCGCCTTCTGCCGAGTAGGCGATCTTCTGATCCGGATCGACCCGGTCGAGGGTGAAACCGCGTTGGAAGTGAATATTCTTCTGTTCGAAAATGCCGGGCAATATTTCACCGGTAGGCCGTTGCAGAAACAGGCAGTTGCGCAGCAGCTGTGCGGTGGTCGGGTAGGTGTAGATGATTTCCACATGGGCGCGCACACCCCGACGCCGCAGGAAATCGTCGAGCATCAGCGTTGTTTCAACCGGGGCGATGCCGCATTGATGCGGCACGTTGGGAGTTTGCGGAAAGGACACCGTGATGAAAATCCGACCCTTTTTGATCGTGCTCAGGCGTTCAGCCAATTGTCGGGCGGGTTGATATTGGTAGAAGTGGTCGCCGGCTTCTTTCAAGCCTTCGATACGCTCTGGTGCGGGCACGCAACCAGTGGCAATGACCAGAAAGTCATAGTCATAACGCTTGCCGCAGCGGGTTATCAGACATTGGCCGGGAAAATCAAATCGCGTGACCTCTTCGATATGAAAGCTGATTTCCGGGCGCAACAATGAACGTTCCGGGCGTTTAAGTTCTTCTTCAAAGAACTGATTGAACGCCGCATACATGAACGCAGGTTTGTAGAAGTGATCGGGGGAATTGGACAGTAGTGCAATCGAGACTTCGCCGCGCAGGATTTCTGGATACAACTTGCTGACCAATTGATTGGCCAGCATGGTTCCACCTACACCGCCACCGACGATAACTATTCGCTTGCTCATACCTGACCTCCTTGGTCATGGCAGCTTCACGTACAGCATCCGGAGATAACGGAAGAAAAAGGGGCTCCTACATCAGGCTGGAGAATTTAAACGCACAGCCTGACTGTATCTGCGGTTGTACATACCGCCAGTACGAAGTGACCAGCGGTTAGCGCCGGCACTCCCTGAGCGTGAGTGCCGGCGCCGAGGTTTATAACAAACTGATCGGATAGTTGATGATCACCCGGTTTTCGTCGAACTCGTTGTTACTGTAGTCGCGGCGCATGGTCGAGTTGCGCCATTTGACGTTGAGGCTTTTCAACGGCCCGCTTTGTACGGTGTAGCCCAGTTCCGACTCGCGACCCCATTCCTTGCCGTCGGTGATGGTGCCGGTGTGGA
>NZ_AKJS01000119.1 GCF_000282215.1 Pseudomonas sp. GM21
GCTAGGTTTTCACACAGTCTGTAAAGGGGGTTATTTTTTCAATGACCGCTAATCCGATCTAGATTCGTCATTGCGCCCTCAATTAGCTTCAGCACAATCTGGATGAATTCGAACAAGGACAGCGAAGAAAGCCAGGGTTTGGGCGCCCCGGCTTCCTCGCTTCACATTTTTACTGGCCTGGAACCTTCTTGTTCATCGCCTTGACTTGCTCCAGAACCTGCGTGAGGTTGTAGGACTCTGGCGACTGCAGTGGTGGGAATTCTGCAAAGGACACAAGTTCCTGCAGCCACAATTGCTGGCCAACCGGTAGCATGTTCCAGTTGTAGAGATAGGCCGTGCTTGGCGCGGCCAATGCACCTCCGATAGACAGCACCGACTTCTGCTCCTCGCCTACGGCCTGTTCAAACGGATCCCTTCGGATATTTTGCACCTGCGCCCAACCATACTGCTGTGGGCCTGCCAGGGCTGAAGCACCGGACGACCCTTCCATGGTGAAGTAGATCTTCCAGTTCTTGTAGCGTACCGCCGATGGTGTAGCCCCGGTGTAGTACAAGAAGGTATCTCGCGCGGACTTGTTCGACTTGCCCGTCAGATAGTCCAGTTGATTGACGCCCTGCAGCTTGGTTTTGACAATACCCGGGTACTTGCCTGCCATGATCTGCTCGTTGAGTGCATTGCCTTTCGGCCCCCCAGCGACTTCAACCAGTGTTGGCAACCAATCGTAGGAGGCAACGATGTCCTCATAGACGGTGCCCGGCTTGATTTGACCTGGCCAGCGGATCAGCGCCGGAACCCGCATCCCGCCTTCCCAGGTCGTCAGCTTGCCAGCTTTGAAGGGCGTCATGCCGCCATCGGGGAATGTCTGGCTTTCCGCGCCATTGTCCGTGGTGAAGACCACGATGGTGTTGTCCAGTTGCCCCATACTCTCGAGCTTTTTCAGCACCAGGCCGATATTGTCGTCCATCTGTTTCATGCCGACTTCCTGGATACCCCAGTCGTTACCACCTTGTTCACCCAGCATGGCCTGGTACTTCGGCGAGAAAACGGTGGTTATGTGCATGCGCGCCGGGTTGTACCAGACAAAAAACGGCTTGTTGGTATTCTTCGGGTCGTTGCGGTCAAGGAAGTCGATCACCTTGGCTGATATTTCTTCATCCACGGTTGCCGAGCGTTCCAGCGTTAACGGGCCCTCATCCTTGCAGGTCTGGTTCTGCGACGAACCATCCTTGGACGCACAGGCTAAAACTGGCCGCGGTGGTGTCAAGCAAGTCGTAGTTTTGGGGTTGACTGCTCCTGGGAATGGCGGGACACCTGGAATCGGCTCCGTTTGGCACGGTGGGGCAAAGCCCTGCTCGGTTGGGCTCTTGTTGATGTCTGGAAAGCTCACTTGCTGCATGGCATCCAGGTGGTAGAGGTAACCCCAGAATTCCTGGAAACCATGTGCGGTTGGCAATGCGTCCGGGTGATCACCCAAGTGATTCTTGCCGAACTCGCCGGTGTTGTAGCCTTGGTCGAGCAGGAACTTGGCGATCGTCGGTGTGCCTGGTCGCAGGTAGGAGGGGCTGCCGGGCAGTTGCGGCGGGATCATGCCGGTTCGCAAGGGCGTCATGCCGGTGAAGAAGGCGTTGCGACCGGCCGTGCAACTTTGCTCGGCGTAGTAAGTCATGAACTTGGCGCCTTCATTGGCAATTCGGTCCAGGTTGGGCGTTGTGTCAAAACCCAGTCCGTTCTGGTACGCCCCGACCTGCATCCAACCGATGTCATCACCCATGATGAACAGAATGTTGGGTTTTTTGTCGGCGGCCTGGGTGAGCGTGGGTAAGGACGCTCCCAGCATCATGCCACTGGTGGCCAGCCCCACCAGCACCATCTGTTTAAGTCTCATAGCGTGTTCCTCTATCGATTGATATAGGTGTACAGCTACAACGGACTACAGCTGCACTTCACTCGTAATGCGAGAATAAGTAATGATGATTTACCCTCCTGCCTTGCGTGACCGCAAACGTCAGCTCGTGGATGGATTAGTCTAGACGAACGTTATGTCTGCGAAGATCAAAGTATTTGTTTGGCACACGCAAATTCGCCGTCTGCGCTGTTCTACTTAGAAAATGAGCTCCACGCCCATTGCCGAGAAAAACCGACGAGGTTCCGGAACGAGGTTTACAGAGATGCGTGGTAAGTGGAATTGAAGCAGGACTGAGCGGCGGGTGCTGTTGATGAAGCTCAGAGGTACACCATTGATGTAGAGCAAATGCTGAGCTGAGTAGCGGTCGACTGCTAGACAGAAAAGGGGGGCCAGATTGTCCGTTTTTGGCCGGATGCATGGCATTCACACATCCTGCTTCAACCGTGATGGACAGCAATCAGCACATATCGGCCCTGTGGGACAGACGGCAATCGGCCAGAAGGTGACCCCATGATCGCCCTCGCTTGGTTCGCCTAAGTGAATTGCTGAAGTGCAGTTCATCTCGCCAGTAGCCTTGGAAAGCATGGGGGAGCAAGGGAGAGCAACCCTACTGGCGAGGTGAACCATTAAACCTTAGCCCAACTGCTCAGCCTGCTTTAACCCTTCTTCTGATTTCATTGGGGGCTTGAGCGGGCAGCCTGCTTCAGGTTGTTGCAGCCGGCCGCGACTGGCAGAAAACGGCCATGACCGGCAGAGAACGGCCAGAAGCGGCCCTTCTCGACCAGTCAAATCCACATCGACTTAATGAAAGCAGCCCCTAGCAAAAGCGGTCGCTGAAACAGGGGCGCTACGATCTCCATATATGGGGCATTACACCCACTTGACCGGGCGTTTATCACCTAATGTGAGGAGTATGTCCCCCACTCTTCTCTCGCTTGAAACACTAAGAAGTGACTTGTTAAACAATTTGAACTTTTTTCTCCACCCTGTTGGCATGGCTCATTCGTTGCTTCACCCCCTGGTACCTGCAACAGATGTCGTCCCGGATATTGTGTAGATGGCGGGGCTTGCCTGATTCGGTATGACGCGAGGGGTGAAAAATGAAGCGAGCGACACCACCATGTAGCTCTATCGCCTTACTGCTCTGGTCAAGCCCGCCCTGTACGATGCTCATTCCCCTGACCACCTCCAGCGCCGTGGCGCTGGATGATTTCGGCTCACCACCACCGACGCCCCCCCTCGGCATTTACCAATCCGCCGGCCGAATTCAAGGCCACGCTGGATGTTCGCCCTGATCCGCACGCGGTTCATCCTTCTAGTGACCCTGATGTACACCTTCCAGAGCTATTACGTGTTCCGCGGAAAAGGGAGAGTGGTGGTGGCTACTACGAGTAAGTCAATTGCTCTAATCACGAAAAGGCCGATACGCCTTTACAAGCAGCTCGCTGAGCTGTGCCTATTGTTTATTGTGTTGCTGATGATGCTGGCGTTGTCCGCTGTGCTGGTGATGGAGTTTACCCTTGGGGCGCTCTGAGCCGTCGGCGCCGATGGCGGTCGATCCTGACTAGGCCAAGCCGTTCAAATATTGGCACGAAGCTGCGGGGCAGCGCCGGTTACTGGCTTATCGGCCTGCACGCGGCGGCGGGTTTATCCCATCACTAATACCTGGACGACAAAACCTTAATGTGCCTGGCTGTTTCACCTGATTTCTCCAAAAATCGTATGTGTCCAGAAAATCACATCCCCCGCCTCCCTCATAAAAATCTCGACGGTCTTTGGACCAACCCCATCAAACGCTAAAAGACGTTTTTCAAACTCCCGACGATCAGCACTCACCTCCACAATGTTGCGCACCTTTCCCGCGTACTCGTTATTGAGCTTATGAGCCAATGTCAATAAACGAGATGCCGTGCTCTCGTCATACCGCACGTAATGAGCCTCACCCAGCATTGCAACCAGTTCGCGATGCGTGCACCGGGCAAGTTTTCGTGGCGTATCACGTTGGTGTTTTTCGACGATCACCTGGTAAGCCTTTGCGGCAATCGCTCCTTGAATTCGTTTGCCCATCAGAAAGCTGGCGACCAACCACTTGAACAAGCCCTCTTCGTTTGGGTCATCGAGGCTTATTTGCAGATCACTGGCGCTGATAATCACTCAATTCACCAGTAGCGCTTCGTGTATCTCAATGGAAGGAACTGCAACTTCTCTGCGCCGGTTATCCAGCCATCCCCTGGTTTTTGCCACATCGAAAATCAGCCCCTGATCAATCAAGGCCAAGATGAGTTGGTCAGACACGCGGTAGCGGCCACACTCCGGACAATCCCTCTCTTCCCAAGGTCCCTGACATTCAATGCGCTGCGCGACACCGACACAGATCAGACAATTCATTGAGATCACCCGTTTGTAGTTGTGTGGACAGCTACCACGCTTAGCGAGCTGCGCCGACTCTTGCGGAGCTGGCGCAGGCGTTGGGTTTCAACTTCACGCGGCCGGTTTGAGCACAACTTTTGTCCAGCCATTGTCACGGGCGTCGTAGTGCTTATAGGCTTCAGGCCCTTCAGCCAGTTTCAGCCGATGGGAGATGATCTGCGCGGGGTTGGCACGATCGTGGTGGATGAGTTCAGCCAGGCGGCGGTTGTAGACTTTGACGTTGGCTTGCCCGGTTCGGATCTGCTGCCCCTTGAACCAGAAAGCGCCAAAGTCGAAGGCCATTTTGCCTTGCTTCGCGAGGTCACTTTTGGCACCCGGGTCTTCCGGCACAAATACACCGACGACACCGATCCCACCGGTAGCCTTGGTCGATGCGACGAGGTTGTTCATGGTCAGGTGATTGGCTTCGTGGCCGTGACGGTCGCAGCACTGATAGCCCACGCATTCGCAACCGCGATCCGTGCCCTTGCCATGAGTCAGGTTGAGAATCTGGTCCACCGCTTCCTGCTCCAGCGAGTTGATGGGCGTGGCGCCCATCTGGGCAGCCAGCTTTAATCGGTCAGGTTGGTTGTCGACCACGAATACCTGGGAGGCGCCTTTGATCATTGCCGAGTGTGCGGCCATCAGGCCGACCGGACCGGCCCCATAAATGGCGATGCTTTCCCCTGGCAAAAGACCGGCCAGTTCCGTGGCGTGCCAACCCGTTGGGAAAATATCGGAGAGCATGACGTAGTCGTCTTCACGCTCTTGCGCGTCCTCGGGCAACACCAGGCAGTTGAAGTCTGCGTAAGGCACGCGGAGCAATTCAGCCTGGCCACCTTCATAGGGGCCCATCTCTGCAAAGCCATAAGCAGCTCCTGCGCTACCGGGGTTGGCTGTCAGGCAAAAACCGGTGAGGCCCTTCTCGCAGTTTTCGCAGAAGCCGCAGCCGATGTTGAACGGCAAGCAAACGCGGTCCCCCACTTTGACGCGGTCGACGCCTGCGCCGACCTCGATGACCTCACCGAGGTTCTCGTGTCCAAATACACGTCCTGTCTCCATGGATGTACGTCCTTCGTACATGTGCAGGTCTGAACCGCAGATGTTGGTCGTGGTAATTCGAACCAGAACGTCTGTGGGTTTTTCTATTTTGGCATCAGGGACATTTTGCACGCTCACGTCACGCGGGCCGTTATAAACGATGGCTTTCATGTGGTTCTCCCATTAGCAAAACGAACGGAAATTTCGTCTGCTCAGACTTATCTGTCAGGAAGAAATGAACGTACGTTCAAACAATTGATGAGGGAGAGTGACGAGCGGTAAATCGACAGATACCGCGTCGAAAATACTGAATTATTTGCAACGCCAGGCCTCTCTTTTTCGAGGGCGTCGGATGAACGATGTAGAACAAGTCTTTCCTGCGCCATACGCAGCCACTCAAGGAGCAACGCCAGCACTCACTGGCGGGTTGAGTGTGGGCAGTCCAAGTGAAGCGCCGAGGGCGGTCAAATAGTCGCCAAACCCGCCGCGACCCTTGAAATCCCGGCGGGCGCTGGTGACCACCGGGTTCGTCGCCGTCCAGACTATACGAGCGCCCACCCTCTCAAGATCAGCGATCAGGTGGACGTCTTCGTGTGCGGCAAGATGCTGAAATCCTCCGGCGTTCCGGTAGGCCTCGGCGCTCAGTCCGAGATTGGCTCCGTGGATATGGCGATGGTTTTCGATGAACTGGTACAACTCAAGATACTTGGAACGCACCAGGTCACCATGTTCCGTCCAGCTATCGACTTCCACCGTTCCACATACCGCATCAGCTTTGAACTCAATCTGGCGAGCAAGCCAATCGTGCGGAACGACCGTATCGGCATCTGTGAACGCAAGCCACTGCGCTCCGGCATTGAGTAAAGCCTCTGCGCCAGTGGCTCTGGCCTTCCCCACGTTCCGAAAAGACACGTCCAGTTTCGCTACGCCTTGCCCCGCAACCAATTGACCGGTGTTATCCGAGCAATCGTCCAGAACGACAAGAACCGAGACTTGTTGGCCTGTAAGACCAGGATGCCTGGCGGCGATCAAGATGGACGCCAGGCAGGCGGTGATATGCCTTTGTTCGTTATGAGCAGGAATCACAACACCGATCATTGGCGTTCTCTCGTTCTAGTGAAGTGTGAGGTCTCCAGCTATCGACCCTGCGCTTCAACAGAAGGTTTTAAAAACATGGCAGTTGAACAACGAGAGCTCGGGACGGGTCAACACAGGATTGCTTATGCCGCATGGGAAGCTTTTACAAACGCCCGTTTTTCCACTTCCCCTTGATCCACCGTGATGACAATTTGGCCGTACCTATCGACGATGCATCCTGCTCGTAGAATCAGGCATAGTCTTTGATCAAACTTTCTTTCGGTTCCATGGCCAATGACGAGTCCAGACATCGCTTCAGACGTTAATGCCATACGCAGCATCGATGCTGTGCCTGTCATTCTGAGCATGGTCAAACATCTGACCGGGATGCGCTTCGCCGCTGTCGCGCGCGTCACCGAAACCAAATGGGTGGCTTGCGCAGTCGACGACTCTATCGAATTTGGGCTGCAACCCGGCGGGGAGTTGG
The DNA here is from genome assembly GCF_000282215.1 of Pseudomonas sp. GM21. Taxonomy (GTDB): domain Bacteria; phylum Pseudomonadota; class Gammaproteobacteria; order Pseudomonadales; family Pseudomonadaceae; genus Aquipseudomonas. Next base: position 6,921 of record NZ_AKJS01000119.1, read on the forward strand.
TATTGGAGTCAACGATTTGCCATGAAATCCGCCAGCACAAAACTCCGGTAATCTTCGGTCACGCTAGCGCACACCCCATTTTCTCAAAGCACCACACCCCTAAAACTTATGGATTGGAGAGCTATATCTCGATCCCGATCGTCAAAGCCAATGGTGATTTTTTTGGTACGTTGTGCGCCATCGATTCGGTGCCCGCCAACCTCGACGAACCGGCTATCGCCAAGACACTCACGCTTTTTGCTCAGTTGATTGCAATGAGTCTCGACGCGCAAAACAATCTGGACGCGACAAAAGCAGCGCTGGTGGATGCCAATGAAAGCGGTCGATTGCGCGAGCAATTCATCGCGGTACTGGGTCACGATTTACGCACACCGCTTAGCGCAATCCGAATGAGTACCGATCTGTTAGGCACCAAAACAACCGAAAAACGCTCACTGGGTTTGATTTCTGCGATTCATAAAAGCACGGCACGAATGGGCGTGCTGATTGAAAACGTTTTGGATTTTGCGCGGGGACGGATGGGCGATGGTATTCCAGTTAAAAGACAGTTGGTCGACGATCTGGAAAAAACGCTGCAATTGACCCTCGATGAAGTACAAGCATCACACCCTCACGCCATTTTTTCTCACACCCTGCAGGTTCCTCCTGGCATTTATTGCGATGCTTTACGCATCAGCCAATTGCTATCCAACCTGCTGGGCAACGCTGTAACGCATGGAGCAGTTGCAACGCCCATCAGCGTCAATGCTTACACGGATGAAGACGAGCTTGTGATATCGGTTGCCAACCAGGGCGCGCCAATCCCCTCGGAGCTAATGCCATTGCTGTTTGAGCCGTTTACTCGCTCAGAAGCAGGGCAACGTGGCGAAGGTCTGGGCCTGGGCCTTTACATCGCATCGCAAATCGCCACCGCGCACAAAGGCACCTTGAGCGTTTCCTCAACGCCGCAAGCAGGGACATGTTTTATCGCCAGGTTTCCTGCTGTTTTCAAATGGGCGTGACTGGAGACTTCACTCTTGCGTTGCGGTCACCTTGATCCGGGTGAGCCCTACCCGCTCAGCCTGCTCTAAAATCTGCTCTGGCGTCGCGTCCGCAGTGGGCATGATCAAGCTGTTCTCTGCATCCCCGAAATGCAGCTGGAGCAGATGCATCGCCGCTTCATGCAGGGGCAACTGAGCCTGCTTGAGTTCAACAGATGTGTGCGGGGCTCGCCGTTGAACAGGTATTCCAGGAGGTATTTGTGCATGGTGGGGATCCTTGTGGTGGGAAAAAGTAGCTGCCTGATGACAAGCTTCAATAACCGGGTGGAACCCGGCTGACTGGCGCCTTTGTAAATCTCCGTGTGGCCCCTCAATCCCCAGCCTGCGACAAAGGCCTGGCCACCTGCTCCAACGCTTGACGCTCCGCAGCCACTCCCCAAACCGCTTGCACCCCCAGTCGCGACATCTTGAGCAATTCGCCAAGACCGGGATAGAGGCTTAGTCTAATGGCAGATCACCACGTACAGATGAGTTCCGCAGTTCCAGGCTGGACGGAGACTTCAACCTTGTTAGAGGATGGCCAAAATAGCCGATATTCGGCTTGCCACATGTCGAGATGTGATTTAAGAAAGTGGTGTCTCTGATGGCCTTCGTTGTACCTGCATGGCCCCGCTTCCGATTTGACACCAATTTGTTGGTCGAGATGCTCTTTCAGTGAGTCGATATTGAGAATTTTCACGCATGCTTTCTTTTTCATTTTGCGGGCCAGTATTCCCGTCAGTCGGTAACTAAATGAAAGAATCAAACCATCTTCTTGATAATACGCCGCATTGATTAAGTCAGTCTGCCTGACGCCGTCTACGTAGTTGTCGATCGCGTACAGGCTACGGATTTGACCGCCAGGGCCAATTCGAAAGATAGGATTTGGAGCCATCAAATCTATTGGCGAACGATGAATCAGGTTTTCATCTGGCGTGAATATTCCGCCGCGTTCCGCTCGCCTATAAAAGCTTGCTGGGTTTATCGGGATTACCCCTCCATTTACCCAAGTGTCCGCGTGCCAGTGCTCGTTTAGGTATAGATAAAGACTCATAAGTGACTCCCCACCCGGCTCCATGCCGGGACGAACACAAATACGCCAGCCGGCGAGGAGCTAAGAGTCGCGCTGGTGGAAGGTCGCAGTACGGGGTTGAGCAGAATTTCTTCTGTTCAGTGCGCTCTGCAGAGAAAATTTGCGCAACGTCACCTACGTTCTGGAGTAAGTACAAGGTAATTCGATGCCCCTTGGCAACGGCGTCCGACATGCGCAAGTGAACTGCTCGGAAAGCGTCGGGTTTTCCCTTCCGGTAAGGCCTACCAGCCAAATGGTTTGCAACATTCCGCCTGTACTGAGTTAGCGGTCGACTCGCACCGCGCTCACTTTTGCCGACATACCTATAAAGCACCACGCCGTTTTCATCTTCAATCTGCCACAAGTAGAGCAGCGGCTTGGTTTCATCAACGCCACAGTCGAAAACTTCGAAGTCCATTCTCAGCTGATCGATTGCGCTGACGGACCGCTCAGTCGCCCCGTAGGCAATATCTCGCCACTTCGCGAGGTCAGCAATCAGGCGAAGTCCATCGCGAACCTCAGGATCAAGCTTTCCCTCTGGCAAGCTGAGCAGACGTACCACCTCTTCATCAATAAGCCGAATTGCTTCCACATCTGTTTTCGCACTCATCGCAGCCAGGGTCAGGTTTGCACCAGGTGCAAATCATCATCCCAATTTACGAATCACGCCAGCCTGTGAGGATCAGCAATGCCTACAGCAATCGATTTGTTCGCCGGTCTCGGCGCATGGTCAACCGGTGCCCGCAATACCGGCATAGACGTTATCTGGGCCGCCAATCACTGGCCGGTCGCGGTTCAGTGGCACAGCGCTAACCACCCGGACGCCATTCACATCTGCCAAGACCTGCACCACGCGGATTGGTCGAAGGTTCCGGCCCACGACATCTTGCTGGCCTCGCCCTGTTGCCAGGGGCATTCGAAGGCGCGCGGCAAGAAATCCGGGAATGCTCAGCACGACGCATCGAGGTCAACAGCCTGGGCGGTTGTGTCAGCTGCCGAGTTCCACCGGCCAGAAGTGGTGCTGGTCGAAAACGTCGAAGAGTTCACGGACTGGGCTTTGTACCCCGCTTGGTCGCAGGCCATGGCAGCGCTCGGTTACATGCTCGCGCCGCATGTCGTTGATTGCGCCGATCTTGGCGTGCCGCAACACCGCGTGCGCATGTTTCTGGTGTGCACCCGAAGCAAGGCACCGCTGAATCTTCAGCTTCACCAGCGCCGACATGTTCCAGCTTCATCCTTCATCCTTCATCGATTTCGATGCGGGCAAATGGAGCAAGGTCGTGAAGCCTGGTCGCGCTGAATCGACGCTGACACGCGTGAAGAATGGCCGGGAGCGCTTCGGTGACCGATTCATCATGCCCTACTACGGGTCAGGCTCGGGGCTGACCGGGCGCAGCCTGGATCGACCGATCGGCACCATCACCACCCTGGACCGGTGGGCCTTGGTACGAGGCGATGAAATGCGGATGCTGTCTGCGAACGAGGCCCTTGCCGCCATGTCGTTCCCGGCCGACACCAAGCGCCCGGACAATCATAGGCTGACCATGCACATGGCCGGCAACGCGGTTCCGCCGCTGGCGGGGCAGAAGATCATCGAGGCGGTGATGGCGGCAGCTTAAACCTGGATCAGAACACTCGCCTGCTGCGAATCAATAGTCGGGATCAATCCTGAGCCCTGTTGGTGTGCGAGCCAGGCCCGAGTCAGCTTCACGTCGAATCGCCAGCCATGGGTTTCCATCCAAACAAGCGCTGTATGGGTAATTCGATAGTGTCCGCACTTCGCGCATGCTCTTTCCTGATAATCATCACCAATATCGACGTCCGAAGCAGGCTCATCGCAAATTAGGCATTCCATATCTACCTCCATTGGCCGAACCACTAACTATAGACGAATCCCACCATTCCACTGCCCGGGTCTGACCCGGTTAGGACGCCACCATGTCTCCCGACAAAATATCTGACTACAGTCGTCAGATTTTTCGGCGGCCGCGCCAGCGCCTACATGTTGAGCCAGGTGCAGGACAACAACGCTGACCTCTCCCTATGTTCTGCCTGCCATAACAGCATCCACTGCATAACTAATCAGTCAGTGTAATATTTATGGCCCACAATAAATTAATTCTCACAGGCGTTATTTACACAATCACACTTTTGATCATTCTTGCACTCAAACTTAGTTTCTCCGCATGTGCATGCTTGCTTTGGATTACCTGCGTGACCATCAGATCCTTTAGCAAGCAGTTGAGTATTATCATATCTATCATTCAGGACGGTAGAGGTTTTTTCGTTACTTTCTTTATAATAATCAGATGCCTGAACAAAACAAAATGACAAAGCCATCATAATACAGAACGATCTTATTATTACCTTCACGATCTAATCCTCTAATGGAGAGAATGGCTTTCGAATCGGTTTTTTATACCTTAGAGACCCCGCTCACAAATATTACTTAGCTATATAGAAAAGAGAATTACGAACTGTGCGTTTTTATTGCAAAAAACAGACTGAATTGTTAAACAAGCATTACACCTTTAGCATTATCCCCTAAAGATCGCGTAGCTCTAACAATCGCCAAAACAAACACTCAATAGAGGCCAACTGCTCCATTGACAGATGTTCTCCTCCCCTCTGTAACTCCATCCCCCTTCAAAGTCAGCCGCTATAGCGGCAAGGACGAAGTCATGCCTGAAATAAAAGAACGGCCGATCTTGTTCTCGGCCCCGATGGTGCGCGCCATTCTGGAAGGCCGGAAGACGGTCACGCGGCGTCCCCTCAATGAGCGGGTGCTGAAGAACATCGGATATGGCGTTCAGCTCGGCGAATGCCACGAACTGCCCAGCGAAGGCCCACTGCACCCGAACAGCATCGGGTATTACAACGATTTCTGCCCCTTCGGCCAGCCCGGCGACCGCCTTTATGTCCGCGAGACATTCATGGATCTGCGGGGCACCGGGGTAGAGCATCGTCCTGATCCGGATGGGCCTCTACAGCGTTATGCCTACGGCGCCGACACGCGGCCGGGATCACATGGGGACGAAGCGCGCAAAGACATCGGCCTCAAATGGACGCCAAGCATTCACATGCCGCGGGCTGCCAGCCGCATTCTGCTGGAGATCACCGCCGTGCGCGTCGAACGGTTGCAGGACATCAGCGACGAACAGTGCACTGCTGAGGGAGTCCGGGCAATGCGGGATGACAGCGGCATGCTGGTCGGTCGCGAAGGCCCAGGTCAGTACGTAACACCGTGGCCAACCCAGAAAGAAGCGTTTCGCGATATTTGGGAAACCACCGGTGGCGACTGGAACGCCAACCCCTGGGTCTGGGCCTTCGAGTTCAAGCGGGTGACGCCGTGATCTTCGCCCCGCTCTACATGCTCTGGCTCATCTACAAGAAGGGGCCATAGATTCAGGCAACCTTTAATGTCTCGACACGTACCCGCCCATCAGCCATGAGCTGAAGATACTCTCGCCATTTTTGGAAGGCTTGCTGCTGCCTGGTAGAAGCCGCCAACCACTGAGCACCCCCGATGTGTTCGACTGGGATGGACATCATCTGCCCGACTGTAAAATCAAGTTCATTTGCGAGCTCTCGCCCATTCGGCAAATCGAGGATTAGTGGTCGCATAGAAACCTGTCTTTTTTGGGCTATTCCATCGACCTGTCAATTTGTTGATCGTGCCCAGCCCCCGACGAACGGTTAAACCCCCTATTACCCAACTTCTGCCGCCACGCGCGGCATGGAGCAATACGCCCATGGGCAACAAAGCATCAGCCAGAAGCCTGCCACTTGCCCCTAGGTTCATTCGGGCTGGCGAGGCGCCTACGTACCTGAGTATGTCACTGCCGCTGTTTAACGAGATCGTCCGCCCGTACGTGAACGAGTTCCCCATCGGCGAGCGCGGTATCGGCTTCGACCGTCAGGAGCTGGACGAGTGGGCGTCCTCCTACGTGGTGGCCAAAGCAATTGATAAAAACCGCGCCCCGGAGCAACAATTGCCCCGCAGCGAGCGCCAGAAAGGAGATACACAATGGCGCGAAAAACGATCACAGGCCTCTCCCAAAGGAAAGGTATCTGGCATATCGACAAAAAGATCAACGGCGAAAGACTTTACGAATCTACTGGGGTAACTGACCGGCAAGAAGCAGAGCGCTACCTGATCTTCAGGATGGAGCAGATCCGACAGCAGAAAGTGTACGGCGTGAGAGAAGTGAGGACGTGGCGGGATGCCGCGATGAAGTTCCTCCTTGAGATCAAGGATCAGCCCTCATTCAAGCTGTCGGCGCACCACCTCTCACAGCTGGACCCGTTCATAGGTGACATGTCGCTGACCCATATTGATGATCAGGCCTTAGCGCCGTTCATCAAGGACAGGTTGGCGACCAAGACGCTTGAGGATGGCAAGGTAAAGAAAGGTGTCAGCAACAGAACGGTGAACATCTCGATAGAGCGTGTGGTTCGGGTTTTATCGTTGTGTGCCAGGAAGTGGCGAGACGATGAGCGCAGGCCGTGGCTGGATAGCGTGCCGATGCTCACGAAGCTGGAAGAGAAGAAGTCGAGCCGCAAGCCGTACCCGATGTCATGGCAGGAGCAGTCGATTCTATTTGCGGAATTACCGGCTCACCTGCAAACGATGGCGTTGTTCAAGGTGAACACCGGCACGCGAGAGCAGGAAGTCTGCAAGCTGAGATGGGATTGGGAAATTTCGGTGCCGGAACTTGGGACCAGCGTTTTTCTGTTCCCGGCTGATTTTGGCGGCAGACACGAACGATCTGGCGTGAAGAACGGTGATGAGCGACTGGTGGTGCTCAACAACGTGGCCAAGTCGATCATCGACCAGCAGCGCGGCCTGGGTAAGGACTGGGTTGTCCCTTACAACGGCACCGCGATGCACCGGATGAATGACTCGGCCTGGAAGAATGCGCGGGTGAGAGCGGCGAAACTCTGGCAGGAGGAAAACCTTCGCCCCGCTCATCCAGGTTATGCATCCATCAGGATTCATGACCTCAAACACACGTTTGGCCGTCGGCTACGCGCAGCAGGTGTCACCGAGGAAGACCGCAAGGCCCTTCTAGGCCACAAGAACGGCAGCATCACCAGTCACTACTCGGGCGCTGAGCTCGGGCATCTGATTGAAGCTGCGAACATGGTATCAGCAACCGATTCGCGTGGACCGGTCCTTACAATTCTGAAGAGGAAACAGGCGTGAAAAATAGAGGAGTCACGCAAAAGTCACGCACATGAAAAAGGCCAATGCTGTGAACATTGGCCTAAGTCATTGAAAAATATGGTCGGGACGGAGTGATTCGAACACTCGACCCCTAGCACCCCATGCTAGTGCGCTACCGGACTGCGCTACGCCCCGACTAGGCGTGTAACTCGTTCCTCTTCTCGAGGAACGCTCAAGAATATATCCCAAGCTTTTGAAAACTGGAAGTATTCATATGCAGGAAATTATTTCTTGAGAACTACCAACACGTCTTCCAACTCAGCAATCATCTGCCGAATCATCTGCTTGTATTGGGTGGTGTCGTCTTTGGCTTCATCGCCGGACAAGCGCAAGCGTGCGCCGCCGATGGTGAACCCTTGATCGTAAAGAAGCGCGCGGATCTGCCGGATCATCAGCACGTCTTGTCGCTGATAATACCGGCGGTTTCCGCGGCGTTTGACGGGGTTGAGTTGAGGAAACTCCTGCTCCCAATAGCGCAGAACGTGCGGTTTTACCGCACACAGCTCGCTGACTTCACCGATGGTGAAGTAGCGTTTGCCTGGGATGACGGGTAGCTCGTCGTTATGACTTGGTTCCAGCATAAGCCTCAACTCGGGCCTTCAACTTCTGCCCTGGACGAAAGGTGACCACACGGCGAGCCGTGATCGGGATTTCTTCCCCCGTTTTCGGATTGCGGCCAGGCCGCTGGCGTTTGTCCCGAAGGTCGAAATTGCCGAAACCGGACAATTTGACTTGTTCGTTGTCTTCAAGAGCATGCCTGATTTCTTCAAAAAACAGTTCGACCAATTCCTTGGCCTCCCGTTTATTCAGGCCCAGCTCTTCATACAGACGTTCCGCCATCTCAGCTTTCGTCAGAGCCCCCATACGTCACTTCCTTAACGTGGCGTTCAACCTTTGTTCGAGCGAGGTGAGGATGTTTTGCGTCGTGGTATTCACCTCATCGTCATTAAGAGTGCGCGATGGATGCTGCCAGGTCAAGCCAACTGCAAGGCTTTTTCTATCAGGATCAATGCCTTTACCCTGATACACGTCAAATAGCCTGAGGTCCGTCAGCCATTCGCCTGCATTTTCACGGATTACGTCCAGAACAGCGCTGGCTGCGACGTCTTTTTCGGCGATCAGTGCAAGGTCACGACGCACTTCAGGGAAGCGCGACAACTCACTGAATTTAGGCATTTTGCCCAACGCCACTTCAGCCAGAACCAACTCGAAAACGAAGACTGGACGATCGAGACCGAGGGTCTTCGACAATTCAGGGTGAATGGCCCCCACAAAACCTGCCAAACGCCCTTCACGCTCGATGCGCGCGGTTTGACCCGGGTGCAGCGCTGGGTGTTTGCCTGGCACGAAAGTGAACGAGTCCAGCGCACCGGCAAAGCCCAGCACCGCTTCCACATCAGCCTTGACGTCAAAGAAGTCCACGACATCGCGACCTTGTGCCCAGCCTTCTGGCAGACGACTGCCGCAAACAACACCTGCCAACATAGGCTCTTGCTTCAGGCCTTCAAGCTGACCAACGAAACGCAGGCCGCTTTCGAACAGGCGGACACGATCCTGCTGACGGTTCAGATTGTGCTGGAGTGCCTTGACCAGACCTGGCCACAAGGATGAACGCATGGCCGCCATGTCGTTCGAAATCGGGTTGGCCAACAGCAGCGGTTCTACACCCGGATTAAACAGTTCGAATTGTTTCGGATCGATGAAACTGTAGGTGATCGCTTCCTGATAGCCACGGGCGACCAACAGGCGACGAAGTTCAGGCAGATCGCTACGCGCTTCAGACTTGGCTTGCGGCGCCAGACGAGCTTGCGGATAACGAACCGGCAGACGGTTGTAACCGTACAGACGGGCCAGCTCCTCGATCAAATCGACTTCCAGACTGATGTCGAAGCGATGGCTTGGCACTTCTACTCGCCACTGCCCTGCCCCTTCGGCGGAAACGGTCAGGCCCAACCCGTTGAGCAGACGCTCGACTTCGGCCGAATCCATTTCCATGCCCAGCATCTGGCTGATGCGCTGTGCACGCAACGTAACCGGAGCAATCTTCGGCAGATGCTGTTCGCTAACGGTCTCGATGATCGGGCCGGCTTCGCCGCCAGTGATCTCCAGCAGCAGGCCAGTGGCGCGCTCCATGGCTTCACGGGCCAGTTGCCAGTCAACACCACGCTCGTAACGGTGCGAGGCATCGGTGTGCAGGCCATAGGAACGGGCCTTGCCAGCGACCGCAATCTGATCGAAGAACGCGCTTTCAAGGAAAATATCGCGAGTGGTCGCAGTGTTGACACCACTGTGCTCGCCACCCATGACGCCGGCAATCGCCAGAGCGCGGGTGTGGTCGGCGATCACCAGGGTATCGCTACGCAGCGTTACTTCCTGACCGTCGAGCAGAACCAGTTTCTCGCCTTCTTCGGCCATGCGAACACGGATGCCGCCATTGATTTCGGCGAGATCGAACGCGTGCAGTGGCTGACCCAGTTCCAGCATCACATAGTTAGTGATGTCTACAGCTGCATCGATGCTGCGCACTTCGGAACGACGCAGACGCTCAACCATCCACAACGGCGTTGGCTTGGACAGGTCGACGTTACGGATCACACGACCCAGGTAACGCGGGCAAGCGGCCGGTGCCAGCACTTCAACCGAGCGCACTTCATCGTGCACAGCGGGAACGGTCGCAACGACCGGGCGGGTGACGCTGGCAGCGTACAGCGCGCCGACTTCACGGGCCAGACCGGCCAGGGACAGGCAGTCGCCGCGGTTCGGGGTCAGGTCAACCTCGATGCTGGCGTCGTCCAGGCTCAGGTACTCACGAATGTCCTGACCGACCGGAGCATCGACTGGCAATTCCATCAAGCCATCGTTGCCCTCACCCACTTGCAGTTCGGCCTGCGAGCACAGCATGCCGTTGGACTCAACGCCACGCAGCTTGGCTTTCTTGATTTTGAAATCGCCCGGCAGTTCGGCACCGATCATGGCGAACGGGATCTTCAGGCCCGGGCGCACGTTTGGCGCGCCGCAAACGACCTGAAAGGTTTCCGAACCATTGCTGACCTGGCAAACACGCAGCTTGTCAGCGTCCGGGTGCTGCTCGGTGCTCAGCACCTCGCCCACGACCACACCACTGAAAACACCGGCGGCCGGCGTAACGCTATCGACCTCAAGACCGGCCATCGACAGACGAGCAACCAGCTCGTCGCGACTTACCTGCGGGCTTACCCAGCCACGCAGCCATTGTTCACTGAATTTCATCCTGCTCTCCTAAGAATTCGTTACGACTAGCGAAATTGCGCGAGGAACCGCAAGTCGTTGTCGAAGAACAGACGCAAGTCGTTCACGCCGTAACGCAGCATGGCCAGACGCTCAACGCCCATGCCGAAGGCAAAGCCCGAAAACTCTTCCGGGTCGATCCCGGACATGCGCAATACGTTCGGGTGAACCATGCCGCAGCCCATCACTTCCAGCCAGCCAGTCTGTTTGCACACGCGGCAGCCTTTACCGCTGCACATCACGCATTCCATATCGACTTCAGCGGACGGCTCGGTGAACGGGAAGTACGAAGGACGAAAACGCACGGCCAGTTCTTTTTCGAAGAACACGCGCAGGAATTCTTCGATGGTCCCTTTCAGGTCAGCGAAGTTGATATCGCGATCGACCAACAGGCCTTCAACCTGGTGGAACATCGGCGAGTGAGTGATATCGGAGTCGCTACGGTACACACGGCCTGGGCAGACGATGCGGATCGGCGGTTGTTTCGATTCCATGGTGCGGACCTGTACCGGCGAGGTATGGGTGCGCAGCAACATGTTGGCATTGAAATAGAAGGTGTCATGCATCGACCGCGCCGGGTGATGGCCTGGGATGTTGAGCGCTTCGAAGTTGTGATAGTCGTCTTCAACCTCAGGGCCTTCGGCGATGCCGTAGCCGATGTGGGTGAAGAACTGTTCGATACGTTCCAGAGTGCGGGTAACCGGATGCAGACCACCGGAGGTCTGACCGCGGCCAGGCAGGGTCACGTCAATCGACTCGGCAGACAGTTTGGCGGCCAGGTCGGCCTCTTCAAACAGTGCCTTGCGAGCGTTGAGAACCTCTGTGACACGCTCCTTGGCAACGTTGATCAGCGCGCCGACTTGCGGACGCTCTTCTGCGGGCAAATTCCCCAGGGTCTTCATCACCTGAGTCAATTCACCCTTCTTGCCAAGGTAGTGAACCCGGATTTGCTCCAGGGCATTGATATCTTCAGCGCTTTGCACAGCCTCTAGTGCTTGAGAGACGAGCGCATCCAGGTTTTCCATGTACAGACTCCAGATACAAAATAGGGGAAGAGCTTGAAGGCTCTTCCCCTATTTATGACGTTTAACACCTGGCCCCACAGAGGTGAGGCCGGGTGACTGTCGGGGGTACTTAAGCCAAGGTGGCTTTAGCTTTCTCGACAATCGCAGCAAACGCCGCTTTTTCGTTCACTGCCAGATCAGCCAGAACCTTACGGTCGATCTCGATGGACGCTTTTTTCAGGCCGGCGATGAAACGGCTGTAGGACAGACCGTTGATACGTGCACCAGCGTTGATACGAGCGATCCACAGAGCGCGGAACTGACGTTTTTTCTGACGACGGTCACGGTAGGCGTATTGGCCTGCCTTGATTACCGCTTGCTTGGCAACACGGAATACGCGCGAGCGAGCGCCGTAGTAGCCTTTAGCAAGTTTCAGAATTTTTTTGTGACGTTTACGGGCAATGACGCCACGCTTTACACGAGCCATGAGTTACTTCCTCTATTCTTGACTAAAATTAACGAAGGCGCAGCATGCGCTCGACTTTTGCCACGTCAGACGGATGCAGCAAGCTGCTACCGCGCAGTTGACGCTTACGCTTGGTCGACATTTTAGTCAGGATGTGGCTCTTGAAAGCGTGCTTGTGCTTGATACCGTTAGCAGTTTTCAGAAACCGCTTAGCAGCACCACTTTTCGTTTTCATTTTTGGCATGTTCGGATACTCCGCATTCAGTTGATAAACATAATCAGAAGGCCTGCCGTGCCCTGTTGATTACTTCTTCTTTTTCGGGGCGATGACCATGATCAGCTGGCGTCCTTCCATCTTAGGATGCTGTTCGACCGAACCGTACTCGAGCAAGTCACCTTCAACTCGCTTGAGGAGTTCCATCCCCAGCTCCTGGTGGGCCATCTCACGGCCGCGGAATCGCAAGGATACCTTGGCCCTGTCCCCATCACTCAGGAAACGTACCAGGTTGCGCAGTTTTACCTGGTAATCCCCTTCCTCCGTCCCTGGACGAAACTTGATTTCTTTAACCTGAATCTGCTTCTGGTTTTTCTTGGCCGCGGCAATCTGTTTCTTCTTCTCGAAGATCGACTTGCCGTAGTCCATCAGCTTGCAAACAGGGGGTACTGCATCGGCGGAAATTTCCACCAGATCCAGCTTGGCCTCTTCAGCCTTAAGAAGCGCGTCTTCAATTGACACAATCCCAAGCTGCTCACCCTCAGCCCCAATTAACCGAACCTCGCGTGCCGAGATATTCTCGTTGATCGGGGCTTTCGGTGCAGCTCGTTTATCTTGTCTCATTTCACGCTTAATAATAATTACTCCGAATCTGGGCGACCACGCCGGGAAACCGCTTGCGCGAGAAACTCAGCGAACTGGGCGACGGGCATCGAGCCCAGGTCAGCACCTTCACGAGTACGCACAGCGACAGTCTGCATCTCGACTTCCCGATCTCCAATAACCAAGAGATAGGGAACCTTGAGCAAAGTATGCTCGCGGATTTTAAAGCCGATCTTTTCATTTCTCAAGTCAGACTTGGCACGAAATCCGCTTTCGTTGAGAGTTTTTTCAACCTCGGCGGCAAAATCGGCCTGTTTATCAGTGATATTCATGATCACTGCCTGGGTCGGAGCCAGCCACGCGGGGAACGCACCCTCGTAGTGCTCGATCAGGATTCCGACGAAACGTTCGAAGGAGCCCAGGATCGCCCGGTGCAACATTACCGGGTGCTTGCGACTGTTGTCTTCGGAGACGTATTCGGCTCCCAAACGGACAGGCAGGTTAAAATCGAGCTGAAGGGTACCACACTGCCAGACTCGGCCAAGGCAATCTTTCAGCGAGAATTCGATCTTCGGACCGTAGAAAGCACCTTCGCCCGGCTGCAGATCGTACGGCAGGCCAGCGCTATCAAGGGCTGCGGCCAATGCCGCTTCTGCGCGATCCCACAGCTCGTCGGAACCAACGCGTTTTTCCGGACGAGTGGACAGCTTCATCTCGACGTCTTTAAAGCCGAAGTCGGCATAAACGTCCATGGTCAGCTTGATGAATGCAGCGGATTCGGCCTGCATCTGCTCTTCAGTACAGAAGATGTGGGCGTCATCCTGGGTGAACGCACGCACGCGCATGATGCCGTGCAACGCACCCGATGGCTCGTTACGGTGGCAAGCACCGAATTCGGCCAGGCGCATCGGCAACTCGCGGTAGCTTTTCAGGCCCTGATTGAACACTTGCACGTGGCAAGGGCAGTTCATTGGCTTGATGGCGTAGTCGCGGTTTTCCGACTGAGTGGTGAACATGTTGTCGGCGTAGTTGGCCCAGTGCCCGGATTTCTCCCACAGGCTGCGGTCAACGACTTGTGGAGTCTTGATCTCCAGGTAACCGTTGTCGCGCTGAACCTTGCGCATGTATTGCTCGAGCACCTGGTACAGCGTCCAGCCATTCGGGTGCCAGAACACCATGCCCGGCGACTCTTCCTGGGTGTGAAACAGGCCCAGGCGTTTGCCGATCTTGCGGTGATCGCGCTTTTCAGCTTCTTCAATGCGCTGGATGTAAGCCGCCAATTGCTTCTTGTCCGCCCATGCGGTGCCGTAAACGCGCTGCAATTGCTCGTTTTTGGCATCGCCACGCCAGTAGGCGCCGGACAACTTGGTCAATTTGAAGGATTTCAAGAAGCGCGTGTTCGGCACGTGCGGGCCGCGGCACATGTCGACGTATTCTTCGTGATAATACAGGCCCATAGCCTGTTCGTTCGGCATGTCCTCGACCAGGCGCAACTTGTAGTCTTCGCCACGGGCCTTGAACACTTCGATCACTTCGGCGCGCGGAGTGACTTTCTTGATCACGTCGTAATCTTTCTCGATCAGCTGCTGCATGCGCTGTTCGATGGCAGCCATGTCGTCCGGAGTGAAAGGACGCTCGAAGGCGATGTCGTAATAGAAGCCTTCGTCGATGACCGGCCCGATCACCATTTTGGCGGTCGGGTACAACTGCTTGACCGCGTGGCCAACCAGGTGGGCGCAAGAGTGGCGAATGATCTCCAGCCCCTCTTCATCCTTTGGCGTAATGATTTGCAGCGTGGAATCGCTGTCGATGATGTCACTGGCGTCGACCAGCTTGCCATTGACCTTGCCGGCCACGGTGGCCTTGGCCAGCCCGGCACCAATGGATGTGGCGACCTCGGCTACGGAAACCGGGTGATCGAATGAACGTTGACTGCCGTCGGGAAGAGTAATAGTTGGCATGGCGCCTCCTCTCCTAGTGGTGACCCCTACCAAAGGTCACGTGGGTTGGGATGAGCCAGTACAAGATCCGATCCAGGCCATTCAATGACGAACGCCTGCCTTACAGCGGCAGGAGCCTTGCGGCCAACCGGAAAACCGAACCAGAGTGACTGGGATTCAAATCAGGGTTATTCGCGCAGTTGCCGCCACCGGGACTGAAGGTCATCCGGAGCTTGCAAACGCCCGAGCGAGGCATGCTAGCACAGATGACCGGTCGTCGACGCAAGCAGACTTTGTGCGGGGGCAAATCGGGCCTATTTATGCCAGAGTGCTGAACTTGAACACCGCTTCGCCCCTCAATAACACGTCATTGACCCACAAGGAGCATCCCAGCATGCGTCTGAACCGTTTGTTCGCCGTAATCGCCCCTATCATTCTGCTGCTGCCATTGGCCGCCCATGCCGACTGGCCAAAGGGGGAACGCGAGAAATACATGGCGCAGTGCGTTCCCGCGGCAGCACAAAAGATCGGTGATGCGAAGGCAAAAGCCGTCTGTGGTTGCGGCGCCGATCAGCTCAAATCATATCCTGCCAAAGACCTCCAGGCATTGATGAACGGCTCTGCGAGTCCAGAGCTGGGGCAACAGGCAATGCAGAAAATCGCCACTTGCAGAGTCGATACCGGCGCGAAGAAATAAGCGTCTCGCATTGGTTTTTTCACCTGCAATGACCGAAAAAACAGGCCGAATGTCGCTTTGTCAGACATTTTTTGAAGGTTTTACAGCTTTTTTTTCGTCTTTACTTTCAGCTGGAAGCCTTTAAAAACGGGGCTTCCAGCCATTTGAAGCAGCAAAGAACGCTCGACAGCAAGGCAAACAGCACGTCCGGGGGGCTCCCAAAGCGAACATTTCGACTATGATACTCCGGTGTGCCCAGTTGGCCTGAGCAGCACAGCACTACTGAAAATATATGTTTCTTGGAGATACACCATGTCTAATCGCCAAACCGGCACCGTTAAATGGTTCAACGATGAAAAAGGCTTCGGCTTCATCACTCCTCAAGGTGGCGGTGACGACCTGTTCGTACACTTCAAAGCTATCGAAAGCGACGGTTTCAAAAGCCTGAAAGAAGGCCAGACTGTTTCCTTCGTGGCTGAGAAAGGCCAAAAGGGTATGCAAGCTGCACAAGTTCGCCCAGAGTAAGTTTCTGGCGCACTAAAAAAACCCCGTCCATGCGACGGGGTTTTTTATGGGCGAAACAAATGCCCGGCATGCTCAGCCGCAATTGACGCGAGTGACCACCCGACTGGCATCGGTGTGCAGGTTCAAGCGATCAGAGTGGTACTCCAGTGTCACCATGTCATTGGGCGACAGGAACCGGGCGTTCTGTGCGCCTGCGCGAGTGCGCGCCTGCTCCAGCAGCTCGGGTGAAGCCGCTTTGCCGAGAGTGAATTCGGCAGCCTTTGCCTCACAGCGGCTATGTCCAGTGTCAGTCGTCGCTACGGAGTCTGTTGCCGATTCGGATGATGTACTGCTGCAACCCGCCAGCAGAGTGACGGCAAACAAAGCACCCAATGACGCGAGCTTCCAAGGCATGACGCCTCCTTTGTAAATATTGTGCGAGCGCCGAGTTTGCCTGAGCACCGCCCTTCTCTTCATCACTCAATCGTGACTGAATATGAAAAGTGATCAATAAACGTCGATGTAGTCGTACGGCGGTTTTGGCCAGTTCTCTTTCAGCGCATTGAAAATCTGCATGACCCAGACTTCGTCACTGGCTGCGACCAATCCTACATAGCCCGAGCCTTTGGCCCACGTCTCTAGCCGAAATCGCAGCCCGCCGATATCAGTGCCACCGACGACACCCGAAGAAATATAGGCGATACCGCTTTGGGTGACCCGCAGTTGAGTGTGCTCATCGTCACTGGCGGACGCCAACAGTTGGCGCACAGCCTCAAGGGTCAAACCGTCAGGAGTGTTCAAATCGATCTGCACAGCGCGGTCCTTGAAAGTTCATCAAAGACCAAGTGTCGCATAGCCCTCCCCCCATGCCTAAGTCGGAGTGCCAAACGCCGCGCAAAATGCTTAACTCGCTCCCTAGACCTCCCCTAATTCACGAGTGCCATCATGACCACTGTAAGCATCGACGCCGACATCAAAGCCAAGTGGCAAGACGGGCACAGTTCTTACAGCCCGGGCAGTACGGAAGAGCTTGCCATAATCGCCATCGATCTTTTGGTCAGGGACATTGGAACCGAGGCCGCCCAGCACTTCATCAAGCAGATTTTCGAAAAACACCTGGCGGACCAAAAAGCTGCGGAGACAGCACGGGCGTAAAACCCGCAGGCTGGCACCTGCGGGCGGGCGGCTTACTTCAGTCGCGCCAGGCGCTGAGTCAACAAGTCGAAGAAGCCATGTGCGTCGCCACTTTCAACCCAGAAAGCATTCTTCGGCGCTTTCAGGCCGTCATACCAGTCGACAATGGTCTGACCAAAGGTCGGGCCTTCGCGGCTATCAACGACCACGTTGACCGAGCGACCGGTAAACAGCTCAGGCTTGAGCAGGTAGGCAATGACGGTTGCGTCATGCACTGGGCCACCCGAAAGACCGTAGTGCTCCATATCACCCTTGACGTACTCATTGAGAATATCGCCCACCAGCTTGCTGGCGTTGTTGTTGATCGCCGCGATCTGTTTCAGACGAGCTTCGCTGGTGAGAATCTTGTGGGTCACATCCAGCGGTAGATAGGTCAGCTTCACGCCACTTTTCAACACGACTTCAGCGGCTTGCGGATCGGCGAACAGGTTGAATTCGGCGACCGGCGTGATGTTGCCACCGTTGAAATGCGCGCCGCCCATGACCACCACTTCCTTGATGCCCTGAACAATCTCCGGCTCCTGGATCAGCGCCAGGGCCAGGTTGGTCTGCGGACCGAGCATGGCGATGGTGATGCTGTGGGGTTTGGCAGCCTTCAAGGTATCAATCAGGTAGTTGACCGCATTGCCTTCAGCCAAGCCATTCTTTGGTTCGTGCACGGTGACGCCCGACAGACCTTCCTTGCCATGAATGTTCTCGGCATAGATGGGCGTGCGCATTAGCGGTTTCGGTGCACCGGCGTAGACCGGTACGTCGTCGCGCCCTGCCCACTCACGGGCCAGCCGTGCGTTACGCGATGTCTTGTCCAGACGCACATTGCCGGCCACGGTGGTCAGCGCACGAATATTCAGCTCTTGCGGCGAAGCCAGGGCAAACAGTAAGGCGACCACATCGTCGGCACCCGGATCAGTGTCGATAATCAAGTCGATCTTTTCCGCCGCCTGGGCGCTCGTTGCAGTAATCATGGACAAACGCAGCAGACTCCGAAGCAGATGGTGCAGTTTCTGAGCATAGCGTTGCATATCGCACTCCTTGTGCGTGGGGGAAATCAATGTGTACAGCGCGCTAGAACGTCACCCCCGACACCAGCACGATGTTGCAGTACGGCGCACATTCTCCGGTACGAACAATCGCGCGCGCCTGGCGGCTGAGGACCTTGAACTCATCATGGCTGAGCAACGTGCGCGTACCCAGCACGCCTTCGATGTTCAGTTCGTCCAGAACGCTCAACGCCGGCGGCTGCTTGCCCAGAATCTCCTGGGCCAGCACATGGCTTTCGACCTGCATTTCGCTGAGCACAACCTTCAAGGTACTGATGAAGTCTGGAATTCCTTGGGTCAGCGCCAGATCAATCAGCTCGACGCCTGGCGGCACCGGCAAACCGGCATCGCCGATGACGACCATGTCGCCGTGACCCAGCGAGGCGATCAGCCGCGATAACGCGACATTGAGCAGCGGTGTTTTTTTCATGGGGTTTTAGACGCCTGTACGTCGGACAAGGTGGGAATCGAGGGTTGCGCGCCAGCCTGGGTGACCGACAGTGCCGCGGCGACCTGCCCGAACCGGATCGCTTCGGCTTCGCTGCTGCCGGCGGCCAATGCGGCAGCAAAACCACCGACGAAGGTATCCCCGGCGGCCGTGGTGTCGACGGCGTTGACCTTCGGTGCCGGGAAATGCTCCAGGCGTGTGCCGTCGGCGAACAGCGAACCCCCCGCGCCCAAAGTGATAATCACTTTGCTCGCGCCCATGGCGATCAGTCGGGTCGCGGCGGTTTCTGCCGATTCCAGGGAATCTACCGGCAACCCCGTCAGGACTGAGGCTTCACTCTCGTTGGGGATCAGGTAATCGATGGCGGCAAACCAGTCCGCCGGCAATGGACGACTGGCGGGTGCCGGATTGAGAATGACGGTCTTGCCCAGTTCACGACCTCGTTTGAGGGCATGGCCAACCGTAGCGTCCGGCACTTCCAGCTGACAGATGATCACATCCGCCGTCTGTAATACGGCATCAAAACGGTCGATGACTTGCGGCGTCAGTGCACCATTGGCACCCGCAACGATGACGATGGCGTTCTGACTGTTGTCATCGACCACGATCAACGCCACGCCGCTGGAGTCATCAACGGTGCTGACTGCCTGACAATCGATCTGTTCAGCCAACAGCGCCCCGCGCAATTGCGCGCCATAGGCATCGCTGCCCACACACCCGATCATTGACACATCGGCACCCAACCGGGCCGCGGCGACGGCTTGATTAGCTCCCTTGCCACCAGAAACCGTGGCAAACGACTCACCGATCAGCGTTTCACCGCCACGCGGCAGCCTCGGAGCCCGGGTTACCAGGTCCATGTTCAGACTGCCTATCACCACTACTTTTGCTGGCATACATTACTACTCGTCAATTCTGTTTCAACGAAACTGGGCGAACACACCGGCGAGCGGCGCAGTCGACTCCCGCAGGACAATACTGGGCGTGACAATTCGCTGCTCGGTGGCCATACCCGGTGTGGCAATCCTGCGCAAAAGCACTTCAGCCGCCATCTCACCGAGCTGCAGGATCGACTGCCCCACCGTGGTCAGCGCCGGGTAGACATAACGGCTCATCTGGATATCGTCGAAACCGATCACCGACAGCTCGGACGGTACTCGTACATTGCGTTCGGCAGCCGCGCGCAACACACCGATGCCGATCATGTCGTTGCCGGCGAAGATCGCGCTGGGCGCATTCTTCTCCAGCAAAATCGCGGCCGCGTTGTATCCACCGGTGCTGGTGAAGTCGCTTTCCAGCATGCGTTCGCTATTCACTTCGATGCCTGCCTCTTGCAAGGCACGGCAATAACCGGCCAGACGCATTTGCGCCACGCTTGTACCCGCCGGACCGCCGATGGTGGCGATGTCCCGATGCCCCAACTCCAGCAGATGCCGAGTGGCCAGATACGCGCCATATTCATGATCGATGCGTACCAGATCAACATTGACGCCCTCCAGCCCGCGGTCGACGATGACCATCGGCGTGCGCACTCCGGCGAGGCCTTCCGCCAGCCCCGCATCGCCACCAGCCGATGCAACGATCAGACCGTCGATGCGTTTTTCGAGCAACACGCGAAGGTAACTGCGCTGCTTGTCCGGGTTGTCATCGGAATTGCAGAGGATCACACAGTACCCCTTGCGCTCGCAGTAATCCTCGATGCCTCGCGCCAATTCGGCGAAGTACGGGTTGAGGCTGTTAGGCACCAGTAAACCGATGGTAGCGGTGGTTTTGGCTTTCAACGAACGGGCGACGGCGCTCGGCACGTAATCCAGGGTTTTGATCGCTGCTTCGACTTTGAGCCGCACCTCTTCACTGACCGGTCGGGTCTTGTTCACCACATGGGACACCGTGGTATAGGAAATCCCCGCGAGTGCGGCTACATCCTTGATCGTTGCCATGATTCAGGTCCGCCGGCTTGCGCGCTGACTGCGATAGGTATCCAGCACCACCGCCACAACGATCACCGCGCCGGTGATGATACGTTTGGTGGGTTCGGTCGCGCCGATTTGCGCCAGACCGGCCGCCAACACTGAAATGATCAAAACCCCGAAGAACGTGCTGATCACCGAACCACGGCCTCCCATCAAACTGGTACCGCCGATGACCACGGCTGCGATGACCTGCAACTCCAGCCCGGAACCGGCATTCGGATCTGCCGCCTCCAGTCGCGAAATCTGAAACAACGCGGCAATACCGGCCAACAGGCCCATCAGACTGAACACCAGAATCTTGTAGGGCTTTGGATTGATCCCCGCCAGACGCACCGCCTCCTCATTGGTGCCGATGCCGATCAGGTAGCGACCGAACACCGTACGGGTCAGTACGGTCTGGGCGGTGAAGATAATCAGTAAGGCGATGATGAACGACGGCGAGATTCCGAAGGCAATCGGGTTGGACAGCCAGGCGAAGGCGTCACCGATGTAGGCCGTGCGCGATCCGGTCATTTGATACGCCACGCCCCGGGCCATTTCCAGCACACCCAGGGACACGATGAACGAAGGAATCCGCCAGGCCACGGTGATCGAACCGGTGATGGTTCCGGCCAGAGCTGCCGCCGCCATGCCGAGCAGTGCTGCCGGCAGCACGCTCCAGCCCCAGCCGAGAATGGCCACGCTGACCGTGGATGCCGCCAGCGCCAACACCGAGCCGACCGACAGGTCGATGCCACCAATGATCAACACGAAGGTCATGCCGACCGCCAGCACCATCAAATCGGGAATCTGGTTGGCCAGGGTGCTGAACGTGTCGTATGACAGAAAGTGGCTGCTCAATACCGAGAACAGCGCAATCATCGCCAGCAAGGCACCGGCCAGGCCCAGGTAGGTGCCAAGGCCGTAGAAATTGCCACTACGTTTGCCGGCAAAAGTTGCAGTTTTCATGGAAGGTCCCCAGGCGCTGCTTCATTGAGCAACGCATCACGTTTTTGGTAGCCGGCAAATGCGGCGGCAAGCAAATCATCCTGAGTCCAGCTGCCGCGCTCGAACGTATCGATCAGGCGCCCCGCCGACAGCACCCCGATCCGGTCGCAGATCAGCATCAGCTCGCGAAGATCACTGGACACCACCACCAGCGCTTTACCTTGGTGGGTCAGCTCACCGAGCAACGCATAGATGTCGAATTTGGCGCCGACATCGATGCCACGGGTTGGCTCGTCAAACAACATCACCGAGCAATCGCGCTCAAGCCAGCGGCCGATCACGACCTTCTGCTGATTGCCACCCGAGAGTTCGGAAACCAACTGTGTCGGACTTGAACTGCGGATGCGCATGGCGTCGATCTGACGCTGGGCCAACGCCATCTCGTCGCCGTTATTGACGAAACCGCTATTGGAAATCACCGGCATGTTGCCCAAGGCAATGTTGGCGCTGATCGATTGGCTCAACAGCAAGCCTTCGCCCTTGCGGTCTTCCGTGATCAGGGCGATGCCGTGACTCACCGCATCGGCTGGCGAACGAATACTCACCACCTGAGCCGGCGACCCCAGCGCTACCGTGCCGCTGTCGGCGCTGTCAGCACCGAAAATCAGACGCAGCAACTCGGTGCGCCCTGCCCCGATCAATCCGGATATCCCGTAGATTTCACCGGCGCGAACCTCGAAAGACACATCGCGAACCTTTTCGGCGCGGGTCAGGCCTTTGACCGTCAACGCTGGAGCGCCGATCTTGCGCGGCCCCATGTCCATGTGCTCGCCAAGCTCACGACCGACCATCAAGGTCACCAGTTGCTCGCTGTTGTAATTGGCCATCGGCTCGACGCAGACCAGGTTGCCATCGCGTAAAACGGCAATGCGCTGGGCGACCCGCGCCAGCTCTTCCAGGCGGTGGGAAATGTAGATGATCGCCACGCCGCGAGCCCGCAAGCGCGTGATCTGTTCGAACAGCATCTCGACTTCGCGCGCGGTGAGCATCGCGGTGGGTTCGTCGAGGATCAGCACATGGCAGTCGCCGATCAGATTGCGGGCAATCTCGACCATTTGCTGGTGACCAATGCCGAGGTCGCCGACCAGGGTGTCCGGATCAATGGCATCGAGGCCGACCTGGGCCATGGCCTCGATCGCCGCCTTGCGCAACTGCTTGCGGCTGATCCAGCCGCCGTTGCTGGGCAAATTGTCGAGAAACAGGTTCTCCGCCACCGACAGGGTCGGCAACAGATTGAGCTCTTGCATCACCATGCGGATGCCCAGCTCTTCGGCCTGCGTGCGGCTACCGGGGCGGTAGTCCTGACCCTGGAATTGCATCTGGCCGGTGGTTGGCGTCACCAGCCCGCCAATGATCTTCGACAGCGTGCTTTTACCGGCGCCATTCTCGCCGGTCAGCGCTAGCACTTCGCCGGGAATCAGCGTCAGATTGATACCGGCCAGGACGGGTTGAGCATAAGTCTTGCCGATGTCGCAGACCGTCAGGACAGCGTTCGGGGGGCAAACGGACATAAAACTCTCCATGTGCTCGCCCGGACGGACGAGCACCAGTGTGTCGCCAGAAGGCTTACTGGGTAACCAGTTCTACCGGGGTTTCGATCACACCGTTGGTGCCGCTGTCGACCTTCTCGCCCTTGATGATTTTCAGCGCAGTCTCGATACCGAACACGGCTTGTTTGGCTGCAAATTGGTCGGCGGTAGCCAGAACGCGGCCATCCTTGAGCATTGGCTTGATGGCATTGATGTTGTCGTACCCGACCACTTGCACCTTGCCGGCCTTACCCGCTGCACGCACGGCGGAAACGACACCGACGGCCATGCTGTCGTTACCGGCCAGCAAGGCTTTGACATCCGGGTATTCGCTGAGGATAGAGGCGGCAACTTTGTTGCCCTTGTCGATTTCCCAGTCACCCGACTGCACCGAAACGACCTTGATCTGCGCCGCTTCCATCGCATCCTTGAAACCCGCGGTACGGGCCTGGGCGTTGGTCGTGGTGGACACGCCTTCAATGATGCCGACTTCGTCGCCAGCCTTCAGCTGCCTGGCCAGGTACTCACCGACCAGACGCGCGCCTTTACGGTTATCCGGACCTACGAACGGCACTGTAATGTTCTTGCTTTTGACGACGGCCGGATCCAGTTGATTGTCGATGTTGATCACGGTGATGCCGGCATCGATGGCTTTCTTGATCACCGGAACCATGGCCTTGGAATCCGCCGGTGCGATGACCAGTGCATTGACCTTGGCCAGGATCATTTGCTCGACGATGCGTGTCTGGCCAGCGGTATCCGTTTCGTCCTTGATTCCGTTGGAGATCAGCTCGAACTCGCCGGAATGGTCTTTCTGGTATGCCTTGGCGCCATCTTCCATGGTCAGGAAGAACTCATTGGCCAGGGATTTCATGACCAGCGCGACTTTGGGTTTTTCAGGAGATTCGGCGAAGGCCGATGAAACAGGCAGCGTGGCGGATACGGCAGCCAGCATAGCGACAGCAAGAAGACGTCCAGCGAATGGCAGCTTCATGGGTTCACTCCGATCTTATGATTATTGTGAGCAATACTTGCGCTGGAGTAACGCCTGGACTCCGATCGTCGGTGCTTCAGGTCACCTACAGGGTCGCGCAAACGTTTGCGTAGTTCGAACTATGCGAACTCGGCCGGGAATTGTCAACGACCGGTATTGTGATCGCCCGGGATTTTTTTAGCATCGCTTCTTGATCTCGCCAGGCGACCTTTTCGACACAAGTCGTAGGAGTTTTCGGAGAGCCGAACGTAGAGGCTCAACTTATTCGGAAACCCGGACACCATCAGGTTTTACTTAGACGAGATTCACGAGATATTTCTTTTAAATCAATAAGTT
Organism: Pseudomonas sp. GM21; assembly: GCF_000282215.1. GTDB lineage: Bacteria > Pseudomonadota > Gammaproteobacteria > Pseudomonadales > Pseudomonadaceae > Aquipseudomonas. The sequence continues at coordinate 31,414 of NZ_AKJS01000119.1, forward strand.
AAATGTTTTTACTCATTCAGCGGATGACTGGTACAGATCCTGCTCTTCACCTACACCCACGGTGTTCAGAGCTGCCGGGGGCGTATCTAGATGAACTTGCATCAGCACCGTCTGACTACTAGAGAGAAAATAATGAAATCTGCCTTCAACACTTTCATTCCGGGCGCTTTGGCCCTCCTGCTATTGCTGCCTACTGCCCTACAAGCCAAAGAAGTCGAAACCCAACAGAAACTGGCGAACGTGGTCATCCTGGCCACTGGCGGCACCATCGCCGGTGCAGGCGCGAGCGCCGCCAACAGCGCGACGTATCAAGCGGCAAAAGTGGGTATCGAGCAATTGATTGCCGGCGTTCCAGAACTCAGCCAACTGGCCAACGTTCGCGGCGAGCAGGTCATGCAGATCGCCTCGGAAAGCATCACCAATGACAACCTGCTGCAACTGGGTCGTCGCGTGGCGGAACTGGCCGACAGCAATGACGTCGATGGCATCGTGATCACCCACGGCACCGACACCCTGGAAGAAACCGCCTACTTCCTGAACCTGGTGGAAAAGACCGACAAGCCAATCATCGTCGTCGGCTCCATGCGCCCAGGCACCGCGATGTCGGCAGACGGCATGCTGAACCTGTACAACGCCGTCGCCGTCGCCAGCAGCAAAGAGGCTCGCGGCAAAGGCGTCCTGGTGACCATGAACGACGAGATTCAGTCCGGTCGTGATGTCAGCAAGATGATCAACATTTATCTGTAAGCGGTCCATCATCGTACTTTTGTTGACAGAGTATCCGGCTTTTTCTAGGCTCAAGGAAAGAGAGGGGGGTTCAGATGAAAATCTTCCGAGTAGAAAATATTCACTGGTCCGGTGGATTAATTAGAAGTTACGTAATTCTCAGATCAGCCAAAGTAGATAATGACTCAATTGTCATCCCTCCGTCACTTCATCTTCTAAAATTGGCTAAGCACGGAATTAGTGAAAACTCCATCAAGGCCGCCGCAAGTGACTTAAAGCTATTTTTTCAGACATTAGAGCGCTTCAATGTATCCTGGAAAGATATTACAGACAATCAAATGTCTGGTTACTTGGAAAACATACTTCAATCCGAGTCCAGACTTTCTGTAATATCTATCGAGCGACATATTTCAACCCTCAGAAAATTCTACTATGATGCCGAAAGAAACGGGCTTCTAACGTCGACCAAACACTTCACCTTCGATTATTACCGACAAGAACCAGTCAAAGATCAAAGTCATCCGTCTGATCTGCTCATAGACATATCTGCGCAGGTCGCTGCTGTTGAACGTAATACCCGCCAGGTGAGTGGCGTAAGCGTTACGTAAGTCGTTGGTCGTAAATTGGCGTAGGTGCCCCTGCTGAAACAGGTCGTAGAGACGCCCGTCGAAGATGAATGAATCGGGTTTCATGCAGGCACCTGGAAGGGAAATTCGCGGAACGATCAAAATGCGGATTATAGTCCGTGGCCGATTCATCCGCAAACGCAAGATAGTGCCGCCTCAGTGGAGACCGAGGCGGATATGCATCAGCTTGCAAAGGCGTTGGGCGAAAGAATACGGACACAACGGAAAGCCAAAGGCTTTTCCCAAGATGCGTTGGCGCACTCCTGCACTGTCGATCGTAGCTATATGGGGCGCATTGAGCGCGGCGAAGTGAATATCACCGTAGAGAAGCTATATCGCATAGCCAACGTCCTGGATTGCGAGCCTCAGTACCTCTTGCCTGAAACGCTTTCTCTCCACGAGTTGGATTCTGATCTGGCGGCAAGCGACTGAACCCAAATTAACCGGCACTAATTGACCAGAATTGACAAATTACTGATTCAAATGCGCAGCGTCACTTAACAAGCGCCGGCATGGTCCCTATCCAGCTCGCGAACCTGCCCATGAATTTTCACTTCGAATGGAATTCTTTTCATTATGAATGGAATCAGCCAGCGTCTCGCGGGAACGTCAAACGCCTGCGTGGGTACCGTGCGGGAATGAACGCTCAATAAGTACTGATTTTCAAATATGCCGTTTACAGTGAATGTTGAAACCCTGGCGACGTTTTGCGTTGTAGAACATCTCGATAACATTTCAGGCAGAGAAATGCCTACGAAACCCGAGGCGATTCAACCAAAAACATCTTTTCTAATAGACTTTCCAACTGCAGCAGCTCTTCTGTCGTAAGGCTCGCAGTGAATTCATTCATCTTAGCAATTTCCCTCGTCGGCAAAATCGAACTCAGAGTCTCCCCTGTATGTGTCAGCAACAGGCGAACCTGACGTCGGTCTTGAGCGTCCAGGTTACGAACGATCAAGCCTTGCGCTCAAGGCGATCCAACATTCGAGTCATAGAGGCGCTATGGATGGCTAAGTGTCGGCATAACGCGACCGCGGTGTCATCCCCGCGGTGAATAACCTGAGTACTTTGAGTTGCGCGGCGGTTATGCCTAGAGGAAGTAGCTGCCTATCCAATAACCGATTTTTCAGTGCGGCAGCCCGTCCAAGCAATATCCCAAGCTGGACTGACTCAAAACCCGCGGCAGAGCAGTTACCCATGTATTCGCCCTCGCTTCATGACCAGACAAGGTTGGTGTCAACTCTCAGTGCCTGCGCGATCGCCAGTAGAGCGGCCTGCACACCGCTCCGTTGCCGACGTCCTCGGCGAGCCTAGGGCACCAAAATCTTCTGAATGGCAGGACCGACAATCCTGACCAGTTCTTCCGGTTCCGCGGCAACCAAAGTGGGCACTCCGATGATTCTCCGGCCGACGACCAGGCCGACGAGCAACGAGGCGGCAAGGCCAGACCGGAGCATGGCTTCAGGATCGGGATGTTCACTGGTGCCCGTCAGCAATCGGGATTGGATGAAGCCGCGTAGCTGCTCGCGAGCCTGGTCATTGACGAACGCTCCCCGGAGCGTCGCCATCAGGGGCTCGGATTCCTCGGCTATGCCCTCCCACCCAGCGAGAAAAGCGCGGACCACCCGTTCGCCCAAGTCTTCGTCTGGTCCCTCATAGAGCGCGTCGAACCGTTCCAGCGCGGTCGCCGGGATAGCCATCACAGCGGCAAAAAGTTCGTCCTTGGAGCGGAAGAACTGCATCACCTGAGCCACATCCACGCCAGCATCCGCCGCCACCAGGCGGATGGTGGTGCCGGCAAATCCGTCACTGGCGAAGCGCGCCCGAGCGGCGTCAAGCACCACCTGGCGCGTGCTGTTGGGTCCTGGCCGGCGTCCACGGCGCGGCGTGGAAGGGGTTTCTTTACTCATGGTCACATCCTGTTATTTCTACGCATCGCACATATCAACACGTGTTGAATTATTTCGTCGACCGCCGTACCTTACTGGAATCGGTCCCGTAATCAAGAACAAATATAAGGAGTTCGCATGACTGACTGCCAGAAGATGTTCGTGCCGTCCTACCCGCTACCAGCGGGCAGAACCGGCCTTTTCACTGCATTTGAGCCAGGTACCCGAACACTGAAGGCAGGCTTTCAAGTTGCGCCGCCATTCCGGCCACTGCCTGTCGACATCGTCTTCGAGAAGGACGTGGCCGTGACCTTGCGCGACGGCGTGACCATCTACGTCGACGTCTTCCGTCCCGCCGGCACTGAGAAAGTGCCCGTGATCGTAGCGTGGAGCCCCTATGGCAAGGGCCAGGGCACGTCCATGAGCGTGATGGGCGTCTTCGGTTTGGTCGGACTGAGCAATTCAGTCGTCTCCGGTCTCGCCAAGTTCGAGGCGCCGGACCCGGCGTACTGGTGTGCCCACGGCTATGCGATCTGTAACCCCGACATCCGTGGCGTGGTGGACTCTGAAGGCGACAGCGTGTTGTGGGATCGCCAGGAAGGCCGCGACTGCCATGACCTGATCGAATGGCTGGCCGAACAGTCCTGGTGCACCGGCAAGGTCGGTATGAGCGGCACATCCTACCTCGCCGTTTCGCAATGGTTCACCGCGGCCGAGCAGCCTAAACACCTGGCAGCGATCAACCCTTGGGAAGGCGTCAGTGATGTCTACCGCGATCTGGTGATGCGCGGCGGCATGCCTGACACCGGCTTCACCCGCCTGCTTCAGGAAGGCAGCTTTTTCGGCAAGAACCAGAAAGAAGACGTCTTGTCCGAGGCGCAGCGCTACCCGCTGATGAACGAACTGTGGGCCAACAAGATTCCCGAATTCGAGCGCATCAAGGTGCCAGCCTTTGTGGTCGCCAGTTATTCCAACACGCTGCATACCGCGGGCACTTTCCGCGCCTGGCGGCGCCTGGCATCGCCAGACAAATGGCTGCGCATCCACAACAGCCAGGAATGGCCGGACTACTACGACGAAGCCAACGTGGAAGATCTGCGCCGTTTTTTCGACCGCTACCTCAAGGACCTCGACAATGGCTGGGAAGCCACGCCCCGCGTGCGCTACGCGGTTCATGACTTTCAGGGTGGCGACCAAGTCAATGTGCCTGCAGATGCTTTCCCGCCGAAGGAAGCGATCTCCACCAAGCTGTACCTCGACGGCGCCGCACGCATTCTCGGCCCTGTCGCACCCACCAACGAGGTGCCTGCGGTGTATGACGTCGGCGTCAACCCCGATGTCGTTTCCTTCATCACGCGCTTCGATAAGGAAACGGTGATGGTGGGCTATCCCAAGGCGCATCTCTGGGTCGAGGCACGGGGTGCCGATGACATGGACCTGTTCGTGCTGATCCAGAAACTCGATAAATACGGATCCCCCTTGCAGCAGTTCACCGCGGCGAACCAGAGCGCCAGGGTGCATGACCTCACCGATCACGGTGCCACTGTCCTGCGCTACAAAGGTTCGGATGGACGCTTGCGGGTGTCGACTCGTCATCTCGACGACAGCTTGACCACTGACGATGTCCCCGCCCACAGCTTCGACCGCGTGGAGAAGCTTGCGCCTGGCGAAGTTGTGAACATCGAAATCGACCTGCTCCCCATCGGTATGGCGTTCCACCCGGGTGAACAACTGCGCTTCATCATCAGCTCGCGCAACCTCTCGGGAACGCTGATGCCTGGCATTGCCGAATACTTTGGCGCCAACAGCGGGCAGCACGTGATTCACACCGGCGGACAGTACGCCTCTTACCTGCAACTGCCGATTATGGCGGATTAACAGAGCCCAGGGCCCAGCCCGGCGGCAGATTGATAGACCGACTCGGCGCCGCTTGCAGCTGCGAACGCGCCGAGCCGACCCATGCTTACGATTCAGGACATATCCATGAACAAATCTCCAGCACACTCCCTCAGCCCTGTTTTGACCGGTGTTTTTGCCGGCCCGATTGCCGGGCTGAAATACCAGACGCCGACACTTTCCGGTGTGACCACGGACAAGGGCGAATTCCAGTACCGGGCTGATGAGGCCATTACCTTTTTGATCGGTGGCATCGTTTTGGGCGCCATAGAGGCCGCGCCGCGCTTGAACCTGGCGCAACTCGCCAACCGCGTGGACGGCAAGATCGACAAGCTGCTGGACCCGTCGGTAACCAACCTGGCGCGATTCGTCCATACCTTGGATCAGGAAGGCAGCATCGAGTCGGGGGTGAAGATTGCACCCGTGGTGCATGAACTCATCGGCTCGGCACCGATCAACTTCAGCCCGCCTGTGATGCCGATGGGCCAAGGCGGCGCGGGCGACTTTGCCAACGATCCCACCCTCCTCCTGATTCTCAAAAGTCTGAACACCACACCCGGTGTGTTCACCGCGAAAACGCCACGCACTTTGTGCGATGCCGCCACCAGCCGTAACGAGTTGCGGCGCAATATCCGCGGCATCATCAAGATGACGGATGTGCGCATTCCACTACGCGATGGCTCCTACGTCTGCGCCGACGTCTTCCGTCCGGCTGACCCGGGCCAATACCCGGTGGTGATGAGCAAGGGTTTCTACGGCAAGAGCTTTTATCACGACTGCATTTGCAACGACGCCGACGCCGTGCGCAAGGAGGAAATGGAGGATCGCTATTTCTCCGGCAATCCGGATGGCGCCCAGTATGAAAACCACGAGACCGTAGACACTTCGGTTTGGGTGCCGGAAGGCTATGTGTGTATCCGCGTCGACGCGCGTGGCGTGTGCAAGAGCCCGGGCCTGCAGGCGCCTTTCAGCGTGCAGGAAGCCGAGGACTACCACGACGCCATTGAATGGGCAGGCACTCAAGCCTGGTCCAACGGCAATGTCGGTCTGTGGGGCATGTCTTACCTGGCCATGGCCCAGCACAGCGTGGCCAGCCTGCAGCCCTCGCACCTCAAGGCGATGATTGCGCAAGGCACCGATGCCGACATCTACAACGAAGCGCTGTACGGAGGCGGCATCTTCGGTGCCGGTTTCTGGAATTGGTGGCATAAGGTCTGGTCCGGTAATAACCACTGCGGTGACCGTCCTGAAACTCCCTGGATGGCCCGCGTATTGGCCACCCCGTTCAACGATCCCGAGGCCTATGGCCCACGCGGCAGCATTTTCATGATCCCGGACATGAGCAAGGCCACGGCTCCGGTGTGGATCGTCGGCCCGCAGGTGGGCGCCATAATCCATCAATTGGGAAGCAGCGAAACCTACATCCGTTCCACCGCTTCCAAGGCGCGCAAGTTCGACTTCACCGATGCCTGGTTCCCGGGCTCCTACAGCAACAAGTCGATCGCCGAACACATGCGCTACTTCGACTACTGGCTCAAGGGCATCGATAACGGTGTGCAGGACGAGGCCCTGGTGCGGGTACAGGTTCGCACCGGCAACGGCGCCCACTTCGTCCTGCATGAAAACGAATGGCCGATTGCGCGCACCAAATACCGCCGCTGGTACCTTGATGCCCGGCCTTCGGACTGGCAAAACGATGAGCGCCGCCCGGACATGCTGCGCATCAGCGAAACCTTGCCGGCCGAGCAAGGCAGCGCCGGGTATGATGCCCATCTCGATCTCGGTACTCCCACTCTTGCGCCCGCGGGCTCCAGTGACGGCACGCCGCGCTGGTCGACGGGTATCTCCTTTGTCAGTGAGCCGATGAACGAAGACATGGTGCTCGCCGGCTACATGAAGGTCGGCCTGTGGGTGGAATCGACCAGTGCGGACATGGATGTCTTTGTGTCCCTGCGCGTCTTGGACGAGCAAGACCGGGAGATACGCTACGAATCCGTGGTGCTTCCGGTGGACCCGGTGCACATTCACCCGGTGGGCCATGGCCTGTTGAAAGTGTCGCGGCGCCAGCTCGATGCCGAACGCTCGACCGAATACTGGCCGGTGCATACCCATCTGGAGAAGGACTGCGCCCCACTGCAGAAGGGAGAAATCGTGCCGGTCGAAGTCGGGCTCAACCCCAGCACCGCGATGATCCGCAAAGGCTGCCGCCTACTGGTGGATATCCAGCCCTACGCGCCAGCGGGGGTACCGGTTCGTGCCTATGACAAGAGCTATCACGTCGATGCCGTGAACCGGATCTACACCGGGCCGGAGCACCCCAGCTACCTGCAACTGCCTATCGTTCCCTAGACGAGTCCATCGGCAACGATGGTGTCCACCTTACAATGAGATGGACACCCGCGGCTCAACCAGTGCCAGTCGCACCGCTGTTGCCCGGCAACAGCGTGTGCTGGATCGCCGGCGCGAGCATCGCCACCAGGGTCTCCCTGTCTGCCGCGGCCAGCACCGGCACGCCTATGATCAGTCGCCCGGTCACCAGCCCCACAAGCATGGATAACGCCAGCCCCGCCCGCAGGCGCGCGTCCGGCCCAAGGGATTCACTGCCCCCCGTCATCAACCTGGACTCGATGTAGTCCCGCAGATGTTGACGCGCCTGCTCGTTGACCATCGCATTCCTGAGCATTGCCATGAGCGGCTCCGACTCCTCGGGCGCCCCCTCCCACGCCTGCAGAAAAGCGCGAACGACCCGCTCTCCCAACTGGTTGTCCGTGCCCTCGAAAACTGCGCCCAGCTTTTCCAGGGCCGACTCCGGGATATTCATCACCGCCGCAAACAGCTCGTCTTTCGAGCGAAAAAACTGCATCACCATGGACACGTCAACGCCGGCATCGGCTGCCACGCGCCGCATCGTGGTCGCCGCAAATCCATCGCTGGCGAAACGGGCACGCGCAGCATCCAGCACTGCCTGCCGACTGCTGCCCGAGCCTTTACGCCGCCCCGTCCTGATTTCCCGGGTTGCCGCGGAGCCTGGTTCTTCTGTGTTTTTCATGGCACCGACGCTTCCTGTTCTTCGTTGTTTTGCGATGGATAAAGGTTACACCGAATAACTCAACACGTGTTGAGTTTATAATTTTTAAGACCTACACTCGCCTCGCTGCACTGAGCAGGACCAAGATCTGCACCACAAGAGGACCTCTTCATGAGCGATACCCCGCAGACGTTTACTCACGCCCATCCGCTGCCGGTTGAAAACACCGGCAAGAAATTTAGCACGCTGCAAACAGGCATTTTTTCCGGGCCGGTGGCTGGCCTCAGATATCAGACCCCTACCCTCAGTGGGCTGACGAACGAAAAGGGTGAGTTCCATTACCGCAAAGGCGAACGGATTGCCTTCCTGGTCGGAAACACATCAGTCGGCTCTGCAATCGGCGCACCCCGCATCAACCTCGCAGAAATTGTCAGTCGCGTGGACGGCAACATCCACAAGCTGCTCGACGCGGGGCTGACCAACATTGCACGCTTGCTGTGCTCGCTTGACCGCGATGGCAACCTGGACGGCGGCATCTGGATCGACCCCGCAGCCCACGAAGTCATTGGCCAATACCGCATCAATTTGCGCCACGACATCTCTTTTGCCGGCCTTGCCCTGGATCCCGTCCTCGAGTTCGAGCAAGACCCCTTGATCGCCACCCTGCTCGCCGAGCTTTCGGCAGCCGGGGTCTTCACCGATCGCACACCTCGCCAGCTCTGTCATGCGGCGACTGCACGCAACGAAGTGCGGCGCAATATCCTCGGCATTCAGCGTTTCAAGGACGTCAAAATCCCCCTGCAAAACGGTCTGCACGTGTACGCCGATGTGTTCCGCCCGGCCAGGGAGGGCAAGTTCCCCGTCATCATGAACTGCGGTCCCTATGGCCGCGCGTTCTACCATCACTCGATCGCGGACGATGCCGGCTTCGATGCCCATGAAGAGATGGAGGAACGCTACTTCCACGGCAATCCTGAAGGGCAAGTATTCGAGAACCACGAAACCGCCAACACCGTGGATTGGGTGCCCCACGACTACGTGCTGGTGCGTGTCGATGGCCCGGGCTCAGGCAAGAACCCGGGAACACTCGCGCCATTTGGCATTGAGACCGCCGAAGCGTTTCGCGATGCAATTGACTGGGCGGGTGTGCAACCCTGGTCCAACGGCAACGTCGGGCTGTGGGGCATGTCGTACTACGCCATGAGCCAACACGCCGCGGCAAGCCTTGAACCGCGGCATCTGAAAGCCATGATCGCCATCGGCACCGATGTTGATCTGTACGATGAGGTTGCCTATACCGGCGGCATCCTCAACGAAGAGTTTTTCAGCCACTGGTACAAGGCCGGCGTGCTGGCGGCCGTGTGCGGTGAACCCAATGCCGTCGACTTCATCGGGATGCTCAAAGACGCCACGTTCAGGGACTCCGACACCAACGTGGCGTTCGGTCCAAGATCGACGATCCTGATGAGTCCTGACATGAGCAAGGTCAAGGTGCCGCTCTGGGCCATTGCCTGCACAACCCACATGGCGCACTTCCATCAACTGGGCAGCAGCGAGGCTTATCTCGCTACGGACACGGTGTCGAAAAAGATCGACTTCTGGGAAGACTGGTTCACCAAGGCCTATTCGCGAACCGCTATCGCCGATCACCGGGCGTTTTTCGACCATTGGTTGAAAGGCGTTGACAACGGCATCATGGACGCGCCGCCGGTACGCCTGGAGATCCGCAGCGGCAATGGTGCCTCCTGGATTCAGGAAGAACAGGAATGGCCGATTGCAAGGACGACCTACCCTCGATGGTACTTCGACGCCAGGCCATCGGGCTGGCAGGGCGACGAGTATCGCGATGACTTCCTGCGCCTGTCGCTGACACCGCCGACTGTCGATGGCCAGGCGGATTACTCTGCAGAAATCCCGTTGGCGCTGCGCACGGGCATGCCGCCCTGCTTCCTGCCCGTCAAGCCGCCATCGGTCCTGGAAATCTGGAAAACCGGCATTTCGTTCATCAGTGATCCGATGACAGAGGACATGGTGTTCGCCGGTTATGGCAAGGCCAGGCTGTGGGTGTCCTCCACCAGTGAGGACATGGACATCTATGTCAGCCTGCGGGTACTCGATGAGACCGGCCGCGAGGTCGATTACGCCGGCCCGACCACCATGGGCATGAACGTGCCCAACTACCCGCTGGCCAAGGGCTGGCTGAAGGCGTCGCACCGCAGGATCGATACAACGCGCTCGACCCCATACACGGTCAAGCACACCCACCTCAAAGCCGACTACGCACCGCTTGAAAACAACGAAGTGGTGCCGGTTGAAATCGAGATCATTCCCAACACAGCGTTGATCCGCAAGGGCTACCGCCTGCGCGTGGATATCCAGCCCTTCGACGGCGTCGACCACGGCCCCCGCCACGGCTATGACAGCGACTACCACGACGGCGCACGAAACACGATCTACACCGGGCCCCATCGCGCGGGCTTTATCCAGCTGCCCATCGTGCCGGCGAAGGGCGGGTAACACTGCCCGGTCTCACTTGAGCAAAACCGAACATTGATCCGATAGCCCATCGCGTCGTTCAGCAAGAAGCCGCGAGTCGAAAGCCCCAAGTCCAATAACAATGAGTACAGGAGATAAACATGACCCTTGAAGAACTTGCCGCGCGCACCGAAATCCACGATGTCCTGCTGCGCTACTGCCGTGGCCTGGACCGAATCGACATGTCACTGGTACGCGGCGCCTTCCACAAGGATGCCTACATCCATTTTCCGGAAAGCCTGCACGTAGGAGGGGCTGAGGGATTCTTTCAGTTCCTGACTGACGAAATGCCACGATTCGACCGCACCCAGCATTTCCTCGGCAACAGCCTGGTGGAATTCGATGGCCCCGAGATCGCCTATGTCGAAACCTACCTGCAAGCTGATCACGCCGCCTCGGAGCGGCATCACTGGAAAGGCGATACGGTTAAATTGTGGGCGCGGTACTTTGACCGATTTGAACGTCGCGACGATGTCTGGCTGATCGCCGAGCGTCGTCTGATGGTCGACTTGATGTACCGCTATCCGAGGGGCAACTGGTTTGACGACCATCCGGATGCTTCCGGCAGCCCGCGTGACGGGACTGATCGGGTACTGCGCAAGGTAGCCGGTTTTTCCGGCAATCCGATGGCAGATAAATCACTCGCAGACGCCTGACCGCGACCGCCAGGGGGGCGACGCCCCTCTGGACCCCTTTTTCATTGCAGCCTGCGAACGGCCTGCTGGTTGCCTGACTGAAAACTGCCCAGCAGCTTGATGTGCTCCTGGGTGACCTGTTGGATTGCGCTGATCGCCGTCAACATCAGTTCTGAAGGCGTCGACCGCGTCGGCTGCACCAGCAGGAGCTCCAGCGTCAAGCCGGCACCGGAAAAGGGGTTGAGCCTGAAGTCCCGCTCCGATGGGTCTGCACTGAAGTCGTGAACGAATAGCAGACCGGGAAGAATCGCCATCCACTCGCTTTGCCTGATCAGGTCGAGCGTGGCCAGCACAGCGTCGAGCTGATAACAAGGGCCCGGCCCTGAAAGCGCGTCCAGCTGCGAACCGATCCACTGCGCATACTCGCGACTGTCAGGTGCCAGCAACTTGAAGCCCGTCAGCTCGTCGAGTTCAATGAACTCGCCATGCTCGAAGCCACTGCCATGGGTCATTGACGAGACCAGAAACGCTGGTGTGGCGGCAAACACGGTCGTGGCCAGATCCACTGGTGGCTGCGAAATCGAGGGAATGATTGCAAAGTCGAGTTCGCCGGCCCGGACCATGTCGATCAGCATGTTGCTGGGTGCGTCGATCACAGCGATAGAGGCGTTGGGGTTTTGCGACATCAGGCGCAGATAGGCCGGCGCGAGCTGATAGGTCGCCAGTGTCGGCGTTACCCCGAACCGGACTTCGCCGGCGAGGCCCTGCTCAAAGCTTTCCAGCGCCAGCACGGCTTTTGAATTGGCCGCCAGTACTTCCAGGCAATGCTGGTAAAACAAGGTGCCCGCCTCGGTAGGCTCCACACCTTTCTGCCGATCGAACAGCTGCACGCCGAGCATCTCTTCGATCTGCTTCACATGCTGGGAAATGCCAGACTGAGTAGCGAACTCACGTGTCGCGGCTGCGGTGAACGATCGTGTCTCGTACACCGCCACGAACATTTGCATCTCCCGCAGACCGGGCAGCGAGTCATTCATGGCGCGATATCTCATTGAAGGCGGACGACGGGTCGACGCCTGACGGCTGTTCGCCATGGGCGATACGAATCGGGATCGCGTTGATATCCTCGGTGGCCTTTCTCAAAAGCTCGATGAAGATCTCGGCAACCACTGACAAGGGCTTGCGCGCAGGCTCCACCAGCAGCAGATCGTCCCAGAGAATCGGATCGGACAGCGGGTTGAGCGTGAAGCGTCGACGCCGCAAATCATCGGCAATGAATATTCCGGAAATGATCGCCGACCAGTGGCTGGAACGCACCAGATCCATGGCACCCAGCATGGACTCGAACCAGTTGAGCCGTTGTACGACCTCAACCTTGTGATCGATCAGGTACTGTTCCAGCAGCGGCCGTCGTCCGATGGGCAGAACCAGGTGCAAGTCCTTGATGTCGCTTAGGCGAACTGGCTCGCAGTGCGGCAAGCCAGAATTTGGTGAGGAAACAAGGAACGCTGGTGTTCTTGTGAACAACGAGGTGCTCAACCCGAGAGCGCCACCACCTTCGTATGACATTCGCTGCGTGATGGCGAAATCCAGCATTCCCCGGCGTACCGCGGTCGCAATCACGCTGCCGGCACCTTCGGTAAGCTGCACGGAAACTTTGGGGTAAGCCGCTTCGAAAGCCTGGAGAGCCCGGCTGAACACCGAGCGGGTCATTGTTGGAATCATGCCTATGCGAAGTGAGCCGCCCGACGGCTCTGCGCGGTGGCCGACGGCGTTGCAGGCGCTTTCATGCAGACGCAGCAACTGCACACATTGCTGGTAATAGGCATGGCCAGCTGGAGTGGGAATAATCGCGCGGTCCCGGGCAAAAAGCCGCACGCCCAATTGAGTCTCCAGCTGCCGCACATGCGCAGACACGCCGGACTGCCCCAACCCTTCGCGGCTGGCGGCTACGGTGAATGAGCCTTCCTCGTACACGGCAACAAACATGCGGATGTGCATCAACTTCGGGAGCATCATGCGCTGGATCGTCTCTTATTATTTCTTACTGAGCGGAATCAGCGATTTATAGAAGGTTCGTACTCTATCCATATCGGGAATGGCTTGCCAGCCCTACACAGTGCGCCGAGCTGGATAGAGGTAGACGGCCTAGACCTCGGTGTCCGAACGCATGAAACGGACAGCTCAAGTGGAGACGGGAGGTGTAGAACCTGTGCTGCCCCTTGCGCCTCCCGGGGCCGGAAAATGGCGCGGCAGGCTACTTTTCGTTTAACTGGTTTTCATCATGCCGCCATCGACGGCGAGCAACTGACCGGTCATGAACTGCGCGTCCTCACTGGTCAGAAACAGGATCGGCCCGACGATATCATGCGGCACTGCCATTCTATTAAAAGCCTGTTGATTGACAACTTTATCGCGTACCACATCGGGTAAATGACTGGTGCCCGGTGTCGCGGTCAGTGCTGGCGCGAGGGCATTGACGGTAATAAAGTCCTTGCCCAAGTCGTTGGCAAGCCCTCGGGTAAATCCGATGATGCCCATCTTGCTTGCCATGTAATGGCTGACACCTACGGCGTTGGTGACGATCGATGTCGAAGAGACATTGACGATACGGCCCCAATGATTCTCTCGCATCATCGGCACGAAGACTTTCGCGCTTAAAAACATGCTGTCCAGATTAATTTCAAACGTCCGCCGCCAGGTTTTGTAGTCCATGTCATCGAAATGCACATTGGGGTAGATCCCGGCATTGTTCACCAGGATGTCGCAGCGACCATATTCCTGCTTCACGACCGCGCCAGCAGCGATCCAGTCTTGTTCGTTACTGACATCACAATGAATGGCGATGGCCTTGCCACCGGCCTTCTCGATCATATCGCAGGTCTGCGAAAGATCGGCAATATCCAGCAGCGCCAACACGGCACCGCGCTGCGCGAGTTGAACCGCCAGTTCCTGGCCAATGCCTTTTGCGGCACCGGAAATTACGGCGACGCGATTTTTATGGGTGTGCATAGCTTCTTCACCTCTAGCGTCTACAGATTCGTGTGAAAAGTCCCGCGTGTAACTGCTCATGCCTCAGATCTCCAGATGATGCTGGACATTCCACCATCTACCGCGACGTCAGTGCCGGTGATGTAGGACGCTCGGTTGGATGCAAGAAACAGAGCGGTTTCGACAATCTCTTCCGCTCGGGCCGGCCGGCCAAGTGCCGCATGCCGCCACAGTGGTCGCGCTGACGGTAAGCCATACTCATCCAGTAGTGGAGAGGGAAGCGCGTCCGGATTGGCAATCAGCCCTGGACTGATACTCACCGAACGAATGCCATGGGGTGCGCCTTCGGCGGCAAGCATGCGTGTAAGCGCCAGTACCCCTGCGTTAGCCACGCCATGCGCAACGGCAGGAAAGCCGAAAGCTCGAGATGGCCGGCAATCGATGCCACGTTAACTACCACACCTTTTTTCTGTGTCAGCATCTGCGGCCAAACCGCGCGAGCGGCCACATAGGCGATCGTCAGCTCATTGCGAATCGTGTAGTTCCAATGCTCAATCGAGGCGTTTGCGAAAGGCGCAATGCTGACGCCCGCGGCGTTGTTATAAAGGACATCGATTCGCCCCCAGCGCGATATGGCTTCATTCACCCATCGCTGCGCATCCATAGGGTTGGCCAGATCGAGAGGCTCCAGCGAAAAAATCTCACCACCCTCCTCCCTCACCAGCCTGCAGGTTTCTTCAGATCGCTGGATTGCAATATCGCAGCCGAGCACCCTCGCGCCTTCCCTGGCAAACATCTGGGCAGCTATTCGCCCCATACGCCCGCCGGTTCCGGAAATCAGCACTACCTTGTCTTTGAACTCGGCCATCGCAGCGATCCTGTACCTGTAGAAACTACACTTTCAAAGGCGCGCCGAATCTCGTTCGGCGCTAACCCGATCAGCCACCAAAGCGCGATTCCGGTAGCCCTTTCACCCCCAGGCCACGGATGGCGAACAGACTGCCGCGCATCTGGTTGTCACCCGGATAGCGCGGCAACGGCGGCTTGGCCATGGAGGTGACAAACAGCGTATCCAGGTCCGGCCCGCCGAAGTTGACGCTAGTGACCTTTTTCACCGGCATCTCGATGACGCGATCCAGGCTGCCGTCAGGCGCGAAGCGGCACAGCTTGCCCGCGTAGACCTGGGCGTTCCAGAGGAACCCTTCGGCGTCGACCGTCGAGCCGTCGGTCGCAGTCGTCGGGGTGAAACCTGCTTTGGTAAAGGTGCGACGGTTGGCGATCGTGCCGGTCTCCAGGTCATAGTCATACGCCCAGATTTCACCCGAGAAGGTGTCCGAGAAATAGAACGTCGACCCGTCCGGACTCCAGCACGGCCCATTGGAAATCGCAAAGCCCGAGTCGAGTGTGTGCACCGACAAGTCGGGATCGACGCGAAACAGGGTACCGTCGGCAAAACCCTCGCGGGTGTCCATGCTGCCGACGATAAAGCGCCCACGGGCATCGACCTTGCCATCGTTCAGGCGGTTGTGCGGTTTGTCAGCCTCGGGGTTGACGATCAACTGCGTCTCGCCCGTGTCGAAGTCGAGGAAGTGAAACCCCGAGCCCAGCGAAACGATTGCCCCGCCATCGCGACGCAGCGCCATGGACCCGATGGTGTCGGGCATTTCCCACGTACGAACCTCGCGGCCGTCAGCGGTACAGCGAAAGACGCGACCGCCGACCACGTCGATCCAGTACAAGCGCTGCTCCTGCACGTCCCATACAGGACCCTCGCCGATGGTCGTCTTTACATCGACCAGAACTTCGATCTGCATGTTATCTCCTGGAATCTATTGAACTGGAATGAGGCAATCCGCAGCTGAACCGCAACGTTGAAGCAGACCTTGCTCAGGCCTTTGGCGGCTCGGCAATGGTGATGAACACGCCGTAGGGATCCTTGAAGCTGAACCAGGTCATCGTAAGATTCCCGCCAGGTTTGCGGATGATGATGTCTTTCGGCTCACAAACGACTTCGACACCTTCATAGGCACTGATCTTTTCAAATGCCTCACGGGTGTTTTCAACAAGCAGCGCCAGACGGGTAATGCCCACCTGGTTCATTAGCTCGTAAGGACCATCACCGACGATGGTGGCGGGCTTGGTGTATTCGATCAGATTGATTTCAGTGGCGTGTTTTGCATCTGCGCCTGCCGTGAGGATGTGGTGCGCATAGATACTGATTTCATCTTCGGCAAAACCCAGCAGAGGCCCGTCCGCTTCGTCGGTCCTTGTTTCAAAGGTGGACACGAAGCCCAGCACATCACGGTAAAACTTCAGCGCCTGATCGACGTCCGGAACGGTGATGCAAACATGAAGAAGTTTTTTTACTAATGCGCTCATAACTAGTTACCGTCCGTTAATTAACCATTCCAGGCATTGGTGAGGTTGTAGCGTGTGGCCCATTGGACGTCATAGATTTTGTCGCCCCAGGTCTTGGTTTTATCTTCTCCTGCTTCCGTGCGCGCCGGGCTGTTCATCCAGGCTTCAAACTTGGCCTGATTGTCGAACTCATAAATCGTCAGGTAAGTCGGGCAAGGCTGAGTGGTTGTGCCGACGTGATAGGTCTCTTCGGCCAGCTTGAAGCGGGTGACTTTCCTGACACAATCGCCCTGCAACAACATGGGCACATGTACTTCGTCATACCAGATATTGAACTTGTCTTCGTCTTCTGCAGGACAATTGATACCCACTGTCCAGATAACCGTCTGGTCATTCATTTTTCAGCTTCCAATATGAAAAGTTGCTCTAATCGAAAACAACACAATGGAAATTCGGGCAAAAGAAACCCCAGACCACTCCCGTCCGAAAATCGGAAGTGGACCCGTAGTCACTATTCAGTTATTACTTTTTGGCGATGGCTTCGAAGAATCGGACTTTGCCGTCTTCACGATGACTGCGCAGCGTGTGGGTCGTCATCACCGGGTGCTGTTCATAAGCCGGCTCAGGCACATTCGGATTGCCCGTCCAGGAAATCAATCGGCAGACACGATTGCTGATGCGCCAGCCCTTGTCGGTGCGGACCAATACATCGTCGTACCAGCCACGGCCAACCCAGTCAGGACCGCCGACAGCTGAATCGCGGGAAAGCAGCCAATCGCCATAGGTCAGTGCATAGGCGGTGTTGCCATCCACGTGAACGCAGGAACCGGTCATCGTGTGCATGTGATTGGTCAGGGTTTCGTGGAAATCCTTGAATGCGAACTTCAACGCACCCACCGACTTCCAGACAGCGCCAGCTGGACCGAAGTCAGCGTGGGCATCTTCGGTAAACACCTCGTCCAGCAAATCCCAGGCGTGGGCGTCGAGCGCGACGCCATAGAGGTTGATGACGTCAATAATTTCGGATTTATCTTGTGTAACACTCATTTAAAACTCTCCGTTTTGCCAGGGTAAGTAAAGTCGCAACCAACTGGCATTTCGAAACAAACGACCTATTACTTGCAGTATTCAATGACTTCCAGGACGTTGTCGAAGGGGTCTTTGAAGGTCAGGATCTTGAATTTGCCGCCCGTTGGAGCAATCACCGTTTGTGGCTCGCAAAGGAAAACGATGTCGCCACGAGCTTTCAGCTTCTCATAGATGGCATCGGTGTTGTCCACACCAAAAGCCATGCGGTTGATGCCGGCGTGGTTCAGCGGTGCAGATGGGGTGGTGCTGACGACGGTCTTTGGCTCAACGAACTCGATCAGATCGATGACGGTGGCGTTTTCCTTTTCCTTGCCGACGAGGTGGTCCGCATGGATTTCGATGATTTGACCCGGGAAGCCAAGGATTTCGCCGGGCGCTCTTTCGCCACGCAGTTTTCCGATTGACTCAAGCCCGAGAACATTGCAATAAAACTCAAGTGCGGCTTCGATATCGGCAACGGTGATGCATACGTGGAACAATCTGTTGATGTAGCGATCCATGTTATTTCCTCTGTTTTCAGTTGGTACTGCAAGTTAGTTAAACACTGGGGTAAAACTTTTAATGCTTCATACATCTAATTCGAAACAGCCGTGTCCGAAGCTGCGTTATGCAAGCAACGAGAACAAGCCCATCTCAAAAAATGCAAAATTTATTACTGCTGAACAGTCTGTAAAGGCGCCTCTTTCACCAGCAGAAAAGCAACGAGGGCTACCAAACTCGGCGCGGCCATGCAAATCAGGATGACCGGAACACTGATGCCTGCGGCCAACATGAAACCGGCAATTGCAGGGCCAATGATCGGCCCTACCCGGCCAATGGCGTAAATCACGCCCATCGCCGATGAACGAAAACTCAAGGGATACAGCGACCCGACATAGGGTAATAAGATGCAGGTGGCGCCCATTGCGGCGAATCCGGCAAAAAACATACAGATCAATGCGCCAACCGGGTCCTGGATCACGCCAATCAGTGATATCGAAACAAATAGAACGGGCATGTAAGTGGCGAACACTTTTCTGTATCCCATTCTGTCGGCCATCCATCCGGCCAAGGGCGTCGAGATAAAGTTGCTGCAGGTGAACACCAGGATGAACGACACACCGGTGGTCAGCGAGTACCCGCGTTGAACCATCAGTTGCGCGATCCAGGTGGTCAGGGTGACCGCAATCATCATGATGCAGAGCATGCCAATACCCAGAAACACCGTGTTGCGCCCGTAGCCACCTTGAAACAGACTTTTGAGCGGCACCTTGGCAGCCAGTGGCTCGTTCAGTACGTATTCGTCGTTGTCGGCGCAAACAAACTGCGGATCTGCTTTTACCAAAATCCTGCGAATGCCTTCGCTTTTGCCCTTTGTCACCAGGATCGACATCGATTCAGGCAGCCATACAAAAGCGACGGGCACCAGAACGATGCAAAGGAAGGTTCCGAGCAATATCGCCCTCCATCCAACGGTGGCCAGAAACGCCATCGAGAGCAACGCAGATAACAACACGCCCACCGAGATGCCCGTATAGGACACACTAGAAACCATAGCTTTCCACTTGCCCGGCGTATATTCGAAGACCAGCGCCACAGCAATCGGGACGATACCTGCCAGGCCGAAACCAGCGATGAAGCGGTAGATGGCGAAGTCGGCGACTCCCTGAGCTAGGCCGCAGGCTGCCGTGAAGGTGATAAAGACGGTCATGCCGATCAGCATCATCCTCTTGCGACCGATGGCATCCGCCGCTATGCCAAAGATGATGGCGCCTCCCACGGCCCCGATATGCCCGACGCTTGCCAGGATCCCCGCCTCGGCAGGACCCATTTTCATGTCGGCCATGATGGCTGGAAGCAACGTGCCGAACAGCGCACTGTCGATCCCGTCAAACACGATCGCAAGAAAGCAGATCACCGCTACTTGCAAGCTGAAGGAGTTGAATCGGCTGCCTTCAATGACATCCGTGACGTTGACCTGGGCGCGGCCCGATAACTGAGCGCTCATTAAATGCGTCATGGCAGGCATCTCTCATATACCAGTTTTTCAGTTTGACCCGCAGGGATAGGAGCTGATGCTGCAGGCTGGGGCGCTGCATTGGTCGTCTCGACAATTGAACCTTCCCGAGCGCCGGGCAGCAGAAAGCGCGCCAAGGCCGGTATCAGTACCAACGCACCGAGCATGTTCCACAAGAACATGAACGCAAGCAGCAGCCCCATGTCAGCCTGGAACTTGATGCTGGAGAAATGCCAGGTCGCGACCGCTGCCGCCAGGGTCACCCCGGTTAGCAACACCACCCGGCCGGTGAACTGCAAAGCCGTGGCGTAGGCTTGTTTCAACGTGGCGCCGGCACGCATGCGGGCCAGGGTCACGCTGAGCACGTACAACGCGTAATCCACGCCTATGCCCACGCCCAGCGCAATCACCGGCAGGGTGGCAACTTTCACGCCCATTCCCAGGGCCACCATTAGCGCCTCGGCCAAAATAGATGTGAGCATCAGCGGCAGCATGGCCACCAGCACCGCCCGCCAGGAGCGGAAGGTGATGAAGCACAGCAGCGCCACAGCCCCGTAAACCATGAACAGCATCTGGTACCAAGCCTTGTGCACCACGATGTTGGTGGTGGCGTCGATCCCCGCCGAGCCGGCCGCGAGCAGGAAGGTAGCGTCCTTGTCATTGTTTTTCGCGGCGAAGCGCTCGACCAGGTCGACCACCTGCTGCAGGGTTTCGGCGCGGTGGTCACGCAGGTAGGCGTACACCGTCAGCAGGTTGCATTCTTCGTTGTACAGTTCACGCGGTGCCCGGGCGGTGATGGTGTTGAGCATGTTCTGGTTGCCCGGCAAGTCGTACCACAGCGGACTGCCCTCGTTCATGCCGACCATCAGGCGCCGTTGCAGCCGCGCAATCGACTGGGTGGACTCGACGCCGGGCAAGTCCATCAGCTCCCATTCGAGCTGGTCGACCCGACGCAGAACATCGTACTGACTGCAGTTGCCTTCTGACGTCTTGACCATGACAGCAAAGAGGTCATTGCTGGCACCGTAGTTTTTAGTCAGATAGTTCACGTCGCGGTTGTAACGCGAATCGGCTTGCAGTTCCGGAGCCCCGGGGTCGAGGTCGCCGACTTTCAGCTGTGTGCCGACGGCAACGCCCACCACCGCCAGAACCGCCGCCACGACTATCGCCAGCGTGGCGCGTCGGCCCTCGGTGAAGCTGACCAGCCAGATGAAGAAGGCACTGCTCTCCCCCGCCGCGTTGGCCGCTTCCCGGCGCACGGCCCTATCGGCTGCTTTACGGCTGACACCCACGTAGCTCAAGAGCACGGGCAGCAGGATCAGGTTGGAAATCACCAGCACCAGCACGCCCAAGCTGGCGGCGATGGCCAGTTCGCGGATGACCGGAATGTCGACCATCAGCAGCACCGCGAAGCCTACGGCGTCAGCCAGCAGCGCGGTGAGGCCAGCGAGGAACAGGCGCCTGAAGGTATAGCGGGCCGCCACATAGCGATGTGTCCCGCGCCCGATGTCCTGCAGGATGCCATTCATTTTCTGCGCACCATGGCTGATACCGATGGCGAAGATCAGAAAAGGTACCAGCATGGTATAGGGGTTCAACGAATACCCCAGCAGCGGCAGCAGGCCAAGTTGCCACAGCACGCCGGTCACAGAGGTAATCACCACCAGCGAGGTACTGATCACGTCGCGGTTGTACAGGAACACCATCGCGGCACAGATGACCAGGGCGATGAAGAAGAACCCGATCACCTCCTGCATGCCATCCATGAGGTCACCGGACAGCTTGGCAAAGCCGGTGATGTGAATCGCAACATCGTCGCTGCTGTACTTGGTGCGCAGCTGCTCCAGTTGCTCGGACAGGGCCGCATAGTCCAGCGGCGTACCGGAAGCATCGTGCTCCAGCAGCGGCACCTGGATGACGGTGGAACCGCCGTTGGCCGCAACCAACTGGCCGATTTCGCCCGAGCGCTGCACGTTCATGCGCAACTCCTCGAGTTTGGCAGGCGAGCCGTCATAGTGCGCAGGGATCACTTGGCCGCCGTCCAGGCCATCCTCGGTCACTGCGGTCCAGCGCACGTTGGGCGTCCACAGTGATTTCATGAAAGCGCGATCCACGCCCTGCAACATGAATACGGCATCGTTGATCTGGCGCAGCGTTTCCAGATAGGTCGCGTTGTAGATGTCGCCCTTGCGTGCTTCTACCGCGATCTTGACCGAGTTACCCAGGCCGGTGAGCTCTTTCTTGTGGTCCAGGTAGTGGGTGATGTACGGGTGAGCAGTTGGAATTGTCTTTTCGAAGCTGGCATTGAGCTTCAGGCCCAACGCGCTGACGCCGAGCATGATCGTGACCAGCACGCACAGCAACAGCACCAGTATGCGGTGGTTGAACACGGCACGTTCCAGCCGGGAGCCAGAGCGCGGGTCAAAGTCTTCGAGCCGGCAAGCCGCGGTCTCGGTAGGTGTCACTGTGGTCATGTCGTTGGACTCTTGTTGTGGCGCGTCGCGGGATCAATGAATTGCATGTCGTCAGCCAAGCCGGGCAACCCCGCCTAGGCTGGTGGCAACAAGACCACCGTCTGCGGCTTCAACCAGTGAAGTCAGAGGATCGCGTCGCGCGAGCGGCTGCTCGGCGAAGTGCGCACCACCGTCGCGACTGGCCAGGACTCGTCCGCCCTGCGCCAGCAGCATCACCCGGCCATCGCGCAGTTGCACACTGGACAGGATCGTCAAGGGTGCCGACAGCTCGATCGGGCTGACGGCCGTGCTGCCTGGCGCGATGCGGCAAGCCGCGCCCAACAGACCGGCGAAGACAAAACCACCCTCTTGCGTGGCCGTGGCGGTGAACAAGGTGCGCTCGGAAGGCGAAGCCAGGGACTGGAAGCTGGCGCCATCGTTGCTGCTGTGCATCAGCACACCCTGCTCGCCAGCCACCACCCAGGTCCTGTCATGATGGGTAACCGCGTACAGATGCATGCTCATGGGATTGGGCAGGTGATCCCGGCAAGGCGTCCATGTCTTGCCGCCGTCCTCAGTAGTGGCCGCCAAACCGAAGGCGCCCACCACCATTCCGCGCTGGGCGTCGGCAAAGCAAATCGACAGCAAGGGCTTGTCCGCGCCGTCATCCACTATGCGTTGGGCGTCCTGGATGCGGCGTTCGCGATCTTCATTGGCAACCGGCAAGCCTTGGGCCTGGGCCAGGGCAGCCTTCGCAAGCGCCACCCCATCGGTCTGCAGCGACCAGCTTTCGCCCCCGTCGGAGGTATGCAACACAACACCACTGTGACCAGCGATCCAACCTTGACGAGCATCGGCGAAGCTCGCCGAAGTCAGGGTCACGCTGACCGGCACGCGGGCCTGGCGCCACTGGTGCCCGCCGTCGTCAGACAGCACGACCAGGCCGCGCTCGCCAATCGCCACCAGCCGATCACCGGCCAGAACCACCCGGGTCAGCACGGAGCGTGCTGCCCGGGGGGTCATAGTCGCGGGTTCGCGCAACGGCCCGCTCAGGGCTGCCGAGGCAAACGCCACTGTGGTGGACGCCATGGTCGGGGCCAGCAGCACTTGCAGACCCAGGCCCATGCCCAGCAGCAGCAGCCCCCGACGCGACCCGTCGACGCCTTCATTGTTGTTATTGTTATTCATACCGGTTATCTCATCAGATTCATTGTTCAAGCGAGATACAGTTTTTAGCGCACGCCTTCTCCAGCAAGGGCTTCGGGAGTGAAGATCCGGTCTGGCAACGAGGCTTTAAGGTTGACTTGTTGTTCACGAGGGAAATAAGCGGACGCGAAGTAGCCACCGCCGATCAGGTCGTAGGACATGTAGCCTGCAACGATGGTGCCCGGCGCCCCTGGGAACACTGTTGGCAAGTTATAAGTGACCTTCCAGAGTTGCCCCTGGGCGTCCCAACGCTCGCCCGCGGCAGCAATCCAGGTGTCTTCATCAAGATACGCACGCACTCGTGGGACCACATGACGCTGACCTTGCTTGAGTGTGCCCTCCACCACCCACACCCGATGCTGCTCGAAGCGCACGAAATCAGGATTCACGGTCTGCGCTGTCATGAGCTGGTCGAGCGACGCTGCCTGGTGGTAACTGTTGGTGTTGTATGGCACGTACATTTCTTTCTTGCCCACCAGCTTCCAGTCGTAACGGCCGATGGAAGAGGAGTACACCTCGACCTCGTCGAAATTGAGGATGCCGCCTGCCACCGGGCTGGGCACGTCGCAGCAGGTCAGTGGTAGACGACGAACACGCCGCTGGCCGGTCAGGTACACCCAGGTTTTGGACTCGATGTCATTGATGTTGACGCGCTGCAGGAGAATCTCTCCGGCGCGGATGGGCGGACCAGAGGTGTCTACACGGCGCACTACGATGTTGGAACCAGCGGTTTGCCATTTTTCCAGGTTGCTGTTCGGGTCGTAGTACGGAAACGAGCTCTTGGCCACGTTCTGCGAAACCGGGATTACCTTGCCCTCAGGAGTAACGCGCGCCAGGCTAGGCGCTGTTTGGTAACCAGGGCTCGTCCATCTCAGCAGATGATTCCAGATCGCCTCTTCGCCGTTCTTCGGGATTGGGAACGGGGTGCCGCCGAAGGCACCCTTGGGGAAAGGACCGAGTTCGCCACTTGGGTCCATCGTCGCCCGGGTAGCGTTGGCAAATGTGTTGTCATACACCCATTGTGGCGCCGCTGCGGTCCGCCGGGTCGGGAATACCTGGACCTTGAAGTTCGGGAACCGTTTCAACAGGCCCATCGTGCCTTCGGTCAACTTGTCCGCATACTGCGCAGCGTTCTGCGCTGTGATGGTCAGCAGCGGCTTGTCCTTGGCGAACAGGTCGGGAATCGCCGGCGAGGTGTACGAGGCATCGGCCGGATAACCGCCGTCCCACGCCGGAATGGTGCCATCCTTGTTGCCGGCACGCTCTGCGCCCAACGGAGTCAGGGTGGTCTTGAGTTTGGCCGCTTCGTCAGCCGAAACAGCGGCCTGGACAGTCGGCGCCGCCAGAGTGGCGCACGCCAGGGCAAGCAAAGTCATGCGAGTGAAAATGGTCATGTTGTTTTCCCTTAGAAGGTGCGACGCAGCGACGCTGAAACGAAATCACGATCTTTCAAGGTCTGAGCGAAGGTGAACGTGCCGTTTACGGAGGGATCTATGGACGAATACGTGGCGGTGTTTTCGCCGCCGTAGTAGTGGGTGTAGGCCATCGAGAAATCCCAAACGCTCAGATAGTTGCCGGCAAGCGTGAGGGTCATGTCCCCGCCATCGTTGGGGCCCATGATCACTACGGGTGACTTGCCATGGTTGTATCCAACGGTGAAGGATGGCGTAAGGTCCAAGCCGTCCATCACGTTGCGCTGCGGTATTGAGAATAACCCTCGCACTGCTTCCGCGTGTCGATCCAACCCTGGGTCCATGGCAGTACAGTTGCTAGTGCAACTGGTCCGCTCGTTATAGGCCACTTCCATGCTGAAACTAGGTTCGTCGGACAGGAAGTTACGCGGCATAGTCCAGATCATGGACACGTTGGCATGGGCCGTATTGCCGATGGCATAAAACGCGTGGTTGTTGTTGTCCGCCTCCTTACTTCCAACTTCCACCGGCAGGCTGGTCAGCGGCGTGTCGCGGCGCACAGAGAGCTCGCCGGCGAAGTTGACCGTGTCCACGGTGGTGGTGGCACTGACACCGAACGCCTTGATGTCCTCTGGATAAACCCACTGGTACGTCCCGATCCCGGCACCGACAACGTTGGTCCGCCCCGCATGGGAATAAAGCACAGGCGTCTTGGCGTGGAAACGGATCGCATACAGGCCAAATTCCCAATCACCCAACTGAGAGCGCAAGCCAAGACCAAACTGGCCGTCATCGCTGGCCTTGATATCTTGCCCGCGTGACAAACCAAGACCAGGCACACCGGGCGCGACACGAATACGCTCACCACCCTCGCCAATGAAGTCGTTCACCGAGAAGTAACTGCCGGCTGCAGGCAGGCGGGTCTTTTCCCAATCGTATTGGTAGTAACCCATCACGGTCAGCACTGGTGAAAACTGGATTTGGCCCGAGAATTGGCCCACCGGCATGATGATTTCTTTGGTGGTGGAGCCTGGCACCGAGGACGCCTTGATCACATCCACTGGAGACTGGGTACCGGCAATGGCGTTGGCGCCGAAGAACAAGCTCTCGCCCCAGAGCACCGTGTGCTGGCCCAGACGGCCGCTCACGCGGGCTGTGCCGACGTCCGCGCCACCAAAGACAAAGGCGTCCAGGAGCTCAGCCTTTCGGCCGTGCAGATCGCGGGTGTCATCGGTGAATTCGTTGTATGGCACCGACAGCGAGTTGTTGGTCGCCGGAGAGTTGTTGTCATTCTTATGGTTGTAGACGTCGTCATACCACGCCGCACCGCTCACACGCAGACCGTAATCCTGGTGTACGACCAGGTCCATCTCGGACAGCAGATCGAGTCGGTTAGAAATGAGTCGGCCGCTTTTGAAGTTGCGATCGCCGTCGTCCCCGTTAAGTGCCGCAGGGCCAGCGCCGCTAGTGCGCGTAGGGGGAACGAACTGGATGAGCTTGTCATCTGGGTTCTCGACACGCATACCGGCGGAGTATTTGACCGTGTTATCCCAGCGCAGCTTGATGTCGGGATTGCCAACGTCAATCGGTGCCGCCAGTGAAGAGCCCGCAGCCAGCAGACTGGTCGCAACCACCACGGATCGAATGCTTTGGCGGTACAGAACGTCTTGCGGTGCTGCAAATCTTATTTTTATTATTTGCATTATTGCTACCTAGAGAGATTGTGTGACGCATGAACTCCGGTTGCTGATCGGCCAGTTGCATGAACATCGGCCAGTCACAGCGACCCACAAGAAATACCTCCCATGATGTGTGGCACCGGCTTGAGTTCATGCACGAGCGAATCGTTGTGCAGGCAACACAGAGTCGTGGTTTGAGATTGATTTGTTATCCTCAGCCCTGACTGTGTTTCTGTGTTGGCCCGAGTATATGCAGCCCCTTTTCGGCATGAACAATGATAAAACCCGCTGCACCGCAGCCAGAAAACTGATGGTTCAGTCAGGCCGCTTGTTCTGCAGGGGGAGGAGCAAACACCCACGTCTGCACCCGCCTGATTGGCGTATTAATTGGAAGAATTGCGGCGGGAAATTTGGGCGTACGCGTGAGCTCAGTGCGCTATTGCAGCGTCACCGGACCGGAGGCAGTTCACAGGTGCAGGAGTCAACGCCGAAGGCATTGAGGGAGCGGATGGATATGACGCAAGCAACAAAGCTTCAATGACTTTCGGGGAACAATCCTTCGTCACGAGCGGCAGTCAGGTGCATCGCCATTCTGTCGAACAGCAGCTTTACCCGCGTCAGTTCCAGTCGGGCAGTCGGCACCATGATTTTCACCCAGCGTTCCACCAGGGCGAAGTCCTCCAGCACAGGCACCAGCTGCCCGGCCTGCAGCGCATCGGCAACAATCGGCAGTGCCAGTTGAATAATCCCGTGGCCATCGCGAGCGGCGGCGCACAAGTAGCCCTCGTCATTGGTGATGAGGACTGGGCGCACGTCCACCTCTATGCGTCCCTCTGGCGAGTTGAATCCCCAGATGGACCCGGCCAGGGAAAACGTCAGGCAAGGGTGATGGATCAAGTCGCGGGGATGCAGCAAGGGTTCACAGCGAGCGAGATAGGCCGGCGCTGCGCACAGTAGTCGCGGAAAAGGCCGGATGACCTGCTCGACGACGTCCGGATAGGTCATCTGGTCCATCCCGACCGAGATATCGAAGCCCTCCTCCGCCGGATTGCCGCCCCGGTCAGACGCGATGATCTCCAGCTGGACCAGCGGATGCTCCGCGCGGTAACGGATGAACAGATCACCCAGGCCCTGCCGGATCAGAACGGCCGGGGCCTTGATTCTGATCGGCCCTTCGATGGTGCCGGGGTTGAGGATCGCTCCGCTGACCATGTCGCTGTAGGACCGCAGCAGCTGCCGTGCATGGGTAAGGTAACTCTGCCCCGTGTCGGTCAGCGTCAGGCGCCGGGTCGAGCGATCGAAGAAGGTCGTCTTGAAATCCCACTCGAGCTCGTCGACCCGCTTCATGATGACGGAGGGCGAGGTATGCAAGGTGCGCGCGGCAGCAGAGAAGTTACCGGTGTCAGCGGTCACGACGAAAGCCTTCAGCTTCAACAGCATGTCCATGGTGCAGCGCTCGAAATCAGGTGATGAGTTCAGACTCGACGGCGCGACGGATTTCGACCTTCGACCACAGGCGGTCGTGGTGTGCCTGGCAAGCTGGACCCAGCGAACCGATTCCATTGAGCACACACCAGTGCTCGAGATAGAAAAGTGCAAAGTCCGCGATGGTCATTTTCTCGAATAACCAATTTTTGCCGTTGATCTGTCGTTCTGCCCGGTCGAGACCGGCCTGGAATATTTTCAGGCCCTGCGCCCTTACAGCCGCGTGGTCTGATTCGCTCGGCGTGAATTTCTCCGGCCGGCGAGCGCGAGTGTAGCCTTGCATGTGCACGGTAGATACCAAATATTCGAGCATTTCCAACACACGAATTTCGCCTTCGGTATCCGTCGGGATCAGCTCTCTTTCGGGGTTCGTGCGCGCGAGATAGAGCGCGATCACCGGGAACTCGGTGAGCAGCGATCCGTCATCGCGAATCAGCGCCGGTACTTTTCCCTTGGGATTGATCTGCGTGTAAGCCTCGAACTCCGGCGTTCCCGGACGCGCTGCCTTCTCGATTTCGAACGGCTTGCCAATTTCAGCGAGCAAGGCATGGATGCCGATCTGGCAGGCGCCGGGCAAAAAATACAATTTCATAAAACACTCCAGAAGTGATGGGGAATGGGTTACTCAGACGATGAAGGTTTCCAGCACACCGATACCGTCGACGCCCGCTTCCACCCGGTCGCCAGGCTTGAGGTACCACTGGCGTGGATCGGGCTTGTGGTGCAGCGCCACACCTTCAGGTGTACCGGTGCTGATCAGGTCGCCGGGGACCAAGCCGAAACGCGACCAGAACGCGACCATTTCCGGGAAACCAAAGATCAGGTCACGGCAGTCGGAGTGCTGGCGCAGTTCGCCATTGACCTTCAGCCACAGCACCAGGCCAGTGGGGTCCGGCACGGAGTCGGCGGTAAGGATGTAGGGGCCGATCGGGCCGAAGCCAGGGAAGTTCTTCCCGAGCATGATCATGCCGTTCTGCATCTCGCTAAGCTGCCATTCCCGCGCCGACAGGTCGTTGAAAATGGTGTAGCCGAAGATCGCGCTGGCGGGATCGATGTCGCTGCGCGCATCAATCGCCTTGCCCAACACCAGGGCGATCTCCACTTCGTAGTCGAAATCGAGCACATCGTCGGGCCGCGTCACCTGGCTTTTGTGGGGGACCAGAGTGCGCCCCAACTTGACGAAGCCGGTGGGGAAGTCGCTGTGCAACTTGCTGGCGTTGGCGGTATCGCCCTTCATCGACTCCAGCTTGTGCCGGCCAAAGTTGCGGCCTGCGCAGAATATCGACTTCGCTGGCACAGGCGTCAGCCACTCAACACAAGCAGGGTCATCCATCCAGACGGGATCCTGGCGCTCTGCCGCCCAGGCGAGCAACTCGCGCGTGGCGTCCATCGCCGCTGCGCCTCCCTCGATCAGGGCCATCACTGACGTCGGCGTACCAGGACCACCCCGGGCGGCGGCAGCCTTGGCAACATCAACCAGCAGCTCACGGCCCGACACGGAGCTAACGATGCCGAGCCGCTCAGGGCCGGCAGCAGATTGATAGCGGGCGATTTTCATGCGGCGAGCCTTGCCAGCAGGTGCTTCAACAGCTGCACTTCGCTCGGGTCCAGATTGCCTTGAACATCGGCCTCACTCGATTTGCGTATGGCGATCAGCTCCAGGACCGCAAGACGGCCTTCAGGGGTCAGGCGGATAGCCACGGGTCTATCGCTTGAGTCGACCTCGTGCAGCAATCCACGCTCGATGAGCTGCTGCACAATCGCCGAGGAAATCCCCTGACCACGAACTTTTTCGCTGCGCGCAACGATCTCCGGTACGCACAGACCGTCCTCACGACCAATGATGCTGAGCACCGCGTATTCTTCTGCCGTCCACTGCCGGGATTCAAGTTTTTCAATCACGGTCTGCCGGGTCTGGAAGTAGGCGTTAGACACCTGATACAACAAATCATCGGGGGTGAGGTTGCTGAACTCATCAACCGAGGTCACGGGTTGCTTAGGCAACAACATGCCATAGCGCCCGCCGTGGAAGACCAGGGGTTTGCGCGCAGAATGGCTGAAATCGACAATCTCGCCGACAAAGATGACGTGATCGCCACCCTCGTATTGATAAGCCAGCTTGCACGCGAAGCGGGCCATGCACTCCTTGAGCATTGGAATACCGTCCGGTCCCCGATCAAGCGCCAGCCCCTCGAACCGGTCTATGCCCTTGCTCGCAAAGCGCCCCGACAGTGCCTCCTGATCGGCCGAGAGGATATGCACGGCGAAATGCCCGCTGTTGCGAAAAGCATCCATGTTCAAGGAGGTCCGCGCCAGGCTCCAGAGCACCATCGGCGGGTCCAGGGACACCGAGGAAAAGCTGTTGGCGGTCAAACCGATGTCCACGCCGCCTGGCCCGGTGGTGGTGACAATTGTCACGCCGGTGGCGAACGAGCCGAAAGCGTCACGCAAGGCTCGGCCGTCGAAGGCTGGGCCAGCCTTGGCAGGCTCTGTTTGGGTTGCTGTGTGAGTCGTCATGTTGAATGCCTCCAGTCTTCTTGTTATCGATACCGCCGCGCTGCGAAGGGCCACCGAAGTGGCCCCCGGCGCTACTACTTGTTGCTGGCGGCCCTGACCCGGGCTTTGTCCGCCAGGTAGGTTTCCAGCGTCACCAGAGGGCCGCGTTCGTGATCCAGCTCCTTGGTCGCAATACCGCTGAACGCAGTGGTCTCGTTGAACCAGGCTTCCTGGGGTGGCAGGCCCCAGCGCAAGGACAAGCCGGGCTTGCGCACATCCCAGGCGACAGGCTCGACCTCGATATCGATCAGCAGATAGTGATCACAGAACAACTCCACGCGATGGCCATCGGGATCGCGCAGATAAACGAACAACACACCCGCCGGGCCATGCCGGCCAGGCCCCCGCTCCACCACATCGCCCATGCCCAGATTGCCGGCGATATCGCAGGCGCGCAGGATGCTGTGGGAATCGGACACGGTGTAGGCAAAGTGATGCAAACGCGGGCCCGGATTTTCCAGGAAAACGATGTCCTGGGTGCCCGGTTTGCGGAACATGAACGTCGCAATCAACTTCTCGTCCAGCGCCATGTATTCGGAAATGCGGAAACCCATTTCTGCATAGAAGTCGGTCTGTTCCTGCACATTCGGAACCTGGATCTGATAGTGGTCGAAGCGCATCGCCGCGCCGCCCTTGAAGTCCTGGAATTGCGTGTACACACGGGGCGTGGTGGTCATGGTGGCGCAGAGCTGCACCGGGGTTCCGGCAGGGTCGTTGACCAGTAGCGTGCGACCCTGGTGTGGCACTTCGATCCAGCGCGCGGGCAGGCCTTTGGAGCGGTAGAAGTATTCCGCCTTATCCAGCTCCTCTTCGGTGTAAACGCGAAAGCCGATCGCTTCGGCTTCATGGTTGTCGCTCTTGCGCTTGATCACCAGGCTGTGGTGGCAGACCTCCTCCAGACCGCGGAAATAGAGGGTATCGGCATCGCGTTCGGTCAGGACCAGGCCAATCACCTGCTCGTAAAAATCGCGGCTGGCTTCCAGGTCGCGCGAGGTGATAACCGCGTGGCTCGAGCGGGTGATGTTGAACGGTGGGTAGTAGACCGGTTTGGGCAGTGGCATGTTAAGTCTCCTGGTGTCTATTCAGAGCCGAGTGAAATCGGCCTCGTTGCTCAATTCGAGGGGGCCAGTCAACCGACCGGTCATGTTGTACCAACCAATATTGAACAGCAGCGCGACGCTCTGCTTTGGGCCGAGTCGGTGGTAAACATCTTCCCAGACCCCGGTACTGACCTGCGCTGGCGCCCGGGTCGCATCCCGTGCCAGGCGCAGGACCGCCTTCTCGAGCTCGGAGAACAGCGGGCTCTTTTCAAAATCCCAAAGCGCAAGCATTTGCTCCTTCGAGACGCCTTCCTTGATGGCCCGATTCCAATGAGGATCGTGTTCGTAATTCGTGCCCATGGTCTGGCACGCCATCACGATGGCCATCTCGCGCAATTTGGGATCGATGCCCTGGCCCTGGCGAACGGCGTCAGCCATGGGAATGAACACTTCGAGGATGTCTGGGCAGATGGCCAGGGTTCGAAAGATCTGCGCGTTGGGGGCATGACCGCGCTTTTCCCGGAGCACTGCAAATGCTTCGGGTTCTTCGTCCGGGGTTGGCAGGTGAATACGAGGCATAAGGAACTCCGCACATTATTATTCGATGTCGGCTGCCGCAGCGTGGCTATTACAACGGCTGCGGCACCCTCGGATTACTGGCCGTTGATGCGCTGGTCCCACTCACCATTACGATCAAGGAACGCCCACACCCGGTCCTGCGCCTCGCGGGCACCCGGATAGCGCTCGCCGCGCATCTGCGCATTGCGCCATGGGTCGCCGGAGAAGAACTTCTCGTAGAGATTCTGCCGTCCGGCGAAGGACGAGCAGGAAGCATCCCAGGCCAGGCGCAACAGCTGCATCTTGCGTTCGGCGGGAATGTCGGCGCCGGCGCAGTAACGTTCGATGGCCGGACCGTTCTCGCTGTGGAGGTCCTCGACTGTTG
This sequence comes from Pseudomonas sp. GM21, assembly GCF_000282215.1. Lineage (GTDB taxonomy): Bacteria > Pseudomonadota > Gammaproteobacteria > Pseudomonadales > Pseudomonadaceae > Aquipseudomonas. The sequence goes on from NZ_AKJS01000119.1 coordinate 63,957, forward strand.
GCGCAACCACCACGTTACCGGCGCCGAGCAGTTGGAGAATCTCCAGGGCCCGGGCATGCATTGCCGGGTACTGGGCACGCACCACATTGAGCGGCTGTTCATAAGGCACAACGGTACCGCCAGGGCCTGGAATGCAGTCGATTTCGGCTACGCGAATCAGGGCGCGCAGGGTTTCCACATAGGCCACCAGTTCGGAAAGTTGAACCATCACGTTGGGGAAACGGCTGTGGTTCACTTCCGTCAGGTTGTAGGCAATGCCCAGCAGGAACTCCATTTTCGCCAGCGAGCGCGTGGCCGACTGGTGTGAACCATGGGGGCCGGAAGGCGACTTCATCGCCGACTCTACGGCCTTGATGCTGCGGTACATGAACACGCGTTCCCACGGAATGAACGCTTCGTCAAACCACAGAACGGCGTCCATCTCATCCATCCGCGCCGAGAGCGGGTCGTTGGCAAAGCGGCCTGTGGTAGGGAACGAGGGGCGGCAGATCATCTTCATCCCGGGGGTGTCGATGGGACAGGCAAATCCGACCGCATAGGCCTCGGCATCGGCCACCAGCGGGAATTTCGCCGCCGCCGGCATGATCAATACTTCGTTGGCCAATGGGCCGAGGGTAGCCACCGAACGCGCGCCGGAAACATAGATGCCGGCATCGGATTCGCGCACGACGCGCATCACCATATCGCCTGGCTGCTCGAACATCTGCAGGCGCTTGTCGATGTCCGGCGACACCAGCGAGTGGGTCAGCGCCAGGTCGTTTTCGCGGATGAACTCATGGTATTTCAGGATGTTCTGGCCGAACTGTGCGCCACCGGCGGCAAACAGTTCATGGGCCGAGGCATGGGCGCTGACCATCACGTTGAGGAAGTCCGGGGTGCGCCCCATCATGCCGCCCACGGCGTCCATCCAGGTCTTCATCATGTCCCGGCGCAGGCGCAGGTCCTCGGCAGAGCGCGGCAGCATGAACGAGCGCCCGACGCGCGCACCGGAAGTCGGCGAGACAAAGGTCATCTTGTCCTGCAAGGCTGGATCGCACTGAATGTCATAAAGATCGGCGATGGATTGGACCGCGCCACGGAACCGGCGATCAACCGTCACATCCTTGATGCGCTCGCCATCAATCCAGACCGAGCGACCGTCTTTGAGAGAGTCGATATAGTCGGCTCCGCTGCGCACTCCTGTTCGTGCTCCACTCATGGCAGGCGTTTTTTTGTTTGCGTTATTTTCCATGGGTAATGCTCCTGCATTTGAAACGTTTGGCCTGAGGCGGGGATGACCGCCGCAAGTAAAATTCGGCTGCTGTTTCCACGCCTCGATAGTATTGAGATGGGCAGGTTTTAAGAATTTGTGAATTGGACGAAGAGCTGTTCCAAAATGGAAAAGAGCCGACAGCTCAGAGGCCAAACTCGGCTGCCAAGGCGAGAATGTTTGCCGCCCGCGCCATGACCGGCGCATCGATCATGCGGCCCTCCAGAACCACCACGCCGCCTCCGGCCGCGTCAGCCAGGCGGCAAACGGCCTGTGCCCAATCGATATCCTGCGCCGAGGGCGTGAATGCCGCAGCGGCCTCGGTCACCTGACTGGGATGGATCAGCAACTGGCCACTGAACCCGTGACGACGCGCACGCGCGGCGTACCGAGCCAAGCCTGGCTGGTCACCGATCGCGGTGAACACCCCATCGACCGGCGCAGGCAGTCGTGCCCGTTTACTCGCGAGCACCAGCATTGCGCGCCATGGTAGAAACACCAGCTCTTCAGGGTCTGACTCGTCGGGTATCAGATCGAGCTCGACAGCCAGATCCAGCTTGCCGAACATCAAACGGGCGCAACCCGGCGCACCGGCGATATGCGCCAACGCATCAATGCCCTTCACGGTTTCGATAATGCACAGCACCGGTTTGCCGCTGGCGCCATGGACGTGTTCGACCTGCGCGGCGCTGTCCGCCTTGGGCAGCATCACGGCGGCGATGCCGGTGTGGCGACAGGCCGCCAGGTCATCTTCATGCCACGTCGTGTCTGCGGCGTTGATCCTCACGGTGACCCGCTCATCGGGGTTGGCATCCAGCCAGGCCAGCAAGGCCAGGCGCGCGGCGGGCTTGTCGGCAGGTGCTACCGCGTCCTCGAGATCGACGACCACCACGTCGGTACCGCTGGCCAACGCCTTGGCAACGCGTTCGGAGCGGTTAGCGGGAACGAAGAGGAAGGTTCGCGCGCGCCCAAGATTCAAATTTCGGATCGCCATCACACCACCTTCCTTTCGTCCAGTTCATCGGCGCGGTTTATGTAGCCAAGTTCGCGAAGAATCGCAGCGGTATGCTCACCCAGTGCCGGCACAGGGCCCATACGGGCGGGATGATCACCGCCCATTCCCGGCGGTTGCAGCGCGGGCACGGGTCCTGCGGGCGTATCCACGCTCGTCCAGCGCTTGCGCGCCTCGAGTTGTGGATGGCTCCAGATGTCGCCCATCGAGCTGACGTTCGCATTGGCAATGTCGGCTGCATCGAGGCGGGCCATGACTTCTTCGGCGGTGATACTGGCGAAGCTCTGCTCGATCAGTGTGCTCAAGGCATCACGGTTGGCGGTGCGTCGTGCGTTGCTGGCAAACCTTTCATCAGTGGCGAGTGCTGCGTCGCCCAGCAACTTTTCGCAGAACACAGCCCACTCACGCTCGTTCTGCACGCCGAGCATGACGGTGCGGCCGTCGCCGGCGCGGAACGGCCCATAGGGGTAAATGGTTGCGTGGGACGCACCGGTGCGCCGCGGCGGCTCCTGACCCTCGTAGGCGTAGTACATCGGGAAGCCCATCCACTCGACCATCGCGTCAATCATCGCAATCTCTATGCGGCGGCCACGCCCGGTTTTGCCACGTTCAATCAGCGCGCTGAGAATATTCGTGTAGGCATACATACCAGCCGCGATGTCGGCGATCGAGATGCCGGACTTGACCTGCTCCTCGGGAGTACCGGTGATCGACAGGAAGCCCGCCTCGCTCTGAATCAGCAAGTCATAGGCCTTCTTCTCGGTATACGGACCGCCCTCGCCGTACCCTGAGATGTCGCACACAATCAGCTTCGGGTTTTTCGGCGCGAGCGCTTCGAACGACAGCCCCAGGCGGGCGGCCGCGCCGGGGGCGAGATTCTGCACCAGCACATCGGCCTCGGACAGGAGCTTCATTAAAATCTCCTGTGCCTCGGGTTGCTTCAGGTCAAGGGCAAGGCTTTCTTTCGAACGGTTAACCCAGACGAAATGCGAGGCAAGGCCATCGACACGGGCGTCATAGGCGCGGGCAAAATCGCCGCTGCCAGGGCGCTCGACCTTGATCACGCGAGCCCCCAGATCGGCCAGATGACGCGTCGCCAGAGGGGCTGCGATCGCGTGTTCGAGCGAGACCACCGTGATGCCTTCGAGCGCAAGTACCGGTTTGGTATTAGCCATGGCGGAGTCCTCAGAAAGAGCGCGGCAGCCCGAGCAAGTGCTCGGCGACGTAGGAGTAGATCAAGTTGGTGGAGATCGGCGCGACCTGGTACAGGCGCGTCTCACGGAACTTGCGCTCGATGTCGTATTCGTTGGCGAAGCCGAAACCGCCGTGGGTTTGCATGCACACGTTGGCCGCCTCCCACGAAGCCTTGGCCGCCAGGTACTTGGCCATGTTGGCCTGGGCACCACAGGCTTGGTTGGCGTCGAACAGCTGGCACGCCTTGAAGCGCATCAAATTGGCCGCTTCGATCTCGATGAAGGCATCGGCGATCGGGAATTGCACCCCTTGGTTTTGCCCGATCGGGCGGTCGAACACCACGCGCTCGTTGGCGTACTTGACGGCGCGCTCCATGAACCAGTAACCGTCGCCGATGCATTCGGCGGCAATCAAGGTGCGCTCAGCGTTGAGCCCGTCAAGGATGTATTTGAAACCCTTACCCTCCTCGCCAATCAGGTTTTCCTCAGGGATCTCCAGGCTGTCGAAGAACAACTCGTTGGTCTCATGGTTGACCATGTTGGGGATCGGCTGCACGGTAAGACCCTTGCCGATCGAGTCCTTGAGGTCGACGATAAAAATCGACATGCCCTCGGACTTTCTCTTCACTTCGGTCAGGGGCGTGGTGCGCGCGAGCAGGATCATCAGGTCGGAATGCTGTACCCGCGAGATCCATACCTTTTGGCCGTTCACAACATAGCGACCGTCCTTCTTGACCGCATTGGTCTTAATCTTGGTGGTGTCGGTGCCGGTAGTCGGCTCAGTCACCGCCATGGACTGGATGCGCAACTCGCCTGAGGCAATCCTCGGCAGGTACTTTTCCTTTTGCGCTTGGCTGCCGTTACGCAGCAGCGTGCTCATGTTGTACATCTGGCCATGCACCGCGCCGGAGTTACCGCCCGAGCGGTTGATCTCCTCCATGATCACCGACGCCTCGGTGAGGCCCAGGCCGGAGCCGCCGTACTCCTCGGGGATCATCGCGGAGAGCCAGCCGGCGCCGATCAGCGCGTCGACAAATGCTTCAGGGTAGGCGCGCTGTTCGTCGATTTTGCGGTGGTATTCGTCCGGAAACTCGCTGCACAGGGCACGTACGGCGTCACGGATTTCCTGGTGTTCGTCAGGCGTATAGAGCATGGTCATGGCGGTTTCCTGTCATGTCTGAGGCAATTGCGGCACAGCAGTGCCCTTGGCACCTCTGCACAGAGGCACCTTTTGTTGAATCGTTTTGGTTGGTTGGCCGGTCAGTCGAAGGTGACTTCAGCCTTCATCGCCAGCCGGCCAGCGCATTCCGTCCACAAGTCGGCGCTGTCCGGGCCGGTAATCTGGCCGCACAGATCAAAATCCGTCGTATCGAAAAGCGGACCGACCCCACGGAACGCAAAGTGTCGAATGCGTTTGGCCGGATGTCGGGTCCGAAAGGCTTCGAGCAGCAGCGTGGCGGCCAGCGGCCCCTGCACGACGAGACCCGGGTAGCCTTCTACCTCGACCGCGTAGGGCTGGTCGTAGTGAACGCGGTGGCTGTTGAACGTCAGCGCCGAGTAACGGAACAGCAAGACCGGGTCGGGATGAACGGACTGGCGAAACTCGGCACAGCCCTCGACTGGCGCGCCGGCCAGGGGCGCACCTTTCGGCGCTGGCTGGCGGTAGACGATGTCCTGTTCCTCAACCAGGCAGACACCACGCTCACCGGAGACCGTGTGCT
>NZ_AKJS01000120.1 GCF_000282215.1 Pseudomonas sp. GM21
GTGAACGCTGCTTTTTCCAGGCCGTGGCCAGTCTTAAGCAGGAAAGGCGTATTCAAACGATGTTCAGCGAGCACGACAATGACCGATTGACCGACAATTTCGGCTTGGTCGCAACGGATGACTACTTCAACGACGGCGGCAGCTTCGACCAATAAACCATGAATCAGACAACTCAATTGGCTCATCGATTCGGGCGCTCGCGACGGGATCGTTCGACTGAAAACGGTCCGGTCGAGCATCTGCATTCGGCTTCAGAACGTGTTTTTGCATGGGGGAGGCTTAGGTGCTCAGCGAGCAAAATTTTCCCTTGCAAGTCACCGAAAAAATGTCAAAAGAAAAGTGAAGGTGGGATCGGGCTTTCGGGAGGGAGATAGGCGTAGAGGCCCAGTCATTACTGAGAAAATGGCAAAAAAATATCTGAAATAAAATGTGAAGCCTTAAGTCCCGAAGAACTCGCTCTAGTCAATACGGTCGCGCTGGCGCACGGTAGCTTTGCCACCCAAGTGCCATACGCCTCTGAATGTGGGTTGTCGGTTAAATCTGCTCAGCTGCTTTCTCAACTGCGTCCGCGTCGACCATCCGTATGCGTGCGGCGAACCTACCTTCCTGAGCCCGAAGCCAAAGGCAATGGTGTCCACCTAAATTTGAAGTGGACAGTTCTAGCCTTTTACACACGCGAGGGTGTCAGAAAAAAAGAAAGGGTTTGGTGGCTACAGCCTGTCGGCCTCGATAGGTAGCTCCCATGTAAAAAGTGGCGTTCGATCAAGTTCGATCGTATTCAACATTCTGCTTGCCAGGTGTCACTCGGTGCCCAGGGCACTTGGGGGTTGATGCCTTAGCCATGGGTAATGTCAGCCACCTCGTCCTTCGCTGCGTCAATAACCCGCTGCGGATCGGTGACAAGCAGGTCTTGTGGTCGCTTGCCTCCAAGCAGGCTGCTGACTGAGGCAAACCAGTACGCCATGCCCCAACTGCTCTTCTTGGTTGCCAAGATCTTGATGACTTCCCGCATCGCTGGTAGCGGGCGATACGCGGCGTCCTTGTCGAGCCCGTAGACTGGGAAGTAATCGCAACCGTTGTGCCGGATCGCGAATAAGCGATTGTCTCGCTTCCATTTGTTGGGTTGCGAGCTGGGGTTGCGCGAGC
>NZ_AKJS01000121.1 GCF_000282215.1 Pseudomonas sp. GM21
GCTGGCTGTCCAAACCGAAGACACGCTTCTCAGGTCATAGCCCCATAGCAATGCTCTCGACCAGCCAGGGTACCCGCCAGGTTGAAGAAGTGCTGATTCAATTAGCAGAAGGGTTGGTTTTTTGATTCTGGAGCGCCCCGATCTGTGCGCGACTAATGACTACGGGTGGTGCTGATGAAAATCAAAGAAAAGAAAGCGGTGGAGGTCGTCAGCGACCTCCGGTGCGATGTCTGCCTCGATAGCACTCGCGTCGAGGGTGGTAGCCTCCAATACGGTGTGTTGCAGGCACACTGGGGATACGGTTCAGCCCACGATGGTGAGCGCTATGAGATCCATTTATGTGAACGCTGCTTTTTCCAGGCCGTGGCCAGTCTTAAGCAGGAAAGGCGTATTCAAACGATGTTCAGTGAGAACGACAATGACCGATTGACCGACACTTTCGGCTTGGTCGCAACGGACGACTACTTCAACGACGGCGGCAGCTTTGACAAATAAACCCTCAGTCAGACAACTCAATTGACTCATCGATTCGGGCGCTCGTGACGGGATCGTTCGACTGAAAACGGTCCGGTCGAGCATCTGCATTCGGCTTCAAAACGCGTTTTTTCATGGGGACGGCTCCGGTGCCAGCTAGCGAATTTTTGCCATACGAACCGTCGAGAAAATGTGAAAAGAAATGTGAAGGTGGGATCGGGCTTTCGGGAGGGAGATAGGCGTAGAGGCCCCGTCATTACTGAGAAAATGGAAAAAAATATCTGAAATAAAATGTGAAGCCTTAAGTCCCGAAGAACACGCCCTAGTCAATACAGTCGCGCTGGCGCACGGTAGCTTTGCCACCCAAGTGCCATACGCCTCGGAGTGTGGGTTATTGCTAAGTCTTCTCCGCAGCTTTCTCTTCTGCGTCCGCGTCGACCAGCCGTATGCATGCGGAGAACATACCTTCCTGAGCTCAAAGCCAAAGGCAATGGTGTCCACCTCAATTGAAGTGGACAGTTTTAGCCTCGTACACACGCTAGGGTGTCAGAAAAAAGAAAGGGTTTGTGGGCTACTGCCTGGCGGCCTCGATAGGTAGCTCCCATGTAAAAAGTGGCGTTCGATCAAGTTCGAACGCCGCTGAATATTCCACATGCTGCTTGGCAGGTGTCACTCGGTGCACGGGGCACTTAGGGTTGATGACTTAGCCATGGGTAATGCCAGCTACCTCGTCCGTTGCGGCTTCAATAACCCGCTGCGGATCGG
>NZ_AKJS01000122.1 GCF_000282215.1 Pseudomonas sp. GM21
TCTGGCCTGACCACCGTTCCGGTTTTTTCTCCTTGGCTCGTTCGTACAACTCATGTCGCCGGGACAAGACCTGATGATCCAGCCCCCGATGCCGCTCAGTCGGCGTGACGAACCGGATACGGCTATGCCGGTGCTCGTTGTTGTACCAGCGCATGAAATCCCTTACCCAAGCGCGTGCGGCGTTCAAGCTGGCAAAGCCATCCAGCGGCCATTGCGGGCAGTATTTCAGCGTTCTAAACAGCGACTCCGAGTAGGGATTGTCGTTGCTCACTCGCGGCCTGCCCCGCGAGGGCGTGATGCCCAGGTCGTACATCTTGCTCAGCAGCGTTACCGATTTCATCGGCGCTCCGTTGTCCGAGTGCAGCACCAGCGGTTCGTGTAAACACTGCTCACCGATCACGCTACGTTGCAGCAGTGCGGCGGCTTTCTCGCCGCTTTCTGCGTCGTAGACCTCCCAGCCCACGGCCTTGCGGCTGTAAATATCCTCGATCAGATAGAGGTAGTAATACTTGCCGCGTATCGGCGACGGCAGATACGTGATGTCCCATGACCACACCTGATTGGGCGCTTTGGCCGCATGCGTCGTCGGTGCTGCGTGCCTTCTGGGTCGCTGGCTGCGGCCTCGATGTTGCTGTTGGCCTGCCGCACGTAGAACGCGATAAAACGTCGACTCCGACGCCAGATAACACGCATGATCGGCCAGTCGTGGCACGATCTGGCTCGGCGGCAAGTGGGCGTACTCCGGGCTGTTACACAACGTCACGATGGTCTGACGCTCGACTTCGCTCAGTGCATTTCGGGGAGTTGGCCGTGTGACAGTCGTTCGGGCATCGGCCTGGATAACGTCTGTTTCAGTCCACCGTTGCAGGGTCCGCAGCGATAGACCGATTTCCCGGCAGGCCCTGATTTTTCTGGCTCCCGCCGCGACCGCTTGGCTTAGCCAGTCAACGAGTAACTGCCGTTCCGGCAAAGGCGTCAGTTGTCCTCGTTGTCGGTCCCCCAGTAGTCGTTGAGCTTTTTTCGCAGCACCAGCAACGCGGCTGTTTCAGCGAGCGCCTTGTCTTTGCGGCGCAGTTCGCGCTCAAGTTCCTGGATGCGTTTCTTATCTTTGCGAGACTGCTCGCGATCTTCTTTTTGCTGGGCCTTTTCCGATTTCTGGCCGGTGATGAAGGCTTGTCGCCAGGCCGTGATTTGCTCGGGGTAAAGGCCTTTGCGGCGGCAATACTCGCCCAGGTCGATCTCGGACAAACCGGCGGCTTCGAGCACGACAGCAAACTTGGTTTCGGCTGA
>NZ_AKJS01000123.1 GCF_000282215.1 Pseudomonas sp. GM21
CACTTGTGCGCCCAGCATGGGCGCCATCCTAGAGGTGAAAGTCCTCTCTTGAGCTGGCCACAGCGAATGAAGCGAAGCGCAACTGCATGAGGGTGACCGAGTGTGGGAAGGAAGCGTGGAGCGTAAACCGCGAGCCGAGGTACACGAACCGCATCTGAGGCGTCACCGGTCAGGGCGAGCAGCCAAGTGACTGCGAAGCTCTTGTGGCCAAAGTGCCGGGGACGTAAATGCGGCGGTTGTGCGGTGAAGGATGGCGTTCTTACCTGGGGAGATCTCGCCTCATGCCTGAAAGGGCGACGGCGCAAGCCGGAGCGAGAAGTCAGCAGAGGCCGTAGTAGCTGCGTTGCAGCGAAGGGCCAAACGAGAAGGAGTGAGGTTCACCATGGCGATACAACAGGCCTTGCATCAGATGCCCGGGAAACCGGGGCGGGACGCAGCTGCGACGGGTGAAACCCGGCGCGAAGCGTCCAGCGATGAAGCTGGTTGTCCGCGCCATGACCTGAATCGCATGGGGTCAGGGCTTCTGCAAGAAGTCCTGACAAGAGAGAACCTGCAACTGGCGCTCAAGCGAGTTCGATCGAATAAAGGTGCTGCGGGCGTCGACGGTCTTGGGATCGATGAGACGGTCAAGCATCTGAAAACGGCCTGGCCCGTGATACGGGCGCAGTTGCTGGCGGGGACGTACCGGCCAAGCCCGGTGCGCAGAGTTCTGATCCCCAAGCCGGAGGGTGGCGAGCGCAAGCTGGGCATTCCGACGGTGACGGACAGACTGATCCAACAGGCGCTTTTACAGGTTTTGCAGCCTCTGTTGGACCCGGGATTCAGTGATCATAGCTATGGTTTTCGTCCCGGTCGCAGCGCTCACCAAGCGGTACTGGCGGCGCAGCAATACATTCACTCGGGGCGGGACATTGTGGTGGACGTCGATCTGGAGCAGTTCTTCGATCGCGTTGATCATGACCTGTTGATCGCCCGACTGAGCAGGAAGGTAATCGACCGAGACGTCCTGCGTCTGGTCCGGGCCTATCTGAACAGCGGGACGTTGATCGACGGTGTAGTGGTAGCCAGTGAACGAGGGACGCCGCAAGGCGGCCCACTTTCACCATTGCTGGCCAATGTATTGCTGGACGAGGTGGATAAGGAGTTGGAGCGACGAGGCCATTGCTTCGTCAGGTACGCGGACGATGCGAACGTTTACGTCCACAGCCTCAAGGCCGGTCAGCGGGTAATGGCAGTGCTCCGTCACCTTTATGATCGACTTAGGCTGCAAGTAAACGAGAGCAAGAGCGCGATTGCCAGTGCGTTTGGCCGCAAGTTTCTGGGCTACGGCTTTTGGCTGTCAGCTCAAGGCGAGGTCAAGCGCTGGGTGGCAAGCAAAGCGCTACAGACGTTCAAAAGCCGCATCCGACAACTGACGTCTCGAAATGGGGGTCGAAGCCTGTCGCAAGTGGTTGAAGGTCTGAGACCGTACCTACTGGGTTGGAAAGCGTACTTCGGCTTATCGCAAACCCCTCGCCTCTGGCACCGGTTCGATGAATGGATACGTCGACGACTCAGGGCCATCCAGCTCAAACAATGGAAAACCGGAAGGAGGACGTACCGTGAACTGCGCAAACTTGGAGCAGGCCCTGACTTGGCAGCGGCGGTAGCCAGCAACAGC
>NZ_AKJS01000124.1 GCF_000282215.1 Pseudomonas sp. GM21
GAACGCAGGCTTCGCCAGCTGCTACAACAATTGCGTTACCGCAGAAATTGCTTAACTGACCGGCATTAGGGCAAGCCCGCTCCCACAGGGGATGGTGCTGGTAGCAATATTGAGGCAGCGGTGCGGTCGCGTTTTTGGGTAGGTAAGGCGATGGCCATTGCCAGCACGATCAACCCCAGATTGCGCGACAGCCCAATAATCTTCACTTCGACCAAATCGCTTGCGGAACGAACACCACGCCCTCGAACAACAAACGTGCGGTGCGCATCAACCCACAACCGGCCAATTGCCCTTCCTTCAGACGCAATTCCACGGTGAACTCCCCTGTCGGATGTTCAATCGACAACCGCCGCACATCCCCCTCGCCAACACTGGCCAACCCCGTCGCGACCGTGCCTTCGATCAAACAAGCCGCCGCCACACTGACCGCGCCAAAGACACCAATGCTGGTGTGGCAACGATGCGGAATAAAGCTACGGGTGCCCAGTGCCCCGCCCCCTTGCGCCGGCGCCACCAGGCACATTTTCGGTACGTTACGCAGGCTCACATCCCCCAGATTCATGCGCGGCCCGGCATGCAGGCGAATGGCTTCGATACGGGCCTTGAGCTCGACGTCGGCGTCCAGTTGCTCGGGGCTTTCATAACCGCTGCAACCCAGCGCCTGGGCACGGATCAGCACCACCGGCATGCCATTGTCGATGCACGTGACGTAAACACCGTCGAACATATCCAGCGCATTGCCGGTGGGCAGCAGCGCACCACAACTAGAACCAGCGACGTCCTCGAACTCGACAATCAGCGGCGCGGCCTGCCCCGGCACGCCATCAATGCGCGCATCACCCGAATAACGCACGGTTCCGTCCGGCGTGGGGACATGCGCCACGGCGATCTGCCCGGTGTTTTCCATGTAGATCCGCACCGGGGTTTCGTCGCCGGTCACCGCCACTAACCCGCGTTCGATGGCAAACGGTCCGACCGCCGCGAGAATGTTGCCGCAGTTCTGCCCGTAATCGACGCGAGCCTCTTCCACCAGCACCTGGGCGAACAGGTAATCAACGTCTGCCTCGGCGCGCGCAGAGGGTTTGATGATCGCCACTTTGCTGGTCAGCGAGTCGCCGCCGCCGAGGCCGTCGATTTGGCGTTTGTCCGGCGAGCCCATGACGGCCAGCAGCACCTGGTCGCACAGCGCCGGCTGATCGGGCAAATCACTCGCCAGAAAATACGCACCTTTGGACGTGCCGCCGCGCATCAGCAGGCATGGAATACGGGTTTGCCCCATGTTCAGTCTCCGAGCTCGTCGAGACTGTCGACATAGCGCAAGCCCTTCTCGGCCAGCCGGCCACGCATGTTGTAGATATCCAGACCTAATTCGCCCTTGGCCAGGCGCAAGGCCTTCTGTTCTTCCAGATCAGCACGGGCGCGGCTGGATTCAACGACCTGCGGCACTTCGGCGCGACGCACGATGACCACGCCGTCGTCATCGGCTACCACCACATCCCCCGGATTGACCAACTGACCACCGCATACCAGCGGCAGGTTGACCGAGCCCAAGGTTTCTTTGATCGTGCCTTGGGCACAGACGGCGCGGGACCACACCGGGAAGCCCATTTCGTGCAGCGTATGGGTGTCGCGCACCCCGGCATCGATCACCAGCGCGCGCACGCCGTGAGCTTTCAACGAAGTCGCCAGCAGGTCGCCGAAGTAACCATCGGTGCACGGTGAACTGGGGGCAACCACCAAAATGTCGCCGGGCCGGCATTGCTCTACCGCCACATGGAACATCCAGTTATCGCCCGGTGCGACCAGCACGGTGACCGCTGAACCGCTGATGACGGTTCCCTGTTGGATCGGGGTGATGTTCGACGCCAGCAAGCCCTTGCGGCCTTGCGCTTCATGGATGGTGGCGACGCCGAAACGTCCCAGCTCTTTCACCAGCGATGCCTCGGCACGGGGGATGTTGCGCACCACAATGCCGGTTTTTCCGATGTGTTCGCTCATCCCAGGTTCTCCGTCACACGCGGGAAGAGGCTCTGGTAGCCCTCGCCGTAAACGATATTGCGAGTCGAAGTGATGCCGACGTTGCGTTTGGCTTGCACGCCACGTTGCAGGGCCACACGGGTGTAGTACTCCCACAGGTGTTCCTGACCGGCCATGCACTGGATCGCCGCGTACTTTTTGTCCCAGACATCGGTGATGTCCAGCAGCACGTCCGGGCGCCATTCGCACTGTTCTGGCTGGTGCGGCTCGAAGCTGTACACCGGCGGTGCGCCGACGATTTTCTCGCCCGGGTTGTAGCCCTCGGCCTGGGCGATGATGCGCGCCTCTTGCGTCAGGTTCATGGCCAGCGGGTGGTCGTAGTTGTAGGGGTCTTTCAGCGAATGGCTGAGGACGAATTCCGGCTGGACCCGGCGAAACACATCCGCCAGGCGGAACAGCGTTTCCTTGTCAGCGCGCATCGGGTAGTCACCGATGTCGAAGAACTCGACGCTGGCACCGAGAATATCGGCGGCGGCCTGCGCTTCCTCGCGGCGTGCGGCTTTGACTTTCGACTCGGTCATTTCGCCCTTACGCCAGAGCTTGGCGGACTCACCGCGCTCGCCGAACGACAGGCAAACAATGTGCACGCTGTAGCCCTGCTGCGCGTGCAGTGCGATGGCACCGCCCGCACGCCAGACGAAATCGGCAGAGTGTGCGCTGACAACCAGCGCGTTATGGGATGATTCGATCATTGCGGGGGCTCCTCCTGCGGTTCGAAAGAGCATCGCACCGGGGCCCATCGACGGAGTAATGCGTTCGAGTGTTCGAGGTATGCGTTTTTTTTATTGCCTCCCCTTGAGCGCAGAGGCATAGTCCGGCTGAACGCGGATCAGCCGAGCATGCCCCCCATGGAAACCCTTGAACTTCCCAGCCTGATGCACGTGCGTGCCTTTGTCCGGGTGGCCGATCACGGCAGTGTGTCCAAGGCTTCGGTGGCGCTGTTTCGCGCCCAGTCAGTGGTCACCCGCTCGATTTCCGAATTGGAGGCGCGGCTTGATGTGCCCTTGTTCGAACGGCACGCCAACGGCATGCGATTGACCGATTTTGGTGAACGCTTGTTGCCCCGCGCACGGCGTGTGCTGGCTGAACTGGACAGCGTGCCGAGAATGCTTGGCGCCGGCGACAAACAGGCGGTCGAGCCGTTGTACCTGTTCCAGGCCCGGCGCCTGCAAGTGTTCGTCAAACTCTGTGAAACTCACCACATGCAGACCGTGGCCAGCCTCTTGGGCCTGAGCCAGCCTGCGGTCAGTTCGACGCTTAAGGTGCTGGAAAGCGGTTGTGGTCAAACCCTGTTCGAACGCACGCCGCGCGGGTTACAGCCGACCCGGGCCAGTCATGAAATCCTGTTTCCGATCCGCCGGGCGCTGAACGAATTGCGTCATATCGAAACCGACATCACTGCCATTCGCGGCACATTGCAGGGTGTAGTGCAGGTCGGCGCCCTGCCCTTGGGCCGCACGCGTATCTTGCCCGAAGCCATCGTGCGCTTGATGGCCGAACACCCCGGTATTCAGGTGATCACCAATGAGAGCCCGTTTGACTTGCTAGCGACGGAACTGCGTGCCGGCGATGTCGATTTCATTTTTGGTGCCTTGCGCTCGGCAGCGTATGCCAGCGACCTGAGCGGCGAGTCGCTGTTCAACGAAGACATGGTGGTGTTGGCGCGGCGTGATCATCCGCTTGCGACACAATCCGATCTGCACCGGGCGCTCGGCTCCACGCAATGGGTGCTGCCGCGCGCCGGCTCCCCCGCCCGAAAAATGCTTGATGAATGCTTTACCGGGTTCGGCATCGCCGCCCCACGGCCCGTGGTGGAAAGTGCCGACATGGCGATCATTCGCGGGTTGTTGCTGCGCTCGGACATGCTCGCGGCGGTGTCCGCCCACCAGCTCGAACAGGAGATTGCCTCCGGTGAACTGTGCATCCTGCCGCTGCGGCTGAAACACACCACCCGCGCCATCGGCCTGACCTACCGCAACGGCTGCCTGCATTCACCGGTGGCTCAGGCCTTGATGGACATGATTCGTCGGGTGATTCGCGAAGAAGCAGCCCTGTAGCAGCTGGCGCAGCCTGCGTCCGGCTGCGCAGCAGTCGTGATACCTGAATGCGCGTTCTGACTGACATACATAGTCGTCTGGTTTGGCGACTGCTACGCAGCCGGACGCAGGCTTCGCCAGCTGCTACAAAAACTGTGTAATCGCCATCGCGAGCCTGCTCGCGATGGCCGTAGCCCATCAAACGATGAGCGTTACAGCAAGCTCAGCGGATAGCTGATGATCAAACGGTTTTCATCAAACTCATTGGTGCTGTAATCGCGACGGATGGTCGAGTTGCGCCACTTGACGTTGAAGCTTTTCAACGGCCCGCTTTGTACGGTGTAGCCCAGTTCCGATTCGCGGCCCCACTCCTTGCCGTCGGTGACGGTGCCGGTGTGGATGTTGTCA
>NZ_AKJS01000125.1 GCF_000282215.1 Pseudomonas sp. GM21
AACTACCTTGAAAAACGCCGACCGGCAGAATAGCCAGATTTTGTTTTTAGCCTGCGGGGCCTGAGCTGAGGTACGTCCCAATGGAATAAGTCAGGTATCTTCCGACTTATGACTGTGGTCTCTGGTAATTGAACGCGCGGTGAGTTATTAGATTAAAGCGGCTGAAAAAACTACGGATCAGCTACAAACTAATAAAAAAATAATGGTGATCCATGAGCTGTCTTGTTTGTGCAGGTGTCGCTGAACGCATTCAGTGTCTTGGCCCATGGGAGGAGAGAGATTGTCCGGCCTGTGGTCGCTATCGAGTCGCAGATGCACTCGTGTTGACGCTGATGGAGCAGGGGCAAATCTTCGATGTGAGCAAAACAAGGATCTGGCTTGCCAGCAAGCGCAAGGAAGAAGCTATTCCGGCCATTGAGATCCACGAGGCGCTACTGGTGCTGTGAATTGGTTTTTGTCCAAGCAAGATGGGTAACCGATCACTCGGGTGCCATCAGCATGGCGAGCGTCATATTGATGAGCTTTTCGTTCCTGCTGATTGTGGCTAAAGCACCACGAACATTGCCAGCGACCTCTGCTGATCCGCGTTGCTCGACCCACAGCGTGAGCTCCATGATCGCGGCCTCGAGGGCGAGTTGGTTTTCGTTGATCTTGAATAGTAGGGAAGGGAGTAGGTCTGCGTTCGACATCGCGATTCCTCAGTGGAAGAGGGCAGCGTAGCAAAAGGTATCGGAAGCTGTTCGTGCTATTCGACGCCGCAATTCGCAAGCAGGCCAAGGCTGCAGACTCCACGCTATCCGGACACTCAATCGAAACGGGTATTCATCGCACCAGGCCCGACGATCACAGTTTTTCATCCCCCGGCTGGGCTCAATACATTTCAATTCAGAGCAAATGCGGACGGAGCGCGCTCTAATACCGGACTGGCGCTGACCTGCGCGCCTGGCGGACGGTAACCAGAAAGGATCGCGCTTCTTGAAAATCGTTACCAACGTTCGGAAAAGCAAATCCCACCTAACAGTGTTGAGGAATATTTTTGGGCTATATGACGACATCGTCATTTGCTCAGGCTGGATGAAGATGTGCGGCCTAGCCGAGATACTCCCGATGATTGATGGGGCTATTTCTAGAGGGGCCAAGGTTGCCATCTACACCAACACTTTGCATGCCGAGGTTGGTTGTGTGGCAGCGTTACAAGCAAGGCCAGGCCTCACTCACTTGAACGTGGAAACTCCTTACCTTCACACGAAGCTTTTCTACGGTCGCAAGGGCGATTCATTCATTGCCATGGTCGGCTCGGCGAACATCACAGCTGGCGGGCTCTGGAAGAATGAGGAGCTATCTGTTGTGTTATTTGGGAAAACCAGTGACGCTATCCATTCCCAATATGCGGCCTACATCAAGAAGCTTTCTTTGCTGATGGCTTCGTAGCTGATGCAAAACCGGCAGAACTCCACTACCGCAGCTTCGACATTACGACTCATTTCTTCTATCGCATTCATCTTGGGCCTCACTGCGGCTCATATAGCAGTCTGGAAGTCTTTGGTCTTGATGCCTGTCCAGGATTAGATAGCCGCGAGCTACGCGACTTGCTGGATTTGCGCTACCGCTGTCTTGGCCGTGCTCCATTGGTCTTGCGTTTACCACTAGGAATCGAACGGACATCTTTTCTCTTCCTACTCCCCATGAACGACTAACAGGTTTAGCGGTGTCATTCCTATATTTCAAGTTTTAGGAAAACCATAACAACCAACGACTCGCCAGGGAGGCAATCCATAGCTTTACCGGGCCGCCTTGCTCTCTGTTCGCGCTATAGCTGTGCATCGCACCAGACCCTTTCATGAAAATCATCGTTTTTCATCGCCCGGCTGGGCGCAATACATGCCAATTCAGAGCGGATAGTGGGCGGGGCATGCCCTAATACCTGACGGAAGCTGACCTGCGCGCCAGCGACGACCACGCACCGTTGGAGACTCTCTCATGAGCACCAGCCTCGTTATTGCCTTGGTGGACATTGCCTTGAAGCCAGGCGCCAGCATGAGCACCCGTTTGATCACTACTCGACGCACCTGCCGCGTGTTCAGTAAGCGGCTTGATGCAATTCGTGAAGAACGTCGAGCCATGCGCCGCAAGGCCAGCAAATTGCGCCAATACCTGCCATTCACTGCCAGCACCATCGCCCAGATCGAGCAGCAGGCTGACGACCACCGCCGCGTGGAGCGGGAAGACCTTCGCACGGTGCTCGCCGGCATCGGTCGTTCGTTGGTAATGGACACCGAAGGTATGGACAAAGGGCTTGGGTTTGATCGGATGTGCGACCTGCTGTCGATAAACACTGTGGAGCGGGAGGCGGCGCGCAACGATGGGTTGGACACCCTCACCGATCTGGCGTTCGCCTACGCGCTTGAGGACAGCGCCGCTCGCCGAGGCCAAGAATGGAACGGCGCACCTCTGTTCAACGCCTGCCAGCTCGCAACGATGAGTTTCATCAGAGAATGCCCGGAGCGTCTGTTACCCGATCCGTACGCACCTGGTGCGCTATTCGGGCCGAAGCTGCGGCCAGCCCTACGCCTTGTTGGCGAATGACTCTTTCCGTACGAGCCACGTTTTCGTGAATCGCAAATTGTGGCACGCCACAGAGCAACACCAGGGGCATAAGCCCGCCAAGCGGACGGTAATCAGCGAGGTAGCGGCCTGTGGTAAGCACCCAAAGGAACCTCCCAGTCATCAGAGAACGCGGCTGTAGGCACCGCAGCATGAGACACCTTGAAATTTAATCCTCCCGGCCGATGAACAGCCAAAAAAATCACCGAGGATGAAACCGTGAACACCCAGCAGAAGCTGCGAACCTTTGACCTGATCCGCGAAGCAGTGCTGCCGGAGTTCCGAGCCCTCGCCTATAACCGACACGGATTTTCTAGGAAGGTTGTATGAGTGGTTCTGTTGCGCGTTTGCACTCTTTCATGGGGTCGTTTTTCTCCCGCCTGGCCGCTAAACCTGGCCTGCTGATACTCGTGCTGCTGGTTCAGGGCGCCTTTGCAGCGGGTTACCTGTGCCAGGAGCACCGCTGGATTGAAGCGGGCGTGGTGCAGAGCCTGAAAAACGTGTCGGCGATGCATCGGCGCAGCTTTGACCTGCTCGAAACCACGCTGAATTACCAACTCGCTTCGGTCGGTGAGGCCGTGCAGACCATGGGTGACAGCCGGAGTACCCCACACCTGCAAGCGCTGTTGGTAAAGGAAGTGGAGAAAGCCTGGCTAGATACCGTCGTCGTCCTCGACGCGGAGGGCACGATCATTGCCGATCAC
The DNA here is from genome assembly GCF_000282215.1 of Pseudomonas sp. GM21. Classification (GTDB taxonomy): domain Bacteria; phylum Pseudomonadota; class Gammaproteobacteria; order Pseudomonadales; family Pseudomonadaceae; genus Aquipseudomonas. The sequence continues at coordinate 3,309 of NZ_AKJS01000125.1, forward strand.
TCCAACGTGCCGCTGGAATCAGTCCTGTTGCCGGGCGTATCGGCGAAACGCTCCTTCAAGGACTTGCCCAATTATCAGGCGGCCCTGGCGGGTGGGGCCGAGTTCGTCACCTTTTTTGCTCCCCGTCCGCAAGCCCCCGAACTGGGTGGCGGAGGGATTGCGCTATTCCGGCCGATCAGGTCGGCGGACGGGCAGTTGCTGGGGTCTGTGGTCGGCTTTACCAGCCTGCACAGCTTGTCGGCGTTGCTCAATATCGATGCCGCGCGGGGGTTCGATCTGGGCCAGGACGGCATCCTGGGGTTTATTGATCAACGCACGCACGAATGGCTGTATCGCTATGCGCATGGGAAAAATTCAGTTGCCGAGGGGCATAAGGTCATCAACCCCTCAATGTTTCAGGACACCCTGTACGGGCCGGATGTGAAATCTTACCGATCCCCAAGCGACGGTCTGGAGCGACTGGCCGTGTTAGCCCCGCAACGCGACCGTCAATGGCTGCAAGTAGTGGCGGCGAGCAAGGATGAGTACCTGTTCAACTGGCGACTCCAGGTAGCCTTCTCGGTGCTGGCGTTTGCCGGCATAGGTGTCCTGCAGTGGCTGCTGCTGGGGCTTTTTCGCCGCAATTACGAGCAACGCACGCTGCTGGATCTGGTTCTCGACAACGTAGACGCCTATGTGTATTTCAAGTCCAGCGAGCGACGCTTCCTCTACGTCAACGCCAAGACTGCCGATCTGTTCGGCTTGCCCGCCGAACAAATCGTCGGCCGCCGAGACCTCGACTTCATGGCACCTGATCTTGCCGATGAGTACTGGGACATGGATCGCCAAGTGTTCGACTCGGGCAGTAAACAAAGCGGCCAGGAAGTCTTCATCACACCGGAGGGGGACACCCGTTACTACGCGTCGATCAAGGTGCCGGTGCACCTGCCGGGTCAACCGCCGGCCCTGATCGGTTTTTCGACCGACGTGACCGAGTTGCATGAACAAACCGTTGCCCGTGAAGTCGCCGAAAAAGCCTTGGCAGCACACAATCACTCCCTGTGGCTAAACAATCAGGTGCTGGAGCAACTGGGCATGAATGCCTCGTTGCCTGAAGTGTTGAATACCATGCTGCGCATCATCGAAGACTATCGTCCCGGGATGCTGGGCACCGTGTTTCTGCTGGCAGATAATGGCCAGGCGCTGGTTGGCTGTGCCGCTCCCAATTTGCCTGAAGCGTGGTTGAGTGCCACGGCGTGGCTCCCGATTAAGGCGATGAGTGGGTCTGCGGTAATGGCAGTTCATCGTGGGGAAACCGTCATTATTCAGGATATCGCCAGCCATCCCTACTGGGCTGCTCCGGATATTGCCGCTGTTCGTGACTCCGCGCTCGCTATGGGGCTGCGTGCGGCTTGGGCCCATCCGATCAAAAACAATGAGGGCAAGGTGCTCGGTGTCTTCAACCTGTACCAGCGTGAACCCGCCGCACCGGATGCCGAGGATCTCGCCCTGCTGGCGGATTACGCCAAACTTGCGCAGATGGTCATCGAGCGCTCGCGTATGGCTGACGCCTTGCAGGAAAGCCAGGCCCTGTATCGCCTGATCGCAGAAAACAGCAACGATGCGATCTGGGTGATGCAATATCCGGACTTGACCTATAGCTATATGAGCCCCTCGATTGCACGGCTGTATGGTTGGACGCCGGAAGAGTTCTCCGGCCAGCCACCGGACGAGCTGATGTCTGTGGAGGAGTTACGCAGGTGGAGCGATACAGTGGAGGAGCATGTTCGACGTGTTGGCGAAGGTGACCTGACGGCCTGTTTCATCGAACTCGAGCTGGAAGTCCGGAACAAGGAGGGCCATCGCGTCCAAGTCGAGACGGTCGCCAATATCATGCTCGACAGCGCCTCCCGACCGACCCACATTGTTGGCAGTTCCCGGGACATCACCCGGCGTAAGGCCGCCGAGGACAGCATCCGCAAAATGGCGTTCTTCGACCAACTGACCGGTTTGCCCAACCGCCGAATGATGGAAGACCGGCTGGCTCAGATGCTCGCACTGGCGAAACGTGAACAACGCAAGCTGTCACTGCTCTTTGTGGATCTGGACAGGTTCAAAGCGGTCAATGACCAGCACGGGCATTCCGCTGGAGACTGGTTATTGACGCAGGTTGCATCTCGTATGGGATCGGTACTGCGTGCCTCCGATACTGCCTCACGCATCGGTGGCGATGAATTTGTCATCCTGCTGCCCGATGCCCAGAACACAGACGATGCCGTGCTGGTCGCAGAGAAAATCCGTTGCGTTCTTGAACAGCCTTTTGTCATGGATAACGGGGTGGAACTGGATATTTCGTCTAGTATCGGCGTGGTGATGTACCCCGACCAGGCGGACAATGTGCGCGATTTACTGCACTTTGGCGACGAAGCCATGTACCGCGCGAAGAAGGGCGGCAGGAACGCGGTGGAGGTGTTTGCCGCGCAGGCAGAGCCAGATGAGCAGAGTATGGTTTACCTGCAGACGTGATGAGTACGCCAGTGGCCACCCCGACATCGACGAAGAGCACCAGCAACTGTTCAGGCTGGCGAATGATCTGTTCCGCCTGCATACAGGGCCCGCTCACCAGCAAGGCGATGCCAGTCAGATGCAGGTACTGGATCGGCTGCTGGCGCACGTACGCTACCATTTTGCGCATGAGGAACACATTCTGGCGGCTGCAGACCACAAAACATTGACCGCCCACAAAATCCAGCACGCGGCCGTCTTGGAGCTGGCTCAACGGCTGCAGGCGCAGGCCGAGGCTGGGGAGGTCACTCTGGGCGAGCTGGTTCAGTTTGTCGTAGTCGAGATCATTGACAAGCACTTTTCGACAGAAACGCGCATTGCATTCCCTGTTGACTTCCAGATCTGAAAACGGAACGACATAGGGAGAGAGACGGCCTGCACGGTGTTTGCCGAGTGCTGCAAAGGCGCCATCCCGATAGCGGGTGACTTTTAGCCACGGTGAGTTGTTGCTCAGCGACTATGCTCAGCGCTGATTGCCAACACTCCTGGATACCTCCAGCTTATTGCAGACGAAAAAAAGCCCGCGATGGGGAGCGCGGGCTAGGAATCACAAAAGGAGCTAAATCCACCGTACGCCAGCCGCTATGAAAATATTGTGATAGGGCGCTGACTACTTCTCGGCACGAAAAATGGCGCTGGGTTGGGGAGTTCCATTTTGTAAGTTGACCTTAGGCGGAGCCTCAAGCTGAGGAAGTCTAGGTACTGTTCCTGGCCACTCTGGAGAAACCTTTGACTCCACTGTAGGCGGAGAGAGTTTTTCACGCAGGTATTCAATCTGCACTACAACGAAGTGAGCGGAGTAAGCTGCGGCCGAGCCCATTACGGCAAGGCCGAATAGTTTCCGACCGGACATGGCAATTCCTAGCGTGAGTTACCCCTCAATCATAGAGCGCTCCGCTGGAAACGAGAAGACGCCCCCTGAACAAGCGAGACGATAATATCGACGCTGCTTTTTCCTAGCGTAATCGCCGGCGACGCTCATCACTGTCCCGCTCCTTGCGTTTTTTCGACAGCGGTTTAGCAGCCAGCAAATCGTCGCGCACCAGCTTGCGATTCCCAATTGAGGAAGTTACTTACTTCCGCTGGATGTTTCTGGGAAAGCCCTCGATCTGCGACAGTTGCCGTAGCTTGTTGACGCCGACGCCGACGCCGACGCCGACGCCGACGCCGAATTGACCCAGTGGCCGAGATGTCACTGACCCAGTCTTATTTCACGCGAACCATTGCCTATGCTGGATTTCTGCCGACTTGGGGTAGGGCAGTCTTACGTCCCCCCTTGGGTCAATTCCGCGTCAGCGTCTACATACCAAATTCACACACTTAAGAAGTTTCGAAAAAGTCCTCAAGTGTACGGAATAGAGCTTCGCAGGTACTAAGTGGCTCCCAAATCAAGTGGGTGGCTGGTGGTTTCCGGATATGGGCACGGCCTTCCCCTTGTAATTGGGCGCGTGGTGAGTTATCAGATGAGAGCGGCCTGGTGAAAGACGGATCAAGAACAGACTATTAAAAAATAATGGTGATCCCATGAGCTGCCTTATTTGTGCAGGTGTCGCTGAGCGCATTCAATGTCATGGCCCGTGGGAGGAGAGAGATTGTCCGGCCTGTGGTCGCTATCGAATTGCAGATGCACTCGTGTTGTCGCTAATGGAGCAGGGGCAGATTTTCGATGTGAGCAAAACAAGGATTTGGCTTACCAGCAAGCGCCAGGAAGTAGCTATTCCGGCCATTGAGATCCACGAGGCGCTACTGGTGCCATGAAATGGTTTTGTCCGAGCGAGATGGATGCCCGATCACTCGGGTGCCATCAGCACGGCGAGCGTTAGGTTCATGAAATTCTCGTTCTTGCTGATGGTGTCCAAAGCACACCGCGAACATGACCAGCAGCCTCCGCTGAACCGCGCCGTCCGACCCATAGCGTCAGTTTCATGATCGCGACTTCGAGGGCAAGCTGGTTCTGTTTGATCTTGAAGGGCAGGGAGCAGGGCCGCTCTCACATTAGGGATAGGGGGTGGAATACAGGGTTAGTCGGTGGAAAATACAAATGCCAGACAGCACTAAGGGGAGCCGAAGCTCCCCTATAATTTGTCGTTGCGCGTGCTCTTTTTTTGTTATTGAGGGGCGGTCTGTTTTTGTTTTTGGAAACCGTGACCCTTTACCGCTGTTTTTGTCGATCTCCATCCGGGATCAAGAGCAAACGTATTTTTTTGAGCGCTGATCTACTTTTTCGCTGAGCGAGCCAACCAGTTCGGGAGCTACCTGAGGGTAGTTTTATTGTTCTCTGCCCGGTTGCGGGTTACTCCGAAAAGCACCCTGATAAGCACATCTTCTCCAAAAAAATCTGTTCGCTGCGTCTCTGCCGTGTTGTTTTTGTTATGTCAGAGTCGTTACGTCTTGTTTTTATTAGGTTTGCCGCTTTTTTGTTCTTGTTATTGCAGTAGAGATAGCAGGCTCCGTGTCAACTTTTTAAAATCTTTTAAAATCAATGGCTTGAAAATTTTTTTGGTTTTGCAGTCGACCACAGCCTGACAACTTGTTTCCGTGTTACTCGCTTTTGCCCACGTTTTCGGCGATGCGGTAACACCCGCAGACTTCACTGTGCGCTGCGAGCCTTGGCCACGCGCGAACCGGTCGGACGTAACCGTCCGGCCAACGGCAAACTGTTCGGCAAGGGTGGCGCCGCAGAGCTACTGGGCTTGAAGTCAACGACGCTGGCATCGCGGTTGAAGAGGCTGGATATCAAGGTAGGTTAATTTAGGTGTGATCGGTGAGGGGGCGTGAAAAGAGTTTCGAATATACATTCGGATCAGCAGCCGAAGGTTTAATCAGCTGAAGTCAAAATCAGCAGAGGGCGAGCGCCCCCCGCTGGCTTTGTTGCGCGTCACTTGCGGGGTTTACCTGCATCGCTCCGCTTATCTCGAATCTGTCCATCTTGATTCCGGGAGCGAGGCTGTTCGCCACCGCCTGGCTTAGGAACGTTGACGTCTTTGTTGATAGGGCGACGATCTGTCATGCGAAATCTCCTTTACGGATTAAGGATCTTACGAAAGTAAATCGATAGGCTAATGCTGCAGCAACGAAAAAAACACATCATGTGGTGTTTTGGTTTTTCTAAATACACAACATAGTGCGTTTTTCCAGTTTGTGCAATTACATTGGATTACCCATGAATGGTGATCGATCAAGGGCGAAAAAGTGAAAGCATGTGAATACGGTGAGACATGAGCTGCCAGGCCAGCATGGTCATGTCAGCGCAGAACTGGCCCTCATGGCCGAATTTATGACATATGACCAGACTGACGCGAGCGACCTTAACCGACGTTAGTTTATTTGACGCGGAAGGGCGGTTTTAGCGCTGTGCTGGCAGACTGATATCTGGACGAAGTAATGTCCCATCCCCACATGGAGATACGGCAATGGATGTCCGCAGTCAAATTGAACGTGAGAGAACGAAGGCCTTCTATGACCTGCTGGTGGAGAGGCTCGGCGAAGACGTTTGGGCAGAGCGCAAAGCGGCCTATGTGAAACGGATACGCGAGCAAGAATCGCAGTTCAACATCAAGCTACCCGTCGAGCCGCAGCTCTTCTCGCCTGCAGAGGACGACATTGATTGGTACATCCTCGCGTCCTACTTGTCGCATAGCTTCCCCTACAGCGATTCTGCCTACAGCAGCAGGCGGATCTATCCCTACGCCATGGCGATTGGCGCTGTTGCACGCGAGCTTCGCAGCGTGTCCTACGTTAATGATGTCCTGGACAAGATGCTGGCGAACAACAATCAGCCTGAAAAGCAGATTTTCGAATTACTCACGGCCTCGTTCTACATCAAGAACGGTTACGAGGTTTCCTTTATCCCCGAAAACTCTATCTCGTGGCCCGACGGTAAGACCAAAAAGTCGCCGGACATGCTCGTCAAAACAGGCGATGTAGAGTTCTATGTTGAGTGCAAGCGGGCGGATAAGCAGACCAAGTATTCACAGGCTGAGGAGCAGGCCTGGGCCGGCATCTGGACTCAGCTGAGTCACCACATGTTGAAAGTGGCGCCGTGGTGCACTGTCGACATCACCTTCCATGTACCCGTCGCGGGTGTCGCCGCTGAAGAGGTAACCAATACGGTTGATCAGGCGTTCATGGATCGGCTGGGTAGGGCGACCGGGGACTCGCTTACAGTCAAGATACGAGGCATCGACAAGCAGAGTCTCAAACGTCATTACCGCAAATTTTCGGTCAGAGCCAACAGTCCACAACAAGAGCTTCTGGTGTTCGGGGGCATGGACAGCAACGAGAAGCGCAGTATCGCGACCCTTGCTAAACGCGTCATCCGACCAGGTACCAACCACGACATACTGAACTTATACGTGAAAGATGTGGCCAGTTGCGTAGGCGCCCAATGGCGTTGCGATCATGAAGATTCGCTACGGCTGCGCTCCAGGCATTTCAAGGGCCTGGTGCATGACGGCGTTTCGCAAATTCCTTTTGGAAAGGCCGGGGTGGTGCACATCTGGTACGAAACCCGCGACGGCATTGAAATTGAAGAGCTAAGAAGGGACAAGAATATCGAAAACATCTCGGCCTATGATGCTTCGGGAACATCGGCGATGGGTGTTTTACTCCATGGGGTGAACTACTACCCGTTCGAGGATGATTATGAGTGGGCTGAAACCGTGGACAATTTCGGACGCATGCCTGGTCTGTTCGACCTCTATCCTCGTCAGACCTTGATGATCGCAGCCGAGCCGACGTTGGAGATTTCGGATATCACCCATTGGCAGCAGGATAAGGCGGTGAGGGCCGCGCTTTAACGGTGATCGGAGCGGGGAGGTGTTGATGAGCACCTCCTTTGTTGGGAGTGCGCTCGCCTGTCCGAAGATGGGCGAGCACTTAGGGTTCCCCTTATTAGTTCTCAAGCTATAGAACTCGCGGCGCCCTACGATCAAGCGAGAACCAATCGCCGAGACCGCTAGCGATGAAGGCGAAGCGTGCAATCTAGGCACCACGAAGTAGGGCTGTTAAGTCTGGCGCTGGGAACTGCCAACCAACCGTAGAGGAGCGACAGGCACATTCAGCATGAACTGATTCACTACCATCTCTGTGGTCAAGCCGGGAGCTGCGAGCACGCGACTCCAAGTCGCATAGTCCAATAGGTCGATTGCACGTTGAACGAGCAGAGGTGACTCCAGCGGAATCAGCTCATCGAATTCTTCGGTTTTCGTGAAGCCTTTTCGGGCGAGATACGTGAACCCACTCTTCGCCTGATCTGCTGTGAGAAGATCCAAAGCGCGAGCGCGATAAATCAGTGCCTTGAAGCTGACCTTCCAGCGAAGCTTTAGCTCCTTCAATGCGGGCCAGTTGAGATACTTCCCACGCATCGCAGGGAACTCAGATGCAAAGCTTGCCCTTGGCATCAGCAGAGCGCTTGCGAATTGGTTGGCTTGCTCCTCCGTTTCTCGACAGCCAGTCTCAATCCCTTGATGCATGACCAGATGGCCAAGTTCATGAGCCAAGTCAAAGCGTTGCCTTCCTGGACTGACTTTGGAGGTGTTGCGAACAATCAGGGGACGCTTGTTAAAAAGAGAGAACGCGTCGATGCGGTCATCCGCGTCAGCGAGGTTGACCACCAGGACGCCAATTTTCTCAGCAAGCTTGGTGACACTTGAGAGAGGGCCCAGGCCGATTCCCTGTTCCCTGCGAAATTTCTCTGCTACCAATTCAATCTTGCCAGCACCGGCGACAGGCTCATCGAGCGCAGCGAAATCCACGGAAGGGAAGGCCACCTCTTTATCGAGCTCATCCACCAGCAGCTCAAAGATCTCTACTTGGGCAGCGATGGTTTTCTTAAGCGTCTGGGTAGATGCCCGTACGCTACGAAAGTGACATTGTTCCAGCTCGACACCGCTCTTACGGGGAGCGAAGAAAAAACTTTCCTTGACACTCAGAACCTCACAAAGCCGCTGCAGCTGACTTGGAGAAGGCATCGCGTTGACCTCAAGCTTGTGCGCGTACTGCCTAGTAACACCAAGGAGCTCACCTATGTCAGCAAGGGATCGCCCCGCCGCGCACCTGGCGAGACGGAGCTTGTCGGGTGAAAACTCGTCACCCAGAGGTAGGAAGCCTTTCGTGTCATTCATCATTCAATTCAGCGTCTTTCTTTACTTTCTGGCCAGAGTCTTTGTCGCGTCGGATTGGCAGTGAGTCGTCTATCTCAGCGACTGGAGATAGTTCGATGGTGCGAACCGACACTAATGGCTCATAGTTGTGAGCCCACTTGCAGACCACGTTCCTGTTGGTGTCGAAACCCAGAATCGAAACCGTTAACGTCGGCCCATCTGGATTGTGGTCGCTGTCTACGTATAGGCGCCAGGTTATATTTCCATCAGTAGCGGGCCCTAGGAGGCTGTCGTGATACAGCTCCACCAGGTTTTTGTTCATGCGATGCCCTTTCTTCCGCAGGTCAGGGTCGTCAGTCACGACTTGCATCAGGATCCCATCAATACTGATTGTGAAATCCAGGGTGTTGTTGGCGAGGCTAAACCAGGGCAGATCACCTTGTCGTTGCAGCTGTTTGAACCGACCATGGATGCGGCCATAAGGGAGTACCCCTCTTGTCCAGTTGGTGTCGTCGTCGGTTGAAGTAGCCTCAAGTGCCTTGTACGCAGCATCCAAGAGATTGTTGCAAACGACGTCGAGATGGGCTCGGCTGAGCTTGGGTTCTAACTCGCTTGGATGTTGGAATTCAGGCATTCGATTCTCCGAAAAGCGTGCAAATACTGATTAGTGTCAACCGTGATTTTTGTGCATTTTTTATAAAATGTCAACTTCACGCGCGCAGATGTCGGCCATGGGAGGGATACCCGCGAGGATGAAAATATAGAGAGATGAGCTGCGGTGATCGCTGAGCTCTGAGTGCTGGTGCTGACGCCAAATTGACCCAGTGACCGAGATGTCACTGACCCAGTCTTATTCCTCGCGAACCATTGCCTATGCTGGATTTCTGCCTACTTGGGGTAGGGCAGCCTTGCGTCGGCACGTGGGTCAATTAGGCGTCAGCGTCTACAGGTTAGGCGTCAAGGAGCGAGCAAAATTATGACGGAGCTGTGTGAGTAAATACCGAAAACCAACAACCGTAATACGATCCGTCGTATAGCGGTTGTTGGGTCACCGACCTATCAGATTCCGCTAGTTTCGGACAACGAACGCCCTTGGTTTCTGGCGCGAGCATGAAAGACACCAAGAAGCCGATTGCTGTCATGCCGTTCCAGCCATGATCAGCATGGTTATGCCATCGCCATAATGCTGAAGGGAAAGCGGCAGGAGGAAGGTACCAAGTGCTGCACCAATTCGGCTTCTCGTGATCCAAGATTAGCGGTTAGGCTGGTTTAAAGCAGTACGCGGCCAACTTGTTGCCGTCTAGGTCTCGAGCATAGGCGGCATACGCATTCGGCGCCCAGTCGCGAGTGCCTGGAGCACCTTCATCGCTACCACCGGCAGCGAGAGCCGCCGCGTGGAAAGCGTCAATTGCGGCACGATTCGGTGCTTCAAAGCTGACGGTAACTCCATTTCCCACGCTGGCAGGGGCACCATTGGCTGGTTTGAGAACGAAAAATGACGGCGCTTCGACACCCCAGATCGAGCCGTTTTCGGCTAAGTCGGTGATGCGCTTTTGGCCCAGTTTGCCGAGTACGCTATCGTAGAAATCCCGGGCTTTTTGTAGATCGTTGGTGCCAACTGTGACATGGGTGTAAATGCTCATCTTATTCTTCTCCGAATTGAAACAAGGCGGGTGGTATTGCAGTTATGTCGGAAGAAACCCGACAGTCGTCGCTGTGCGAATGCTCAGCGATCAAAATGGATAACGGTGCGGATGCTTTTTCCTTCGTGCATCAGATCAAAGGCTTTGTTGATATCTTCGAGCCCCATGGTGTGGGTGATGAATGTATCCAACGGAATTTCGCCCTTTTGAGCTTTCTCGACATAACTAGGTAGCTCACTACGGCCTTTAACACCTCCAAAGGCTGACCCTCGCCAGACTCGGCCTGTTACCAGTTGAAACGGTCGGGTGCTGATTTCCTGGCCTGCACCGGCGACACCGATAATGACCGACTCCCCCCAACCCTTGTGACAGCATTCAAGGGCTGCGCGCATCAGATGGACGTTACCAATACACTCGAAGGAGTAGTCCACACCACCCTCTGTCATCTCGACGATTACATCCTGAATAGGCTTGTCGAAATTCTTGGGATTGATGAAGTCGGTCGCACCCAGCTGTTTGGCGATCTCGAACTTCGCAGGATTGATGTCGACAGCGATGATCCGACTAGCTTTGGCCATAGCTGAGCCGATAATGGCAGCCAGACCAATCCCGCCCAAACCGAAGATCGCTACCGTCGCCCCGGCCTCAACCTTAGCGGTATTCAACACTGCCCCAATGCCGGTGGTAACGCCACAACCGAGGAGGCAGACCTTCTCTAGCGGCGCGTTCTTGGGGATTTTGGCCAGAGATATTGCCGGCAACACGGTGTATTCAGAGAATGTCGAACAACCCATGTAGTGGTGAATCGGTTGGCCTTGGTACGAGAACCGACTGGTGCCGTCAGGCATCAGACCTTTGCCTTGAGTCGCGCGGATTTTCTGACAAAGGTTAGTCTTGCCGGACAGGCAGAATTTGCAATCACCGCACTCTGGGGTGTAGAGCGGAATGACGTGATCGCCCACCGTCACTGAGGTGACACCTTCGCCGATGGCCTCGACTACACCGCCGCCTTCATGACCAAGAATGGTCGGAAAGAGGCCCTCTGGGTCAGCACCGGAAAGGGTAAAAGCATCGGTGTGGCAGACACCGGTGGCGATGATGCGCACCAGCACTTCACCAGCCCGTGGCGGTTCTACATCGACTTCGACGACTTGCAGGGGCTGGTTAGCCGCGAAGGCTACGGCAGCTCGCGATTTGATCATTATTTTTGTTCCTCAGTTTAACGAAGGGCTTCGGCGGTATTGATCGTGTGGGAGATTATTACTGCCGAAACTCCACGGTTACTGGGCTAGTGGGACGTGTGCAACAGAGCAAAATACTGCCGTTTTCAGGGGTGTCTAGTGGCGTTTCAAAATACTCGACAGATCCTTCGCGCAGAGTTGCCTGACAGGTATTACACAGGCCGGCCCGGCAATTGAATGGCGGCGTCAGACCAGCCTGTTCAGCAAGATCGAGGAGCGATTGGCAGTTCTGATCCCAGGCCATACGGGTACCTGACGGAAGAAATTCAACAGTTAGCGTTTGTACATTCGTCTCGATTAGCGCGTTGGGCTCAGATAGCACTGGAGTAGGGGGCTTGGCCAGCATGACTTCATCTTCTTCGAGGATGGTTGCTGGGCCGAAGAACTCGTAGTTAATACGCTTCTTACTTATTCCAAGGTCACGCAACAGGCGCCAGTTCGCCTGCATAAAGAGGCGCGGGCCGCAAAGGTAGACGTCATAGTCGTCCAGCGGGAGTAACCCTTGTAGGGTTTCCTTGCTGATAAGGCCCTCGCTATGAAAGGTTTCGTTGGCGTAATCATCGGAATCTGGATTGCGGTAACAGAAGTGAACATTAATCCCTGGGCGACTGCTGGCCAGTGTTAGGACTTCGTCACGAAATGCGTGTACTACACCGCTTTCGCAGGCATGGATGAAATACACCTGACGCGCAGAATTGAGGCTTAGTTGATGGAGCATGCTCACCATCGGAGTGAGTCCCACGCCTCCGCTGAACAACACCACCGGCCTCGGGCTCTCTTCGTCCAAAACGAAGGTGCCAGTCGGCCCGGCGATCTCGAGCAGGTCGCCAACGTGCACTCTGTCGTGAAGGTGACCGGATCCTTGGCCAGGTGGCAGCTCAGGCTTGTCGAAAGGTGCGGGCTCGCGTTTGACCGAAATGCGTACGCGCGTGGGGTCGTTGGCGTCTCCGGACAAACTATAATTGCGGAGCGTTGTTGTACCGCAGTCGAGTGGCAGGCGAACAATCAGGAATTGCCCAGGACGAAAGTGCAGGTTTGACACTCCATCAGTCGCAGCCAGAGCGAAGGAGGTGATGACTGCGCTTTCTTGCTTCTTCGCAATCACTCGAAAGGTTTTAAAACCTTGAGGAGGGTGCTGTGTTTGAGATTGAGTGCCCATCTCATACCTCCGTCTTTTGTTCCGCGGTGTGTTGTTGGGTCAGCGGAATCAAGGTGGCAGGCTGTTCCTGTGCAATCAATTTATCCAGATTGCGACGGAAGCGTAGAGGGCCTGAATCAGAGGCGAGATCGATGTTGGGACTACGCTTATTGGCCATACCCTTATGTACCGCACTGAGAACTACCCGATCTTCGGCGAAGGCGTGGCGCACGTCTTCGTCAAACTGGCGTGACACATCTTCGTTTTCGGTATCGAAGTTACGCACTTGAAACCAGTAGTAGCGCGTGCTCGATTCATCGATGGGAGTCATAAAGTTGTAGGAGTTCATGAGGAATACATGTTCGTGGAGCTCACCTTCATCGAAGCCCGTCCCAGCCGGGGTGAACAATGCCTTAATAATGGCCTGTGCGGGGTAATGCACTTCGTAGTGTTGCTTGCGGTCGCAGTTACCTGTGAATTTGACGAATTTGGCATAGAAGGGGGCTACTTCGACGTCGCGCATCCAGCGAGAAACAACCACGCCGACATCGGTTACAGTAGTTTGCAGCGGTTCTTCTGCACATGCAGAGTTACCAAAGGAGGATTGATGCACCCACGCGACATGGGCAGGATCAAGCAGGTTGTCGGTCATATACAGGTAGTTGCAAGGGATGACCATGCTATCCCCACGATTGAGTCCCCAAGCCGGATCACCCCACTCTGGCACATGGCAAATTTTTGTTTCGTCTGCCAGGTCAAGATCCCCCATCCAGATCCAAATCAGACCGTAGCGTACTGCGAGAGGGTAACTGCGAACCTTGGCTCCTTGAGGGATGCGTCGGCTGCCAGGAGCGTGGACACAGCTGCCAGAGCAGTCAAAGGTTAGGCCATGGTAGCCACACTCAATCTCATCACCCTTGAGGCGGCCCATCGACAAAGGGAGCTTGCGATGTGGGCAGGCATCTTCGAGGGCTACCGGAGTGCCGTCGCTCTTGCGGTAAAGCACCACTGGCTCATTGAGAAGGGTGACTGGATATAGATCTTCGCCTAGCTCAGCTTCACCGGCGGCTACGTACCATGCGTTTCGCAAAAACATGGGCTCACTCCCTATTATTTTGTTGTTCGCCCTTTGCAGGCGAACGATGGTTAACGAGGATTTCAGATTACGAGCATCTGATTAGGTGAGAACAGATGTTTAAAACTGTTTGTTTGTTTAGATTTTCTGACGTTTCAAGGAGAATAAGAGTGAGGGGCTCCGTCTTTGAATACGATTTGGGAATGCATTCAAGACCGCGCAGGGCAGTCTTGAATGAGGTGACTGAATAGTGGCTTTCAGGTAGCGCTATGAATGGATTGTGGTGGCTGATTAGCCAATGAAAGAATTTGTGGCAAAGCCGTCAATGCCCGCTCCCAGATTTGTCGGGTGCGCAGCCATACCAGCTCTTGCCAATCGGCATCGGCTGGATAGAACTGCTCGAGTAGTTCCAGTTTTATTTTCCGTGCAACCTCGTCGGTAAGATCACCGTGTAGATGCAACCACTGGTCGTTGCGCAAAAAGGTATGAATCTGCTCTCCTGGGTAGGTACCGCATTCGATCACAAATGGCATCAAGTACACGTTCGGCAGAGCATCGATTATTGCCTGAGAAGTGTAGCCCGTAGCTGTCGCAGCCACCCCCGTACCACTTTTGCTGCCAGCCCCGGTGATGAGGGTGTAAAGCCACGGGCCATACAGCGCCTGGGCATCATTCAGCTGCGGGTATGCGGACTTTGCAATCGTCATCAGCATCGGGTGGCCATAGTCTCCAGCGCCGGTATGAAGGTCAAAGCACATAGCCACTTGGGCATGAGTCAAATGCTCTTGGATAATGGTGTGCAGAGTTTTATTAGACCAACTAGGTGACTGCCCGCCATAAAACAGACCGTCAGAATGGTTGTACTGGCCAGCTTCGACGATCGACTTGATCGTTGACCAGCCCTCCGCGCGAGTCCGCTCGTCGAGCAGAGCATCGGCCTGATCTCTCTTTGGCCCCAACAACTGTGTACAGGTATAAATCTCGTGCAACCCTTCGTATTGCAGGTTGTCCGGCAGCGCGTTACTGAAGTCCAGGTAGTTCCGGTTGAGGTCGATGTTGTCTTCGTTGACTCGGCGCATCCAGGCCGTTCCCCAAGGGTTTATCAGATGGATCACCAACAACGCGACATCACTCGGTAGTTCTCTATCGGTAAACGTTTGCAGCCATTTAATCTGGCAGTTGGAACCGTAGAAACCTTCGACACCATGGGTGCCGCTGAGCATTACCAAGACTTTTTTGGCATGTGGGTCGCCGAGCAGGGCTACATCGGTAGCTAAGGGCTCGCCAAAGGGGCCGCTCAATGGGTGGATGTACTCTGTCAGTCTGGCACCTGCCGCTGTAGCCGCCCCCAGGAAACGCTCTCGTTGGCTGGCGTAGCTGGGACGAGTTGGAAAACCTGTATTCATGCTTACCTCGAATTGATCAACTATCTCCGGGCGTCAGGAGGCGCCTTGAGTCACGGTTGAAAGAGTGCGCTGAATTACTTCAGACGGCCGGAGAGGAACTGCGTCAAGCGCTCGCTTTGCGGATTGACCAACACTTCGCTTGGGTGGCCTTCTTCTTCCACGCGGCCTTGATGCAGGAACATGACGTGATTGGAGACGTTGCGGGCAAAACCCATCTCGTGGGTGACCACCACCATGGTTCGGCCTTCCTCGGCCAAGGCTTGCATCACCTTCAACACTTCACCGACCAACTCAGGGTCGAGCGCTGATGTCGGTTCATCAAACAGCATGACTTCTGGCTCCATCGCCAGTGCCCGGGCAATCGCTACTCGCTGCTGCTGACCGCCCGAGAGGTGAGAGGGATATTTGCTTTCGACACTCGCGTCCAAACCCACTTTTCTCAAATATTGGCGCGCACGCTGCTCGGCTTCTTTGCGTTTGATGCCCAGAACATGGACGGGAGCTTCGATGATGTTTTCCAGCACGGTCATGTGCTGCCACAAATTGAAGTGCTGGAATACCATGGCCAATTTGGTGCGTATTTTTTGCAGTTGGCATTGATCGGCCACTCGTAAGGCGCCGTTGATATCTTTTTTTGTGCGGATTTCCTCGCTGTTTACCGTAATGCGCCCAGCGCAGGGTTGCTCAAGAAAGTTGATACAGCGAAGAAAGGTGCTTTTACCCGACCCACTCGAACCGATGATGCTGATTACATCACCAGCTTTGGCTTTGAGCGATACGCCTTTGAGAACCTCATGGGAGCCGTAACTTTTGTGCAGTTCGTCTACGCTTAATTTGTACATAATCTTGCTCTCTAATGACGCCTAGTCAATGGGTCTGAGGTTTCAGAAATGCTAACCAGCGCATTTCGCAGAGACGAAACAGCCAGACTAGGGCAAACACCATCAAGGCATACAATACCGCCGCTATACCGAATGCCTCGAAAGAGGAATAAGTCGCGGAATTCACATCGCGAGCAACCTTGAGTAAATCAGGCACTGTGGCGGTAAATGCGAGGGTGGTGGAATGCAGCATCAAAATCACCTCATTGCTGTAGTACGGCAGTGCGCGACGCAGTGCCGAGGGCAGAATAATTCGTCGGTACAAGGTGAAGCTCGACATTCCATATGCGCGTCCGGCTTCAACTTCACCGTAAGGTGTCGCACGAATTGCTCCGGCGAAGACCTCTGTGGTGTAAGCACAAGTGTTGAGCGCAAATGCTAACAAGGTGCAGTTGATCCCCTCGCGGAAAAAGGCATTCAACTCCGGTTGGTTGCGCACCATTTCCAGGCTGTAGACCCCGGTGTAGAGAAGTAGTAACTGGATATACAGCGGAGTACCCCGAAACACATAGGTGTAGAACCAGACGGGGCCCCGGATAAAGGGGTTTCTTGAGACTCGCGCCACTGCCAGTGGCACAGCCAATAGGCCGCCGATGGCGATCGAGGCGACCAATAGCCATAAGGTCATGGCAACGCCTGACAGTTGGTAACCATCAAACCAGAGGTATGATTGCCAATACTCCTGCAAGATTCCACTCATAGCTGAGCTCCTCTGACGCCCGCGGAGTAGCGGCGCTCCAGCCATATCAGAACGCCATTGGATACCGTGGTGATCGACAGGTAAATCAATGCACCCACTAAGCTAAAAAAGAACAATTGCATCGAGTGCTTACCTGCATCCTGAGTCACCTTGACGATGTCGATAAGACCAATGATTGAGACCAGCGCTGTAGCTTTGATTAACACCTGCCAGTTATTACCAATACCAGGAAGCGCAAACCGCATCATTTGTGGGAAAAGGATCCGCACAAACACTTGCCGGGTACTCATGCCATACGCGATTGCAGCTTCCAGCTGACCCGCAGGTACAGATTGAAACGCTCCGCGAAATGTCTCGGTGAAATAGGCGCCGTAAATGAATCCCAAGGTGAAAACCCCAGCCATAAACGGGTTGAGGTCTATTTGCGTGAGCTGCAGCCATTCAGTAACTACATTAAGTAATATTTGCAGGCTGTAGAAAAGCAGCAACATGATCACGAGGTCAGGGACGCTGCGGATGAGCGTTGTATAGCTTGTTGCGAGAATTCGCAGCAATCGCTGGCTGGAAAGCTTCGCCGAGGCACCGATCAATCCGAGAGTAACGGCCAGCAGCATCGAAAGTAATGCCAGCTTGATGGTCGCCAAGGTACCTACAAGAATTATCGCTCCATAGCCTTGTAAAAACATGTTCCGTCTCTCCTTCGGCAATGGCGGCCCGTAGACCGTCCATTTAGGGACTTGAGAATCAAGGGATAACTTCGGGGCATGACGGGGTTCTCGATCATCCATATAAGATGATCGGATCCGGTCAGTGAAACGGGCTTCAGTTATAAATATCGAAGGAGAAGTACTTTTTCTGAATCTCGTCGTACGTACCGTTCTTGCGTATTTCTGCCAGCGCGCCGTTGATTGCGTTAATCAGATCTTGGTCTTCTTTGCGTAGGCCAATCGCGATACCACTACCTAGTAGCTTTTCGTCTTGAACGGTATCGCCAGCAAAGGCAAAGCCAGTGTTTCTAGGTGTCTGCAAAAAGCCGATATCCGCGACTGCCGCATCAGTCAGGGTTGCATCGATACGACCACTGACTAGGTCTGGGTACAACAGATCTTGGTTCGTGTAAGACACCATGGTGACACCGTGCGGTGCCCAGGTGGCTTTGACGTAAGCTTCCTGAGTGCTGCCTTGGGCCACACCGACACGCTTGCCTTTAAGCGACTCTACGGTGGGTAGAAGACCGCTATCAGATTTGGCGATCAGACGATTGGGGGAGCTGTAAAGCTTATCTGAGAACGCGACATTTTCTTTGCGCTTTTCGTTGACGGTCATAGCCGAAAGGATGCCGTCGAACTTTTTCGCTTTGAGTGCCGGGATGATGCTGTCGAAGGCGATTTCGACCCAGACACACTTGACTTTAAGTTGAGCGCAAATAGCGTTACCAAGATCAATATCAAAACCGACCAATTGGCCATCTGGCTCTTTCGATTCGAAGGGTGCAAACGTAGGGTCGACACCGAATCGAATGACACTGAGGTCTTTGGCTAGGACGCCGGTTGAGGCGAGTGCTAATAATGAAGCAAGGACAAATTTTTTCATTTTTATTTTCCTTTGTCTGTCAATGGGTTACACGCTGTAGGTCGATTAAAGCAACGTCATGGCGCTTGTCTGACTGTGTTTTTTTGTCCACTGCCTTGGGAGCGAGCAGTTTGCAAGACCAGAATACGAGAGTCTGAATATTCGAAAAGATGTTAAAAACTGTTGCTTTGTGTAGCTGAGCTAAAGTATTAAACGGCGAATTCTTTAATGGTGATGCTAATGAACAGCTTGCCTTCTCTGCGTGCATTGCAGGTTTTTGAAGCCGTCGGGCGCTATGGTGGAATTGTCGAAGCTGCAAGGCGCCTCGGCATCTCGGCGGGTGCCGTAAGCCAGCAAATGAGGTTGTTGGAAGACAGCCTAGGTATGAGCTTAACCTTCAAAGTGGGCAAACGCATTCGCTTGACTGTCGCGGGGCAGCGCTATCACGACAGCTGCGTGGCAGCGTTCGAAATCCTGCGTATTGCTCAGGTAGACATCGAGAGGTCGAAGAGTGCAAGCAACTTACGCATTAGCGCGTTGCCATCCTTATTTTCAGATTGGTTAGCGCCGCTTATTTACTCGTGGCAGAGCGATCACCCAGAACTCAACCTCTTTCTCGACGGCAGTCATGCTGAGCCAGCACCCGATGGCTACGAAATCGATTTTCGACTCACCTATGGGGACTATGAGTCTACTGAGCACGCTATCGAGCTGTTCCGGGATTGTGTCGTTCCTGTGTGTAGTCCCAAATTGTTGCGAGCCGATTCACCGCTACGGACTCCTGCGGATTTGCTGGAATATCCACTTTTGTCCATTGACTGGCTGCCGAAATTCGCTTCACCACCTTCGTGGCGCGATTGGTTCAGTGCACAAGAAGTCGACTGTTCACAAATGCGGGATGGTTATCGGGTCTATTCATTGTCATCGATGGCTGTTCACGCTGCGGTATCGGGGCAGGGTGTGGTGTTAGCGCAATGCTCAATGATTACCGATGCGTTAGCGGACGGGCATTTGATAATGCCATTCGCCAGAGCATTGCAATTACCATCTTCCTACTATTTAGTCGGGGCCAAAGATGCTTTCGATAAGGCCCACTGCCGCGATTTTCATCGATGGTTGGTGGCTCGCGGGCGAGACCAGATGGCAATAAACGAGCAACTGTTGAACGGTTCATGAGCACTCAAAGAGTAGCTTGTCCGCTGGTTCTAGTAATTAAATTAGATAATGTAGCTCTCCAGGCTAACCGGTTGATTTTAAAACGCGCCTCGACCACATTCTGGCTGAGCTGTACCCAAAAAAATTTCATGATGTGAACCCCTACGTCCCAGATCCGAAAGTCTGAGCGAGGCGGTTAAATCCGCCGAGTATTGAAAAATGCCCTTGCTTGACTTGATTTCAGTCACCGAACCAGGCTGGCGCTTCAACGCGGGCAGGACTGTCCAAATGCTTCTGGCGCCCTCCATTGCCGACCTATTGCTATTAACGATCAGCCTAGTGCGCTACTCGTTTCCGGTGTAGCGCGTGGTGACTCTTTGATTGCAAACGGCGCTGGAAGATTTCACTCCGGATCGCGACGTGGTCATGGAAAATTTGACGCTTCCTAGGCAGACCTCTCCTATTTCGTCACGGGTATGCGAGGGGGGGCTAGCGCTATCCGCGCCTTTTCGCTGGACATGCACAAAGGGCAGCGGGTGTCTCATTCTGTGATCGCGCACTTCGAGAATGTGGCGGTGCAACTGGAGGATCGATAGTTGACTGCGACAGCGGAGGCGGATTTTCTGCGGCAGAATTTCATGATGCATACGCCCTATACCTTTCTTTCCAATGCCGCTCCTCTGACTGAAGGGGCGTAAGTGGTCGAGGCGATCCTGGCAGACGAGAAGGAGTGCAGGCTGCTGCAGATCATCAGTTAGGCGGCGTGTTTATTGATACGTCGGCGGACTTGGTCTGAATATCAGTTTGTCACGTCGGCATCTTACTCCGCCGGGTTTACGGCACCACTTGGAGGTGCGATTCGTGCATAGCTTGGGGCTGAGCCAGTCGCGTTCAGGGGCCAAAAACGTAAATTGCACGCCATAGCCTGCGACATCGCATGACTGTCAAATTGCTGAGTCACATCACTTCTCGTCTAAACCCACGTCTTTAAATAGCCCTGCTCTTCGCCTGCGGCAGGTAATCCCGAGAGATGAACGGGTCTCAAAAGACAAATCACAGCCGAGTAAAATTTGCTTGATTATGGTTGTATAGACATGATTGTATTTATAGGCAGCTGTAGCGCTAAAACAAAAAATAATCTGAGAAAGTCATTTCGAGAGGATTACAGGTGAGCAGGCCATCCCATTTCCGTAATGTCGAGATCCGCGCCGCGCGTGGTAGTACGCTGACCGCCAAAAGCTGGCTGACTGAAGCTCCACTGCGCATGTTGATGAACAACCTCGACCCGGAAGTGGCCGAGAATCCTAAAGAGCTGGTGGTCTACGGTGGTATCGGTCGTGCGGCGCGTAACTGGGAGTGTTACGACAAGATCGTCGAAAGCCTGACCAACCTGAACGACGACGAAACCCTGCTGGTGCAATCCGGCAAGCCGGTCGGCGTATTCAAGACCCACAGCAACGCCCCGCGCGTGCTAATCGCCAACTCCAACCTGGTGCCACACTGGGCAAGCTGGGAACACTTCAACGAACTCGACGCCAAAGGTCTGGCCATGTACGGCCAGATGACCGCTGGCAGCTGGATCTACATCGGTAGCCAAGGCATTGTCCAGGGCACCTACGAAACCTTCGTCGAAGCCGGTCGCCAACACTACAACGATGACCTTAGAGGTCGCTGGGTGCTGACCGCAGGCCTGGGCGGCATGGGCGGCGCTCAGCCACTGGCCGCCACCCTGGCCGGTGCGTGCTCGCTGAACATCGAATGCCAGCAGGTCAGCATCGATTTCCGCTTGAACAGCCGTTACGTCGACGAGCAAGCCAAAGACCTCGATGACGCGCTGGCCCGCATCGCCAAATACACCAAAGAAGGCAAAGCGATTTCCATCGCACTGCTGGGTAACGCCGCTGAAATCCTGCCGGAACTGGTCGAACGCGGCGTGCGCCCGGACATGGTCACCGACCAGACCAGCGCCCACGATCCGCTCAACGGCTACCTGCCGGCCGGTTGGACTTGGGAAGAGTATCGCGCTCGCGCCAAGACCGAGCCTGCCGCTGTTGTGAAAGCCGCCAAGCAATCGATGGCCGTACACGTCAAAGCGATGCTGGAATTCCAGAAAATGGGCATTCCGACCTTCGACTACGGCAACAACATCCGTCAGATGGCCCAGGAAGAGGGCGTGGAAAACGCCTTCGATTTCCCAGGCTTCGTACCGGCCTACATCCGCCCGCTGTTCTGCCGTGGCATCGGCCCGTTCCGTTGGGCTGCACTGTCGGGTAACGCCGAAGACATCTACAAAACCGACGCCAAGGTCAAAGAGCTGATCCCGGACGACGCGCACCTGCACAACTGGTTGGACATGGCCCGCGAGCGCATCAGCTTTCAGGGGTTGCCGGCACGTATCTGCTGGGTCGGCCTGGGCCTGCGCGCCAAGCTGGGTCTGGCGTTCAACGAAATGGTGCGTAACGGTGAATTGTCGGCGCCAATCGTGATTGGTCGCGACCACCTCGATTCCGGCTCGGTGGCCAGCCCGAACCGTGAAACCGAATCGATGCAGGACGGTTCCGACGCCGTGTCCGACTGGCCACTGCTCAACGCTCTGCTCAACACCGCGAGCGGCGCGACCTGGGTGTCCCTGCACCACGGCGGCGGCGTCGGCATGGGCTTCTCCCAGCACTCGGGCATGGTGATTGTCTGCGACGGTACGGATGAAGCGGCCGAGCGTATCGCTCGCGTCCTGCACAACGACCCGGCGACCGGTGTCATGCGTCACGCCGATGCCGGTTACCAGATCGCCATCGACTGCGCCAAGGAGCAGGGCCTGAACCTGCCAATGATTACTTCGGTTAAAGGAGCCTGAAAATGAATGCGCTGAACCTGATTCCCGGCCAACTGAGCTTGGCCCAACTGCGTGACGTCTATCATCACCCGGTCACACTGACCCTCGACAACAGCGCCTCGGCGCAGATCGAAGCCAGCGTGGCCTGCGTCGAACAAATCCTCGCCGAGAACCGCACCGCCTACGGCATCAACACCGGTTTCGGCCTGCTGGCCTCGACGCGCATCTCTAGCGAAGACCTGGAAAACCTGCAGCGTTCGCTAGTGTTATCCCACGCCGCCGGTGTCGGTCAGCCGATCAGTGACGCTCTGGTGCGACTGATCATGGTGCTCAAGGTCAACAGCCTGAGCCGCGGTTTCTCCGGCATCCGCCGCGTGGTGATCGATGCGCTGATTGCGCTGATCAACGCCGAGGTTTACCCGCACATTCCATTGAAAGGTTCGGTCGGTGCTTCCGGTGACCTGGCGCCATTGGCCCATATGTCGTTGGTGCTGCTCGGCGAGGGCAAGGCGCGCTACAAGGGCGAATGGCTGGAAGCCACCGAAGCATTGAAAGTCGCCGGCCTGACGCCGTTGACGTTGGCCGCGAAAGAAGGCCTGGCGCTGCTCAACGGCACTCAGGTGTCCACCGCTTACGCACTGCGTGGCTTGTTCGAAGGCGAAGACCTGTTCGCTGGCGCTCTCGCACTGGGCGGCCTGACCGTCGAAGCGGTGCTGGGCTCCCGCTCACCGTTCGATGCGCGCATCCACGCCGCTCGTGGCCAGAAAGGCCAGATCGACGCCGCTGCCGCTTACCGTGATTTGCTCGGCGATCGCAGTGAAGTCTCCGACTCGCACCAAAATTGCGAGAAGGTTCAGGATCCGTACTCCCTGCGCTGCCAGCCACAAGTCATGGGCGCCTGCCTGACTCAGTTCCGTCAGGCAGCCGAAGTGCTGGCCGTCGAAGCCAACGCTGTATCGGATAACCCGTTGGTGTTCGCCGCTGAAGGCGATGTGATTTCCGGCGGAAACTTCCACGCCGAACCGGTGGCGATGGCGTCGGACAACATGGCACTGGCCATCGCGGAAATCGGCTCCCTCAGCGAACGCCGCATCTCGCTGATGATGGACAAGCACATGTCGCAACTGCCGCCGTTCCTGGTGGCCAATGGCGGTGTGAACTCCGGCTTCATGATCGCCCAGGTGACTGCGGCGGCACTGGCCAGCGAAAACAAGGCGTTGTCCCATCCGCATTCGGTGGACAGCCTACCGACTTCAGCCAACCAGGAAGACCACGTTTCGATGGCCCCAGCGGCGGGGAAGCGTTTGTGGGAAATGGCGGAAAACACTCGCGGGATTCTGGCGGTGGAATGGCTGGCGGCGGCGCAGGGTCTGGATCTGCGCAACGGTCTGAAGACCTCAAACCAGCTGGAGAAGGCTCGGGCAATTCTGCGTAACGAAGTGCCATTCTATGAGAAAGATCGCTTCTTTGCCCCGGACATCAATACGGCGAGCGAGCTATTGGCTTCCGGTTGCTTGAACGAACTTGTGTTACCGAAGTTGCTGCCTAGCTTGTAATCAGGGGTAGGGGCCTTTTGGCCCCTGTCTCGATTGAACTATTGGTCGAGTCTTCCCACGCATTACAGTGCTCATGCATCTTTTTGCTCTACGGCTATCGGCGACGGACAGTCGTCATAGATGTGGAGCTTTTTTGCGTTTGCAGTAAATGAAGATTCGTGAAGGCCACCGCCTGAGAATGGTTTTTCAAAGGCATGCCTACACTGGATACTTGTGCGTCTCTATCGGAAGCTGTGAGGATAACGACCTTTTCTTCCAAGTACTGGCAAGCGTCCTTGCCGAACTAGAGACACGGGCTGACTAATGATCAGAAATGCACCTCAAGCGCTCTACCGGCGCGCGAAGGATTATGTGCAAGACCAAATTCGCGCGGGCTTTTGGAAACCTGGTGATCTGATTTCCTCAGAAAACCAATTGGTGCAAGAACTTGGCATTTCGCGTATGACCGTCAACCGAGCCTTGCGCGAACTGGCCGAGGAAGGGCATCTAGTTCGGATTTCTGGGGTTGGCACGTTCGTGGCTGAAAGCAAACCTCAATCGAACCTCCTGCGTATCACCAATATCGCTGACGAAATCCTCGCCCGCGGCCACAGCTACATCTGTCGCGTACTGCACTTGGGGCGCGAATCGGCTTCGATGCCGGTAGCCTCCGCTCTAGGTCTCCCTACCGGATCCTCGGTTTTTCACTTGATATGTGTGCACAGCGAAGAGGGCGTCCCGGTGCAACTTGAAGATCGTTACGTCAATCCAGAGCTGGTACCCGAGTTTCTAGCGCAAGACTTCGGCGAGCACCTGCAACCGGCTAAATACCTGTTGCGGGTTATCAAGCCCGATGAAATGGAACATATCGTCGAAGCATGTCACCCAAGCTACGAGGAAAGCAAACACATGCAGATCGATGCTAATGAACCCTGCTTAGTGCTCATACGCCGGACTTGGAGCCGGAGCAAAATCGTCACCTTCGTGCGTTTAGTTCACCCGTCCTCACGCTATCGCCTAGGGAGTCGCATGCCAGTAAATGGGGCGCACAGAGACAGTTGAGGCCCAATTGTTGGTGCTGACGCCGAATTGATCCATTGGCCGATGAACACTGACCCAGTCTTATTCCTCGCGAACCATTGTCTATGCTGGATTTCTGCCGACTTGGGGTAGTGCGGTCTTGTGTCGGCACGTGGGTCGATTCGGCGTCAGCGCCTACAGGCAGGGAGCAGGCTCCCTCCCGCATTAGGGATAGGGGG
>NZ_AKJS01000126.1 GCF_000282215.1 Pseudomonas sp. GM21
AAAAGCCACATCGGAGGGGATGAGTGCGCTGCAAGCCAAAGTCGCCCTCATCCAGAAACACTTTCCGCCGACCGTCGCCAGTCTGTTTGCTATCCCGCGGATGGGCAGCGGCGACGTGCTGGAATGGTGGACCGAACTGGGCGGCCAACCCACGCCCTATGCCGACCTCAACGAGGACGCGCAGCGACGCTTGCTGGAAACCTATGAAGTGCGTCAGACGTCCCTCGGACAGTTGGCGGATGAACTGCAAAAACGCGGTCAACCGACGGAAGCGGATGACCTGCGCAGCCTGCTCGGCGCGCCTGAACTGGACAAACTCTACAGCCTCAACGGTGAGCCTTTGGTGGTGCGCTGGAACCTGCGTCCGCCCAAACCGATCGTGCCGCCAGTGGTTCCGGTGGTGCCGGTCGTACCACCTTCGCGCCGTGGCTGGTGGATCGCGGCAGCCTTGCTCGCGCTGCTGTTGCTGCTTCTGGCACTCTGGCTCTGGTGGTTCCTGCACCGTGAGCCCGTGGTCGTGGCTCCACCTGTAGCGCCTGTGGCACCGGTGGTAGCGCCAGTTGAGAAACCGGTTGAGAAACCGGTCGAGCCTGCCCCCGAGCCTGTCGTGGAACCGGAACCGGAACCGAAACCTGTTCCGGCACCAGAACCCATACCAGAACCGGTACCGGAGCCCAAGCCGGTACCGCCGCCAAAACCGGCACCGGAACCCAAGCCGGTCCCGCCACCAAAACCGGTTCCACCGCCAAAACCGGTAGTGGCTGCCCCACCTCCACCTCCAGCCCCGCCACCAGCCCCGACGCTGGACAACTTCGCATGCCGTAAAAATGCGCCGGCCGCGGAGGTCCCGCAATTCGTGGTGGTGCTCGACACCTCGGGTTCGATGAACTTGAACATCAGGTCAGTGAAAGCCGACGAGGACTGGTTCTACGGTGGTGGTGACCTCAACAAGCTCCTGGACCCGAATCGCTACATGCGTCTCACCGCCAAACCCAGCCGCATGGACGTCGCCAAGGACTCGCTGGCCGGCATGATCAACGGGCTGGACCCGAAGATCGACACACGTCTGATCACCTTCGCCGGCTGCGAAAGAACACCGGACCGGGGTGTGTTCAAGTTCGGCGACCGCCCGCGACTGATCAACGGGATTCGAGGTCTGGCTCCCGACGACGGCACACCGCTGGCCGACAGCCTGGCCCACGCGGCGAGTACCGTCGACGGGCGCAATAACGATGCGGTTATCGTGATGTTTGTCGACGGAGAAGACGGCTGCGGGCAGGACGTTTGCGCAGTATCTCGTCGAATCGCCAGACAACAACCCCGCCTGCGCGTCAACGTGGTGAAAATCGGTGTTGGCGGCACGTCACGCTGCATCGCTGAAAACACCGGCGGCCGGGTTTACAACAGCACCAATGCGGCTGAACTGGGCAGCCTGTTGAAACAGGCGAGCAAGGAAGTATCCAGCAGTGCCAAGTGCGATTAGCTTGGGGACTGATCCGCAATTGAGGTGAGCCCATCGCGAGCAGGCTCGCTCCCACAGGTTATGTGTCGTTCACAAAACCAATGTGGGAGCGAGCCTGCTCGCGATAGCTATTTCAAAGGCGCCTCAACGAAACCGGTCAACCTCTTGCCGCAAGCCCGCCGCCAGGCTTTCCAGCTCCTTGGCAGTCACGGCCAGGTTCGACACCACTTCACGCTGCTCACTGTTCGCCAGTGCAATACTTTGCAGGTTGCTGCTGAGCAACGTCGCCGTACTGCTTTGCTCTTGGGTCGCGGTGGTGATCGCCGCAAATTGCTGACCGGCGGAACGGCTCTGCTCGTCAATCCGCGCCAGGGCCGAGGCCACATTGGCGTTACGCGCCAACCCTTCCTGCATCAGCACATTGCCCTGTTCCATGGTGCTGATGGCGTTGCCGGTTTCTTGCTGGATGCTGCTGATCATTCCGGAAATTTCGTCAGTGGCCTGACGAGTACGCGACGCCAGGTTACGCACTTCATCGGCCACCACCGCAAAACCACGGCCCTGCTCACCAGCACGGGCCGCTTCGATGGCGGCGTTCAGTGCCAGCAGGTTGGTCTGCTCGGCAATCGATGTAATCACCCCGACGATACCGCCGATTTCCTGGGAACGCTGGCCCAGGGTATTGATCACGGTCGCGGTGCTGTTCAGCGCGCCAGCAATTTGCTCAAGCGACGACGACGCTTCGTCCATCGAGGTACGACCGATCCGGGTTTGTTGTGCGTTTTCCTGAGCCAGGCGCTCGGTGTTGCCCATGTTGTCGGCGATGTTCAGGGACGTGGCGCTGAACTCCTCCACGGCGCCGGCCATGCTGGTGATTTCGCCGGACTGCTGTTCCATTCCTTCGTAAGCGCCACCGGACAGACCCGACAATGCCTTGGCACGACTGTTGACCTCGACCGAGGCTTTTCGGATGTGCTCGACCATGGTCGACAGGGCCTGGCTCATCTGATTGAAAGCGCGGGCCAGTTGACCGATCTCATCGTTGCTCGCCACGTTCAGGCGCACGCTCAAATCACCGGCGCCCAAGGCTTCGGCCTGACGTACCAGATCACCCAGCGGCGCGAGTTTGCTGCGCAGTAACCAGACCGCCGAACCGACCGCGATCAACATCGCCAGCAAACTGCCGATGGCCAATTGAATGCCGACACTCCAGGTCACCGCACGGATTTCAGCTTTTGGCATGCTCGCCACGACCGACCATGGGCCGCCATCGAACGGAACGACCACGCTGTAGAAATCTTCGGATCTGTCGCTCCAGAAATCGCCCTTGCCCGGCGCTTTCGCCAGACCGGCAATCGCCGGAGTCGCTTGATCCAGTGCTTGCACACCCGCAGGTGGTACCAGCCATTTGCTTTGTTCATCCAGCAACGCCAGCGAACCGGTCTGGCCGATGCGGAAGCGTTTGAGGTTGGCGAACTGAGCGTTCTGCGCATCGGTGTAATCGAATCCTACGAACAGCACGGCAATCACCTTGCCGCCGCCATCGCGTACGGGTGTGTATTGCGTCATGTAGGAACGGTCAAAGAGCAAGGCGCGACCGACGTAGCTCTGCCCCGCCATCAAGCGTGCATAAGCCGGGTTAGCATGATCGAGCAGCGTGCCGATGGCGCGGTTGCCGTCCTGTTTGGTCACGGAGGTGCTGACCCGGATAAAGTCTTCGCCGCTGCGCACGAACAACGTCGCCACGCCAGCGGTCATCTGCTTGAACCCGTCCACTTCCTCGAAGTTGTTGTTCAACACGTCGCTGCCCAGATGCAAGCCCGGTGTTTGCACACCCGCCACCGTCACCGGTTCCTCCGGGTGCAGGCTCAACCCGGTACTGAAACGCTTCTCGAACAGACCGCTCAGACGCTGGGTGCTTTCACGCAAGGTGCCGTGAAAGGTGCTCAACTGATCGGCCAGAAGCCGGGCTTCACTGGCCAGATGCTCTTCGCGGGTGGCGAGGTTGGCGGTGTCCAGCGAGCGCAGGGCGAACACGGTACTGCCAGTGATGACAATTGCCAGAATAACGGCAAGCGCAAGTCCAAGCTGTGAGGCGATCCGGGCACGGGGTTGAGACATGACAGCTCCTGGCCGAACGGCCTGACCCGGTTTGATCGGCTCAACGCTCAGCAAATGTTCTAGTAATGGGCAAAAACGGCGAACCCGTACGAAGGTTCCACTTGCAGATTTTCGGCGGTTGAACCGAATACTTGAGTAATTAACCGGGATATAGCTCAAGGCCTCTATTGCTTGAGCTCTATCGATTCAGCGCAGGTGCTCCACCGCCGGTAGATCCATGGCCCGAACCTCTCCCAACAGGAAATCGCTGAGCCGGCGCAAACGTTCACCTCCGGGGCGGGTTTTCGGCCAGACCAAGTAGTAATTCTCACCGCTGGCGACCGCCGTCGGCCACGGCAAACTCAGACGCCCCTGCGCCACATCCTCCGCCACCATCAACAAATCGCCCATGGACACGCCATAGCCTCGGGCGGCGGCGATCATGCCCAGCTCCAGGGTGTCGAACACCTGACCACCCTTGAGCGAAACCTGATCGGTCAGGCCCATGCGTTCCAGCCAGCTGCGCCAGTCACGTCGATCGGGCGTTGGGTGCAAGAGTTCGGTGCTGGCCAGGCGCGCGACGTCCCACGGCTGATCGTTCAGCAGATTCGGCGCGCCCACGGGAATCAGCTCTTCCGGAAACAACAAAGTGGCCTCCCAGTCCGGCGGGAAATGCCCGGTGCCGAGGATCACCGCGCAATCGAACGGCTCCTGATTGAAGTCCACCGAGTCGATGTCCATCCAGGCACTGGTCAGCTGCACTTCATTGCCCGCTTGCAGGTGCCGGAAGCGGCTCAGCCGCGCCAGCAACCAGCGCATGGTCAGGGTCGACGGGGCTTTCATGCGCAGGGTGTCGTCTTCGGCGCGCAAGGTATTGCAGGCGCGCTCCAAGGCGGTGAAGCCGTCACGAATGCCCGGCAGGATCAACCGTGCCGACTCGGTCAGTTGCAAGTTGCGCCCGCTGCGGTGAAACAACCGGCAGGCAAAATGCTCTTCGAGCGTGCGGATGTGGCGACTGACCGCGCTCTGAGTGATCGACAGCTCCTCGGCTGCGCGGGTAAACGAGCTGTGCCGCGCCGCCGCTTCGAATGCACGCAAGGCATATAAGGGAGGAAGACGACGAGACATGAAGAAAGCTCCTATAGCGCAATCCGGCTACCGTAGCAGAAACTCTTCAGCATGAGTCGTACTCATGCTACCCATCCTTTTTATCCCTTTGTGCAAACCCCGTGAAGCGCCGAGAATCGACGCTTTCCTGTTCTCTTTGATAATCGAGCGTGATGATCATGAAGCATCCAGCGCGTATTGAACTCCGGGCCATTCTGCGGCTGGCGGGGCCGTTGATTGCCTCGCAGTTGGCGCACATGCTGATGGTCCTCACCGACACCTTGATGATGGCACGCCTGAGTCCCGAAGCACTGGCCGGCGGCAGTCTGGGCGCGGCGACCTACTCGTTTGTAGCGTTCTTTTGCATAGGCGTTATCGCCGCCGTTGGCACTCTGGTATCCATCCGTCAGGGCGCGGGCGATACCGTCGGCGCTGCGCGGCTGACCCAGGCCGGACTGTGGCTGGCGTGGTTGATGGCGCTGGTGGCCGGGCTGTTGTTGTGGAACCTCAAACCGGTGTTGCTGCTGTTCGGTCAGACAGAAAGCAACGTACAAGCGGCCGGGCAGTTTCTGCTGATTCTGCCGTTCGCCCTCCCCGGTTACCTGAGTTTCATGGCCCTGCGCGGTTTTACCAGCGCCATTGGCCGCGCCACACCGGTCATGGTGATCAGCCTTGGCGGCACCGTGGCCAACTTCCTGCTCAACTATGCGTTGATCACCGGGATGTTCGGCCTGCCGAAACTCGGCCTGATGGGCATCGGGCTGGTGACGGCGATTGTCGCCAACCTGATGGCATTGGCGCTGGCGCTGCACATTCGTCGGCATCCGGCGTATGACGCCTATCCCTTGCGCCAGGGCCTGTCACGGCCAAACCGCCAGTACTTGAAAGAGCTGTGGCGTCTTGGCCTGCCGATTGGCGGCACGTATGCGGTGGAGGTCGGGTTGTTTGCGTTCGCCGCGCTGTGCATGGGCACCATGGGCAGCACGCAACTGGGGGCTCACCAGATCGCCCTGCAAATCGTATCGGTCGCGTTCATGATTCCGGCGGGGCTTTCTTACGCGATCACCATGCGGATCGGCCAGCATTATGGCGCCGGGCAGTTGCTGGATGCGCGACTGGCCGGACGAGTCGGCATTGCCTTCGGCGCGGCGGCGATGCTGGGTTTTGCGATGGTTTTCTGGCTGTTGCCGAATCAGTTGATCGGCTTGTTCCTGGACCACAACGACCCGGCGTTTCGCCCGGTCATTGAACTGGCCGTGAGCCTGCTGGCGGTGGCGGCCTGGTTCGAGCTGTTCGACAGTACACAAACCATCGCAATGGGCTGCATACGCGGGCTCAAGGATGCCAAAACCACATTCCTGGTCGGCTTGGGTTGCTACTGGTTGATTGGCGCACCGGCCGCGTGGTGGATGGCCTTTCATTTGCACTGGGGGGCGACGGGCGTCTGGTGGGGGTTGGCGCTGGGGCTGGCTTGCGCGGCAGTGAGTCTGACGCTGGCGTTTGAATGGAAGATGAAGCGGATGATTCGGCGAGAGCCAACGTTGCAGCAGCGGTTCCAGGTACCTCAGCCAGAATGAGATCCCCTGTGTGCGAGCCTGCTCGCGAAGGGGCCGTGTCAGTCGACCTCTACGTTGACTGACGCTCCGCCTTCGCGAGCAGGCTCGCTCCCACATTGGTTTGTGGTTAATTCACCACTTCTAGCATCGGCTGCTGGCGACTATCGAAGGTCAGATATTTAACCAACTCCGCCAGCGGCAACGGCTTGCTGATCAGATAACCCTGCACCTGATCGCAGCCAAACCCACGCAACAAATCCAGCTGTTCCGCTGTTTCGACCCCCTCAGCAACCACCTCAAGATTGAGGTTGTGCGCCAGGTTGATCATCGCGTGGACCAGTTTGCGATTCTCTTCACGCTCTACCATGCCGCCGACAAAACTCTTGTCGACCTTGAGCAGCGCAATTGGCAGGCTGTTGAGGTGCACGAAGGACGAGAACCCGGTGCCGAAGTCATCCAGCGAGAAGCGTACGCCCAGGCGTCCGAGGGCGTCCATGGTTTGCTTGACCAGATCGCTGCGGCGCATCACGGCAGTTTCGGTCAGTTCGAACTCCAGCCACTGCGCTTCGACGCCGCGTTCGGCAATCAACCGGCTCAACGTGGAGAGCAATTGGCTGTCCTGGAATTGGCGGAATGACAGGTTTATCGCCATGTGCAACGCTGGCAAACCCAGTTCGCGCAAAGCTTGCATGTCCCGCAGCGCCCGGGAAATCACCCAGTAACCCAGCGGCACGATCAAACCGCTTTGCTCGGCCAGCGGGACGAATTCGCTCGGTGGCAATAAACCGCGCTCGGCATGGCGCCAGCGCACCAAGGCTTCGAGACCGACGATCTGGCCGTCGGCAAGGTTCAGCCGCGGCTGGTAATGCAGTTCCAGTTCGTCACGGCGCAAGGCCCGGCGCAGCTCGCTTTCTAGGTCGGCCATGCTGCGGGCATTGCGGTTGATCCGTTCGTTAAAGATATGAAAAGTGCAGCCTTGCGTGCTCTTGGCTTGCTGCATCGCGATGTGCGCGTGCCACATCAGCGGGTCGGCGCCGGCCTGAGCCCGGGCGTGGGCAATGCCCAGACTGGAACCGATCAACAGGCTTTCACCGTCGACCCAGTACGGTTCAGCCAGCGCCTCGGTGATGCGTTCGGCCATCCACTCGGCGCGCTGAGGCGCACGGCGGGTGTCGATCAGCAAGGCAAATTCATCACTGCCCAGGCGCGCCAGTTGATCGCCGGCCTCAAGCTGGCTTTTCAACCGTGCGACCACTTGCAGAATCAAGCGGTCGCCGGCCTGGTGGCCGAGGGCATCGTTGGCGTGACGGAAGTTGTCGAGATCAAGGTGACCAAGGGCCAGGCCGCGGCCGTCGTTTTCCGCCAGACGCGCTGCCAGCAGGGTCTGAAATCCCTGACGGTTGGCAATGCCGGTCAACGGATCTTGCTCGGCCAGGCGCTGCAAAGTGTTTTCCAGCAGGCCACGCTCCCGCACATGCCGCAGGCACCGGCGCAGCATGCCGGCATCGAGCAGATCTCGCACCAGCCAGTCACTCACGCCATCGGGCGTCACCAGGGGCTCATGCTCGACCAGTAACACCGTCGGTAAATTGCAACGGCCAGGCAGCGGCTGAAGTCCAGGAACAGTCAATAACACCGCGTTGCGGTTGTCATCGAACAAACTGCTGACCGAGTCCCAGCTCGGCGCGCAGATGAGCACGGCCGAGCTCCCCATCGGAGCCAGACACTCACGCAACAACGCTACCCACGCTGGCTCTTCGGCCAGTAGCAGCAAACGCAAGGGTTCGACAGGCGTAGACAAGCTGACTCCCTAGACTCTGCAAGGATGTAGGCGGCTGGCATTATGCCGCGCCGGTTACCAATGACCAAATGACATCGGTTATCAAACGCGCAATTGTGTCTGGAATCCGAACATTAGCCGCACATTCACCGCGCATCCTGCTTGAAAGTATCTAAACCGGCAATTAGAGAAAGCATGTTGCGTCACAAGTCGGACAGAGCAGCACAATTCGCTGAGCCTGTTAAAATGCCGGCCCATTTCACAAAATGACTCCCTGAATTCTGTATGTCCCGACTCAATCCCCGGCAGCAAGAAGCCGTGAGCTACGTCGGCGGCCCTCTTTTGGTGCTCGCCGGCGCAGGCTCCGGCAAGACCAGTGTGATCACGCGCAAGATCGCGCACCTGATCCAGAATTGCGGCATCCGCGCCCAGTACATTGTCGCCATGACCTTTACCAACAAGGCGGCGCGCGAGATGAAGGAACGGGTCGGCACCCTGCTCAAGGGCGGCGAAGGCCGTGGCCTGACGGTGTGCACCTTCCACAACCTGGGCCTGAACATCATCCGCAAGGAACACGTGCGGCTGGGTTACAAACCGGGCTTCTCGATCTTTGACGAGACTGACGTCAAAGCCTTGATGACCGACATCATGCAAAAGGAATACGCAGGCGACGACGGCGTCGACGAGATCAAGAACATGATCGGTTCGTGGAAAAACGACCTGATCCTGCCCGCCGAAGCCCTGGAAAATGCGCGCAACCCCAAAGAACAAACCGCCGCCATCGTCTACACCCACTACCAGCGCACGCTCAAGGCGTTCAACGCGGTGGACTTCGACGACCTGATCCTGTTGCCGGTGAAGCTGTTCCAGGAACACGCCGACATCCTCGAAAAGTGGCAGAACAAAGTCCGCTACCTGCTGGTGGACGAATACCAGGACACCAACGCCAGTCAGTATTTGCTGGTGAAATTGCTGATCGGCACGCGAAACCAATTCACCGTGGTGGGCGACGATGACCAGTCGATCTACGCCTGGCGTGGCGCGCGTCCAGAAAACCTGATGCTGCTCAAGGACGATTACCCGTCCCTGAAAGTCGTCATGCTGGAGCAAAACTACCGTTCCACCAGCCGCATCCTGCGTTGCGCCAACGTGCTGATCTCGAACAACCCGCACGAATTCGAGAAGCAGCTGTGGAGCGAGATGGGCCACGGCGACGAGATTCGCGTGATCCGCTGCCGCAACGAAGACGCCGAAGCCGAGCGCGTGGCCGTCGAACTGCTGACCCTGCACCTGCGCACAGACCGGCCGTACAGCGATTTCGCGATCCTGTATCGCGGTAACTACCAGGCCAAGCTGATTGAGTTGAAGCTGCAGCACCACCAGATTCCGTATCGCCTGTCCGGCGGCAACAGCTTTTTCGGGCGTCAGGAAGTGAAAGACCTGATGGCCTACTTCCGTCTGATCGTGAACCCGGACGATGACAACGCCTTCCTGCGGGTGATCAACGTCCCACGCCGGGAAATCGGCTCGACCACGCTGGAGAAGCTCGGCAACTACGCAACCGAACGCAAAATCTCGATGTACGCCGCCACCGACGAAATTGGCCTGGGCGAGCATCTGGACACGCGCTTCACCGATCGCCTGTCGCGCTTCAAGCGCTTTATGGACAGGGTCCGCGAGCAATGCGCCGGCGAAGACCCGATCTCGGCGCTGCGCAGCATGGTCATGGACATCGACTACGAGAACTGGCTGCGCACCAACAGCTCCAGCGACAAGGCGGCCGATTACCGCATGGGGAACGTCTGGTTCCTGATCGAGGCGTTGAAAAACACCCTGGAGAAAGACGAAGAAGGCGAGATGACCGTCGAAGACGCCATCGGCAAACTTGTCCTGCGCGACATGCTGGAACGTCAGCAGGAAGAGGAAGACGGCGCCGAAGGTGTGCAGATGATGACGCTGCACGCCTCCAAAGGCCTGGAATTCCCGTACGTATTCATCATGGGCATGGAAGAGGAAATCCTCCCGCACCGCTCCAGCATCGAAGCCGACACCATCGAGGAAGAACGCCGTCTGGCCTACGTCGGGATTACCCGAGCGCGTCAGACACTGGCCTTCACCTTCGCTGCCAAGCGCAAGCAATACGGCGAGATCATCGACTGCGCGCCAAGCCGCTTCCTCGATGAGCTACCGCCGGACGATCTGGCCTGGGAAGGTAATGACGACACCCCCGTTGAAGTCAAAGCCGTTCGCGGAAATACCGCATTGGCAGATATACGGGCGATGTTAAAGCGCTAGAATTGCCTACTTTTTAACCGAACACTTTTTACAAGCTAGGCGCACATGGCGTCAGTAGAGGAAAGCTTCATGGAAGCACTGCACCAGAAAATTCGCGAACAAGGCATCGTGCTTTCCGATCAGGTCTTGAAGGTCGACGCCTTTTTGAACCACCAGATCGACCCGGCGCTGATGAAGCTGATTGGCGACGAGTTCGCTGCACTGTTCAAGGACTCGGGCATCACCAAGATCGTCACCATCGAAGCCTCGGGCATCGCACCGGCGATCATGACCGGTCTGAACCTCGGCGTACCGGTGATCTTCGCCCGCAAGCAGCAGTCCCTGACCCTGACTGAAAACCTGCTGTCGGCGACCGTTTACTCGTTCACCAAGAAAACCGAAAGCACCGTGGCGATCTCCCCGCGCCACCTGACCAGCAGCGACCGTGTGCTGATCATCGATGACTTCCTGGCGAACGGTAAGGCGTCGCAAGCGCTGATCTCGATCATCAAACAGGCCGGCGCCACCGTGGCCGGTTTGGGAATCGTGATCGAAAAGTCGTTCCAAGGTGGTCGTGCGGAACTGGATGCGCAGGGTTATCGCGTGGAATCCCTGGCTCGCGTGCAATCGCTGGCCGGCGGCGTCGTGACCTTCATCGAATAGCCAGCAGCGCCGCATTTCCCTGTGGGAGCCAGCCTGCTGGCGATGGCGTCGTGTCAGTCAACATCTTCATGACTGACAGACGCCCATCGCCAGCAGGCTGGCTCCCACCGTTGTTTTGTGTTGGCTGTTATTGCGTGGTGGCCTTGAGGCCGGTGAGCAGTAGCCGCTGCAACAAATCTTCCTTCAATCCCTCAGGATTGGTCAGTTGCATCCGCTCCAGATGCTCGGGAAACATCGAAGCCTCTGGCGCATCCAGCGCTGCTTTCCCCAACTCCAGAATCTCGGCCAGTTTGAACTTGCTCTTCAGCCAGTTCAGCGCCCGCAACACGTCGCGCTCCACCTCGGTGAAATCACAGCCCAGCGGATATTCCGGAAACAGGTTCGGGTGCCGCGCCTGAATCGCCTGTAAACGCTCTGGACGGTTGTCGGCGAAGCGTGGGTCGAGGCGAAAATCCTTGGGTAGCTTACCCACACTCTGCGCCTGCTCGATCAACCCCGACTGGAACCTGGAGTCGCTGATATTGAGCAACGCCTCGATCACCGCCGCATCGGTCTTGCCACGCAAGTCGGCGATGCCGTATTCGGTGACCACAATGTCCCGCAGATGCCTTGGGATTGTGCAGTGGCCGTATTCCCAGACAATGTTCGAGCTGACCTGCCCACCCGACTCTCGCCAACTGCGCAGCAACAGCACCGAACGAGCGCCGCCCAGCGCATGGCCTTGGGCGACGAAGTTGTACTGCCCACCTACGCCGCTGAGCACCCGCCCGTCTTCCAGCTGATCGGCCACGCCGGCGCCCAGCAAGGTCATGGTGAACACGGTGTTGATGAAGCGCGCATCGAGGCGCTGCAAACGCTTGAGCTCTTCCTGACCGTACAGCTCGTTGATGTAGCTGATGCGGGTCATGTTGAATTCGAGGCGCTTGCTTTGCGGCAGCTCCCTCAAGCGCTCGTAGAAGCTACGCGGCCCGAGGAAAAAACCGCCGTGGACCGAGATGCCATCGGTTTGCGCGGCTTCATCGAGGGTGCCGGCGTTCGCCTGTTGCTGAGTCGGCACATCCGGGTAGACCTTGCGCCGCACGATCCCGGCGTCGGACAGCACCAGCAAGCCGTTGACGAACATTTCGCTACAACCGTACAGGCCTTTGGCGAACGGTTCGAGGCCGCCTTCGCGGTCGATCAACTGCGCCCACTGGCTGAGATTCACGTCCGTCATCAGGGCCCGGTATCCGGCATTGTCAGCCTGGCGCGCCAGCAACGCAGCGGTCAGCGCATCGCCCATGGCGCCGATGCCAATCTGCAACGTGCCGCCATCGCGCACCAGCGCACTGGCGTGCAGGCCGATGAAGTGGTCCTGGAAGCCCACCGGCATGTTCGGTGTGGAAAACAGTGTGGTGCTGTCCTTCTCGTCGATCAGCAGGTCGAAGGCGTCGATGCCGATTTCGGCATCGCCGGGCATGTAGGGCAAGTCGTTGTGTACCTGGCCCACCAGCAGGATGGTCTCCCCCGCCGCCCGGCGTTTGGCGATCATCGGGAACAGGTCCAGGGTGATGTCCGGGTTGCAGCTCAGGCTCAGTCGATCCGGGTGCTCGGGATGGCTGGCCACCAATTGCGCAACCAGGTTCAAACCGGCTGCGTTGATATCTCGCGCGGCGTGGCTGTAGTTGCTGCTGATGTAATCCTGCTGGGCCGATGCACTATGCAGCAGATTGCCGGGCTGCATGAAAAATTGCTGGATGTGAATGTTCGGCGGCAGATTGTCTTTATGCAGACCCTCCAGAAAAGCCAGTTCCGGGTAGTCACCGAATACTCGTTCGATAAAGGGCTCAAGAAAGCGCCTCTGTAAACCATCGCCCAAGGCAGGGCGGCCCAGGCACAGCGCGGTGTAGATCGTCAGCCGCCGCTCCGGCAATTGCGCAATACGCTGGTACAGCGCGTTGACGAAGTGGTTGGGTTTGCCCAGGCCAAGGGGCAAGCCCATGTGGATATGCGCCGGTA
Organism: Pseudomonas sp. GM21; assembly: GCF_000282215.1. GTDB lineage: Bacteria > Pseudomonadota > Gammaproteobacteria > Pseudomonadales > Pseudomonadaceae > Aquipseudomonas. The sequence goes on from NZ_AKJS01000126.1 coordinate 12,941, forward strand.
GGCGTGCCAACACGTCATCCACCGCTTGCTCGATAGAACACAGCTGCACCATCTGATCCTCCCTTGACATTCCGTGAATAGGGGTTGGACCGAGCTTGCCGGGTCTTTGCTGCAATGAACAGTCTCAGGCACAAATCGCAGGCACAAAAAAACCGCTCGAAAGCGGTTTTTTCGCTGAAGACGTGGGCTTATTTCAGGCCGGACATCTTCTGGATGGCGCCTTTGAGGTCGGCGTCGGAGCAATCGGCGCAAGTGCCTTTAGGCGGCATCGCGTTAATACCGGTAATGGCTTTGGCCAGGATGCCGTCGAGACCGCCCTGGTGATCGGCTCGTTCCTTCCAGGCTGCGGTGTCACCGATTTTCGGCGCGCCCAACAGACCGGAGCCGTGGCAAGCGTTGCAATGTTTTGCAATCACTGAGTCAGGGGTTTTGGCATCTCCACCACCCGCAGAAACAGCAACTTCCATCCCCTTGCACTCTTTGCCCTGAACGCAAACCTGGCCGACTGGCTCAAGGCGCTTGGCAATATCGTCGTTCGTCGCAGCTTGAGCGCTGACAGCCCAAAGGGCCAATACGGTTGCTGGTACAGCCAGCATTTTCATAATTAGGTTCACGCGTTCACCCTCAATGGTGGCTAGTCACGCCTACGGCCACGGTTCGCAGGCGGGCGCAAGTATAGCGGTAAGCCCGCCACACTGAAACAACCCCAAAGTCGAAGGGGTCTTATGCAACAGTGGAAAAACTCCCCCGGGTGTCTCGGCCTGACTGGCAAAGCGCCTTCTTTTCCTAGAAATTCGCCGGTGTCGCTGCGCTGATTAGTCGCGCTGGCGCATCGAACGGATTTCGAAAACGATGCGGCTTGGTACTTTCAAAGTAGTAGCTATCGCCGGCTTCGAGCACAAAAGTTTCCAGCCCGACCACCAGTTCCAGTCGACCCTCCACCAAAATGCCGGTTTCCTCGCCCTCATGGGTGAGCATCTCGTCACCGGTGTCGGCGCCTGGCGGGTAGATTTCATTCAGAAAAGCGATAGCCCGGCTCGGATGCGCCCGGCCGACCAGTTTCATGGTCACGGCGCCGTCGGAAATGTCGATCAGCTCGTTGGCCTTGTAGACGATCTGCGTCGGTTTTTCCTGCAGGATTTCTTCAGAAAAGAACTCGACCATGGACATGGGAATCCCGCCCAGTACTTTGCGCAGCGAACTGATCGAGGGACTGACGCTGTTCTTCTCGATCATCGAAATCGTGCTGTTGGTCACACCCGCGCGCTTGGCGAGCTCACGCTGCGAAAGGCCTTTGAGCTTACGGATGGATTGCAGTCGTTCACCGACGTCCAATGCTAGCGCCTCCAGGGATTCAGGTTGTTGGAATATTGAGCGTTATCATGGCGACAGCGTTCAGTATTTACAACACTTGGGCCTGAATCCTGTGGAGTGACGCGACTTTCGGTTTCGACCGCAGGCTGTCAGCCCTCGGAATAGAGCAGTGGCACCCGGCGCAGGTTGCAGAAAATCTGATAAGGAATCGTGTCCGCTGCCGCCGCCACTTCGCTGGCGAGGATGTTTTTGCCCCATAACTCGACAGTCGAACCGAGGCCGGCTTGCGGCACATCGGTCAGGTCGATGCAGAGCATGTCCATCGACACCCGGCCGATCAACTGGCTGCGTTGGCCAGCGACCATGACCGGCGTGCCGGTCGGCGCGTGACGCGGATACCCGTCGGCATAGCCCATGGCGACCACGCCAACGCGCATCGGCTTGGGTGTGATAAACCGGGCGCCGTAACCGATCGGCTCGCCGGCCGGCAGCTCACGCACGCAAATCACTTTCGATTCCAGGGTCATCACCGGATGCAGGCGAGCGGCCACGGTGTTGGCTTCTTCGAACGGCGTCGCGCCATACAGCATGATGCCAGGGCGAACCCAATCACTCGGGATCTGCGGCCAACCCAGCACGGCTGGCGAATTGCGCAAGCTGACTTCCGCCGACAAGCCTTTACGCGCGGCTTCGAATACCGCGACCTGCTCAGCGCTGGACTGTTCGTGCAGTTCATCGGCCCGGGCGAAGTGGCTCATCAGCACAACTTTCGCGACCTTTCCGCTGGCCAGGAGCCGTTGGTAGGCCTCCTGATAATCCTTTGGATGCAGGCCGACACGGTGCATGCCTGAATCGAGCTTGAGCCAGACGGTGATTGGCTTGCTCAGCGTGGCCTTTTCAATGGCTTCGAGTTGCCACAGCGAGTGCACCACGCACCAGAAATCGTGCTCGACGATCAGCGACAACTCATCAGCTTCGAAGAACCCTTCGAGCAGCAATACCGGCTCCCGAATACCCGCCGCACGCAACTCCAACGCCTCTTCGATACAGGCCACGGCAAAACCGTCAGCCTCGGCTTCCAGCGCCTGGGCGCAACGCACCGCGCCATGGCCGTAGGCATCGGCCTTGATCACCGCAAGGGCCTTGGCCCCGGTGATTTCACGGGCGATCCGGTAGTTGTGACGCAGGGCTTGAAGGTCGATCAGGGCACGGGCTGGACGCATGGCGGCAGACTTCTAGGCGGTCATGGGAATAAAAAACCGGCGCTGGCTGGCGGCGTGAACCGCCAACAGCACCGGCAGAGGGATCTTGCTGAATCTTTTACGGCAGAGCGGCCACAACCGACAGCTCGACCAGAATTTCTGGCTCACACAACTTCGATTCAACGGTCGCACGTGCCGGGGCCACGCCTTTGGGCAGCCACTTGTCCCAGACGGCGTTCATGCCTTCGAAGTGTGCATCAATGTCTTTCAGGTAAATCGTTACCGACAACAGGTTGTTCTTGTCGGTGCCCGCCAGATCGAGCAAACGCTCGATGTTGGCGAGGGTTTCACGGGTCTGCTGTTCAATCCCGGCGTTCATGTCATCGCCGACCTGCCCCGCCAGATACACAGTGCCGTTGTGGCTGACGATCTGACTCATGCGCTCATTGGTGAGCTGGCGCTGGATTGCCATGTTTTGCGGACTCCTGGGTCTTGCTGCCATAACGGGAAATATCGAGGCCTTCGGCGCTGATCTGCGGCGCTTTCTTCGCTATCAGGTCCGCCAGCAAACGACCGGAGCCACAGGCCATGGTCCAGCCGAGCGTGCCGTGACCGGTGTTCAGAAACAGATTCTTGAACGGTGTCGCGCCAACGATCGGCGTGCCGTCCGGAGTGGTCGGACGCAAGCCGGTCCAGAAACTGGCCTGGGCCAGATCGCCGCCCTGAGGATAAAGGTCGTTGACGATCATCTCCAGGGTTTCGCGCCGACGCGGGTTCAGCGACAGGTCAAAACCGGCGATTTCAGCCATGCCGCCGACGCGGATGCGGTTGTCGAAACGGGTGATCGCGACCTTGTAGGTCTCGTCGAGAATGGTCGAGGTCGGGGCCATTGCCGAGTTGGTGATCGGCACAGTCAGTGAGTAACCCTTGAGCGGGTACACCGGCGCCTTGATACCCAGCGGCTTGAGCAGTTGCGGCGAGTAGCTGCCGAGTGCCAGGACGTAGCGGTCAGCGGTTTCCAGCTTGCCGTCGATCCACACGCCGTTGATGCGATCACCGGCGTAATCGAGCTTCTGAATATCCTGGCCGAAGCGGAACTCCACGCCGAGTTTCACCGCCATTTCGGCCAAGCGAGTGGTGAAGATCTGGCAGTCGCCGGTCTGGTCGTTCGGCAGGCGCAGGGCACCGGCGAGGATGTCGGTGACGGCGGCCAGCGCCGGTTCAACGCGGGCGATGCCGGCGCGGTCGAGCAGTTCAAACGGAACACCGGACTCTTTGAGCACCGCGATGTCTTTCGCGGCGCCGTCCAGTTGAGCCTGGGTGCGGAACAGTTGGGTCGTGCCAAGGCTACGGCCTTCGTAGGCGATGCCGGTTTCGGCGCGCAATTCGTCGAGGCAGTCACGGCTGTACTCGGAGAGGCGGACCATGCGTTCCTTGTTCACCGCGTAGCGGCTGGCGGTGCAGTTGCGCAGCATCTGCGCCATCCACAAGTACTGATCGATGTCGGCAGTGGCCTTGATCGCCAACGGTGCGTGGCGCTGCAACAGCCACTTGATAGCCTTGAGCGGCACACCCGGCGCCGCCCACGGCGAGGCATAACCTGGCGAAACCTGCCCGGCGTTGGCGAAACTGGTCTCCATGGCAGCGGCCGGCTGACGGTCCACGACCACTACTTCAAACCCGGCCCGAGCCAGATAGTAAGCACTGGCGGTACCGATGACGCCGCTACCCAAGACCATAACGCGCATTTTATATCCCTCATCGCGGCATACCGCTGACGTGTGTTGTATTCAAACAGTGATGTGCGCAGTGTAAAAAAGATTAGCCAGTGTTTTTCACTATATAAGCAGCTATATTTGGCGACAATTCTCGGCAAAAACCCTTTTCACGGAGGCGCATCCCCTATGCGTACCAACACTCAGACCAAGCGAGAACTGGACAAGATCGACCGCAACATCCTGCGGATCCTGCAAGCGGACGGACGCATCTCCTTCACGGAGCTGGGGGAAAAGGTCGGGCTCTCCACCACGCCGTGCACTGAGCGGGTGCGGCGCCTGGAGCGGGAAGGGATCATCATGGGCTACAACGCCCGGCTCAATCCGCAGCATTTGAAAGGTAGTCTGCTGGTGTTCGTCGAGATCAGTCTTGACTACAAATCCGGCGATACCTTCGAAGAGTTTCGACGCGCGGTGCTGAAACTGCCGCACGTACTGGAATGTCACCTGGTATCAGGGGACTTCGACTATCTGGTGAAAGCGCGGATTTCCGAGATGGCCTCGTACCGCAAGTTGCTGGGGGACATCCTGCTCAAGTTGCCGCATGTACGCGAATCCAAGAGCTACATCGTGATGGAAGAGGTGAAAGAGAGCTTGAGTTTGCCGATTCCGGATTGATAGTTCCTAAACCAAGACCTGCCGGGTGGAGGCCATGTACTCATGAATCTGCTTCTCCACCCGAGGATGAATCAACTCCACCGGCCCCCGCCCATTCGGGCAGGGCAAGGTCTTGGTAGTGCCAAACAACCGACAAATCAGCGGGCGCTCGTCATACACCGTGCAACCGTTGGGCCCCAGGTGCACGCAATTGAGCTCATCCATCGCCGCATCCTGCTCGGCGCGGGTCTTGCGCGGCAGGCGCGACATTTCTTCCGGCGAGGTGGTCACCGGCCCACAGCAGTCATGGCAGCCGGGCACGCACTCGAACGAGGGGATCTGCTGTCGTAGCGTGCGGATTTTCTGGCTGTTGCAGCTCATTGAAGCAGTGACCAAAAGCGGAATAGAGCGCGATTCTGAAGCAAAGGCGCCAATCCATACAGCGCAAGCCGACCAATGTTGCCCGCATCAGAAGGTCCGGCTTATGCTCCGTCAAATTTTCCAGACGCCAGAATCGGAAACACGCACATGAACGCCGGTGCCCAGCAATCCGTTCCAATACACCAGCACATCGCCTCCTATTACGCCGCCAGCAGCCTGGCGCAGCCCGACTATCCGGTGCTCAGAGGTGATCTGGTAGCGGATGTGTGCGTGGTCGGCGGCGGGTTCTCCGGGCTCAACACAGCGCTTGAACTGGCTGAACGTGGCTTGACTGTCATCCTGCTCGAAGCCCGAAAAATCGGCTGGGGCGCCAGCGGGCGCAATGGCGGGCAATTGATTCGGGGCGTCGGTCATGGCCTCGATCAATTCGCCAATGTGATTGGCGCAGACGGCGTGCGCCAGATGAAACTCATGGGCCTTGAGGCGGTGGAAATCGTCCGCCAGCGCGTCGCACGTTTTCAGATCCCCTGCGACCTGACCTGGGGCTACTGCGACCTGGCAAACAAGCCGCGCGAACTCGATGGCTTCGCCGAAGACGCCGAAGAGCTGCGCAGTCTCGGTTACCGTTATGAAACCCGCCTGCTGCAAGCCAATGAAATGCACTCGGTGGTGGGTTCCGACCGTTACGTCGGCGGTTTGATCGACATGGGCTCGGGGCATCTGCATCCGCTGAACCTGGCGCTGGGCGAAGCGGCGGCGGCCGAGGAAATGGGGGCGATACTGTTCGAACAATCGGCGGTCACCCGCATCGATTACGGCCCCGAGATCAAAGTCCACACAGCTCAAGGCTCGGTCCGCGCGAAGACTCTGGTGCTGGGCTGCAACGCCTACCTCAACGAACTCAATTCCGAGCTCAGCGGCAAAGTGCTGCCGGCCGGCAGTTACATCATTGCCACCGAGCCCTTGAGTAAAGAACAGGCGCACGCCTTGCTGCCGCAGAACATGGCGGTCTGCGATCAGCGGGTGGCACTGGATTACTACCGGCTCTCGGCGGACCGACGCTTGCTGTTTGGTGGCGCCTGTCATTATTCAGGCCGCGATCCGAAAGACATCGCCGCGTACATGCGACCGAAGATGCTCGAAGTGTTCCCGCAATTGGGCGCGGTGAAGATCGACTATCAATGGGGCGGAATGATCGGCATCGGCGCCAACCGGCTGCCGCAGATCGGCCGCCTTAAAGACCAGCCGAATGTGTATTACGCCCAGGCCTATTCCGGTCACGGGGTGAATGCCACGCATCTGGCGGGCAGGTTGCTGGCCGAGGCGATCAGTGGGCAGCAGAGTGGCGGGTTTGATCTGTTTGCCAAGGTGCCACACATCACCTTCCCGGGCGGGAAGCATTTGCGCTCGCCGCTATTGGCGTTGGGGATGCTTTGGCATCGGCTTAAAGAGTTGGTCTGAAAGGTATTCGGTGCCTGTTCCGGCTCCATCGCGAGCAGGCTCACTCCTACAGGGGATTTGTGAACGACACAGATCAACTGTGGGAGCGAGCCTGCTCGCGAATGGCCCGGGAGAACACCACAAAAATCAGATCCTCCAGAAAGGCTTAAGCCCCTCCTCCCGCGCCTGTTCCCGCGTCAGTCCCACATCCGTGAGCTGCTCCGGCGTCAGCGCCAGCAACGCCTTGCGCGTATGCAGACGATGCCAGAACAGACCCCAGTGACTCAGGCCGGACGGCGCGTTGCGCAGCTGCGCCTCACGTGCACCGTTGTCCTGCCCTCTCACCAGTTCTTGACTGTGTAACGTCAGCCGCACATCGATCAAGCCGTTCATTTTGATTGCTCCTGTTTACTTGGGTAGCCAGAGCTTTCATGATGCGTGGACGACGAAAAGCGATACAGATTCAACGAGAAAGAATTAATTCCATACAGATTTTGCGTTTCAGCGTCTGAATCCTGATTTTTGCCTCGATCTGTATTGGTTTACCGAATCACCCATACCGAGACTGCACCATGACCCTTTACGTCAACCTCGCCGAATTGCTCGGCACGCGTATCGAACAGGGCTTCTACCGCCCCGGTGACCGGCTGCCCTCGGTGCGGGCGCTGAGTGTCGAACATGGCGTCAGCCTGAGCACCGTGCAGCAGGCCTATCGCGTGCTGGAAGACAGTGGTCTGGCAACGCCGAAACCCAAGTCGGGCTACTTCGTGCCGGTGGGTCGCGATCTGCCGGAGCTGCCAGCCATTGGCCGCCCGGCCCAGCGACCGGTGGATATTTCGCAGTGGGATCAAGTACTGGAGCTGATTCGCGCGGTGCCGCGCAAAGATGTGGTGCAACTGGGTCGCGGCATGCCGGACATCACCACCCCGACCATGAAGCCGCTGCTGCGCAACCTCGCACGTATCAGCCGCCGGCAAGACATGCCCGGTCTGTATTACGACAACATCCACGGCACCCTCGAACTGCGCGAACAGATCGCGCGCTTGATGCTCGATTCCGGGTGCCAGTTAAGCGCCAGCGATCTGGTGGTCACGACCGGCTGCCATGAAGCGCTGTCCACCAGCATCCGGGCGATCTGCGAGCCGGGGGACATTGTGGCCGTGGACTCGCCGAGCTTTCACGGCGCCATGCAGACCCTCAAGGGGTTGGGCATGAAGGCGCTGGAAATCCCTACCGACCCGCTCACCGGCATCAGCCTCGATGCGCTGGAACTGGCCCTGGAACAGTGGCCGATCAAAGTCATACAGTTGACCCCCAACTGCAACAACCCGCTGGGCTACATCATGCCAGAGTCGCGCAAACGCGCGTTGTTGACACTCGCACAGCGTTTCGATGTGGCGATTATCGAGGACGATGTGTATGGCGAACTGGCCTACACCTATCCGCGCCCACGCACGATCAAATCCTTCGACGAAGACGGTCGTGTCCTGCTCTGCAGTTCTTTTTCCAAGACGTTGGCCCCCGGATTACGCATCGGCTGGGTAGCGCCCGGCCGGTATCTGGAACGGGTGCTGCACATGAAATACATCAGCACCGGCTCCACCGCGCCACAACCGCAGATTGCGATTGCCGAATTTCTCAAGTCCGGGCATTTCGAGCCACATTTGCGACGGATGCGCACGCAATACCAGCGCAATCGCGACGTGATGATCGACTGGATCACGCGCTACTTCCCAGCCGGCACTCGCGCCAGTCGCCCACAAGGCAGCTTCATGTTGTGGGTTGAGCTGCCAGAAGGCTTCGACACCTTGAAACTGAATCGCGCCCTGCATGATCAGGGCGTACAGATTGCCGTTGGCAGCATCTTTTCCGCATCGGGCAAGTACCGCAACTGCCTGCGCATGAACTACGCTGCCAAGCCAACGCCGCAGATCGAAGAAGCGGTGCGCAAGGTCGGTGCCGCGGCCATCAAGCTTTTAGCGGAAACTGACTGACTTTTCTCGGGAAACCCGCGTCCATATGCCGCCTATTGCCGCCAATCGGAACGATCCCACTTGAGAGTCAGACAACCCCTGCTTTCTCTTCTGCTATTCGCCTCGCTCCTCAGCGGCTGCGCCAGCGTTGACGTTCAGCGCCAGCCGAGTCAGACGCTGCCCGCCAGCGACTCGGCGTTTGGCCGGTCGGTCCAGGCGCAGGCCGCGCCGCATGAGGGCCGGTCGGGTTTTCGCCTGCTGTCCGACAGCACCGAAGCCTTCACCGCCCGCGCCGAACTGATCCGCAATGCGCAAAGCAGCCTCGATTTGCAGTACTACATCGTGCATGACGGTATCAGCACGCGGATGCTGGTGGAGGAACTGCTCAAAGCCGCTGATCGCGGCGTGCGCGTCAGGGTGTTGCTGGACGACACCACCAGCGATGGCCAGGACCTGCTCATCGCCACCCTCGCCGCACACCCGCACATCCAGATCCGCGTATTCAACCCGTTGCACCTGGGGCGCAGCACCGGCGTGACGCGCACCATGGGCCGCCTGTTCAACCTGTCGCAGCAACACCGGCGCATGCATAACAAGCTGTGGCTGGCGGACAACGGCATGGCGATCGTGGGCGGGCGCAATTTGGGTGACGAGTATTTCGATGCCGAGCCCAACATGAACTTCACCGACATTGACATGCTCGGCGTCGGCCCGGTCGCCGACCAGCTGGGGCACAGTTTTGATCAGTACTGGAACAGCGCTCTGAGCAAGCCGATCGAACAATTCCTGTCCAGCAAACCGACGGCCCAGGACCTGCGAAACGCCCGGGACCGCCTGGAGGCATCGCTCGCTGAGACGCGCAAACAGAACCATGCGCTGTATCAGCAACTGATGACCTTCAAGACGCACCCGCGGCTGGACATTTGGCGGGGAGAATTGATCTGGGCCTGGGGTCAGGCGTTGTGGGACGCTCCGAGCAAGGTGCTGTCCGACGGCGAGCCGGACCCGCACTTGTTGCTGACCACGCAACTGGCACCTGAGCTCAACGGCGTGAGCAAAGAGCTGATCATGACCTCGGCCTACTTCGTCCCCGGCCAGCCGGGCCTGGTGTACCTGACCGGGCGCGCCGATGCCGGGGTATCCGTGAGTTTGCTGACCAACTCACTGGAAGCCACCGACGTACCCGCTGTGCACGGCGGTTATGCGCCGTATCGCAAGGCGCTGCTGGAACACGGCGTGAAGTTGTTCGAACTGCGGCGTCAACCGGGTGAAGGCGGAGGCAGTGGGCCGCACTTTTTCGGACGCTCCGGCTCCCAAGGCTCCGACTCCAGCCTGCACAGCAAGGCGATGATCTTCGACCAGCAAAAGTCCTTCGTTGGCTCGTTCAATTTCGATCCGCGCTCGGTGCTGTGGAACACCGAAGTCGGGGTGCTGGTGGACAGTCCCGAGCTGGCCGCGCATGTGCGCGACCTGGCGATGCAGGGCATGGCGCCGACACTGAGCTATGAGGCGAAGCTGGAGGATGGCAAGGTGGTTTGGGTCACCGAAGACGACGGCAAGTTACATACCTTGACCAGGGAACCGGGGAGCTGGTGGCGACGGTTTAATGCGTGGATGAGCACCACGGTCGGCCTGGAGCGGATGTTGTAGCAGCTGGCGAAGCCTGCGTTCGGCTGCGCAGCAGTCGCAAAATCATACACCGCGATCTTTCAGATAGACCGCGTAGGCCGGGTTTACGACTGCTGCGCAGCCGAACGCAGGCTTCGCCAGCTGCTACATATCTAAGCGGGTTGCACCGTACCGAACGCGCCTTGGCGCGATAGCAGAATCACCAGCCCCAACGCCCCTGCCGCCATCAACAACGGCAACGCATGCCCGCTGATCCATTGGCTACCCGCCCCAGCCGCCAATGGCCCGACCAGACAACCGATTCCCCATAGCTGCGCGACATGGGCATTGGCGCGCACCAGCGCATCGTCACGGTAACGTTCGCCGATCAGAATCAGTGACAAGGTAAACAAGCCGCCAGCACTGGCGCCAAACAGCACCCACAACGGCCAGATCAGCAGCGTGTCGATCAACAACGGGATCGCCAGGCTCGACAGCAGCAAGACTACTGCGCAACCCGTGAACAGCGTGCGGCGTGACAAGCGATCCGCCAGCGCACCAATCGGCAATTGCAGCAACGCATCACCGACCACCACGGTACTGACCATCGCCAAGGCGATTTCCGTGGTGAAGCCCTGACGCAGGCAATACACCGGCAACAAGGTCAGGATCATCGCCTCGAATGCGGCGAATAACGACACCGCCCAGGCAATCGCCGGCAGACCACGGCAGAAAACCCACAAATCGCCAAACGTCACGCCACTCGCTTCGCTGGTGGGTGCCCCGCTGCGCCCCAACAACAGCAACGGTGCCGTCATCAGCAAGCCGACGCCTACCCAAAATCCATAATCGTGTTCAGTCCCCAGAACACCCAGCAGCACAGGCCCGGCGAGCTGGCTCAGGGCATAGCTGCAGCCATACAGCGCCACCAGCCGCCCGCGCCACTGTTCGACCACAAGCTGATTGATCCAGCTTTCACCGAGGATGAACACCAGCGTCAGGATCACTCCGATCATCAGCCGCAAAACCAGCCAGATCGGGTAACTCGGCAACAGCGCCAGCAAGCCGATGGACAACGCCCCGGCCCACAGGCACAGCCGCATGAGATTGGCTGTGCCCAGGCGCGCGGCCAGATGACTGGAGATTTTCGCCCCCAGCAACACGCCAATGGCCGGCATCGCGGCCATTACGCCGATGGCGAATGAACCGTAGCCCCAGCTTTCCAGGCGAAACGACACCAGCGGCATACTGACGCCCAGGGCCAGGCCGACACTCAAGACAGACGCCAATACGGCGAAATAAGTCGCCCAACGCATGTTCCACGCTCCTGTGGATTTTTATGTACAACACAAAACAGTGTGGGAGCGAGCCTGCTCGCGATGACGGAGCAACATTCAACACTGATGTCGATTGTTATACCGCTATCGCGAGCAGGCTCGCTCCCACAGGGGATCTTCGTTATACCGGGCCCCGGTCTGGGGGCCCGCTACAGATTACAACTTGATCCAGGTCGCCTTCAGTTCGGTGTACTTGTCGAACGCGTGCAGCGACTTGTCACGGCCGTTACCGGACTGCTTGAAGCCACCGAACGGCGCGGTCATGTCGCCGCCATCGTACTGGTTGACCCAGACGCTACCCGCACGCAGCGCGCGGGCCGTCAGGTGAGCCTTGGAGATGTCCTTGGTCCACACCGCTGCAGCGAGGCCGTAAGGCGTGTCATTGGCAATCGCAACGGCTTCTTCGGCGGTGTCGAAAGCGATAACCGACAACACCGGGCCAAAGATTTCTTCCTGGGCGATTTTCATCGCGTTGCTCACGCCGTCGAAAATCGTTGGCTCAACGTAAGTGCCACCGGTTTCTTGAAGCGTGCGCTTGCCACCGACCACCAGTTTGGCGCCGTCGGCATGGCCCGACTCGATGTAGGACAGCACAGTGTTCATCTGCTGGGTATCGACCAGCGCGCCGACGTTTGTCGCCGGGTCCAGCGGGTTGCCCGGCTTCCAGGTTTTCAGGGCCTCGATCACCAACGGCAGGAATTTATCTTTGATCGAACGCTCGACCAGCAGACGCGAACCGGCGGTGCAGACTTCGCCCTGGTTGAAGGCGATAGCGCCGGCAGCGGCTTCCGCAGCGGCTTGCAGGTCCGGGGCATCGGCGAACACGATGTTCGGGCTCTTGCCGCCGGCTTCGAGCCAGACGCGTTTCATGTTCGACTCGCCTGAGTAGATCAGCAGCTGCTTGGCGATCTTGGTGGAGCCGGTGAACACCAGCGTATCGACATCGTTGTGCAGGGCCAGGGCCTTGCCGACGGTGTGACCGTAACCCGGCAGCACATTCAGCACGCCTTTCGGAATGCCGGCTTCAACGGCCAGCGCAGCGATGCGGATAGCCGTCAGCGGGGATTTTTCGGACGGCTTGAGGATCACCGAGTTACCGGTGGACAGCGCCGGGCCGAGTTTCCAGCAAGCCATCATCAACGGGAAGTTCCACGGCACGATGGCGCCAACGACACCAACCGGCTCGCGGGTCACCAGACCCAGTTGATCGTGCGGGGTGGCCGCGACTTCGTCGTAGATCTTGTCGATGGCTTCGCCGCTCCAGCTCAGGGCTTGCGCCGCGCCGGGAACGTCGATGTACAGGGAGTCGCTGATCGGCTTGCCCATGTCCAGGGTTTCAAGCAGCGCCAGTTCTTCGGCGTTCTGTTTCAACAGGCCGGCGAAACGGATCATGGTGGCTTTGCGTTTGGTCGGCGCCAGGCGCGACCAGACGCCGGAATTAAAGGTGGCGCGGGCGTTTTCAACAGCGCGCTGGGCGTCGGCGGCGTCACAGCTGGCAATCTTGCCCAGCAGACGGCCATCGACCGGGCTGATGCACTCGAAGGTCTCAGCGGAGACAGCATCGGTGTATTCACCATTGATGTAGGCACGGCCTTCGATCTTCAGATCGCGAGCCCGTTGTTCCCAGTCGGCACGAGTCAGGGTGGTCATTCGAGTGTCCTCCTCTTATTGAATACGAACGCTGCGCGGTCTTCGCGGGCGCTGTCAGGAATTCTGCCCGGCCAGCCTGCTTTTCGGCCCAAGGCAACTGTCACCCTAAACCAGCGGCAGGTGAAGTTTCAATATATTTGACACAAGACCGGCAAACGGCCTTGCGATGTTCATTTTAATAAACATAGACTTTGGTCTTTTCAGGCAATCACGGGAAATTACAACAATGAATATCCAGGATGTCGTCGACTTCAGCCAGGCCACCACCGCGCCCGAGCGCTATCGGCCGGACCCGGTGAAAGTCCTCAAGGGCGATCCCGAACAAGCGGTGTATAACCATTACAACAGCCCGTGCGGGCAATTGAATGCTGGCGTTTGGGAAGGCGAAATCGGGCAATGGACCGTGAATTTCACCGAGCACGAGTACTGCGAGATCGTGCAGGGGGTTTCGGTGCTGCGCGACAACGACGGCAATAGCAAAACCCTGCGCGCAGGTGACCGCTTTGTGATTCCTGCCGGGTTCCAGGGCTCTTGGGAAGTGCTGGAGCCGTGCCGCAAGATTTATGTGGCGTTTGAGCAGAAGGTCTGAGGAATTAAGCTGTCTGAGCCGACGCTTTCGCGAACAGGCACGCTCCCACATGGGCACGCGAAACCTGTGGGAGCGAGCCTGCTCGCGATGAGGCCCTGACAGGCACCACAAAACTCAAGCAACAAAAAAGGCCCGTATCTCGCGATACGGGCCTTTTTCGTAAGAGGGAAAAATCAATTACTTGATTTTGCCTTCTTTGTAGATCACGTGCTTACGAACAACCGGATCAAATTTCTTGATCTCGATTTTGTCCGGGGTAGTACGCTTGTTCTTGTCGGTAGTGTAGAAGTGACCAGTACCGGCGCTCGAAATCAAACGAATCAATTCACGCATGATTAGCTCCCTTAGATCTTGCCGGCTTTGCGGATTTCGGCCAGCACGACAGTGATGCCACGCTTGTCGATGATACGCATGCCTTTGGCAGATACGCGCAGACGCACGAAACGTTTCTCTTCTTCAACCCAGAAGCGGTGATGCTGCAGGTTCGGCAGGAAACGACGACGGGTTTTGTTGTTTGCGTGGGAAATGTTATTCCCAGTCACCGGACCCTTACCGGTAACTTGACATACTCTCGACATGCCTCAGCCCTCTAAAACCACATGCCCAACCCGGCATGGGTTGGCCGCTTAATCTCTCAGTCATTTGGCGCCAGGCGCCGCGTTTCTTTAGAGGTCTTACCGGCTACACCTACAGTGAAGGAACCGGGCCCCTAGAAAAGAGCGCTGCTTTATACCAGAAAGACTGGAGAGCAACAACATTCCGTGTGCACGGACTTCATAAAAACCCCGTTTTTCGGGCCACGAGTGCCTTGGATAAAGGCTATCGTCGATAAAGACCACTCGTCGCAGAAAATCGGCCAACCCGCCGAATCAGGATTTTTTCAGCCCGTGCCCACTGAAAACAATCCCACATAGTCCCCTTAAAATGAAAAAGGGGATAGTCATTTGCAAAAGAGCCTACTAGGGTAAGGCTTTTCCAGACTGCACTTGCAGATGGGCCTTCGATCTGTAAAGGAATCCGACCATGCGCCTCGCTGCCCTACCCCTCTTGCTCGCCCCAATGCTGCTGGGCCCACAGGCCATGGCCGCGGCCCTGACGGTCTGCACCGAGGCCAGCCCCGAAGGGTTCGACGTGGTGCAATACAACTCGCTGACCACCACCAACGCCTCGGCCGACGTGCTGATGAACCGCTTGGTGGACTTCGATACTGCCAGCGGCAAAGTGGTCCCCAGTCTTGCGGACAGTTGGGAAGTCTCACCCGACGGCCTGACATACGTATTCAAACTGCATCCGCAGGTGCCATTCCATCGCACCGAATACTTCAGCCCGACGCGCAATCTGACCGCCCAAGACGTGATCTTCAGCTTCGAGCGCATGCTCGACCCGGCCAACCCGTGGCACAAAGTCGCCCAGAGCGGCTTCCCGCACGCACAATCGATGCAATTGCCCGTGCTGATCAAGAAGATCGATGCACTGGACCCGATGACCGTACGTTTCACCCTCGATCACCCGGACTCGACCTTCCTCGCCACCCTGAGCATGGGGTTCGCCTCGATTTATTCCGCCGAGTATGCCGACAAACTGATGAAGGCCGGCACAGCGGAAAAACTCAACAGCCAGCCAATCGGTACCGGCCCGTTCGTGTTCACGCGTTTCCAGAAAGACGCTTCGATTCGCTACAAGGCCAACCCGGACTACTTTGGCGGCAAGCCCTCGGTGGACCCGTTGATCTTCGCGATCACGCCCGACGCCAACGTGCGCTTACAGAGATTGCGTCGCGATGAGTGCCAGATCGCCCTGTCGCCCAAGCCTCTGGACGTACAGGAAGCACTGAAAGAGCCAGAGCTTCTTAACGTGGAAAAAACCGACGCGTTCATGACCGCTTTCGTCGGCATCAACAGCCAGCATCCTCCACTGGACAAGCCGGAAGTGCGCCAGGCGATCAACCTCGCCTTCGACAAGGCCAACTACGTCAAAGCCGTGTTCGAAGACACCGCCGAGCCCGCCAAAGGCCCGTACCCACCGAACACCTGGAGCTACGACAAAAGCTTGCCGGGTTACCCGCACGACGTGGCGAAGGCCAAGGCGTTGATGGCCAAGGCCGGCCTCAAGGACGGGTTCCAGACCACCATCTGGACCCGCCCTACTGGCAGCACGCTGAACCCCAACCCGAGC
Organism: Pseudomonas sp. GM21; assembly: GCF_000282215.1. GTDB lineage: Bacteria > Pseudomonadota > Gammaproteobacteria > Pseudomonadales > Pseudomonadaceae > Aquipseudomonas. Next base: position 28,982 of record NZ_AKJS01000126.1, read on the forward strand.
CTCGGCGCTCAACTGCTGCAGTCCGACCTCGCGCAAATCGGTATTCAGGCCGAGATCCGCGTCATCGAGTGGGGCGAGTTGATCCGCCGCGCCAAGGCCGGCGAGCATGATTTGCTGTTCATGGGCTGGGCCGGCGACAACGGCGACCCGGACAACTTCCTCACGCCGCAGTTTTCCTGCGCAGCGCTCAAGTCCGGCACCAACTTCGCCCGTTATTGCAATCAGGACCTGGACAAGCTGATCAGTGCCGGCAAGACCACCGGCGAGCAAGGCGTGCGCACCAAGCTCTATGAGCAGGCACAGGCACAGATCCAGCAGCAGGCGCTGTGGCTGGCGCTGGCGCACCC
>NZ_AKJS01000127.1 GCF_000282215.1 Pseudomonas sp. GM21
TGCCCGTATCCAGTTCAACCGCCTGGGCGGTCGGCATGGAAGCCGCCAAGATGGCCGAAGCCAGCAAGGTGTAACGCGAAACCGTGAAGCCTTGATTCTTATTGTTGTGCATTGCGTTGTTTCTCCGCCTTTTGTATTTGTTTTAAGCGCAGCAGCCCTCACGCATTCCCTTGTACCAGGGACTTGCGCTTCTCAGGAGTGAGGGCAAATGCCGGTTGGCTTACAGCCAAGTCGGCGCCTGAACTACTGATCCAATTCCAGGATGAGCGCTTCCGCTTCTGGCCAGTGGCCAAATCCTGCAGCTGGATTGAGATGGCCTACTGCGCCAAAATTGCGCAGTTCGGCACCCCAGCCTTGAGCCATGCGAGTGACGGCGTCCAGACTGGCAAGGTGATCATTGGTGCTGCCGGCCACCAGGCTTGGGAACGGCAACGTACCTTTGGGTAGCGGATCCCAGCCATGGGCCCGCAGAGATTCAGAAGTGGGGTAGCCTTGCGGCCAGGTAGCCTCGAGGTCGGGTGGCGCGGCCAGCAGAGCGCCCTTGATCGGACGACTGTGCAACGCTGCCCAGTGCGCGACCATCAGAACACCGGCACTGTGGGCGACCAGAATCACCGGCCCTTCGATCTGCTCCAGTTCGTGCTGAATCGCACGAACCCGTGCAGCGCAGTCGAGCTTGTCGGTTTCCAGCGGCGGAACGCTGCGTACTTTGCAGAGTCTGGCTTCAAGCAATGTCTGCCAATGCTCGGCCACATGCTCACGCAGGCCCGGCACGATCAAAACGGTTGCAACAGTATTCAGTTTGTCCACGTCAGCACCTACGCTTTCTCGATGACTCGACTGACTCGTTGGTCAGCGATTTTTGTTGTGTTGACATTAAAGTTCCCCCACCCCCAACGCTTTTCATTGGACGTCAGCCACTTTTCTTTTCATGACAAATTTCACGGCGCCGACATGAGGTGCCCGCTGGTCGAAAATCACAACGGGTTTGCCCAAGGCCACTGTAATCAATACGTGAGCGGTTTTATCTCGATGAGACGGGGCAATTAGAGTCACCACAGGGCGCACGCCGGCGCTTACGCAACAAACTTTCCATTTCATGACGTGCTGGATATAGTCGCCACGCTCATTTCCACCTTAACCGGCCCAGGGAAGACCCACGCATGACCAAGCTTGTTCGCGCAGCTGTCTTGACCAACTACCTGGAGGTCACCCAGTACCTGGGATTTAACCCGCGCGATGTACTGGAAGCCAACGGCTTGAGCAGGGCTCAGTTATTAGCACCGGAACATCGGATTCCCATCGATTCGGCCGTGCGTGTGCTGGAAGATTCAGCCGTCGCCAGTGGCTGCCAGAGCTTCGGCCTGAGCATGGCCGAGTCGCGCCACCTCTCGGACTTCGGGGTGGTCAGTTTGTTACTCACTCACCAGCGTACGCTGCGAGAGGCCTTTGAGGTCATCGCGCATTACCGTCACTTGATGAATGATTCGCTGGCCATCTTCATTGAAGAGGCCGGCAAAATGGTGATCATTCGCGAAGAGGTGGTGACCGACACGCCCATGGCCTCCCGGCAAGCCAACGAACTGGCCATCGGCGTGATGTTCCGTTTGTGCGCGGCTTTGCTCGGTGCACACTGGAGCCCCTACAGCGTCAATTTCACCCACCAGCCGCCGGACAACCTGCAATTGCATCGCCGCCTGTTCGGCTGCACGCTGGAGTTCGGCAGCGAGTTCAACGGCATTGTCTGCCCCAATACCAGTCTGGACGCGACCAACCCCCACGCCGACCCGGCCATGGCTCGTTACGCTCAGGGTTACCTCGACTCGCTGCTGAGTGATGAAGGGCCGTCGTTGCTGTTCGAGGTGCGCAAGGCCATTTACGTGCTGCTGCCCATGGGGCGCGCCACCATTGAGCAGATCGCCCAGACCCAGGGCATGAACGTACGAACGCTGCAACGTCGCCTCAAAGATGACGGCTGCGCCTTCAACGACCTGATCAACGACGTGCGCCGCGATCTGGTCCTGCGTTATCTGGAGAATCCGAATTATTCGCTGGGGCGCATCGCCGACATGCTCGGGTATTCCATGGCGAGCTCCTTCACACGCTGGTTCATCACCCAGTTCGGCATGCCACCCGCCACTTGGCGCGCACAAAAGCAAACGCCCTCAAAACCGCTCTCCGACGCCAAGGAATACTGAGCGAGCCGTACCAGCACCCTCCCCCCCTGAATGTACCGCCCACCCGAGCGCAACCCTGAATATGGGGCTGGCGCCGGGAGGCATCCTTCAAGTCGTGACTTTGGTTCAGAATCCGAAACATAAAAAACGGCGACTGCTTGTACAGTCGCCGCAAAAAGCCGGTGTTTGTGACACCGACCGAGGCCCGCAAAGCGCTGAGGAGTCAAACGCAATGCGGCCCTGCTGTAAACGGATTCAGGTCCGGCTTAGAACATCCAGCGCAGCATCAGCAGGACCAGGACGACGAGGAACACCGTCTCCCCCACCATCAGGAGGATGGGCTTGATGCCTACGGAGGCCAGTTCCTTGAGTTGAGTCTTCATGCCCAGGGCACTGATGGACACCACCAGGCACCAGCGCGACAGTTCATTGACCGTGCCTTGCACCGCTGGCACCACCCAGCCTGTGCTGTTGATGCACGCCAGCAGCAGAAAACCGACGGCGAACCACGGCAGCAGAGGCGGTCGCTTGCCTCCGGTCTCGACGCCTTGCATACGCGTCACCATGGCCGCACAGACGATCACCGGCAGGAGCATCGCAACCCGCATCAGCTTGACCACCGTAGCCGTATCACCGGTTTCGGTCGACATGCTGTAACCGGCACCGACCACTTGGGCTACATCGTGGATGGTGGCGCCGAGGAATATTCCCGCCATTTGCGGTGACAATGAAAACCAGTTGGCAATCATTGGATAAACGATCATTGCCATGGTCGACAGCGCCGACACACCAATGACGGTAAACAGTGTGGCGCGTTCTTTCTGCGGATGATTAGGCAATGCCGCAGCCAGCGCCAAAGCAGCGGAAGCGCCGCAGATCGCCGTCGCGCCACCGGTGAGCATGCCGAACAAACGCTGGAAACCCAGCAGCTTGGCCGCGATCACCGAAACGCCAATGGTCACCACCACCAGAGTCACCACCAGCACTACCGGCTTCCAGCCCAGCGCGGCAATCTGCTCAAGGGTGATACGCATACCCAGCAAGGCCACGCCGATGCGCAACACGGTGCGCGCCGTAAATTCGATGCCGGCCTTGCAGACACCCTCTCCCGCCAGGAAGTTCAGGGCCATGCCCAGCAGCAAGGCAAACAGCATCACCGGCGCTTTGTAGTGCTCGGACAAAAAAGTAGCGGCTGCCGCCACGATCAGACTGACGATAAATCCCGGTGCCAGTTCGCGTGTTCGGCTATGGATACGGGAAAGAGCGATGGCGCTCATGGCGCGGACTCCTCAGAAGCAATAACGATAAAGGCCTGGTCGTCGACAACTTCGACCGGGTAGTTGATGACCTTGAGCTGGGTGGAATTGAGCAAGTAGCCGCTGCGCAGATCGAACCGCAGACCATGAGCGCAGCATTGAATCACCCGACCCTCAAGACGCCCGCCACAGAGCGAGGCGCCCTGATGCGGACAACTGTCATCGATGGCAAACAACTCGCCCTCGACGTTGAACAACGCCAGGCTTTTGTTCTCGAACTCAAACAGTGCACGACCGCCCGCCTGCGGGAGTTTTCCCGTGGGCACGGGGACACGACGCGTCATGACGAGGACCGCACGCGCTGGCGCTCCAAGGCTTCGTACATGGTGCCCAGCAGCACCTCGGCAGGCTGCGCGCCGGTCATCGTTAATTGGCCGTCAAACTGAAAACTTGGCACGCCGCTGGAGGCCCCTATCTCGTTACCGACAAACGGACCGGATTCGTCTTTCAAGTAATCCCTCACCGCATCAGCGTCATAACCGCACGATTGGGCGATGGCGATCAAGGTCTCGCGGCTACCCAGGTCCTCGCCGTTCTGGAAGTACGCCGCGAACAGTCGCTCAAGCAACAGATCGCGCTGAGCCGAACTGCCTCGTGAGTTGGCGTGCGCCAACAGGCGATGGGCATCAGCGGTATTAGGCATCGTGGCAATGCGACTCAAGTCGATGGCCACCCCTACCGCCTGTGCGGCCCGCTGCACCTGGCCCTGACGCATCGCCACCGCTTCGGCACTGCCCAGACGGTTGAGGTAGAACTCGGCGAACGGTTCGCCCTGTACCGGCAGGTGCGGGAGCAACTGCACCCCATGCCACACCGTGGTCACCAGCACATCCGGTTGCTGCGAGCGCAGCAACTCCAGAGCGCGCTCCAGTTGGCGTTTTCCGATCAAGCACCAGGGGCAGATAAAATCGAAAAACACATCGATACGCAAACGACCACTCACACCTTCACCTCTACAGCTTTACTGACCGAATCGTTGACACTCTCACCCGCCAGCCGGGCGATATCCTTGTGGTAATGGCACTTGGCAAAAAAGAACACCGCCGCTGCCGCAATACTCACCAGCGGTACTAGCTGGAAGGCCGCCTGCAAGCCGATCATGTCGGACACCTTGCCGGTAATGAACGGGCCAGGCGCCAGGCCGAGCAAGTTGTTGGCCAGGGTCAGCGTGGCAAACGCCGTACCGTGCACCGAATAGTGAGTCAGGTTGGCTACCATCGCCCCGGCAGGTCCGGTGGTGCCGGCGGCAATCAACATACCCAGGCAAATCAACAGCAATTGCGCAGGTCCTGGCGGCAAGGCGAACGCCGCCGAAAGCAGCAGGCAACTGCCCAGGCAATAAGCGATGGCCAGCGCGACCTTGCGCTCGGCCGATTGACGACACATGCGATCGCTGAGCATGCCGCACAGGATCATCCCGGCGCCGCTGCACAGGACGATGATCGCCGCAACACCGCCAGCCTTGCCCGGCGCCATCTCGTAATAGCGATTGAGGTAGCTTGGCATCCACACGATCACGGTGCCGCCAACGAACAGTTGCAAACCACTGCCGATGTAAGCCGCAATCACCGAAGGGCTGGAGCACAATGTGCGCAATGGACGCTTGACCGCCGCGCTGACTTTTTTGCCGGCCTGCGCCGCACGCTGAGGCGCAATGCGTGCTTCCTTGACAATGATCGGGTACAACACCGCCAGCACCAGACCAAACAGGGCCATGCCGGCAAACGACCAGCGCCAGCCGAGCTTGGCCGCAATAGCACCGCCCAAGGCCATGCCCAAAACCGAGCCAAACATACCGCCGGCCATAAAGGCACTGGCCAGCGTTGCACGCATGTGTTTCGGAAACACCGAAATCACCACGGCAATACCGACGCTGCCATAGGCAGCCTCACCGACACCCACCATGAAGCGGGCAATAAACATTTGCTGGTAGTCCTGCGCCAATGCGCAGCCCAGCGTGGCGATACTCCACAACAGCGCCATCAGCGCCAGACTTTTAACCCGACCGAAGCGGTCAGCCATCAATGACAATGGAAAGGTCAGCAAGCCGACCATCAACGCCACGATGCCGCTGAGCAAACCGAGTTGGCTGTCAGTCAGGGCCCACTCGCCCTTGAGCAACGGAAATACTGCGTTCAGCACTTGGCGGGACATGTAATCGGAAATCAACAAACCGAACGTCAGTGCGAAGACGATCCAGGCGTATTTGCGCGCAACACTGACACCATTGGAGTCATCATCGTCGGCGGCAATTGGGTGAAAGGCCATGCAGCCTCCTCGAAACTTTGCTTTATTGTTGTTATCGAGCGAATTGCAAAACAGCGAGCGAGAGGTCATCGACCTCCCGCCCTCGCTGCCGGTCAGCCGCGTTGCGGCACACCTTTCTGCCCAGCCTTGCGGTTGGGGGCCATGCCGTTGGCCAACAGGGTTTCTTCGATAGTTTCGTACTTCTCACCAATGCGATAGATCGCGCGGGCTTCTTTGCCGGTGGCGATTTCGCGACCCAGCTCGTGAGCGATGCGCACGGTTTGCTGGATCTGTGCAACCGAACCAAAACGGTCGCCCTTGTGATCAATGATGGTGTCTTCATTGCCCACACGCGGGTGCATACCCATGGCCATCGCCATGGTGTTGAACGGCAGCACGTTCTTGAGCAGCGACTCGGACGTCAGGGTGCAGCCGTCTGGTACGCGGTGGATGAAGTTGAAGAAGTTGAACGGATTAGGACCGTCGAAACCGCCACCGATTCCGATCCAGGTCAGGTTCAATGGACCTTTGTACAGACCCTTGCGCACCATACGCTGCAGAGTTTCCAAAGCGTGCATGCCGGTCAGCTGGAAGTGCGGCTGGATGTCATTGTCCATCAGACGCTTAAGGTGCTCGATAACCCAGGCCGGGCCGGCCGGTACGGTCATTTCGCTGTAGGCAGCCTGATAGGCAGGGTTGGCCAGGGAAGTGCCTTCCAGGTATTCCGGATACAGCAGTTCCATGATGTTCATCTGGGTGGTGTTGATCGCCACCGTGACCTGATCCGGTTTTGGCGTCAGCTCGGCCAGCATGTGGCGGGTATCGTCGGACAACCACAGCGCGGCTTCACCATCGCTTTCAGGTGCGAAGGAAATCGAACCGCCGACCTGGATAATCATGTCCGGCACTGCTTCACGCACGCCGCCAATCAATTCGTTGAACTTGGACAGACGCTTGGAACCCTTGCCGTCCAGTTCACGCACGTGCAGGTGCAGAACCGTGGCGCCGGCTTCATAGCACTCGACCGCTTTCTGGACTTGCTCGTCCATGGTCAGCGGGATGTCTTCCGGGAAATCTTCCGGCATCCACTCAGGGCCGTAAGGGGCCACGGTGATGACCACTTTTTCCATGTTTTCCGGGTGCAGGGAATCGTCGAAGAATTGCATGAGTTACTCCAATTTTTATGGTTGTCCGCCTGCCGGTCATGCCTGGCAGGCGACTCTACGAGTGCTAATACAGGGGGTTCGATCAGAACGTCTTGTCACCGATAATCCCGGCACGTTCCATCTTGCGATGGCACGGCGGGTAATCCATGACCGCGTAATGCTGGGTACTGCGGTTGTCCCAGATCGCGATGCTGTTTGGTTTCCAGCGCCAGCGCACTTGATACTCAGGGATGTACGCCTGGCTGATCAGGTAGCGCAGCAACTCGCCCGCACCAGGGTTTGCGTCCTGGCCGAAACGCACCCGGTCAGGGGTGTGGTAGTTGCTGAAGTGGGTGGTGAAGGCGTTGACGAACAGCACCTTTTCACCGGTTTCCGGGTGAGTACGCACCACCGGGTGCTCGGCATCCGGGTACATCGCCTTGAGCGCCAGACGTTTCTCGATCGGCATGGCCGCACCGAAGCTCGCTTCGATGCTGTGGCGGGCACGCAGATCGGCAATCTTGACCTTTACGTCTTCAGGCAAGTTCGCATAGGCCTGGACCATGTTGGTCCACATGGTGTCGCCGCCCACAGGCGGGCACTCCACGCAACGCAGTACACAACCCATCGGCGGGGCTTCGCGCCAGGTGGCGTCGGTGTGCCAGGCGTTCTCGTAGCGGTCCATCGGCTGGTCCGGATTCTTGTAGATGCGCACCAGTCCTGGATGGTCCGGGTCGCTGCCGGCCACCGGGTGATCCTCCAGCTCGCCGAAACGACGGGCGAAGGCCACGTGGTCGGCGCGGCTGATGTCCTGATCACGCAGGAACACCACCCGGTGCTTGAGCAACTGGGCACGAATCTCGGCAAACAGACCGTCGTCATGCACCGCGTCGGCGAGGTTGACGCCGATCAGTTCGGCGCCGATGTTGTAGGTCAATTGTTCGACTTTCATGACTGGCCGCTCCTTAAACGATGAAAATCGAAGAGCCGGTAGTCTTGCGTGACTCCAGGTCGCGATGGGCCTGGACAGCGTCTTGCAAGGCATAGTGCTGGTTGATTTCGATCTTGATGCGACCGCTGCCAACGTGGTCGAACAACTCACCGGCCAGGTCAGCTTTCTCTGCCGGGTCTGCGATGTAGTCAGCCAGGGCTGGACGAGTCAGGAACAGCGAACCCTTCATTGCCAGCAGTACCGGGTCGAAGGCCGGGATCGGGCCGGAAGCGGTGCCGACGCACACCATCAAGCCGCGACGCTTGAGCGAATCCAGGGAACCCATGAAGGTGTTCTTGCCAACGCTGTCGAACACAACGTTGACACCCACGCCGTCCGTCATCTCGCGAACGCGCTGGGCAACGTCTTCATGGCTGTAATTGATGACGTGGCTGCAACCATGGGCCAGGGCAATTTCACCCTTGGCTTCGGTGGACACGGTACCGATGACGTTCACGCCGAGCAGCTTGGCCCACTGCGAAACGATCAGGCCCACACCACCCGCGGCGGCGTGCAACAAAATGGTGTCACCGGCCTTGAAGTCGTAGATGCGGCGCATCAGGTACGACGAGGTCAGACCACGCATGGTCATGGCCGCGGCCGTTTCGAAGCTGATGGTTTCTGGCAACTTGATCAATGGCGCAGCCGAGATCAGACGCTCGGTGCTGTAGGCACCCAGGGTGTTGAGAAACCCGGTGTAAGTGACGCGATCACCCACTTGAACGTTGGTCACACCTTCGCCGATGGCCTGGACTACGCCAGAAGCCTCAACGCCCATGCCGTTTGGCATAGGGATCGGGTAGGTGCCATTGCGGAAGTAGGTGTCGGCATAGTTCAGGCCAACCGCTACATGACGGAGACGAACCTGGCCTGGACCAGGATCGCCGACTTCGACGTCTTCATAACGAAGGACTTCGGGACCACCGGTTTCGTAAAAGCGAACGGCTTTGGCCATGATTTCTTATTCTCCAATCTGCAATGTTGGGTGCGTCGAATTGCGCTGATTGGACTGTAGGATGCCGCCCCTGGAGCCGCTTCTCATCAGACGACAATGGCTTTTCATTTCGTGACAGGGGCCCAGTGTTGCGAGATATCCAAGGCCTGTGGCGGATGCACGGCATCGCGCAACGGGAGATTTGCGGGTCAGCAGCTGTTGATGGACATCATACGGTAACGCTGCGCTGTCGCCATTGCGATCAGGGATTGCTCACAGATTGAAACGTTCTGTTCACATAGCCGCCGTCCATAAGAGGCCCAGGATCGGATACGTACTGGCGGGGTAATTTAATAGTTTTTGAGGGTTATTGATTCGGATTTTCCCACCACTGCGGGCAGCATCCGCCCCAGTCAGCACCTGGGACCAGGTCGGAAACTGAATGACAACTTTCATTACTTGAGAACAGAACACATGAGCATGTCGAATAGATGGATTGTGGGTATTGCTTTGAGCTGCGTGTTTCAGGTCGGCTGTGTCTCGAAGGTGGCGCAGCAGGAGCAATATTCGGGCTTTCTGGCCAATTACCAGGGACTGGAAGAACACACCACGCCGAGTGAACAGAAGGTGTTGCGTTGGGTGAAACCAGGGTTTGATCCTCATGCCTATTCCACTGTCGTGTTCAAGCAGGTAGAGCTGTACCCGGCGCCAAAACCGACCGACCGCGTCAACTTGCAAACCCTGCAAGACGTCCAGACCATGGCCAGCAACAGTGTCAGGAGCGCCTTTGCCCCCTCCTACACGATCGTCTCCAATGCACAGCAAGCACCCGCCGCTTCGCGGACATTGATCCTGAATGCAGCGATCACCGAGGTCAGCGCCACCAACGAGGGCATGCATTGGTATGAAGCCGTGCCGATCGCCGCGATTGTCGGTGCAACACAAGCAGCCACCGGTCATCGCGATCAAACGGCCGAACTGTACCTCGAAGCCGAACTGATGGATGCCAAAACCGGTTTGCCGGTCGCCAAGGCGGTACGCAAGGTATTCGGCGAGACCTTGAAAAACGCCAGCCAGCCAATCGCCGCCAATGACTTCAAGGCCGCCCTCAAAAGCATGACGAACGACATGCAGACGCTCCTTTCCAAGCAGTAATAACCGCGCCATACCCCATTGCAAATGTCGAATTGTCTGCCACCCATTGTCATGGAGCGCATCACGATGCAGACAGGCATGGGGTTTTAGCTGCGCCTCCCTGAACAATCCGTTAAGCCACGTAACGATCTCTAACAAGAGTCCGACTTGATGAAACGACTGACCTTGACCTTATCGGCCATTGTATTGCTCACCAGCTCTAGTGCGTGGGCGGTGACACTGGTTCCACTCAAAGGCCAGACATCCCAAATGATTTCTCAAGACACCAGCGCCTGCCAATCACAGGCCAATGCCCAATTCCCGACGCAAAACACAGTGCCATCTGGTGGGCGGATAAAGGGCGCTACCACCGCCGCGGTAGCCGGGGCGGCTGCAGCGGAAGTTCGGGGCCGGCAACATGACAACGTTTATGACCAGATCGACGACGATATCAAACAAGATTATCGCCAGAACCGTGCGCACAGCGCGGCAGCAGCCGGCGCAGTGGTCGGGGCATCAAGACAACGTCAGGAACGCCGACAGAACCTTGGGACCACCGAGCAAACCATCGCCGCCAACAACTCGGTATACAGCAGTTGCCTGCAACAGCGCGGCTATAACGTTTTGCCTTGATCCTGCTACTTGCGCCCGAACAACTTAATTAATGTAACTATATAATTAATAATTACCCCTTCATGCAATCACCCTATCAAGTTCACCCAGTCTCTGAAGTAACTTAACTGTCCTTATCCTCTGCCCCCGCCTGCACCTCACTCAAAATGCCGGGGCTCAGTTTGTTGCGGGTCGCAAAAAATATCGCCTCAGTAAATGGGAATCACTACTGCCAGGCCACAAGCTTGTGCGCGCTTGATGGAAGCCAGTCTCAAACCCTGCCTTGCAGTTTTCGGATAGCGCACATTATTCGTACCGAGCATCATCATTGACCTCGATTGATACCCCGTGGATTACCCTTGCTTGATTCCAGTGAGATTTTTGATAGGCTATTTCAGCATTGTCTAGTGGCTCTCTCTGCACCTTCCGCGCATGCCCGCTCGTAGCCGCTCATCCCCTCCGACACAAATGTATTACGTCAAATCCAGCCCATCAAAACCGACTTTGATACCCAGCCAGATCCACCTGAACGAAGGATTCCCATGCGTTACGCCTTCAAGTTGAAAAACGGGGCAATGACCCTTTTCGACCCAGACACCGCCTTGCTTTCCATTACGACACCCCATGGAGATGTTCAAAGCACCACGATAGGTAGAGCGGAATCGCGCCTGCTGGACCTGCTGCTAACGGAACCCGGCCAGACAAAAAGCCGTGAGGAGATAATCGATTACACCTGGAACGACCGCGTCGTCGCTTCCGGCAGTTTGAATCAGGCCGTTTTCTCACTTAGAAACATTTTGAACGACAGTCGAGATCACGAGATTTTGATGACGGTCCCTCGAAGAGGCTATTGCTTCAACCGTCACTACGTCGTTGACCCACAAACAGTGCCGCCCGCTTCAAATGAAGCCGTGCAACCTTCAGTGCCCGCCATTGAAGTGCTTCCGTCGAGCGAAGTTGATGAAGTCCTGGTGCCTTCAGAAAAACCCCTAAAAGCAACTTACGTTAAAAAAGCCCTGTCAGTCGCTTATGTCGTGACTTTGGGTGTTTGTGCCTTCACCGGGTTTCATTCAGGCTTCGACACACCGAAAATAGAAATTTCCAGTGTAAAAGTAAACGAATTAGTCATCCATGCAGTAGGCAACAGCGTCGAAGAGGCTCAATCACTGCGGGATCTTTCGGTTAAACAGGCTCAACAGCTTTCGCCAAACTTAAAGGGTCAGGTTTGGTTGAATCTCTTTAAAACAAACTACTCTGTTTCGTGCATTCGTCCGGACCTGAGCACTGCAAACCTACAATTGAATCGCGACCAAAAAGACCTCGCCCTGATGATCCAACAATGTTTGGAAGCAACGCCATGAAGCCAACAATACCTTCAATTGCTCACTGGATCGTGCTGGGTATTATCAACGCCGCCTGTATTTTCTCTTTGATGTATTCGCCCTCTTATTACATGGAAAATACCAGTTATCAAACAATCACCCGTCAATGGCTCGAAGATTTGAATCAACTCAACACGGAAGAGTATCTGACCATAGGGCACGGGCGACTTACGCAAACCACACTGGAAAGCCTGAACGGAAAAATCCGCAACGCTACGATCACGGCGGATATCACCCGGGAAAGCAATCGTCACGTTCAGATAAAAATAAACAACGTCAAACTTAGCCAGGACAACGAGCTATTCGCCATTGAAAAAACACCCGATCTCTTTTTTCGACGCCAGTTCGTTCTGCAGGAAGGCGCTGTTCTAAACTACGAATTAATCCCGACCACCGATAAAAAAGCCGTTTGCTTTTATGTGCACGATCTTGGCCGCTTGCGTTGCATGAATCACTAAGCCCTCTGTTGCCCATCACGTCACGCACATTCGGCCAGACAACAGGTCTTGATACGCCTTACCCCTCTGAAGCCGGCTCAAACAAGAAAAATAAGAATTACTGATTTGAGTCAGGCGCCCCACCCCCTCAATCTCTCTCCTCTATAGTTTCCGGAGCCGTGGTCTCTCCCTACAGTGAACCCGGCCTTGACGACATTTTCCAATAAACCTGCCACTCCGAAAATATGAGTTTTTGACTTTGATAAGACTCGTGGAAGCGAGACTATCCACAGGCCAGGCCGTAACAGTGATGCGGCTGACACTTTGCTCTGCCTGAAAAGCCATTAATAAGGAAAGCACGTCAATGCAGCTAAAAAACCTCGCAACCGTATCGTTTGGTGTATTGCTCTCTGTGAAGGCCATGGCCTATGAAGATGAGCCTCAAAGTGTCGAACTGACACGTATTGAAAGCAACAAAAAAACACTGAGCGATGAAAAAACCAGATATAAAACCTGCAATAACTATCGCGTTAATGATTTGTTTGCCTATGATGCTGCAGCCATCGGTCCAACCCGCCAAAAAACGGCCATCTTTGGTTCTAAAATAGCGCCATGCAAACTCCAAAGCCTATTGGACATCGCTCCAACCGATGCGTACGTTTTTTCAGCAGCGTTGCAACTTGCGCCAGAGTCGTTGGCCTCGGCCTCTGAAAAAAATGACAGCAATGATAACGCCGAGTCAGGTACCTTCGCGTCATAGTTAACACACTGGATGTGAAGATTTAGAAATAAACGAATTGTTACACTCAGCGTTTATTTTCTATGGACGTCACTGGCGAGGAGCGGTCAAATGGATCGCTCGTCAAACGCTCCCGACTGATAGGCGTTAACGACCGATATCAGCGTCTTTGACAAAATATTACTTAGCACTATCCATTCAGCTGAAGAGCGTTCAATTCCATGAGCATCCCCGATGAAGTCTTTCGTGTAACCTCTACACCTGCGGACAACCTCAATCGAACAATTGGCCGATGGGAAATGAACCTCGTCCCATCCGAGCGTGAAGCCAGTATTCGACAGCATAAGCTCATTCAGACTCCCAAGCTCCAATGCAGTCGACTGGAGTTTGATTCAGCGATCACTATTATCAGCGCAGTGCCTCATGGCTATGTCACTTTTGCCATTTCACAGGCTTCCGTTGGTCGGCCTATCATCAATAATCATGAGTTACGACCTAACGAAATCATCGTGTTGACTAGCGATGAGCCCGTGCATTACACCTGCGAGCCTAATGAAACTCTTCTCACCCTTACCACGACGTTAGAACATTACAAACAGTGCCAGGAAAGCCACTCAACGATCGATTTGCTTGCAAATCGGAAGGACTACCGTTTTCAGGTTGCAAATTTCAAATCAATGCAATCTGCCATTCAAGCCATCAATACCCACTTTAACAACGCCAATAACCTACCGTTAGAACAGCGCGACTGTACAGAAGCTTCAGCCATTGAAAGTGCCTTGCTGACTTCTCTACTCCGGGTATTGACACCTGCTGGTCGCGCGTCGCTTAAAGTCCCGACAAGAAGAAAGGTCGCGATGGCAGCGATAGAATATATTCATGGCAACCTGAAAAAGGCACTTAGCATGAAGGCACTGGTAAAACAGCTTCAAACGACAACTCGCACCCTGCATCATGGATTCGTCGAAACATTCGGGATTTCACCGATCGCCTACGTTCGGAACTTAAGACTCGCCAATGTCCGCCGGGACTTGGTCCGTAACACATGGCCAACGGTTACCGAAACCGCGATGTACTGGAACTTCCAGCATCTAAGCCGGTTTTCCAAGGCCTATCAGGATGCTTACGGAGTGACACCCTCCGAAACCACCAGGCGCAACGCTGCAAAACTGTCGGCGCCCAACTGATCAATATGTTCGATGGCAGGCGACGCTATTCTGGACAACTCTAACAATCAACCCCTCCAGAAGACGCCGCTCACCAAAAAATAACAATCAATAATTTTCATCCATCCTTCTAAACCAGCAACATTTCTTACTTCTAATTCAAGGGGGTAAGCATGCGCTATCGATTACATTCACTGCCGCTTAAGAAAAAAATCATATTTTGTCTTTTCGCCTATTTGTGTGGTGTCGCACTGGCATGGCTGATTGACTACTCATAACGCGCACCTTACTTCTTCAGTCCAAGATCCCCGCATCTAAAATCATGTGTTTCGGAGTTTTTATGGTGGCGGCGTATAACGCTTTGCTCGGAAGGCAGACGTTGGCTTTATGCACAACGGTTGCTGCTTGTTCGGCCGTATGGTTGGGCCCCGAAAGCCTTGCAGGGAATCCAGGGCTCAGTTGGATGCTTTTTATTGCGTTGGCTTTGATACCGGGAGCTATGTTTTACACCGCACGGAGGATTCAAAGGTACTGCACCTCTCCTGCAGCTCAGCTTCGCAAGGCCATTAGCGCGAACGAGCTGGATATTCACTACCAGCCTATTATCAATTTGCGGACGGGTAAGCTGGTCGGTGCGCAATCGCTTTCTCGCTGGAGCTTAAACGGGGCAGCCATTCCTGGGGACGTATTCATCGCGGCGGCAGAGACGGCAGAAAAGTCCGACCTGATTTGCGAGCTTACGCGCTCGGTCATACGCCGGGTTGCAGAGGATTACTGCACCCATCTTTGGGCGTGTAAGGATTTTTACATCACAATCAATCTTTCCGCTCAAGACATACTCGATCCTACCTTTCCAGACTTTGTGGCCAACATCCTGGCAACGTACAACTTGCCGGCCTCGGTAATGGTCTTTGAAGTCACCGAAAAAGCCTTCTTGAGCCCGATAAGCGCAGCGACTCAACTGAACAGACTTCGAGCGTGCGGGCATCGTATTGCCATTGTTGACGTAGGCTCCAGCTACTCCGGTCTGGCGTTCATCGAATCAGTACCTGTCGACATACTGAAAATAGATCTTGCCCTCATCACACAGGACACCCTCTTGGCCAAGGATGCGCTGTGGCGGCATATTGCCAAAATTGCCAGGACTTTAGAGCTCAACGTCGTCGCCGAGGGTGTGGACACGCAACAGCAACTATCGCACTTGATTTCAGAAGAAGTGGTGTTCGCGCAAGGCTGTTTGTTTTCCAAAGCGCTCCCGATTACAGCATTGGCAAGACGGTATTTTTCAATGTCCGGCGAACATCAATACTTTCACGGATTGAAGTGACTCAAAAATATAAATCAATGACTTCTATCAGTGTTCCCGATCATTCAAATTCTCGGCGAACACCTCACCATCGACACTCTGTAGAAGGACTTCACCTCACATGCTTTTTCGAAACCTTGGCTTCGTCTCACTGCTTTCGTTGCTGTCTTTTCAGGCACTCGCGGATGACAGAGGTTTGTATCTTGGAGCTGGCGTAAGCAACATTGAAACCGACAAATCCCATCTGAGCGATGACGACACCAGCTACAAGGTTTTTGCCGGCTATCGTCTCAACGGCTATCTGGCCTTCGAGGGCGCCTTTGTTGATCTCGGCCAATTCGAGGACAAGAATCTTGATTTCGATGGCAAATCTGTCCAGGCCAGCGCCCATGTCGGCTTTCCGCTGGGAGACCGCGTGCGCCTTTACGGCAGCGTCGGTGCTCATGCCTGGGATGCTGACGGCAATGCCAGTGATGATGACACTGGCGTGGATCTGACCTACGGTGCCGGCGTTGAATTTGATGTGTTTCGCAACATTGGTATCCGCGCTGAATACGAAGTACTGGAAGTCGGCGACATCGACCTGAATCAAACAACGGCCTCTGCTTTTATTCTCTTTTAATGCCCACCTGAGTTGAGCGGCCATGCTGGTCGCTCAACGCCTCCCCCTGACAAACACTCCGTGACCTCAAGATCAGCATTACACAAGTTCTGTGCTGCAAGCGCAGGGCTACGAACACCCTTATTTTTTTGAGGGCTATGGATGAAACAAGGACGAGTTTGGGTACTGCTACTAGTGTTTTCGATCTTGACGGGCTGCACGACGTCGCCACCAAAGGATCAGAACAATCTGTGCAATATTTATCGTGAGTACCCTGACTGGTACGAAGACTCGCTAGAGATGCAAGAAGAATGGGGCACACCTCAACACGTTGCGATGGCGATCATGAAGCAAGAGAGCAGTTTCGTCTCCGATGCATTGCCTCCCCGTGACTACGTGCTTGGGGTGATTCCCTGGGGTCGTGTCAGTTCGGCTTATGGTTATGCGCAAGCCCTGGACCCTGTCTGGGGTGAGTACAAGGATGCAACCGGCAATGGCGGTTCGCGTGACAACTATGATGACGCGATGATGTTTATCGGCTGGTACACCACTGGCACCCACAGCCAGCTTGGAGTCTCCAAAGAGGACGCCTACAACCAGTACCTGGCTTACCATGAAGGGCGAGGCGGCTTTCGTCGTGGCACCTATCGCAACAAACCCTGGTTGATGCAGGTGGCACGCAAAGTAGAACAACAGTCAAAGAACTACCATTCACAGCTCAAGCAGTGCCGCGCAGAGCTGGAGGATGATCGCAGCTGGTTTTAGCCCCTTGATTCTGGACCGATCAACATCTGCCGACTGTCACACCGTCGTCACATCCACCCGGCACAATGCGATCAGCCAAAAGGATTTGGCTACGTGCATAAAGAGCCCGGCCACTGCGCCGGGCTTTTTCGTTTCTGCGGCAGTCTTTTCACGAAATGCTCACATCATGGAGCGCGGATTGAGCAGACAAAAGGATTTGACCCCATACAGAATGCCCGCCTCGCGCGGGCTTTTTGTTTTCAGACTCCCTATCCCCTGCCCGCTTGTATGCCGCTAAGGTTGCCCCCTCCGATTTCTTGATGCTTCAGCGGATGCCATTTTCCGGGCCTGGCTATGCCCCAAAGTCCCGCGATGACCGGTATTGAACCGTGAGGGTTGAATGGCGTCCAACTGAAATGAAACGCATCAAGGGGATGAGGCGATGGAAACGCGTGCAGTGATCAGGTTTTTTGCAGCTTATTTGTCCGTCACTCTAACCATCGCATGGGGTGTCGCCGAGGCATCACCCTGGATCGCCTCTCATATCCTCATGAAGTGGATGCTTTAGCGCATCATTGATCGTCCACTGGAACCTGGTACTGAGCATGACCAGCATCGAAGATCAGTTGACGCAGGCGTATTCGGCAAGCGCACTTTGAAGAGTTTCAGAATTCAGTCGTTCGCATTCTGCATTGGCCTCAATTCGTGTCGAATAGCAGATTTTTAACCTGCACTTACCTTCATTGTCGTAGATGTCGAAATCTATAGGGGCCGTCGTGCAATAAAAGCGTGTCCCACAGCGCGTTGATCCAGTTTCCTTTGGTATCGAGGGAACGACAACGAATCTCGCCATTATGGTTTTTCCCTGTAGTGCCCGCCTGTCATGTACTAAAGGAATAGCGGCTACTAGCCACTAGATCAAGTGATTACCTTGAGAATCCGATGAGCAGTTGGGTGGTGTGAGCCCCCCGCCCCCTATACCCCAAGCTATTCGCAACAAAAACCTGAGAGAGCCTTGCGCGACTGTCCCCCCTTCTGGAATGCACACCTTTTTGAATATGGAGAACAAAGAAAAAACTGAATTTTTTATCTTCCTTTCAAATAGTCAGCTATGACTCAAGAACAGGTAGGGGCTATTGCGCATCAAATCATAAGCGACATCAAGAGCGCGAAGGTTAAGTATCCCTGGCACGGCGGTGATTTGTAGTAGATCTCGATCGAGGGTTGACGGCATGGCGCACTCACTTCACTACCAGATCGGTGAATCCATCCGCACCATCGAGGCCGAGGTGGGGAAGCTGCACGATTTAGCGGCAACGCTCAAAAACTCAGGAAATAATGAGTTGGCGTGGGCAATCTCGCAGCAGGCACAAAAGCTTATTGAGGCGGCAGTAGGGCTAAGAATGGCTATGGCTGGATGAGACATTCATCAAGGGCAGGTCGGGCGTCAGATTGGACGGCGATACTGCGTCAGACACCTAGTAATGTCTTGAAAAGCTGCCGGCATCTCGGCAGCGCTTTTTGAATTGCCGCATATACTGACCGAGCAATCCGGGTTTGCCATCCATGTCGTATTCTCCTCGCACAGTGTCGCGTTCGGCGTGACATCTTCGGACAAGACAAAGACTTACAGGAAGACAAAAGGCGAGATGCGTTATCAGGTCGTGAACAGCGCGACCCTTCATATTGCCTCATTAATGGTTAGTTGATCGATTCACTACCCGATTCAAGGAATGGAGAAGCAGGTTTATGAAAAACCCACTACCGAGAGCCATTGGCTGTGCAATGTTATTGCTCACCTCTTTTACATCGACCCTCACCCACGCAACGGACATCACTCCCGCCGAAACGAAAGCCATCGCCGAGGAAGGCTACATTTACGGTCTGCCCATCGTGATGAACTACGCGATCATGTACGACTACGCGGTGGACAAGAACTCGAGCCAGTTCAAGGCGCCGTTCAACCAG
Source organism: Pseudomonas sp. GM21 (assembly GCF_000282215.1). GTDB lineage: Bacteria > Pseudomonadota > Gammaproteobacteria > Pseudomonadales > Pseudomonadaceae > Aquipseudomonas. The sequence goes on from NZ_AKJS01000127.1 coordinate 18,900, forward strand.
ATTGATAGCCTGCATCACGTCGCTACCTACCAGGACACGGCCATCATCTCGCCGAACAGCGACACGCCCTATTCCCTGATGTTCATGGACGTGCGTAGCGAGCCTATCGTGCTCTCGGTGCCAGCGGTAGAGAAACCGCGCTACTACTCGGTGCAGCTCATCGACGGCAATACTTACAACTTCGGTTACATCGGCAACCGTACCACCGGCAATGAAGCCGGCGATTACATGGTGGTCGGCCCCGAATGGAAAGGCGTGACTCCGCCGGGCATCAAGAAGGTGTTTCATTCCCGCACGCAACTGCCCTTCGCGATTTATCGAACCCAGCTGTTCAATCCAACTGATATGTCGAACGTCGAAAAGATCCAGTCCGGCTACAAGGCACAACCGCTTTCCGCCTATCTCAAGCAACCCGCACCGCCTGCCGCGCCGCCGATTGATTTCCCGAAGATCGACAAAGACCTGGTGAAGACTGATTTCTTCAAGTACCTGGGCTTTGCCTTGCAGCTCGATCCCGCCGCACAGGATGAAGTGGCGATCCGCGAGAAGCTTGCCCGAATCGGCGTAGGGAAGGATTTTAACTTCCAGGCTCTATCGGCCGAGCAGAAGGCCGCCATCGTTCAGGGCATGCAGGCCGGGCATGCGAAGGTCGAGGATGGGATCAAGAATCTCGGCACGAAGATCAACGGCTGGAACATTACCGGTGCCGGTGGCAACAGTGCCTTTTATAACGGCGACTGGCTGAAGCGCGCTGCCGTCGCGCAAGCGGGCATCTACGCCAACGATGCCGATGAAGCCACGTATCCGATAACCAGTACCTTACCCAATGGCGAGCCACTCGACGGCAGCAAGCACAACTACACGCTCACCTTTCCTGCCGGGCAACTCCCGCCAGTCAATGCCTTCTGGTCGGTGACGATGTACGACGGCAAGTCGCAATTACTGATCAAAAATCCGATCAATCGCTACCTCATCAACGCACCAATGCTACCCGACATGAAGAAGAACACCGACGGTTCGCTGACGCTGTACATCCAGAAGGATTCACCTGGCACAGACAAGGAAAGCAACTGGCTGCCTGCACCGAATGATCTGATCTACATGGTGATGCGCCTGTATTGGCCGAAGACGGAAACACCTTCCATCCTGCCTCCTGGCAAAGGGACGTGGAGTCCACCGCAGATCGTCAAAGTTACATGACCCGCTAACAACCGTATCCAGCGGACGGCTCTGGTAAGCCGCCGCTGGCCGGGGCATCAGATTGTTACAGCCGATCAAAGAATGGCCAATAACCGCGCTAGTAATGAGTAATCGCTAAGCTTGAATCGCGTCAACTTCGTCCAAAGTTTCTTAAATCGACAAAAAGGGGATGGATTTATTATTCAACGCTATCGAGAGCATCAATGCCCAATTGCGCAAGATCATCAAGACAAGAGGACACTTTCCAACCGACGATGCCGCGACGAAGTTAATCTGGCTGGCGTTGCAAAATATCACCGCCAATTGGGGCAAACCGGCACATGACTGGAAGAACGCCATGAATCAGTTCGCGGTCTTGTACGGAGATCGATTCATCAGGCGACAAAAAGGACACAAAAAGGGGACGGATTTATTATTCCGTCACCTTTTGGGAAATAAATCCGACCCCTTTTTCTCTGTTTTAGTTCGGGGGGCCAACGGCCCCCCAAAGCCATGACGTGGGAAGCTGGAAGCAGCCACACACTACGTTTGCATGGCTTAAAGAGTTCACAATGGCAGCTTTTCACCCGAGGCAAATTGATCAACACGCACCTCACCAGACTGCTCTGTGTAGATGTAACCAAAAAAAATCTCCCTACCGCTATCCCCCCCCAATCAGCCCATACAACCCCTCCCGCCGATCCCCATGCAAATCATTGCGCGCGCTAATCCGCTTATTCCTTGCCTCCCCAAGATTCAACGTCGCCAACAAAATCCGCTCCCCACCCTGCTCCGCCGGCCCCGCCAGCGGATACCCATCCGCATCAACAATCACCGAACCCTGCACCCAACCCACTCCCCGCTCATGCCCATGCCGATCACAAGCAGCAATAAACATCCGATTCACCGAAGCATTCGCCTGAACCCGCACCACTTCTGCCGGACGCTCAGTCGGCGGCCGGGGCCCATCCGGCCAGTTAACCGGCGCACAAAGCAAATCCGCGCCGACCAGTGCCGGAAGCCGCACCCATTCAGGAAATTCCAGGTCGTAGCAAATCAACATCCCAATTCGCCCATGCACCGTTTCCACCACCGGCGGCGCCGCGTTGCCAGCGCTGAAGATTTCGCTCTCCGCATCCCACAGGTGGGCTTTGCGGTACACAGCACGCAACCCTTGGGCATCGATCATCGCCGCACTGTTGGCCAGTTCACCGTCGTCCAGTCGTTCGCAAAAACCGCCGACCACAACAATGTTCAGTTCGCGGGCGAGTGCTGCCCACAGGCGCAACGTTGGTCCTTCAACCGTTTCCGACAACGACAACGCTTCACTACGGTCATTGAACACATACCCGCTCTGCACCAGTTCAGGCAGCACCACAATCTGCGCGCCTTGATGGGCCGCGGAACGAATGGCGCGTTCGGTGAGTGTGCGGTTGAACGCGAGGTCGCCGATTTTCGGTGCCACCTGGCAACAGGCGACCACGGTGTTTTTGGCAGTGTTCAACGCACCTCCTCCGCAGTCGGTTTGGTCATGGCAATGATGTCGCTCTCGGTAATCGCGTCGATGATCCGCCGTTCGGACGCGAGGTCGAGCGAGCGGCTGAGGAGGTAGTACGTCAGGCCCGAGACCAACAATCCCACCAGCCAGGCGATGTCCACGCCTTCGAGCATGCGCGCCAGTGGGCCGACGAATACTTCTTTGTTGGCGGCGGCATCGAATATGTAGAAGAACGGCACCATTGCGGCGAAGCCGATCAGGTACGAGACGATGCCGCGAAATTGCCAGGCGCCGTAGATGCCGTTCGGGGTGAAGAAGTGCGGGATCGCGTAGCGGCCTTTGCGCACGAAGAAGTAGTCCACCAGGTTGACGGCGGTCCAGGGCACGAGGAAGTAGAGCAGCAGCACGAGGAAGGTGTTCAGCAGCGCGATGCCGTCGCCTTTGATCGACAGCACGCAGGTCAGCAGGATCACGCTGATCGCGATGATGGACAGGATTCGGGCGCGGGGTGACGGGGTGATTTTTTTGATCGAGTCGACGCCGGTCAGCAGGGTCAGCATGGCGCTGTAGGTGTTGAGCGCGATGATCGGCAGGAAGCCCGCCACCGAGACGATCACCAACACATTGCCCAGCCCCGGAATCATCGAAGAGCCGACCTGGTTCAACGCCACCAGCGCATCCACCGCTTTCAACTGCTGCGCCAGCCACGCACCGAGGCCGATCATCCAGCCGCCGGACAACGAGGCGCCGATGAACACGGCAGCGATCAGTTTTGGCCGGCTGGTGTTTTTTGGCAGGTAACGGGAATAGTCGGACACGTAAGGCGCATAGGAAATGTTGTAGCTGGCGCCGATGGCGAACAAGGTGGCGAACGCAATCCAGCTGAAGCCGAGATCAGTCGCCGGGGTGACACCCTCTTGGCCTGCGCCGAACATCAGGGCGATCGTGACCAACGCATACAGCGGCAACGTGGCCAGCAACGCCCATTTGAAGGCTTTGTGCATCAGGTCATGGCCGTAGATCGATAGCAGCGCCCCGATCAGCACCACCGCCACCGCGACTATCGCCGGGTCGATGCCGAACACATGTTCGAGGCCGTTCATGATCAGCGAGATGTTCACCACGTTGAAACCGACGAACACAAACATCGTCGCCATCAAGGCCAGGATCACCCCGCGATAACCGAACTGGGCGCGAGACTGGATCATTTGCGGCAGGCCCATCTCCGGACCTTGCGAACCATGGAAGGCCATGAAAATGGTGCCGAACATAATGCCCAGCGCACCGGCCAGCATCGTCCACATCGCCGACAAACCGAGACTTGGGCCGACAAAGCCGATAGAGATGGTGAAGAAGTGAAAGTTGCCCAGAAACCAGAAAGGGCCCTGGCTGCTGAGTTTGGCGTGACGTTCGTTTTCCGGAATGTAATCGATCGAGTGGCCTTCGATGGCCAACCCGCTGCTCGCTTCGAAGGCGTGCGCAGACTGTGAGGACCCTGACATACGAATGTTCCTATGCTGGTAATTGTTGTTTTTATGGGCAAAGCGCCGGTTTCATTGCAATGTAGGGCGTTGGTCAGGGCGATTAAATATCGCAGGCGCACTGTTTACATAGACCCGCGTCTATGTGGCGAACCTCGGAGGCACTCATGCTGGGCGCTGTATCGGAACTGGATCTGCGTTTGATCCGGGTCTTTCTGACTGTCGTTGAGGCGGGCGGAATCTCGGCCGCGCAGACGGCGCTCAATACCACGCAACCTACCATCAGCGCGCAATTGGCGACGCTGGAAGCGCGGGTCGGATTTCGCTTGTGCGAGCGTGGGCGCGGCGGGTTTTCGGTGACGCCCAAGGGTGGGCAGTTTGTCGATGCGGCGCGGCGTTTACTGGCGGCGGCCGAGGGCTTTCGGGTCGAAGTGCAGCACATCAATCGCAAGGTATCGGGCAACATCAACATCGGCTTGCTCGGTCAAATCGATCCGTCCGCCAACAAGCACATCGCCCTGGCCATTGCTCGGTTGCGCTCACGACATGAGGGGTTGTACTTCCACTTCACCGAACTGTCGTCTTCGTTGCTGGAAGAGAAAATCATCAACGGCCACATCGATCTGGCCATCGGTTACTTCTGGCACCGCTTACCCAACATCGATTACTACCCCTTGTTCCAGGAAACCCAAATCGCCTACTGCGCACCGGCGCACCCGCTGTTCGACCACGTGGGTGCGCTGAGCCGCGATGACGTGCGCAATTACGATTGGGTCTGGCCCAGCCACCCCTTGCCGGAAATGCCCGCGCCCACTTCCATCGAGCGTTTGACTGTGCTCACCGACAGCATGGACGGCGCCGCCCTGCTCATTCTGTCGGGGCAGCATTTGGGTTTTTTGCCACAGCACTACGCGGCCAAACATGAACAGTTGGGGCAGTTGCATCCGCTGAATCCGGAGCAGTTGCGCTATGAGGTCGGATTCCATGCGGCGGTGCGGCATTCAGCGCGGCAACGGGAGGTGGTGAGTGCGTTCCTGGTGGAGTTGATTGAGATTTTTGCAGCTGGGTGAGTTCACAAGCAGCCGAATGGCGGCTTCGAGGCTGGCAGGCGGTACATCAGCATCGGCTTGCTGGTGCTGACGGCGATTGTCTGGTCCTGCGCGGGATACTGATCGGTCGGAAAAAGCCCAGTGCCCAGTTACTGCTAGGCTGTGTATCACCTGATCGTTTTGGAAGTTTGTCAGGCTGGTAGTGGGGTTTTTCAAAGGCCTGCTAGGGGAGTGTGAAGGTAATGCGAAACCTCAGTTTGCATCTAAGGTGTTGGATCGCATTAACCGTCACCATTGCAACGGTACTTACCATCCTGGCGGTACTGGTAATTCTCCAGCACGACGCCATGCTTTCACATTTGACACGCCAAAGGCTATCGGTTGTGGCCGAGGCAACTGCTGCACCGTTTCGTGATGTGGCGGCCATGGGGCTTCCAATCACATCAGTGCGCAACGCTGAAGGCCTGCTCAGTCGCGCCAAGGAAACGGATCCTAATATTTCCGCCATCGAATTGTTGAGCGCATCCGGGGATATTATTAAGTCCACCGGTGAGAAGCTTGACAGCGAACTTGCAGATGAACTGTCGCATGCGCAGGTATTGAATAAGGATGGCAAGTGGGACCTTGAAGACACTGATTCGGTGGCCAGTGGGCGATCCATAGTGAATGAATCGGGCACTCTACTTGGCAGCGTCGTTGCGATTTATCCAAAAAAGGAGCTGCAAGACCGATCGGCACACATTCGCAAAGACATCACACTGGCCGCCGTTGCCTTGCTGGCCATCTTTTCTGCTCTTTCCTTTCTGTTGTTCAGGTTGAAACTACTTGGCGCTATCGGCGGCGTCATTTCCCTGCAGGCGGGACTCAAGGACACCTCAGGCGAAGCGTCTGCGGCACATTCAGATGTTTCAAACAAGAACCCTACAGGAGAAGACTATGGCTTTTTGACACAGGAAGTCATCACACTTCACAACGATCTCATAGGCGCATCGAAGCAGTACAAGGCTGCAATGAAGGAGATGGGCTATTGCGCTGCAGAGACCATAACGCCAGCGTCACCCTTTTCAAATCCGGAATTACTCAATACTCAGTTGATCGCAATACCGCAAACCGTGCTCGATCGAAACGCCGCACGCCAAATCTTGCCCTGGGCGGCTGCCTTGGTGATCGGCCCGGCACTGTTGCTGGGCGTGGTGGCGTATATAAGCGTCGGTCAATCCTTTCATCCAGAGCTTGTCAAACGTACCCAACTCATCGGCACGATAGCCGATGCAACCATGCAGCGCACCGTCAACGCAGGTGTGCCGATTGAAAGCATGGTGGGCGGGACCGAATACTTCCGACACCTCCTCGCTGAGTTTCCGGAAATTTCTTACTTCGGCGTGTCCACTGACTACCCAATCATTGAAGTAGGAGAAGATCAACACACCGCAAGCACCCTCAACCGTGCTCTGAGCAATACCCATAAACTTCCGATTTATCTCAATGGCAAGGTCGTTGGAACCGTCACAACGCAATCCAATTCAGCCTATATCGCAGAGCTGTTCAAAAGTGTCGCTCTGGATCTTGGTGTGATTATTATCGTGATAGTGCTACTGGCACTTGAATTAATTGCGGTCATGATGAGTGTGTCTCTCACGGCACCTCTGAACAGGCTTCACTACATTGTTGCGCTACAAGCCGCAGGAAATTTTTCGACCTGCATAGCTTCTTTGAGCAGGGATGTGGTCGACCAGGTGAGTACCTGCCTCTCCGAGCGTGCAAAAGCTCTCCATGCCATGTTTCAGCGTGCACGGCTGGCTGCCGTAAATGGCACACCCCCCTTGGCTGAAACCGTCGATTTGAATTCAATCGGCAAAGCGTTCGGCCTTCACGATATTGGCCCACGCTGGATTCGTTTTTGCAGCCTTATCGATGTGCGTCTCGCATTATTTCTATTCGCCGCCGCCGATGAAATGGAGACGTCTTTTTTTTCCATATTCGTAAAGTCTGCACACAATCCGATACCTTGGTTGAGCGAGGGTGCGGTCACCAGTCTGCCGCTTACGGCATACCTTATTGCGGTGCTGACCGTGACACCGTTTGTTCGTCCACTTTCAGAACGTTTCGGCCACCGCAGACTTTTCCTGGTGGCCGCCGCAGCGACGGTAATCGCAAAGCTCGGTATGTGCGTTGCCGGAAATGTCCCGGCGATCACTTTTTTTAACCTGATGTGCGGCGCGGGATATGCATTTGCGTCTTTGGCCTGCCAGGATTACGTACTGGACGTAGCGCACAAGGACGAGCGTGCACGCTCGTTAGGTTTATTCTCCGCGGCTATGTTTGGCGGTATTTTTGCTGGCTCTGCGCTAGGTGGCATCCTCGCCGATCGGCTCGGATATTCAGCGGTATTTGTCATTAGTGCCGCGCTGATTCTGGTTTCCGGAGCACTCATCTATTGGCAACTTCCCCACCAGCGCCACGTTGACAGCCGCATGACAGATAGACCGAGGCGATCAAGTAAGGATGTCTTCGCGACTTTTCGAAATCCGCGTTTTGCAAGCCTTGCATTTGGCATCATCGCGCCTCAGGCAATTTTGGATATGGTGTTCATCTCGTATTTGCTCTCACTACTAATGGAGTCGCTTGGAGCCAGCGCAGCGGACATTGGTCGATTACTCATGATCTATTTCTTGATGATCATTATTTCCGGCTCGCTGTACGGAAAACTGGCCGAACGTGGCGTTAGTGCCCGCAACATTGTGCTTCCGGGTTCTTTTATAGGAGGTACCTCGTTGCTCGTTGCCGCCACCTGGCCAAGTATAGGGATGATGGGGTTCGCGATGATTGGCGCGGGCGTTGGCCATGGCTTGGTACGAGGTCCCCAGACTGCAATGGTCATGGATGTTGCCGAAACTTCGCTGGCCCATTTAGGCACCAATTCTGCGATTGCTGCCGCGCGCATCACCGAACGGAGCGCAAGCATTGTGGCGCTAGTCTGCATTGCCACTGCTGCCGACTACATTGGCTATGTCGGGGCCGTTTACACCATCGCAATCCTCGTGCTGTCCGGAGCGCTTCTATACCTGTCAGCATCAAACCCAAGTCGTGATAGTTAAATCAGAAGGGAACATTTATGACTGGCTATAGAAGGGTGTGTACGGCACTACTGCTTATGGGCTTTGTGGGGACTGTTGCGCCTCCGTTCGTGAATGCAGCCGCAAAGAAGACGATCATGATGGTGGCTTGGCTAGGCTGCGAAGACGTTTGTAAAGGGGTAAAGGAATACATCGCAGAGAACAATATCGATGCGGAAATTCTTGTTCGTGACGCCTCGCAAGACAAGAGCAAACTGCCTGCGTTTGCAGCAGAGGCCCGCGCGTTGAATGTCGATGCCGTGATTACCTGGGGCACTAAAGCAACGCTGGGGATGATCGGCACTCTCAATGATCATGACCCCGGATTTTTGGTTGATATCCCGGTTATTTTTACCGTGGTTGCCGATCCGGTTGGCAACCACATCATTCAAAGCTATGAAAACACAGGAAGACCTAACGTCACCGGGACTCGCAATCGCGTGCCAGAAGCAGTAAACATAAAAAGCATTCAACGGTATATGCCTGGTTTCAGTCACCTGGGCATGATCTACGATACCAGTGAGCCCAATTCCGTGAGCAAGGTTGCGGAAATGCAGTCCCTCACCGATCAACTCAAGATCAAGTTCGATGCCTTGCCTCTTGATAAGGGCGTTGATGGCACACCGACGGCCGAGTCGATTGCCACGAATATGGCGCAATTGAAGGCCAAAGGGGTTCAGTGGGTGTATTTGGGCTCAAGTACGTTCCTGGAAAAGCAGGGAAAAATCTTCACAGAGTCCGCGGTGGAAAATGGCATTGCGGTACTGAGCCCTTACGAGCACCTCGTGAGTGAATCCCAGGCTTTGATGTCTGTTGCCGCACGCGATTTCGACGTCGGAAAACTGGCTGCCAAGCAAGCCGTCCGGATCGTCGTAGAGGGGAAAAAGCCAGGCGACTTGCCTGTGCTTGCGATCGATCAGTTTGCCTACATAGTCAATATGACGGTCGCAAAAAAGCTTCAACTCTATCCGCCAGTGGATTTTCTGCAGTTTGTAGAAAAGGTTGAAAACTAGCGCCGCATTGTCGTAATCAAACCGGTTCTGTAGTCAGATGCGGATTCAGCCGAGGACAGGACGTCGATTCGGGCCACCGAGCCGTGAATCAGGGGACGACAACATATCTGTCCCCTTTCAGACCTTTTTCAGACCTGTTCTTCAAGCACGCCAAAGCGCAGGTCGTTGGTCACGTAATCCGCAGGGAAGACATCCTGATCAAGCTGGAACAGCTCTTTGTGCTGCTGCGAACTCTCGTTGAGTGGGCCGTCGAGACTCACGCCTGTCAGCTCGGCGAGAAGTTCGCCAATCAGTTTTTCTACGCTCATTTTATTGTTCTCTTAACGACTGAAGGTGAGTGCGGTCGAGCCGCCGAATTGCGGGGCTTGCAGCGCAGTTCGTAAGGAGAATTTAATAGGCGCGGACGTTATCAATTTTTCAATCGGCGACAGCGCTTTTTCATTTCATGACAATTTATGTCCGTTGATCCGGCAGTGGATTCAGATGCGGATTTGTCCCGCTGGCATGACATCGATCCGCGCAACCGAACCGGTCAGGTGCGCCAGGTCCTTGTTGTGCTCGGCGATGATCTCCTCGGCGCTGAGGCTGCCGTTGTCGACGGTGGAATGCGCGTCCGCCGCCAGCACCACGTCGTAGCCCAGTATCAGTGCCTGGCGCACGGTCGCGTTGACGCAGTAGTCGGTTTGCAGTCCACAGATGATCAAGCGCTCGATTTCTTCTCTCTGCAGCAGTTTTTGCAGTTTGGTCTGGTAGAACGAATCCGGTGTGGTTTTACGTACGCGAATATCCTCGGGCTCGGTCTCCAGCCCTTTAGCCAATTGCCAGCCGGCGGTGTCGTGCACCAAAGGACCGTTCACTTCTTCGTGCTGGATGAACACGACCGGCACCCCGGCTATCCGGGCCCGGATGCTCATGTGGTTGATGTTCTCGATGACACGGTTGATCTCAAAGCACTCCTCCTCGCCAGTGCACAGCGCCTGCTGGACGTCGATGATTAACAGTGCAGTGGCCATGATTCGCTCCTTGAACAATCAGTGGATCAGGGGACGAAAACAGCGCCGTCCCCTTTCCAACTCAAGCGTTAGTAGCCGAGCGACAGCCCGGTGTTGCGACGGGGATCGTTGGCGCCGTAAAAGCGGTTTTTGCCGACCGGTTTTCCTTCCAGTGAAGGCGCGCCGACCAGGATCGCCGCCACGTGGTTGGCATCCTGTGGCCCGGCAAATTTATGCCCCCAGCTTTCGAGGATCTTCACCGTGTCCGGGCTGGTGGTGAAGGTCTCCAGGTTGGTTTCTTCCGGCAACCACTGCTGGTGGAAACGCGGTGCGTCCACCGCTTCCTGGATGTTCATGCCGTAGTCGATGACGTTGAGCATGGTCAGCAAGGTGGCAGTGATGATGCGGCTGCCGCCGGGAGTGCCGACGACCATCACCACCTTGCCGTCCTTGGTGACGATGGTCGGGCTCATCGACGACAGCGGTGCTTTACCGGGGGCGATGGCGTTGGCCTCCCCTTGCACCAGGCCGTACATGTTCGGTACACCGATTTTCGCAGTGAAGTCGTCCATTTCGTCGTTGAGGATGACCCCGGTTTTGCTGGCCATGACACCGGCGCCAAACCAGTCGTTGAGGGTGTAGGTCACCGACACCGCGTTGCCCCATTTATCGACGATGGAGTAGTGCGTGGTGTTGCTGCCTTCATGGGGCGCTACGCCAGGTTTGATCTCGCTGGACACGCCGGCCTTTTGCGGCTTGATCGCTGCGCGCAGTTGGGTGGCGTAGTTTTTATCCAGCAGGTGGGCGATCGGGTTTTTCACAAAATCCGGGTCGCCGAGGTAGCTGTTGCGGTCCACATAGGCGTGGCGCATGGCTTCGATCTGATAGTGCATGCCTTGGGCCGAGTGGTAGCCCAGGTCTTTGATCGGGTAGCCTTCGAGGATGTTCATGATCTCGCAGATCACCACCCCGCCGGAGCTTGGCGGCGGTGCCGAGACTACGTGGTAGCCACGGTAATCGCACTCGATCGGCGCCAGCTCGCGGGTTTTGTATTTGTCTAGGTCGGCCTGGACGATGATGCCTTTGTTGGCCTGGCTGGACGTGACGATGGCGTCGGCGACCCAGCCTTTATAGAAGCCGTCGGAGCCCTTTTCGGAAATTTCCCGCAGGGTCTTGCCCAGATCCTTCTGCACCAGTTTTTGACCGACCTGCATCGGCTCGCCGTTGCTCAGGAAAATCGCGCCTGAGTCCTTTATGTCTTTCTTGAACACGTCGGTGGCGTAGTCCAGCAATTCGACATCACCCTGCTCCAGCACAAACCCGTCTTCAGCCAGTTTGATCGCCGGGGCGATCACCTCCTTGCGTGGTTTGGTGCCGTACTTGCTCAGGGCCAGTTCCATGCCGGACACGGTCCCCGGTACACCGACGGCCAGGTGGCCACGGGTGCTGAGGTCCGGGACAACATTGCCTTCCTTATCGAGGTACATGTTGGCGGTGGCGGCCAGCGGGGCTTTTTCACGGAAATCGAGGAAGGTCTTGCGCCCGTCCGCCAACTGAATGGTCATGAAACCGCCGCCCCCCAGGTTGCCCGCCGCGGGGTACACCACCGCCAGCGCGTAACCCACTGCGACGGCAGCATCGACGGCGTTGCCGCCGTTCTTGAGCACATCGACCCCCACTTGGGAGGCCAGATGCTGGGCGGTGACCACCATGCCGTTTTCGGCCGCGACGGGGGCAACGGAGGCTGCGTGGGCGGTCAGGCAGCTGAGCGCCAATGAAGTCGCGATGAGCGATTTGGCAAAAGGTTCGTACTTCATGAGTCGTTCTCTTTTTTTGTTTTCAGGCTCTGTGAAAAACAGAGTGATCGGTTCAAAAGCACAGGCAAGTATGGTCGCGATTGCGTATTGCGCCTCCCGGTCGAGGCAGTATGCTGAGCCTCTGTTCAGCCCTTCTGCGGAGTCCGCCAGCATGACCTACACCTTCACCACCCTGGCGTCTCCGGTCGGCGAACTGAAGCTGGTGGCGAAAGATGAGCGACTGGCGGCCATCCTCTGGGAAAACGACAAACTGAACCGGGTGCGGCTGGGCCCGATGCACGAAGCCCCGGACAACCCGATCCTGATACGCGCCGTTCGGCAGTTGCAGGAATACTTTGCCGGCACGCGAAATAGCTTCGAGCTGGAACTGGATTTTGCCGGGACGGACTTCCAGAAGAAGGTTTGGCAGGCGCTGCTGACCATCCCGTTCGGAGAGACGCGCAGCTATGGCCAGATTGCCGAGCAGATCGGCAATCCGAGCGCGGTTCGGGCGGTGGGCGCGGCGAATGGCAAGAACCCGATCTCGATTGTTGCCCCCTGCCATCGGGTGATCGGTGCCTCGGGCAAGCTCACCGGTTTTGCCGGCGGGCTTGAGGCGAAGGAGCGGTTGCTGACGCTTGAAGGGTGCGAGTGGTCAGGCGCCAGCAGAACGGGTGATCTGTTCTGACTGACCGGAACACCTGTAGCAGCTGCCGAGCCTGCGAGGCTGCGTTCGGCGGCGAAACCGTCGTAATCCGAGCGCACTCGATCTAGCTGATGCACCGCGCTGCCCACATCCACGGCAGCGGCCCGCATCAAACGCAGCCTCGCGGAGCTCGTCAGCTGCTACAGGGACAGTGTCGGTCAGGTGAAGATGTCCTTCATCGCCGCATATTGCAGGAGCATGATGGTCTTGGCGTCGCAGATCTCGCCGCGATAGAACGCTTCAAGTGCCTCGTCGAATGGCCACTCCAGCACTTCCAGTTCTTCGGTTTCTTCCTCCAGCCCACCGCCCTCGCTGACTTTTGAAGCCGCATCGTACTCGGCAATAAAGAAGTGCAGCTTTTCAGTGACCGAGCCGGGGCTCATGTACGACTCGAAGACCTTCTGCACATGGTGCACGCGGTGACCGGTTTCTTCCTCGGCTTCGGCGCGGATGCGTTCTTCGGGATCGGCACCCTCAAGCAATCCGGCCGCCACTTCGATCAGCAAACCGTCGTGACCGTTGACGAACACCGGCAGCCGAAACTGGCGCGTCAGCACCACGGTTCGCTTTTCGCGATTGAACAACAGAATCGCCGCGCCGTTGCCCCGGTCATAGACCTCGCGGGTCTGGCGCTGCCAGTCGCCATTGTTGCGCTGATAGTCGAAGGTGATTTTCTTCAGCAGATACCAGTTGTGGGACAACACCTGGGATTCGATGATGTTGACCCGTTCGGCTGTGTTCGCCATGACAGCGCATCCTTTTTTTCGTCAGAGGCGGCCATGGTAGGCGAAAACGAAAAAGCCGGGCATCCCCCGGAGCTCAGGACAGCTGCGCCTTGTATTCCTTCTCATACTGACCGGCGAGTGTCTCTTTCTGTTTGTCATCGAGCAGCTTGCCTGCCATCTGGAAGAACTTCTGCTCTTCCTCTTCCAGGTGGTGATGCACCTTCTCGCTCAGTTTTTTCGCGGTTGCCAGCCACGCCGGGCTGGACATCTCGGTCTCGTCCAGCTCTTCCATCATCTCGTCCATTTCGTGGTGTTCGGCAATGGCGTGGCGGCTCAGGTCGACGCCGTTGTCGAACTCCATCAGCGGAATATAGAAATGGCGTTCCTCGGCGGTTTCATGGGCCTGAAGTTCGGACTTGAGCTGCTTGTAAGCCTCGACCCGCTCCGGGGTGTCACCACTGGTTTTGATCAGCGCTTTGGCATAGCTGCGTTGACGCTCGTGGCTTTCACGCAAGGCTTCGAAAATATTCACGGGGTGTCCTCATTGGTCGCACTCTGAAATGACGCTGTTTAGGCTAGACATCCGCACGACGGCGACGGTTCCACTGGTGTCGGGGGATAGAACAATCGCCGTGAGCGCGATAGGCTCCAGACTCATTGCCATAAGGAAGTAGCTCATGACCCTGCGAATCGAACGCTCGCAAAACCCCACCGATGAAGAACGCGAGGCCATCCTCACGCCGCTGCGCGCCTATAACGAGGCCCAGGCCGGCCCGTCCAATGCGCAACTGCTGGCGCTGCTGATACGGGACGACAACGGCGAGATTCTCGGCGGGTTGTACGGGCGGTTTTTCTACCAGTGGTTGTTCATCGAACTGCTGTCCGTGCCTGAACAGGCCCGGGGACAAGGCATGGGTTCGAAATTAATGCAGATGGCCGAAGACCTGGCGCGGGAAAAGGAATGCGTGGGGATCTGGCTGGACACCTTCGAGTTTCAGGCGCCCGAGTTCTACAAACGGCTCGGCTACAGCGAGCTGGGCCAGATTGCCGACTACCCGCCGGGGCACAAGCGCTACTTTTTTCAGAAACACCTGACCAATTAATCAAAACACGCCCCCCTGTGGGAGCGAGACCGGCTTGCCGGCGATAGCGGTGGATCAGTCGACATCAATGTTGAATGAATAACCGCCATCGCGAGCAGGCTCGCTCCCACAGGGGTACTGCCTCAGCTCATGTTTACAGGCAAGTAGCCAACGCCGCCAATCGGCGCTTGGCGACGAAGTCGTCATGCTGCGCGTAGTAATTCAACACGGTGCCGGAAGCGTCGGGGGTCACGTCCACGAAGGATTCCGCCGACCGTGTGTAGACCGTCGAACCGCCATTTTTACCGGGCTCCAAATAGGCCGCAGCATCCACACCGAACACCGCTTCGTCCTGCCAGGAAAACTGCACGCACTCGGCCACGATGGCATGTGGCTTGGTCGATTTCAGGGTTTTGTACGGAGTCTTGGTGCGAGCATCGTCCATCACCGAGCCCGCGCAGCCCGCCAGCAACGTTACAGCCAGCGCCACCATCACAATTCGCATTACGTTCGCTCATCAAGAAAAAGCGGACTGTATCACCGTGGCGCGGCGTTTCGTTCTGCTTTACTTCATTTATACCGCGACACCGCGTACCTATTCGCGCACCCTGTCGCGCCATAAACGCCGCATTTTTCTGGAAGCCCCAATGACACCCAACGCCGAATTCTACAAACCGACCCCTGAATACGCCGACAAGCTGATCAGCCAGATCGGGCAGACACCGTCCTGGATCGCCAAGCGCATTGGCGTCACCGACAAGCGCATCCGTTACATCCTCGACGGCGAACGCACCGTCAAAGGCGAAACCACGCCGATCAAGATGACCTACACCGAACAATTCGCCCTCGAATGCCTGGCCGCAGCAGCCAAGGCTAGCAAGAAACAATCTTCGTAACCCAAGGAGCGACCATGGCGGCAACCGATCAGCAACACGAGCAGGCGCTGAAGAAGTTTCTCGATGAGCGCCCTGAACTGCGCGATGAGCTTGACAACCTCAACCCGCTGCTGGCCCAGGCCAAGGGTGAGACCTCGGCGCAGTACCGCGACGAGCGACTGCACGAAGCCTTCGAAGCTGAAGCCGAACGCCAGGGACTGTTCGCCTGGGAGCTGACGCTGCAGCTGACGGCTGCCACACCAGAGGACTACGAGGCCCAGCGCCGGGAAGTGCACATCGAAGTCGCAGAGATGGCCGGTATGGACTGGCTGGACTATTGCGAGCTGTATGGGATAGAACCATAACCACTGCTCAAGGATGCCCTCGTAGATGCTGCCTTCGACCTCCTCAACCCACGCCAGCCCTGGCCACCTGCACACACAAAAGTGGCGTGGGCGCGTCGGCATGACGCTGGTGGCCATGCTCTCGGTACTCGCCGGCATGACCGACGCCATCGGCTTCATGGCCAGCGGCGATTTCGTCTCGTTCATGAGCGGCAACACCACCCGCCTCGCCGTCGCCATCAGCGTCGGCGATCTGGGGCTGACCGGGCGACTGCTGCTGCTCGTGGCCACCTTCATCGCGGGCAATGCCCTGGGCATTATCGTCAGCCGCCTCGGCGGGCGACGAGCGCTGCCGTTGATGCTGAGCATCGCCGCGCTGCTGTGCGCCGCAGCGATCTGGCCTTTTGACGAACAATTACCCGCGTTGCTGGCCGCGATCATCGCGATGGGCATGCTTAATGCCGCCGTCGAGCAAGTGAACGGCCTGCCGGTCGGCCTGACCTATGTCACCGGTGCTCTCTCGCGCTTCGGACGTGGGCTGGGCCGCTGGCTGCTCGGGGAGCGGCGCGATGGCTGGAAGGTGCAGCTGATTCCGTGGACCGGGATGTTTGCCGGAGCTGTCCTTGGGGCGGTACTGGAACATCATTTTGGGATCAAGGCGCTGCTTGCCAGCGGTTTGCTGGCGGGCGTGCTGGGGGTGGTGTCGTTGAGAATTCCGCGGCGATGGCAGTTGGGGTATATGCCGCGCTGATTTTAATGTTGCCTGACAGGCAGCCTTCGCGACCAAGCCCGCTCCCACATTAGATTTGCGATGGATCATGATTTTGTGATCGACAGAAATCGAATGTGGGAGCGGGCTTGCTCGCGAAGGCCGCAACTCGGTCCCAAGAGAAATCGCCCTTCGCCGCCCCGTCGATAAAGCTTTATCATGGCCACAGTTTTGCTGATCGAGTCCGCCATGAAGTTCGCCATCGCGCTGTTTTCCGCCGCCCATGCGCCCTCCTCGCGCCGTGCCTTGCTGTTCGCCCAGGCTGCGTTGGCCGGTGGGCATGAGATTGTCCGGCTGTTTTTCTATCAGGACGGTGTCCACAACGCGTCCGCCAGTGTGGTCACGCCGCAAGATGAACTGGACCTGCCCAAGCAATGGCGTGCGTTTGTCGGCGAGCATCAACTGGACGGCGTTGTGTGTATCGCCGCCGCCCTGCGCCGTGGTGTGCTGGACGAGGAAGAAGCCGGGCGTTATCAGCGTGACGCGGTTGCCGTGGGCGCTCCGTGGGAGTTGTCCGGCCTCGGCCAGTTGCATGACGCGGTGCAAGACGCTGACCGCTTGATCTGTTTTGGGGGCGCGTGAGATGGCTAAATCCTTGCTGATCATCAGCCGTCAGGCGCCATGGTCCGGACCGAATGCCCGCGAAGCGCTGGACATCGTGCTCGCTGGCGGTGCTTTCGATCTGCCGATCGGCCTGCTGTTTCTCGATGACGGGGTGTTCCAGCTCGCCGCGAAACAGGACGCCAAAGCGCTGCAACAAAAAGACCTCAGCGCCAACCTGCAAGCCTTGCCGATGTTCGGTGTCGAGGAGCTGTTCGTCTGTGGCGAGAGTGCCGCAGAACGGGGGCTGGACCCTTCCTGTTTTTCACTGGAAGAAGCCCGGGTACTGACCGCCCACGCCATCACCGCCCTTATTGACCGTTACGACCAGGTGATCACCCTCTGATGTCGACTTTGCATGTGTTGTCTCATTCCCCGTTCGGCGACGATCGCCTGTCCAGTTGCCTGCGCGTGATCGGCGCCAGTGATGCGCTGCTGCTGAGCGGCGACGCGGTCTATGCCCTCCAGCCGGGTACCGCGCCTTTCAGCACGCTGAGTACTCGCGGCCTGCAACTGTTCGTACTGGCCGAAGATGTTCAAGCCCGGTCCATTGATATACCCGACTGGGCCAAGGCCATCGATTACCCGGCCTTCGTCGAGTTGTCGATTTACCATGACAAGGTCAACAGTTGGCTATGAACTCCCTGACAGTGGGCGCTCGCGCCGTCTTGTTGGACAAGGACGGGTTCCTGGTCGAATTGAGCGACTGGTCCGCCGACGTGGCCAGTGCCCTGGCCGCAGCCGAAAACATCGAGTTGAGCCCTGAGCATTGGGAAATCCTCGAACTGCTGCGCGGCTTCTACAACGAATACCAGTTGTCGCCAGCCACCCGCCCGTTGATCAAATACACCGCGTTGAAGCTCGGCCCGGAAAAAGGCAACAGCCTGCACCTGAACCGATTGTTCAAAGGCACCCCTGCCAAACTCGCCGCGAAACTGGCGGGCCTGCCCAAACCGACGAATTGCTTATGACCGACTTTCCAGCGCTGACCCTCGAAACACCCGCCGAGCACCCGTTCGCCCAGTTCGTGCGAATCCTCGGCAAAGGCAAACGTGGCGCCCGCGACCTGACGCGCGAAGAAGCCCGCGACGCCATGGGCATGGTGCTCGACGACAAGGTCGAAGACACCCAGCTCGGCGCATTTCTGATGCTGCTGCGGCACAAGGAAGAAAGCGCCGAGGAAATGGCCGGTTTCACCGAAGCCCTGCGTGAACGTTTGCAGGCTCCTGTCTTGAATGTCGATCTGGACTGGCCGACCTATGCCGGCAAGAAGCGTCACCTGCCGTGGTACCTGCTGGCGGCCAAGTGCCTGGCGCAGAACGGCGTACGGATTTTCATGCACGGTGCCGGCGCGCACACGGCCGGGCGACTGTACAGCGAACAGCTGCTGGAAGGACTGAACATTCCCCTGTGTCGCGACTGGCAACAGGTGGGTGCGGCGCTGGATAACGGCGGCCTGGCGTTCATGCCGCTGGTGGATTGGGCGCCGCAACTGCAGCGCATGATCGACCTGCGCAATACCCTGGGCCTGCGCTCACCAATCCACTCCCTCACGCGCATCCTCAATCCGTTAGGGGCTCGTTGCGGCCTGCAAAGTATTTTCCACCCCGGCTACCAGGCCGTGCACCGCGATGCCAGCGGCTTGCTGGGCGACACAGCGATTGTGGTCAAGGGCGATGGCGGCGAGATCGAGATCAACCCGGACGCCGACAGTCACCTGTATGGCACCACGGGCGGTGAAAGCTGGGACGAAGAATGGCCTCAAATGTCGGCCCAGCGTCACGTCAAACCTGCCGCGCTCGACCCTGAGCATTTGAAGGCGGTCTGGCGCGGTGACGTGGTCGACAGCTACCCGCAAATGGCCCTGATTTCGACCATGGCCCTGGCGTTGCGTGGGCTCGGTCAGTCCCGTGATCAGGCGTTCGAAACGGCCCAGAAGTACTGGGACGCTCGCGATAGATCAATTTAATCGATCATAACCCTTCAACCTTTGCGCTTTTTTATCGAACCTATCCGAATAAACTCCTCTCCAACGCTTATCGGTTGAGGAGTCCTGAACATGGGTTTGTTAGTTGAAGGTCGCTGGCATGACCAGTGGTACGAAAGCAGCAAGGACGGCGCGTTTCAGCGTGAACAGGCGCAGCGCCGCAACTGGGTGACCACCAACGGCGAGCCAGGTCTGACGGGGGTCAGTGGCTTTGCCGCTGAAGCGGGCCGTTATCACCTCTACGTGTCGCTGGCCTGTCCGTGGGCGCACCGCACATTGATCCTGCGCAAACTCAAAGGCCTCGAAAGCCTGATCGACGTGTCGGTAGTCAGTTGGCTGATGCTGGAAAACGGCTGGACCTTCGACCAGAGCCTGGGCTCCACTGGCGACAAACTCGATCATCTCGACTTCATGCATCAGCGCTACACCGCCGATACTGCCGACTACACCGGCCGCGTCACGGTACCGGTGCTGTGGGACAAACAACAGAATCGCATCGTCAACAATGAATCGGCGGAGATCATCCGCATGTTCAACAGCGCATTCGACGACCTGACCGGCAACGACCTGGATTTCTACCCGGCGCCCCTGCGCGGTGAGATCGATGCGTTGAACGAACGGATTTACCCGGCGGTGAACAACGGCGTGTATCGCGCCGGGTTTGCGACCTCGCAACAGGCTTATGAAGAAGCGTTTGATGGCTTGTTTGAAGAACTGGATCAACTGGAGCAGTTGTTAAGCGCCAATCGTTACCTGACCGGTGAATACCTGACCGAAGCGGATATTCGGCTGTTCACCACGCTGATTCGTTTTGACGCGGTGTACCACGGGCACTTCAAGTGCAACCTGCGGCGGATTGCCGATTATCCGAATCTGTCGAACTGGCTGCGGGAGATTTATCAGTGGCCGGGGATTGCCGAGACGGTGGATTTCGAGCACATCAAGAACCACTACTATGGCAGCCACAAGACCATTAATCCGACCGGAGTGGTTCCGAAAGGACCGGAGCAGGATTGCACGGCACCGCATGATCGGGAACGGTTGATCGGTAAAGGGGTTTGGCGCAGAGCCTGACAGGTGATCGTTCCCACGCGGAGCGTGGGAACGATCAGTGACTCAGACCTGCGCCTGAGCACCCTCGAACCACGCCAGTTTCTCGCGCAGTTGCACCACTTCCCCGACAATCACCAATGTCGGCGCATGCACTTCATGCTCCGCCACCAACCGTGGCAAATCCGCCAGCGTGCCGGTAAACACCCGCTGATTGACCGTGGTGCCCTGCTGAATCAACGCCGCCGGGGTATCCGCCCCGCGACCGTGCTTGATCAACTGTTCGCAGATGACCGGCAAGCCCACCAGGCCCATGTAGAACACCAGCGTCTGCGCCGGCGCGACCAGGTCAGCCCACGGCAAATCGGAGGAGCCGTCCTTCAAATGCCCGGTTATAAACCGCACCGACTGCGCATAATCACGGTGAGTCAGCGGAATCCCGGCATACGCCGCGCAACCGCTGGCTGCCGTGATACCCGGCACCACCTGGAACGGGATGCCCTGGGCCGCCAGTTCTTCGATTTCTTCGCCGCCGCGACCAAAGATGAACGGATCACCGCCCTTCAGCCGCACAACCCGCTTGCCCTGTTTCGCCAGCTCCACCAATTGCTGGTTGATCTGATCCTGTGGCACCGCGTGATCGGCGCGGCGCTTGCCGACATAGACCCGCTCGGCATCGCGACGGCACAGCTCCAGAATCGCCGGGGCCACCAGGCGGTCATACAGCACCACGTCGGCTTGCTGCATCAGGCGCAAGGCACGAAATGTCAGCAGGTCGGGATCACCCGGCCCTGCGCCGACCAAATACACCTCGCCGGTCGTGACATCCGCTTCGCCGTCGATTTTCGCCTGCAACAGTCGCTCGGCTTCGGCACCCTGCCCGGCCAGTTGCCGGTCAGCGATCGGGCCTTGAAAGACGTCTTCCCAGAATCCGCGACGCTGCTGCACATCCGGAAACAGACCTTTGACCTGATGGCGAAAACGCGCCGCCAGACCCGCCAGTTGGCCGTAGGTGGACGGTATCCAGGTTTCAATCTTGGCGCGGATCAACCGTGCCAGCACCGGCGCATCGCCGCCGCTGGACACCGCAATAATCAACGGGGAACGATCGACAATCGCCGGAAAGATCACGCTGCACAGGGCCGGCGCATCCACGACGTTGACCGGCACACAACGCCGATGGGCATCAGCGGAAACTTGCGCGTTCAACGCCTCGTCATCGGTGGCGGCAATGATCAGCCCGCAACCGTCCAGATCCGTCTCGGCATAACCGCGCAACACACACTCGCCACCGCTGCCGGCCACCAGTTCGCGCAGTTGCGGTTCGATTTCAGGTGCAACCACCCGCAGCAGCGCACCGGCATCGGCCAGCAGGCGGGATTTGCGCAAGGCAATTTCCCCCCCACCGACGACCAACACACGACTGCCGCGCAGGTTGTGAAACAGCGGCAGATAGTTCATTTAGCCGATGACCTCAAGGCCACCCATGTATGGCTTCAGGACTTCAGGCACACGGATCGAACCGTCGGCTTGCTGATAGTTTTCCACCACGGCCACCAGGGTACGACCGACCGCCAGGCCGGAACCGTTCAGGGTGTGAACCAGCTCAGGCTTGCCGGTTTCCGGGTTGCGGAAACGCGCTTGCATACGACGGGCCTGGAAATCGCCGCAGTTGGAGCACGACGAAATCTCGCGGTACTTTTCCTGGCTCGGAATCCACACTTCCAGGTCGTAAGTCTTGACTGCGCTGAAGCCCATGTCGCCGGTGCACAGCGCCAGGGTGCGGTAAGGCAGCTCAAGCAGTTGCAGGATTTTCTCGGCGTTGGCGGTCAGGCCTTCCAGCGCTTCCATCGACGTCGATGGCTCAACGATCTGGACCATTTCCACTTTGTCGAACTGGTGCTGGCGGATCATGCCGCGGGTGTCACGACCCGACGCGCCGGCTTCACTGCGGAAACATGGAGTGTGGGCGACGAACTTGATCGGCAGCAGTTTCGAATCGACGATTTCGCCCGCGACGATGTTGGTCAGCGACACTTCGGCAGTCGGGATCAGGTACAGATCGGCTTCGCCTTCGCGAGCGATCTTGAACAGGTCTTCTTCGAACTTCGGCAGTTGACCGGTGCCTTGCAGCGCCGGGGCCTGGACCAGATAAGGCGTGTAAGCCTCTTCGTAGCCGTGCTCGGTGACGTGCAGGTTGATCATGAACTGCGCCAGGGCGCGGTGCAGACGGGCAATCGGGCCTCGCAGCAAGGCGAAACGCGCGCCGGACAGCTTGGCGGCGGTTTCGAAGTCCAGCCAGCCGAATTTCTCGCCCAGGGCGACGTGGTCCTGAACCGGGAAGTCGAACGCTGTCGGGGTGCCCCAGCGGCGTACTTCGACGTTGCCGTCTTCGTCGTCGCCAATCGGCACCGATTCGTGCGGCAGGTTCGGAATGCCCAGCAGGATCGAATCCAGATCGGTCTGGATTGCGTCCAGCTCGGCTTTACCGGCGCTCAATTCGCTGGCCATGCGCTCGACGTCCGCCATCAGTGGCGCGATGTCTTCGCCGCGCTGCTTGGCCTGACCGATGGATTTGGAACGGGCATTACGCTCAGCCTGCAGTGCTTCGGTGCGGGTCTGGACGGTCTTGCGCTGTTCTTCCAGCGCTTCGATGCGCGCAACATCCAGCGTGTAGCCACGGGATGCCAGGCGGTCCGCTACGTCCTGAAGGTTGCTACGTAACAGTTTGGAATCGAGCATGTCGGTTTCTCGTTTATCAAAGTTTGGTCAAGGACAGGCCGGCCCAGGTGGCAAGCAGCCCGCCGAATACGCTGAGCGCCGCATAGCCCAAAGCCAGCGGCACTTGCCCGCTTTCCAGCAAGCGCACCGTATCCAGTGAAAAGGATGAAAAAGTCGTCAGTCCTCCGAGGAAGCCGACGATCAACCCGGCACGCACCTCAAACGGCACCTCCGGGCGTATCAAAAACAGACCGTATAGAACGCCGATCAGCAAACAGCCCACGATATTAACGGCCAGCGTAGCCGTATAGAAGTGCCGTGGCCAATTAGCGTTGATCCAGTTTCCGGTTGCGAACCGCAACAGCGTGCCGGCAACACCACCGATGGACACCGCGATGACCAATGGAATCACTATTTTCTCCGCTGCCGGGGGCTTAAACGGTCAAGTTGGGCGAGGTGATTGAGCTTCTCGCCGATCTTCAGCTCCAGACCCCGTGGTACCGGCTGATAGAACGGCTGCGGTTCGAGTGCTTCCGGGAAATAATCTTCGCCCGCCGCGTAGGCATCCGGCTCATCGTGGGCGTAACGGTATTCGTCGCCATAACCGAGTTGTTTCATCAATTTGGTCGGGGCGTTGCGCAGGTGCAGCGGCACTTCCAGCGAACCGTGCTCGGTGGCGCTGCGCATCGCGGCCTTGAAGCCCATGTATACCGCGTTGCTTTTCGGCGCGCAGGCCAGATACGTAATGGCCTGGGCCACCGCCAGCTCGCCTTCGGGGCTGCCGAGGCGCTCCTGCACTTCCCACGCCGCCAGGCACAGACTCAGGGCGCGGGGGTCGGCGTTGCCGATGTCTTCGCTGGCCATGCGCACCACGCGCCGGGCCAGGTACAGCGGGTCGCAACCGCCGTCAATCATCCGCGCGAACCAATACAGCGCGCCATCGGGGTTGGAGCCGCGTACGGATTTATGCAGTGCGGAAATCTGGTCGTAAAACGCTTCGCCGCCCTTGTCGAAACGTCGACGGGTATCCCCGAGCAGACTTTGCAGCAGATCGACGCCGATCTCGCTGTTGTCTTCGGCCAGGTCCGAGGCATTTTCCAGCAGATTCAGCAGCCGTCGGCCATCGCCATCGGCGGCGGACAACAGCATCTGGAAGCCTTCATCGCTGAGGGTCAGTTGCCGCTTGCCCAGGCCACGCTCTTCGGTCAGTGCGCGATGCACCAACTTGCGCAGGGCCGCTTCGTCGAGGCTCTTGAGCACATAGACGCGGGCCCGGGAGAGCAATGCGTTATTGAGTTCGAACGAGGGGTTTTCGGTGGTCGCGCCGATGAAAATCAGCGTGCCGTCTTCAACGTACGGCAGGAAGGCATCCTGCTGGGACTTGTTGAAGCGGTGCACTTCATCGACAAACAAAATGGTTCGCCTGCCGTACTGACCGGCCTGTTGCTTGGCGATTTCCACCGCCTGACGGATTTCCTTCACACCCGCCAGCACCGCCGAGACCGTTTCGAAGTGCGCATCCGAGACTTCTGCCAGCAGCCGCGCCAGGGTGGTTTTGCCCACGCCCGGCGGGCCCCAGAAAATCATCGAATGCAGGGCACCCTGCTCCAGGGCTTCGCGCAACGGCTTGCCGCGAGCCAGCAGGTGTTCCTGACCGACGTACTCGTCCAGATTGGCCGCACGCAGGCGGGCGGCCAAGGGCTGAGCGATCGGGGCGCTGCGAAACAGGTCCATCACTACTTGCGAAACCTCACTATTTGAACACTGCAGGACCCTGTGGGAGCGAGCCTGCTCGCGAAAGCGGCGTGTCAGACAACATTGATGGCACTGACACTCCCTCTTCGCGAGCAGCCTCGCTCCCACAGTTTAATTAAGCGGCGTTACTCCTGGATCACGTCCGCACCCTTGGGGATATCGAACTTGAATTTGGATGCAGGGATCGGTTCGTTGGCCTTCACACCGGTGAACAGAATATTGGTGCGCTGACCGACGCTGTCGATCAATTGCATGTCATTGACCAGACCGTTGCGGAACGACAGGCGCAGGCTGTCGAACAGGGTGTCCTTGGTTTTCGGCTTCAGGGTGAAGTCGATCACACCGCCGGCTTCCTTGGCGCTGATGTCAAAGCTCTGGCTGATCTTGGACACGTCACCGGACAGCAGCAACGCCGGGGTCTGAGTCAGGCGCATGTCGAGGGTCTTGATAGTGGCCTGCTCCAGGTCCGGATCCCACAGGGTGACCTTTTTGCCATCGGAGACCATAGTCTGCTCGGCCGGCGGATTGGTGTGCCAGTAGAACAGGCCCGGGCGCTGCAGCGACATGTCGCCAGCGGTTTCCTGCAACTGGGTACCGCTGCCATCGAGGGTCAGCTGGGAAAAACGCGCAGTCAATGTCTGGGATTTTTCCAGCAATTGGGTCAGGCGCGCCACATCCTTGTCATCGGCGTGGGCCGAGAGCGTGGTCAAAGCCAGTACCGGCAGCAACAGCATGCGGATAAGACGCATGGGAGTCCTCATAACATTCGTGGGGGATCGGGCGGCGTGTGTGCGCCTCCCTATTCAATTCAAATCAGTCGCGCACCGGGCCCGGGGCCAGGACTTCACGCGAACCGTTGGTGTTCATGGACGTCACGACCCCGGCCATTTCCATGGCTTCGATCATGCGCGCGGCGCGGTTGTAGCCGATTTTCAGTTTGCGCTGAACCGCAGAAATGGACGCACGACGGCTTTCCAGTACGAACTGCACCGCCTCGTCGTAGAGCGCATCGGTTTCGGCATCATCATCGCCACCACCACCGCCATTCTCAAAGCCGCTGCCGGCCTCTTCGACACCGGCGAGGATGTCGTCGTTGTATTCCGGCGCGCCGCGCAGTTTCCAGGCCTCCACCACGCGGTGAACCTCGTCATCGGACACGAACGCTCCGTGAACACGAATCGGCAGACTGGTGCCCGGCGGCATGTAGAGCATGTCACCGTGACCCAACAGCTGCTCGGCGCCACCCTGGTCGATGATGGTCCGGGAGTCGATCTTGCTCGACACCTGGAACGCCATGCGCGTCGGGATATTCGCCTTGATCAGACCGGTGATCACATCCACCGACGGACGCTGGGTGGCGAGGATCAAGTGGATACCGGCGGCACGGGCCTTCTGGGCGATACGGGCAATCAGTTCTTCAACCTTCTTGCCGACGATCATCATCATGTCGGCGAATTCGTCGACGACCACGACGATGGTTGGCAGCTTGGTCAGCAGCGGCGCTTCGTCGTGAATGCTTTCGCGCTTGTACAGCGGATCGGTCAGTGGCGTGCCGGCGTCCTGGGCTTCCTTGACCTTGGCGTTGAAGCCGGACAGGTTACGTACGCCCATCTTCGCCATCAGTTTGTAGCGACGCTCCATCTCCGCCACGCTCCAGCGCAGGGCGTTGGCCGCGTCCTTCATATCGGTCACAACCGGGCACAGCAGGTGCGGAATGCCTTCGTAGATCGACAGTTCAAGCATCTTCGGGTCGATCATGATCAGCTTGGCGTCTTCCGGGCCAGACTTGAACAGGATCGACAGGATCATCGCGTTCACACCCACCGACTTACCGGAACCGGTGGTACCGGCCACCAGCAAGTGCGGCATTTTTGCCAGGTCGGTGATGACCGGCTTGCCGCCGATATCGTGACCGAGGGCCAGGGTGACCGGCGACTTGAAGTTGTCGTACTCGGGGGTCGACAGCACTTCGGAGAAGCGCACGATCTGCCGGTCTTCGTTCGGGATCTCGATACCGACGGTAGTCTTGCCCGGAATCACTTCAACCACACGCACGCTGGTCACGGCCAGGGAGCGCGCCAGGTCTTTCGCCAGGTTGGAGATGCGGCTGACCTTCACGCCTGCGGCCGGCTGAATTTCGTAACGGGTAATCACCGGGCCTGGGTGAATCGAGTCCACCGAGACTTCGACGCCAAATTCCTTGAGCTTGATTTCCAGCAAATGGCCAACCGCAGCCAGGGATTCGGGCGAGTAATTGAGTTGTTTCTTTTCCGCGGGGTCGAGAATCGAGATCGGCGGCAAGGTGCCTTCCACGGCGCTGTCGACGAACAACGGAGCCTGTTTCTCTTTTTCCACACGCTGGCTCGGTGCGGCCGGTTTTGGCGGCGCAGGGGCAATAACGGGCGGAACCTGCTTCTCGCGTTCCGACATGTGCTTGCTCAGGGCTTGCTCACGTTCGATCAGGCGTTCCTTGACCTTGGCCTGCTCGCGCTTGTCGGTGACGGTGGGTGCGACCACCTCATGCACGCGGTCGTCAACCTCACGCAGTTGCGCCACCAGTTGCTTGCGTTCGTTGCGGGCCGCCCACCAGCGATTGGCCGCGCCCTGGAACAGTTCGAACAGGTCGAGGGTGATCTTGCCGGTGAGGTCCATCACCTTGAACCACGACAGGTCGGTAAACACCGTCAGACCGAACAGGAACAGAGCGATGAAGAGCAAGGTGCTGCCCTGGACGTTCAGCGCGTTCCTGGCCAGATCGCCGAGGCTTTCACCCAGCGCACCGCCGGCACCCGCCGGCAGGCCGGTGGCGGCATGGAAATGTATGTGCGCCAGCGCAGCACCCGACAGCACCAGGAACACCAGGCCAATCAGGCGCCAGGAGAACAGCCAGCCGCTCCACTGCCATGGCTCGTGGCGCTGACGGAAGATCTGATAGACCTTGACCGCGAGCAACAACGGGAAGATGTAGGCGAAGTAACCCAGCACCATGAACAGGATGTCGGCGCTGTAAGAACCGGCGGGGCCGCCGAAATTCTGCACGTCATCGATCTTGCTGTTATGGCTCCAGCCCGGATCGTCCTTGCCGTAAGTCAGCAAGGCCATCATCAGGAACAGGCACAAGGCGCCAATGGCGATCAATGCACCTTCCTTGAGCCGGTAGTGCAAATGCTGGCGCCAGAGCGGAACGACTGTTTTGGGTGCTGCGGTGGATTTCTTCAAAACGTTACTTTTCCTGCGCCTGGGGCGCGTCCATCTGTTGAATGACTATAAAAAACTGCCCAATCCAGGCAGGTAAAAAAGTTAACAGGCGTAACCGGGACTACTTTTAACACTGCACCCGGTGTTTTATAAACACGGAGCGCACTGCTTATTTTGTTACACCCCACCTTGCACGCAGGCATTGTACGGGTTTGCCCGCCCGATGCCATGCTTGAGGCGCTGGATGTAGCATAGCCAAAAGCACCATGGCATGCGGTCAATTTGAGCATGCATTCTCTTTCGTGACAAAGGCTTATGAGGTGTTTTTATGAGCGAAGCGAAGCATTCACGCCTGATCATTCTGGGTTCCGGCCCCGCCGGTTACAGCGCAGCCGTTTATGCCGCCCGCGCCAACCTCAAACCCGTTGTCATTACCGGCATACAGGCAGGTGGCCAGCTCACCACCACCGTCGAAGTCGACAACTGGCCCGGCGACGTCGAAGGCCTCACCGGCCCGGTGCTGATGGAACGCATGCAACAACACGCCGAACGCTTTGACACAGAGATCGTCTACGACCACATCCATACCGCCAAGTTGCAACAGCGCCCCTTCGAACTCATCGGCGACGGCGGCACCTACACCTGTGACGCCCTGATTATCGCCACCGGCGCTTCGGCGCAATACCTGGGGCTGCCTTCGGAGGAAACGTTCGCCGGCAAAGGCGTTTCGGCCTGCGCGACCTGCGACGGGTTCTTTTATCGCAATCAGGTGGTGGCAGTGGTCGGCGGCGGCAATACCGCCGTCGAAGAAGCCTTGTACCTGTCGAACATCGCCAAGGAAGTCCATCTGATTCATCGCCGCGATAAATTGCGCTCGGAAAAGATCCTCCAGGACAAACTTTTCGAAAAAGCCGCCAATGGCAACATTCGCCTGCACTGGAATCAGAATCTGGATGAAGTGCTGGGCGATGCCACTGGCGTGACCGGTGCCCGCCTGCGCGACAGTCAGACCGGAGAAACCCGCGAATTGGCACTGTCCGGGGTGTTCATCGCCATCGGCCACAAACCCAACACCGACCTGTTTGTCAATCAACTGCCCATGCACGACGGTTATCTGCGGGTCAAAAGCGGCAACGAAGGCGACGCCACTGCCACCGCCATCCCCGGCGTGTTTGCCGCCGGCGATGTTGCCGATCATGTTTACCGCCAGGCCGTCACGTCGGCCGGGGCCGGCTGCATGGCCGCGCTGGACGCCGAAAAATACCTCGACGACATTCCCGGCGTTTAACGGCACACTTCAAGGCGGGCGCACCAGCCCGCCACCACCCTCCCCTTCTGCAAGCCCGGATGCCATGCTGACTTGGTTACAACGCAATACCCTGACCTTCCCTCCGCTGGAAAAAGCCATGCGCGACCCCAACGGGCTGCTGGCTGCGGGTGGCGATCTGTCCGCCGACCGTCTGATTCAAGCCTATCGCCACGGTTGTTTTCCGTGGTTCTCCGAAGGCCAGCCAATTCTCTGGTGGTCGCCGGATCCGCGCACGGTGCTGTTTCCCGACGAGCTGCATGTTTCCCGAAGCCTGGGCAAATTGCTCCGTCAACAGCGCTATCAAGTGACCTTCGATCAGGATTTCGCCGCCGTCATCCGCGCCTGCGCCGCACCGCGCGATTACGCCGACGGCACCTGGATCACCCAGGCCATGCAGGACGCTTACATAGAACTGCACAGGCGTGGTCACGCGCACTCAGTGGAAGTCTGGGACCAGGACGAACTGGTCGGCGGGCTGTACGGCCTGGCGATGGGTCAGCTGTTTTTCGGCGAGTCCATGTTCAGCCGGGCCGACAACGCGTCCAAATATGGCTTTGCCACCCTGGTGCGTCATCTGAAAGACTCGGGGTTTGTGCTGATTGACTGCCAGATGCCGACCGATCATCTGCACAGCCTTGGCGCAAGGGCGATTCCTCGCCGCGAATTTGCTGGCTATCTCGCGCAGCATCTGGATCAGCCCAGTCGCGCAACCTGGGTTTGCTGAGCGACTTTTGCGCGCTTGGCTTACACTTAATTCAAAGCTTATCCCGAGGGTTGATCATGACCGAGCTGGCGCGCTTGAAGTTCTATGCCACTCAGCCCCACTCTTGCAGCTATCTGCCAGATGAACAGGCCACGACCCTGTTTCTCGACCCTAGCCAGCCCATGGATGTGCATGTCTATGCAGATTTGTCTGAAATGGGTTTTCGTCGCAGTGGCGATCATCTTTACCGGCCACATTGCCAAAACTGCAATGCGTGTGTTCCGGCGCGTATCCCTGTGGGGCAATTCACCCCCAATCGCCAACAGAAACGCATTTTCAAACGCAATGCCGACCTACAGGTTCGCCCGGCCCGGGCACAATTCACTGAAGAGTATTTTGGCCTCTATCAGCGCTATATCGAACAGCGTCACGCCGATGGCGACATGTACCCGCCGAGCCGTGATCAGTTCGCAACCTTCCTGGTGCGCGACTTGCCATTCTCGCGCTTCTACGAATTTCGTCTCGAAGGACGGCTGCTGGCAGTGGCCGTCACCGACTTACTGCCGAACGGTCTGTCGGCGGTGTATACCTTTTACGAACCCGGCGAAGAACGCCGCAGCCTGGGGCGCTACGCGATTCTTTGGCAGATTGGCGAGACGCGCCGCCTCGGGCTGGAGGCCGTCTACCTCGGCTACTGGATCAAAAACTGCAAAAAGATGAGCTACAAGACCCAATATCGGCCTATTGAGCTGCTGATTAATCAACGCTGGGTCATCCTGAACTAGAACCCCTTGGCTTAAACCCCATTTTTCGGGCACAATGCACGCCGCTTTTGCCTGGCGCAGTTGCACCGGGCCATTCATTGGACACCGAGGGCTTTACTGCATGTCGAAAGAAGACAGCTTCGAAATGGAAGGCACTGTCGTCGACACCCTGCCCAACACCATGTTTCGTGTGGAGTTGGAAAATGGGCACGTCGTAACCGCGCATATCTCCGGCAAGATGCGCAAGAACTACATCCGTATTCTTACCGGTGACAAAGTGCGCGTCGAGCTGACGCCCTATGACTTGAGCAAAGGGCGCATCACTTACCGCGCTCGCTAATCAAGTCAATACAAAACGCCCGGTTTATGCCGGGCGTTTTTGTTTGTCTGCGATTTGGTGGGGTTTTGGGTTCTTGGGTTTTGGGTGTATATCCGTTGCTGCGGTAACGGCTGCTTAGGGTTTCGCTCTTACAGCGACTCACTTTTCCAGACGCCGAAAAGTAAGCAAAAGGCTTTGCCCCGGCGTACGGCACTTCGCCAAGGCTCAGTGTTCCCTCGCTACGGTATCCATCAGGGGACATCGCCTACGCTCTGCTTCGCTACGACCTCCTCTCGATGTGTTCGGCTTCGCCGAACGGCGCTACGCGCCTGATCCCCTGATGAACACCTCCACTCGGCCTGCCGAAGGGGCAAAAGATCAAAAGCAGAAGCAAGATCTAAAGCCACAGCCAGCCAGTTCAAAAGATCGCAGCCTCGTTTCACTCGACAGCTCCTACAGGGCATCGGCGTACACCCGCCCTTCACCACTCAACAGGCCGAGCGTTAGCTCGCCTGCAGCTTTTGATCTTGATTCACCCGCCCCTTCGGGAGGCTGAGTGGAGGTGTGCATCCGGGGAGTGGCGCGCAGCGCCGTTCGACGCAGTCGAACACGCTGCATGTAGGTCGAAGCGAAGCCGACCGGAGGGCAGTATCCCCGGATGGATACCGGAGCGAAGGTACGCCGAGCCCTAGCGAGGGGCCGGACGCTCGGGGCGAGCGTTTTTTTGCTTACTTTTTTTAGGCGCGTGTAAAAAATCGGCATAGGAGGCG
>NZ_AKJS01000128.1 GCF_000282215.1 Pseudomonas sp. GM21
CCTGGTCAATGTTCTTGAAGTTGTTGCCCACCAGAGGCTTTACGTCTTTCTGTGGCACGTGACACTGAGTACAGAAATACCGACGCGGCGAAACAGCGGCCAGCGCCTGACCATCACGGTCCATGTAGTGGGTGATACTGATCATCGGCGCCTGAGTGCGGGCACTATTGGCACGGCTGTGACAGGACAGGCACTTGTTGCTGTTCTTGTCGATCGGATACCCCCGAATACTGTGGGGGATGGTGGGCGGCTGGTCAGGATAGTTACGCTCGCGCTTGAGGTCCTTGTTCTCGTCATCAGCCATCAGCGGTGCCGCAAACTCTTGAGTCAGGGTCCCTCCGGGTCGCCGGCCATCCGGTGCCGGAGCATCCAGCGGGTAATCGGGCTGCGCTGCGAATGCCGCTGGCATCCACAGCAACAGAGCCGCAAGTAAAGACAGCGAATGACTCTTCATCTGAGCGCTCCTTATGCCGTCTTGATCAACTCAATCCTGATCGCACATTTTTTATAATCAGTCTGCTTGGAGATGGGGTCCGTCGCATCGAGCGTGACCTTGTTGATCAGCTTGTTGGCATCGAAGAACGGTACGAACACCAGGCCTTGGGGTGGCTTGTTGCGCCCTCGGGTTTCAATGCGCGCACGCATCTCACCGCGTCGACTGATCAGCTTCACTTCGCTGCCTCGACGGGCATTCAAGGCTTTGGCATCGGCCGGGTGCATGTAGACCAACGCGTCGGGGACAGCCTTATGAAGTTCCTCGACACGCTGGGTCATGGATCCGGTGTGCCAGTGCTCAAGCACTCGTCCGGTGCTCAACCAGAATGGAAACTCCGCGTCGGGGGATTCCGCAGGGGGCTCGTAGGGCAGCGCGAAGATAATCGCCTTCTTGTCGGGATAGCCATAGAACTGCACACCACTGCCCTTCTCCACGTAGGGGTCATAGCCTTCCCGGAAACGCCAACGGGTTTCCTTGCCTTCGACCACGGGCCATCGCAACCCTCGTTCGGTGTGATAGAGATCAAACGGGGCGAGGTCATGACCGTGGCCACGGCCGAATTGGGCATATTCTTCGAACAAGCCTTTTTGCAGGTAAAAACCAAAATCTCCAGCCTCATCGTTTTTATAGCCCGCCGCCATCTGATCAAGCGGGAACTGATCGACCTGACCATTCTTGAACAACACCTCGTACAGGGTTTTGCCCTTGTACTGCGGTGAGGCAGACAATATTTCCTCGGACCAGACCTCGTCCGTTTTAAAGCGCTTGGAAAACTCCACCAGTTGCCAGAGATCGGACTTGGCGTCACCCGGCGCCGAAACCAATTGATGCCAGAACTGCGTACGTCGTTCCGCGTTGCCGTAAGCGCCCTCTTTTTCGACCCACATCGCCGTGGGCAGAATCAGATCGGCTGCCTGGGCCGAGACGGTGGGATACACATCCGAGACAATCACAAAGTTCTCGGGATTACGCCAACCGGGCAACACTTCCTGCATGATGTTGGGCCCGGCCTGCATGTTGTTGCTGGCCATCGTCCAATACACATTGAGCACGCCGTCCTTGAGCATCCGGCTCTGCTGCACGGCATGGAACCCGACTTTTTCATTGATAGTGCCCGGCGGCAATTTCCAGATTTTCTCCGCCGTGGCGCGATGCTTTGGATTGGTGACCACCAGATCAGCGGGCAGCCGATGGGAGAACGTCCCCACTTCCCGCGCCGTACCACAGGCCGAAGGCTGGCCTGTCAGAGAGAATGGGCTGTTACCCGGCTCGCTGATTTTTCCGGTCAGCAGGTGAATGTTGTAAATCAGGTTATTGGCCCAGACGCCCCGCGTGTGCTGGTTAAAGCCCATGGTCCAGAAGGAGACCACCTTGCGCTTCGGGTCGGCATACAGTTCGGCCAAAGCCTTGAGTTGCTCCGCCGGTACGCCGGTTTCCTTGGCGGTACGCTCAAGGGTGTAAGGTTTTACGAAAGCCGCGAATTGCTCAAAGTCGATGTCACTCCAGGTGTTCGCCTTGGCCGCATTCTGGGCCTTCATCTCCAGTGGGTTATCGGCACGCAGGCCGTAGCCGATGTCATCCGTACCTTTGGCAAATTTGGTGTGCTTGCTGACAAAGTCCTTGTTGACCGAGCCACTTTCAATGATGTGGTTGGCAATGTAATTGAGGATAAACAGGTCCGTCTGTGGCTTGAACACCATGGGGATGTCAGCCAACTCAAAACTGCGATGCTCGAAGGTCGACAGTACAGCGACCTTGACGTTGGGTTGACTCAATCGGCGATCCGCCACCCGGCTCCAAAGTATCGGGTGCATCTCCGCCATGT
>NZ_AKJS01000129.1 GCF_000282215.1 Pseudomonas sp. GM21
CGTGAAATCAGACGATGCGGTGTTTCAGGAAATCCGCGCGTTCAGGATTTACGACTGCTACGCAGCCGAACGCAGGCTTCGCCAGCTGCTACAAATCGTGAGTTTCTCGAGGGGGGAGATTGTTTTCGAATGCCAGAACCGCAAAAACCCGCTTTCGCGGGTTTTTGTGAAATTCAAGATCGTGACCTTGAATTTGAATTGGTGCCCAGAAGAAGACTCGAACTTCCACGACCTTGCGGTCACCAGCACCTGAAGCTGGCGTGTCTACCAATTTCACCATCTGGGCATTTATCTTCAGCGTCACCGCTGTTGATGTGGCGCACTATACGGAGAGCGTTTTGATCTGTAAACCCCTGATTTAGATTTAATAAATCAGATGCTTAGAATGCAAAAACCCGCTTTCGCGGGTTTTTGTGTGAGTCTTGAAATTGAACTAATCTCAAGCTCGAAATTGGTGCCCAGAAGAAGACTCGAACTTCCACGACCTTGCGGTCACCAGCACCTGAAGCTGGCGTGTCTACCAATTTCACCATCTGGGCAGTATCGGCAGCGCGTCTGCGTCGTCGATGGCGCGCACTATACGGAGCGTCTTTTTAACTGTAAACCCCCGACATCAAAAAAACCTGGAAAATTTCACCAGTGGTCTTCAAATCAGCGATGCGATGTCGATAAAGGGCTTTAGAAGGGCTGTCATAGCTTGAAATTTCCCGTTTCATTACGCCTATGCCAAACTAACCCGCATATAGACAAGGTGAAAACTCTCTAATGGCCGATTGGCAGTCCCTCGATCCCGAGGCCGCTCGTGAAGCGGAAAAATATGAAAACCCTATTCCTAGCCGCGAACTGATCCTTCAGCACCTTGCTGATCGGGGTTCGCCTGCTAACCGCGAGCAGCTGGTCGAAGAGTTTGGTCTGACCACCGAAGACCAGATCGAAGCCCTGCGTCGCCGCCTGCGCGCCATGGAGCGCGATGCTCAACTCATCTATACCCGTCGCGGCACTTATGCGCCGGTGGACAAGCTCGACCTGATCCTGGGCCGCATCAGTGGTCACCGTGACGGCTTCGGCTTCCTGGTTCCGGACGACGGCAGCGACGACCTGTTCATGAGCCCGGCGCAAATGCGCCTGGTATTCGACGGCGACCGTGCCCTGGCCCGTGTTTCCGGCCTCGACCGTCGCGGTCGCCGTGAAGGCATGATCGTCGAAGTGGTTTCCCGTGCTCACGAAACCATCGTCGGTCGCTACTTCGAAGAAGGCGGCATCGGCTTCGTCGTTGCGGATAACCCGAAGATCCAGCAAGAAGTGCTGGTCACCCCGGGCCGCAATGCCAACGCCCAGATCGGTCAATTCGTTGAAGTGAAGATCACTCACTGGCCGACACCACGCTTCCAGCCGCAAGGCGACGTGGTCGAAGTCGTGGGTAATTACATGGCGCCGGGCATGGAAATCGATGTCGCCCTGCGCACCTACGATATTCCTCACGTCTGGCCTGAAGCGGTATTGAAAGAAGCCGCCAAGCTCAAGCCGGAAGTCGAAGAGAAGGACAAAGAGAAGCGCATCGACCTGCGTCATCTGCCGTTCGTGACCATCGACGGTGAAGATGCGCGCGACTTCGATGACGCGGTTTACTGCGAATCCAAGCCAGGCAAGCTGCGCCTGTTCTCCGGTGGCTGGAAGTTGTACGTGGCGATTGCCGACGTTTCCAGCTATGTGAAGATCGGTTCAGCCCTGGACAACGAATCCCAGGTTCGCGGTAACTCGGTGTACTTCCCCGAGCGCGTCGTGCCGATGCTGCCTGAGCAGCTGTCCAACGGCCTGTGCTCGCTGAACCCGCACGTCGACCGTCTGGCCATGGTTTGCGAGATGACCATCTCCAAGTCCGGCGAAATGACCGACTACTGCTTCTACGAGGCGGTGATTCACTCCCACGCCCGCCTGACCTACAACAAAGTCAGTGCGATGCTGGAAACGCCGAAACTCACCGAAGCGCGTCAGCTGCGCGGCGAGTACAACGACGTTCTGCCGCACCTCAAGCAGCTTTATGCACTGTACAAAGTGCTGCTTGCCGCTCGTCATGTGCGTGGCGCGATCGATTTCGAAACGCAGGAAACCCGGATCATCTTCGGGACCGAGCGCAAGATTGCCGAAATCCGCCCGACCGTTCGTAACGATGCGCACAAGCTGATCGAGGAATGCATGCTGGCGGCCAACGTGGCCACCGCCGAATTCCTGAAAAAGCACGAAATCCCGGCGCTGTACCGCGTCCACGATGGTCCGCCACCGGAGCGTCTGGAAAAATTGCGCGCCTTCCTGGGTGAACTCGGCCTGTCCCTGCACAAAGGCAAGGACGGTCCGTCGCCGAAGGATTACCAGGCCTTGCTGGCAAGCATCAAGGACCGTCCGGATTTCCATCTCATCCAGACCGTCATGCTGCGTTCGTTGAGCCAGGCGGTGTACAGCGCTGATAACCAGGGTCACTTCGGCCTGAATTATGAAGCCTATACCCACTTCACTTCGCCGATCCGCCGCTACCCGGACTTGCTCACGCACCGGGCGATTCGCAGCGTTATCCATTCGAAAATGAATACCCCGCACGTTCGTCGTGCTGGTGCGATGACCATTCCGAAGGCGCGCATCTATCCGTACGACGAAGCGGCGCTGGAGCAACTCGGCGAGCAGTGCTCGATGAGCGAGCGCCGTGCCGACGAAGCGACCCGCGACGTAGTGAACTGGCTCAAGTGCGAGTTCATGAAAGACCGCGTGGGCGAATCGTTCCCGGGTGTGATCACCGCCGTGACCGGTTTTGGCCTGTTCGTCGAGCTGACCGATATCTACGTCGAAGGCCTGGTGCACGTCACCGCGCTGCCGGGAGATTACTACCACTTCGATCCTGTGCATCACCGCCTCGCCGGTGAACGTACCGGTCGCAGCTTCCGTCTGGGCGATACCGTTGAAGTGCGCGTAATGCGCGTTGACCTCGACGAGCGCAAGATCGACTTCGATATGGCTGAAAAAACCATCAGCGCGCCAATTGGCCGCAAGAAGCGCGGAACCGAAACAACCGCTCCGGCTGCTAAAACCGCCGCAGAACCGGCACCGGCAAAAACCGGTCGTCGTCCTGCCAAGGAAAAGGCTGTCGAAGCCTATCGCCCGAGCGATGCCGCGGCGAAAAACGCCGAGCTGCGTAAAAGCCGGGAAATGAAGCAGGCGTTGCTGTCTGAAGCGAAAAGCGGCGGTAAAGCGGCGTCTGGGGGAAAGACCGGGCGGTCGGCGCCTGACAAGGCTCCCGGCGGCAAGCCAGCAAAACCGAGCAAACATCGTAAAGGCCCGCCAAAAGCGGGTGCTGCTCCAGCCGGCAGAAGCGGCGGGGCGCGTAAACCTAAGGCCAAACCATGAGTCAGTTGGAAAAAATCTACGGCGTGCATGCGGTAGAAGCATTGCTGCGCCACCACCCGAAACGCGTCAAGCAGATCTGGCTGGCGGAAGGTCGCAGCGATCCGCGCGTGCAAACGCTGATCCAGCTCGCTGCCGAAAACCGTGTAGCGGTCGGCCAGGCCGAGCGCCGTGAGCTGGATGCGTGGGTTGAAGGCGTGCACCAAGGCGTGGTGGCGGACGTGAGTCCGAGTCAGGTCTGGGGTGAGGCGATGCTCGACGAGCTGCTGGACCGTACCGAAGGCGCACCGCTGTTGCTGGTGCTCGACGGCGTGACCGATCCGCACAACCTCGGCGCTTGCTTGCGTTCGGCCGATGCGGCCGGTGCGCTGGCGGTGATCGTGCCCAAGGACAAGTCGGCCACGTTGACCCCGACGGTCCGTAAAGTGGCCTGTGGCGCGGCGGAAGTGATTCCGTTGGTTGCCGTGACCAACCTGGCGCGCACGCTTGAGAAACTCAAGCAGCGTGGTTTGTGGGTTGTCGGCACGGCCGGTGAAGCGGAGCAGAGTCTGTATCAGCAAGACATGACCGGTCCGACCATCCTGATCATGGGTGCGGAAGGCAGCGGCATGCGTCGCCTGACCCGCGATCTGTGCGACTACCTCGTGCACCTGCCGATGACTGGCAGTGTCAGTAGCCTCAACGTGTCCGTGGCGACTGGCGTTTGTCTGTTCGAGGCTCAGCGCCAGCGCAGCGTCAAAGCCGCCGGAACCGCCAAGAAGTCCTGATCTGTACGCAATACCTGTGGGAGCGAGCCTGCTCGCGAAAGCGGAGTAACATTCAGCATCAATGCCGAATGTCATGCCCCCTTCGCGAGCAGGCTCGCTCCCACAGTGGTTTGTGGTGAAGCAAAAATTGGTGGGCGAACGAACTGTTCAAATAATCACCAATTGCCTTGCGCGTATCCTGTCGCTTCTCTACAATTGCGCCCCTTGCTGTGACGGCAGGCACGAATGTGTCTATCGCAAGCAAGTCCATAAGTGTCATTCACTCCTTGTCTGACCGCTTTTGAGCGGCAGGCTACAACCCGTAAGGAGCATTCATGCGTCATTACGAAATCATCTTTTTGGTCCACCCGGATCAAAGCGAGCAAGTCGGCGGCATGGTAGAGCGTTACACCAAGCTGATCGAAGAAGACGGCGGCAAAATCCACCGTCTGGAAGATTGGGGCCGTCGTCAACTGGCCTACGCAATCAACAATGTTCACAAGGCTCACTACGTGATGCTGAACGTTGAGTGCACTGGCAAGGCCCTGGCCGAGCTGGAAGACAACTTCCGCTACAACGATGCAGTGATCCGTAACCTGGTCATCCGTCGCGAAGAAGCCGTTACCGGCCAATCCGAGATGCTCAAGGCTGAAGAAAACCGCAGTGAGCGCCGTGAGCGTCGCGACCGTCCTGAGCACGAAGGCGCTGAAAGCGCTGATAGTGATGACAGCGACAACAGCGATAACGCTGACGAGTAATCCACGGACCTTTTGAGGAGCCTATTACATGGCACGTTTCTTCCGTCGTCGTAAATTCTGCCGCTTCACCGCTGAAGACGTGAAAGAGATCGATTACAAAGATCTCAACACTCTGAAAGCTTATGTATCCGAGACCGGCAAAATCGTTCCAAGCCGCATCACCGGTACCAAAGCACGTTATCAGCGTCAGCTGGCCACCGCTATCAAGCGCGCCCGCTTCCTGGCCCTGCTGGCCTACACCGACAGCCACGGCCGCTGAGACCGGGCAGTCGACACGTAGCAAAGGATTGAATGCATGCGCGCCATAGCTGAGTTCATTATGCGCGGTCGCATGCAGGCCACTCTCGTAGTGGCTGGATGCGTAACATTGCCGTTGTTGTATTGGTTGGGTGCTGCCGCTGGATGCCTCGTGCTTCTGCGGCGCGGTTTGAAGGACGCCCTTGGCGTTCTTGCCCTGGGAGTGCTGCCGGCGTTGATCTGGTGGCTTTATGCGGATGACCCTCGGGCACTTTTGGTGCTGTTGGGTTCTTCGAGTCTTGCGTTGGTTTTGCGCGCAAGCGAATCCTGGGTCCGTGTGCTGCTGGTCAGCATAGCGATGGGAGTGGTGTTTTCAGTGGTGCTGGGGGCGACTTTTGGCCCTCAAATCGAGATGCTGGCGCAGGCTTTGATAAAAGTCATGCCGTCGCTACTCGGTGATGTCTACGAGAAGTTATCGGTAGGCGAGCAAGCGCATTTTGCGTCCCTGATTGCACCGGTCCTGACCGGCCTGATTGCGGCCTTGTTGCAAATCGTCAGTGTGCTGAGCCTGCTTGTCGGGCGCTACTGGCAGGCGTTGTTGTACAACCCGGGCGGTTTTGGTCGCGAGTTTCGCGCCATCCGATTCCCGCTTTTGCCGGCGATGTTGCTGCTGGCGTGCATGCTTCTGGGGCCGAACATCGGTCCACAGATGGCCATGTTAACGCCGTTGTGCAGCGTGCCGCTGGTGTTCGCCGGGCTGGCCCTGATTCACGGGCTGGTGGCGCAAAAGCGACTGGCCAGATTCTGGCTGGTGGGGTTGTACGTCACGCTGTTGCTGTTTATGCAGCTGATCTATCCGTTGCTGGTGGTCTTGGCCATCGTCGACAGCCTGATTGATTTTCGCGGTCGTTCGGCACCGAAAGATGCCGATAACGCGAACGGTGAAGGTTAAAAGTTAAGAGGATTTTCACATGCAACTGATCCTTCTGGAAAAAGTCACCAACCTGGGCAACCTGGGTGACAAAGTGAACGTTAAGGCTGGTTACGGTCGTAACTACCTGCTGCCTTACGGCAAAGCTACCGCTGCGACCGCTGCCAACCTGGCTGCGTTCGAAGAGCGTCGCGCTGAGCTGGAAAAAGCCGCAGCAGACCGTAAAACTTCGGCTGAAAGCCGTGCCGCCCAACTGGCTGAGCTGGAAGTGACTATCACTGCCACCGCCGG
This sequence comes from Pseudomonas sp. GM21, assembly GCF_000282215.1. GTDB lineage: Bacteria > Pseudomonadota > Gammaproteobacteria > Pseudomonadales > Pseudomonadaceae > Aquipseudomonas. The sequence continues at coordinate 6,357 of NZ_AKJS01000129.1, forward strand.
TGACGAAGGCAAGCTGTTCGGTTCGATCGGCACTCACGACATCGCTGATGCACTGACCGCCTCTGGCGTTGAAGTTGCAAAAAGCGAAGTACGTCTGCCGAACGGCACCATCCGCAACGTAGGCGAATTCGACGTAGCCGTGCACCTGCACGCTGAAGTTGAAGCCACCGTACGCGTTGTCGTGGTAGCAGCTTAAGTAGTACTTGTCGGCTGGCACCCTCGGGTGCTTGCCGGTAACATCGGGCACGATCCTGTTTACAGGTCGTGCCCTTTGTCTTTCTGATTCCCCCGCTTTTCATAAAATAACCAAGTGGCCATGAACGATATCTCTGCACCCGAGCAATACGATCTGCAAACCGCTTCCCTGAAAGTGCCGCCGCACTCCATCGAGGCCGAACAGGCCGTGCTCGGTGGTTTGATGCTGGACAACAACGCCTGGGAACGCGTGCTCGATCAGGTCTCGGACGGCGATTTCTATCGACATGACCACCGCCTGATCTTCCGCGCGATCGCCAAGCTCGCCGACCAGAACTCCCCCATCGACGTCGTGACCCTTGCCGAGCAATTGGACAAGGAAGGTCAGACCTCGCAAGTGGGCGGTCTGGGCTACCTCGGCGAGCTGGCGAAAAACACCCCGTCCGTCGCCAACATCAAGGCCTATGCGCAGATCGTTCGTGCACGGGCGACGTTGCGCCAGTTGATCGGCATTGCTACCGAGATTGCCGACAGCGCCTTCAACCCGGAAGGTCGTACGGCAGAAGAGATTCTCGACGAAGCTGAGCGGCAGATCTTCCAGATCGCCGAGGCCCGGCCAAAAACCGGCGGCCCGGTGAGCGTGAATGACCTGCTGACCAAGGCCATCGACCGCATCGACACCTTGTTCAACACCGACAACGCCATCACCGGTCTGTCCACCGGCTACACCGACCTCGACGAGAAGACCAGTGGCCTGCAGCCGTCCGACCTGATCATCGTCGCCGGCCGTCCGTCCATGGGTAAAACCACCTTTGCGATGAACCTGGTGGAAAACGCCGTGTTGCGCAGCGACAAGTGCGTCCTGGTTTACTCGCTGGAGATGCCAGGTGAATCGCTGATCATGCGTATGTTGTCGTCCCTCGGCCGTATCGACCAGACCAAGGTCCGGGCCGGTCGCCTGGATGACGACGATTGGCCGCGCCTGACCTCGGCGGTCAACCTGCTCAACGACCGTAAGCTGTTCATCGACGATACGGCCGGTATCAGCCCCTCGGAAATGCGTGCGCGGACTCGCCGGTTGGTGCGTGAACACGGCGATGTCGCCCTGATCATGATCGACTACCTGCAATTGATGCAGATTCCCGGTTCCGGCGGCGACAACCGTACCAACGAGATTTCCGAGATCTCCCGTTCCTTGAAAGCCTTGGCCAAGGAATTCAACTGCCCGGTGGTGGCGTTGTCCCAGCTCAACCGCTCCCTGGAGCAACGGCCGAACAAACGCCCGATCAACTCCGACCTCCGGGAATCCGGAGCGATCGAGCAGGATGCTGACGTGATCATGTTCGTGTACCGGGATGAGGTGTATCACCCGGAAACCGAGCACAAAGGCATCGCCGAAATCATCATCGGCAAGCAGCGGAACGGTCCGATCGGCACGTCACGACTGGCGTTCATCGGCAAGTACACCCGCTTCGAAAACCTCGCGCCGGGTAGCTATAACTTCGACGACGAGTAAGTTATGTAGTGCCTGAGAGGGCCTCTTCGCGGGCAAGCCCGCTCCCACAGGGACACTCAAATCCTTGTGGGAGCGGCGGTGCGACAATTCGACTTGCCGGCGATTGGGTCGACACAATTTCCGACCATAGCCGTCGGAATTGGTTATTTTTTGTGCTATATTCCGCGCCCGCGATTTTTCATCTCAACACCGGTCATCGTCATGCAAACAGCCAAGCCGTTATTTGACTATCCCAAGTACTGGGCCGAATGCTTCGGTCCAGCGCCATTCCTGCCGATGAGCAGGGAGGAGATGGATCAGCTTGGCTGGGATTCCTGCGACATCATCATCGTCACCGGTGATGCGTACGTTGACCATCCGTCGTTCGGCATGGCAATCATCGGCCGGCTGCTGGAGTCGCAAGGCTTCCGCGTCGGGATCATTGCCCAACCGAACTGGCAGTCCAAAGACGACTTCATGAAGCTCGGCGAGCCGAACCTGTTCTTCGGTGTCGCGGCCGGCAACATGGACTCGATGATCAACCGCTACACCGCCGACAAGAAAATCCGTTCCGATGACGCCTACACCCCTGGTGGCCTGGCGGGCAAACGTCCGGACCGCGCGAGCCTGGTTTACAGCCAGCGCTGCAAGGAAGCCTACAAGAACGTGCCGATCGTTCTGGGTGGCATCGAAGCTTCCCTGCGCCGCATCGCTCACTATGATTACTGGCAGGACCGGGTACGCAACTCGATCCTGATTGACGCCTGCGCCGACATCCTGCTCTACGGCAACGCCGAGCGTGCGATTGTCGAAGTCGCCCAGCGTCTGTCCTACGGTCACAAGATCGAAGACATCACCGATGTGCGCGGTACCGCGTTCATCCGCCGCGATACGCCGAAAGACTGGTACGAAGTCGATTCCACGCGCATCGACCGTCCGGGCAAGATCGACAAGATCATCAACCCGTACGTGAATACCCAGGACACTCAGGCTTGCGCCATTGAGCAGGAAAAAGGTCCGGTTGAAGACCCGACTGAAGCCAAGGTCGTACAGATCCTGGCTAGCCCGAAAATGACCCGCGACAAGACCGTGATTCGTCTGCCCTCGGTCGAGAAAGTCCGTGGCGATGCGGTGCTTTATGCTCACGCCAACCGCGTACTTCACCTGGAAACCAACCCGGGTAACGCCCGCGCGCTGGTGCAGAAGCACGGCGAAGTCGATGTCTGGTTCAACCCGCCGCCGATTCCGATGACCACCGAAGAAATGGACTACGTGTTCGGCATGCCGTATGCGCGCATCCCGCACCCGGCGTACGGCAAGGAAAAAATCCCGGCCTACGACATGATCCGCTTCTCGGTGAACATCATGCGTGGCTGCTTCGGCGGCTGTACCTTCTGCTCGATCACCGAGCACGAAGGGCGGATCATCCAGAACCGTTCCGAAGAGTCGATCATTCGCGAAATCGAAGAGATCCGCGACAAGGTCCCGGGTTTCACCGGCGTCATTTCCGACCTCGGCGGCCCGACCGCGAACATGTACCGCATCGCCTGTAAGAGCCCGGAAATCGAATCCGCGTGCCGCAAGCCATCGTGCGTGTTCCCTGGTATCTGCCCGAACCTGAATACTGATCACTCGTCGCTCATTCAGTTGTACCGCAGCGCCCGTGCATTGCCGGGTGTGAAGAAGATCCTGATTGCTTCCGGCCTGCGCTACGACCTCGCGGTCGAGTCGCCGGAGTATGTCAAAGAGCTGGTGACCCACCATGTGGGTGGTTACCTGAAGATTGCCCCGGAACACACCGAGGAAGGTCCGCTCAACCAGATGATGAAACCGGGCATCGGCAGCTATGACAAGTTCAAGCGCATGTTCGAGAAGTACTCCAAGGAAGCCGGGAAAGAGCAGTACCTGATTCCGTACTTCATCGCCGCCCACCCGGGCACTACCGACGAAGACATGATGAACCTGGCCCTGTGGCTCAAGGGCAACGGCTTCCGTGCCGACCAGGTGCAGGCGTTCTACCCGTCGCCGATGGCCACTGCCACCGCGATGTACCACTCGGGCAAAAACCCGCTGCGTAAGGTCACTTACAAGAGCGACGCCGTGACCATCGTCAAGAGCGAAGAGCAGCGTCGTCTGCACAAGGCGTTCCTGCGTTATCACGACCCGAAAGGCTGGCCGATGCTGCGTGAAGCGCTGACCCGCATGGGCCGCGCCGATCTGATCGGGCCGGGCAAGAACCAGTTGATCCCGCTGCATCAGCCGGCGACCGACAGCTATCAGAGCGCCCGTCGCAAGAACTCGACACCGGCCGGCAGCCACAAGGTTGCAGGGGAGAAGACCACCAAGATCCTGACCCAGCACACCGGCTTGCCGCCGCGTGCCAGCGATGGCGGTAACCCGTGGGACAAGCGTGAACAGGCCAAGGCGGCGGCGTTCGCCCGCAACCAGCAGGCGGCCAAGGAGCGCAAGGACGCGGCCAAAGGCAAAGGCCCTAAGCCCGCTCGTAAGCCGGTTGTACCGCGCTAAGCCTCTCTTGAGCTGAACAGAACGCCAACCTGATCGTTCCCACGCTCCGCGTGGGAATGCCTCAAGGGACGCTCCGCGTCCAGTGACGCGGAGCGTCACGGGCTGCATTCCCACGCGGAGCGTGGGGACGATCACCCCCTTCGCAACATTTGCGTGCAACTGCCCCCAACCAATTTCTCGCATCGCCCGATTTTGGTGCTGTACTGCCTCAAGCAAACGGAGAAAGCGCCAGCGTTGCCGCGATGGCATAAGTCTTGCGCGCTTTCGATAACGCTTAGGGCTCGCAGGAGGCACGCCGTGTCGATTCATGTCGCATTGCACCACGTCACACATTACCGCTACGACCGCGCTGTCGAGCTCGGTCCGCAGATCGTTCGCCTGCGCCCGGCCGCTCACAGTCGCACGCGGATATTGTCGTATGCGCTGAAAGTCTCGCCCGAGCAGCATTTCATCAACTGGCAACAAGACCCCCAGGGTAATTACCTGGCGCGGTTGGTGTTCCCGGAAAAAACCGATGAGCTGCGGATTGAAGTCGATCTGCTGGCCGAGATGGCGGTCTTCAATCCCTTCGATTTTTTCCTTGAGCCGTACGCAGAAAAAATCCCGTTCGCCTACGCCGCCGACGAGCGCAAGGAGTTGGCGCCGTACCTTGAAACCTTGCCCCTGACGCCGAAGTTCAAGGCCTATCTGGACGGTATCGACCGCACGCCGCTGCCGAGTGTGGATTTCCTCGTCGCGCTTAACCAGCGCCTGAGTGAAGACATCGGTTACCTAATCCGCATGGAGCCAGGAGTCCAGACGCCTGAACACACTCTCGACCAAGCATCCGGGTCCTGCCGCGACTCGGCGTGGTTGCTGGTGCAACTGCTGCGCAATCTCGGGCTCGCCGCGCGCTTTGTCTCCGGTTACCTGATTCAGCTGACCGCCGACGTCAAAAGTCTGGACGGTCCGTCGGGCACTGACGTGGACTTCACCGATTTGCACGCGTGGTGCGAAGTGTATTTGCCGGGTGCTGGCTGGATTGGCCTGGACGCGACGTCAGGGCTGTTTGCCGGTGAGGGTCACATTCCGTTGGCGTGCAGCCCCGATCCTGGCTCTGCGGCACCCATCAGTGGCTTGGTGGAGCCGTGCGAGTGCGAATTCACCCACGAGATGTCCGTGGAGCGGATTTGGGAAGCCCCCCGCGTCACCAAGCCCTACACCGAAGATCAGTGGCAGGCGATTCAGGCGCTGGGTCGGCAGATCGATGCCGATCTGCTGGAAGACGATGTGCGCCTGACCATGGGCGGCGAGCCGACCTTTGTTTCCATCGATGACCCGGACGGTGCCGAATGGAACACCGCAGCGCTCGGGCCGGACAAACGTCGGCTGTCCGCCGAACTGTTCCAGCGCATGCGCAAACACTACGCACCCAAAGGGCTGGTGCATTTTGGTCAGGGCAAGTGGTACCCCGGGGAGCAATTACCGCGCTGGTCACTGAACTGCTACTGGCGTCGCGACGGCGTGCCGATCTGGCACAACAGCGCGCTGATCGCCGATGAGCAGGAAGACTACGGCGCCGATGGCGAACTGGCCGGGCGTTTTCTGGCGAGTGTCGCTGAACGGCTGAAGATTCCTACACGTTTTGTGTTCCCAGCCTACGAAGACAATTTTTATTACCTCTGGCGCGAAGGCACATTGCCGCAGAACGTCAGCGCCGAAGACTCGCGTCTGGAAGAGCCGCTGGAGCGTGCGCGTCTGCGTAAAGTCTTCAACCAGGGCCTGGATAAAGTCATCGGCCAGGTCCTGCCGCTAGCGCGCACCGCCAAGGGTGATCAATGGCAAAGCGGTCGCTGGTATCTGCGCGACGAGCACTGCCGGCTGGTGCCGGGGGATTCGCCGCTGGGTTATCGCTTGCCGCTCGGCTCGCAGCCTTGGGTGAAAGCGGCGGAGTATCCGTTCATTCATCCCAATGATCCGAACCAGGATTTTCCCGCGCTGCCCGACACCATTGCGTTAAACAGCCCAGGCATGCCGGCCGAAGCGGTTGAGCGCGAGCCAAAAATCGACGAGTCCGCCGACTGGCTGACACGCACTGCGTTCTGCGCGGAAGCCCGGGAAGGGCGGTTGTACCTGTTCATGCCGCCGCTGGAACGGGTCGAGGACTATCTGGAACTGGTCACCGCCATCGAGGCCACGGCTCAGGAACTGCATTGCCCGGTATTGCTGGAAGGCTATGAACCGCCGAGCGATCCGCGCCTGAGCAACTTCCGCATCACCCCGGATCCGGGCGTGATCGAGGTCAACGTGCAACCGTCCGCGACTTGGGACGAGTTGGTCGAGCGCACCGAGTTTCTGTACGAAGAGGCGCGCCAGACCCGACTCACCACCGAGAAATTCATGATCGACGGGCGGCACACCGGGACCGGCGGCGGTAACCATTTCGTGTTGGGCGGCGCGACCCCGGCCGACTCACCGTTTTTGCGTCGTCCCGACTTGCTGCGTAGCCTGATCAGTTACTGGCACAACCACCCGTCCTTGTCCTACCTGTTTTCCGGACTATTCATCGGCCCAACCTCTCAGGCCCCGCGCGTCGATGAAGCGCGTAATGATGCGCTGTATGAACTGGAGATCGCTTTTGCGCAGATGCCTGAACCGGGCGAAGAGTGCGCGCCATGGCTAGTGGACCGGCTGCTGCGCAACCTGCTGATCGACGTGACCGGCAATACCCATCGCGCCGAGTTCTGCATCGACAAACTCTATTCGCCGGACGGTGCGACCGGACGCCTCGGATTACTGGAGTTGCGAGCCTTTGAAATGCCGCCGCACGCGCGCATGAGCCTGGCTCAGCAACTGTTATTGCGGGCGCTGGTGGCGCGGTTCTGGCGCGAGCCTTACGCGCCGCCGAAACTGGCGCGCTGGGGCACTGAATTGCACGATCGCTTCCTGTTGCCGCATTTTATCGAGCAGGATTTCGCCGATGTGATCGTGGATCTGAACGCGGCCGGTTATCCGGTACGGGCCGAGTGGTTCGCCGCGCATCTGGAGTTCCGTTTTCCCAAGGTCGGCGATTACGCGGTCAGCGGCATTGAACTGCAATTGCGTCAGGCGCTGGAGCCGTGGCATGTGCTGGGCGAGGAGGGCGCGGTCGGCGGCACGGTGCGGTATGTGGATTCGTCGCTGGAGCGCTTGCAGGTCAAGCTCACAGGGCTGGCGCCGCAACGTTATCTGCTGACCTGCAACGGCGTTCCGGTGCCGTTGCAACCCACCGGGCGGGTCGGCGAGTTTGTCGCCGGTGTGCGTTTCCGTGCCTGGCAACCGGCCAACTGCCTGCAACCAACCATCCCGGTTCATGCACCGCTGGTGTTCGACCTGCTCGACACCTGGATGCAACGGTCTATGGGCGGCTGCCAATACCACGTGGCCCATCCGGGCGGGCGCAACTACGACAGCCTGCCGGTGAACGCCAATGAGGCGGAGAGCCGACGCATGGCGCGGTTTTTCCGCATCGGACACACGCCGGGGAAACTTCCTGTTCCGACTCTGGAAATTAACGACGAACTGCCGATGACGCTCGATTTACGACGTTTCTAAATCGTACGCGACGCCCGGATTTTTCGTATATCCGGGCGTCATGAGCCTGCGTTAGTCTGACCGTTCATTGCTGTCTGCCGAGCTTTCCATGCCTGATCTGCTTGATCACTACCCGCTGACGGCGGGCACCTATCACGAACTGCTCGACGACAGTGGCGGCGTACGCCCGCACTGGCGTCGGTTGATCGACCAATTGCAACGCAGTACGCCCTCGCAGTTGGTGCAGCGTCAGGCCTTGTTGACCCGGCAGATCCAGGAAAACGGCGTGACCTACAACGTCTACGCCGACCCCAAGGGCGCAGACCGGCCGTGGGAACTCGACCTGCTGCCGCATGTGATTGCCGCTGATGAGTGGGCGCAGTTATCAGCCGGGATCGCTCAACGGGCGCGTCTGTTGAACGCGGTACTGGCGGATCTGTATGGCCCCCAGCGCCTGATCGCCGAAGGTCTGCTGCCAGCGGAACTCGTATTCGGGCACAACAACTTCCTCTGGCCCTGTCAGGGCATTACGCCGCCCGACGGGGCCTTTCTGCATCTGTACGCCGTCGATCTGGCGCGCACGCCCGATGGCCGCTGGTGGGTCACGGCGGACCGGACTCAAGCACCGTCCGGCGCCGGGTACGCCTTGGAAAACCGCACCATCGTCTCCCGGGCCTTTCCCGAGCTGTATCGCGATTTGAAAGTGCAGCATCTGGCCGGGTTCTTCCGCACGCTTCAGGAAACACTGGCGCGGCAGGCGCCTCGCGATGAAGAAGCACCGCTGATCGTGTTGCTCACGCCGGGACGATTCAACGAAAGCTATTTCGAACACCTTTATCTGGCGCGTCAGCTCGGCTATCCGCTGGTGGAGGGCGGCGACCTCACGGTGCGTGATGCCACGGTTTACCTGAAAACCCTGAGCGGCTTGCGTCGGGTTCACGCAATCATGCGCCGGCTCGACGACGACTTCTGCGACCCGCTGGAATTGCGCACCGACTCCGCACTGGGCGTACCGGGGCTGCTTGAAGCCGTGCGGCAGGGGCGGGTGCTGGTGGCCAATGCCCTCGGCAGCGGCGTGCTGGAGTCGCCGGGGTTGCTGGGTTTTCTGCCGAAGATCAATCAGTTCCTGTTTGGTGAAAAGCTGATCCTGCCGTCTATTGCAACCTGGTGGTGCGGTGAGCCGCCGGTGCTGGCTCAAGCGCTGGAAAAACTGCCGGAGCTGTTGATCAAACCGGCTTTCCCGTCGCAAAGCTTTGCACCGGTATTTGGCCGTGACTTGAGTGAAAAACAGCGTCTGGCCCTGGCCGCGCGAATGCAGGCGCGCCCTTATGCGTATGTGGCGCAAGAAATGGCCCAATTGTCCCATGCGCCGATCTGGCAGGCCGAGGACGGTCAGTTGCAACCACGCGCCATCGGCATGCGCGTGTACGCAGTGGCCAGCCATGACGGCTATCGGGTTTTACCGGGCGGGCTGGCCCGGGTAGCCGCCGAGGCCGACGCCGAAGTGGTGTCGATGCAGCGCGGTGGTGCGAGCAAGGACACATGGGTGTTGAGCGATCGTCCGCCCAGCGGCGAGCAGTGGAAAACCCAGCGCACGATCGGTGTGCATGACCTGGTACGCCGGGATCCTTATTTGCCCTCGCGGGTGGTGGAAAACCTGTTCTGGTTTGGCCGCTATTGCGAGCGCTGTGATGACAGCGCGCGACTGTTGCGCATCATGCTGGCGCGCTACGTGGACGGTGATGATCCGCAAGCCTTGCAGGCGGCTGTCGAACTCGGTGAACGGTTGCATCTGTTGCCCGAGGAAGGCGAGTTGCCAGAGCGCCTGTTGGCCGCATTACTCGGCGAAGACTGGTCATTCAGCCTGCGTGCCAATCTGCAACGCTTGCAGTGGGCGGCCTCGCAAGTGCGCGGCAAACTCTCGCGGGAAAACTGGCAGGCGTTGGTGGAGTTGCAGCGCGAGGCCATGGAGCTGGATACCGACGAGCCGGATTTCGGCGAGCTGCTGGACTTTCTTAACCGTCTGGTGATGTCGCTGGCGGCGCTTTCTGGCTTCGCCCTGGACGACATGACCCGGGACGAAGGCTGGCGTTTCCTGATGATCGGGCGGCGGATCGAGCGCCTGCAATTTCTCAGCGGCAGCCTGGCAGCATTTTTGCGTGGCGCCGGGGCTTTCGATCAGGCGGGGTTAGAGTGGTTGCTGGAGTTGGGCAACAGCAGCATCACTTACCGTTCGCGGTATCTGGCGGTGGCGCAACTGCTGCCAGTGCTCGACCTGTTGCTGCTCGATGAGCAAAACCCTCACGCCGTCCTGTTCCAGTTGAAGCTGGTGACGCGAACCCTGAAACGTTTGAATGACGACTTTGGTGTGCCCCGGGAAACAAGTTTGCCGCTGTTGGTGGCGCGACTGGCGCAATTCGATCTGGGCTGCCTGGAAAACGCGTTGTTCGGCGAAACGGGCGTGCGCGCCGCGCTTGATGGGTTGGCCGATTTGCTGCAAGAAATCGCCGACGCCAGTGGGCAAGTATCGGATCGCCTGGCCTTGCGCCATTTCGCCCATGTCGATGATGTCAGCCAACGCACGGTGTCCGTCTGATGAGTGCTCACTACCAGATTTTCCACGACACCCATTATCACTATGACAGTCCGGTGTCTTTGGCCCAGCAGCTCGCGCATCTCTGGCCGCGGCCCTGTGCGTGGCAGCGTTGTACTGCTCAACAATTGCAGATCAGCCCCGACCCGACCGCGCGCCGGGATGAGCTGGATGTGTTTGGCAATCCGCTGACGCGATTGGCATTTGAACGTCCCCACGATGAGTTGCTGGTCAACGCCAGCCTTACCGTCGAAGTCTTCGCCCGGCCCGTGCTGGATTTCAATCAATCGCCGCCCTGGGAAGAAACCCGCAACGCGTTGACCTACAGCAGCCAGCCGCTGTCCCCTGACGTTCTTGAAGCCTGTCGGTATCGGTTCGAATCGCCTTACGTGCATTTGAAGCGCAACTTTGTCGACTTCTCCGAGAGTTGCTTTGCGCCGGGCCGACCGTTGCTGTGGGGCGTTCAGGCATTGATGGAGAAGATCTTCAGCGAGTTCACCTTCGACGCCGAAGCGACGCAAGTGGCGACGCCGTTGGTGGAAGTGCTGGAGCGCCGACGCGGGGTCTGTCAGGACTTCGCTCACCTGATGCTCGCGTGCGTGCGTTCCCGTGGTCTGGCTGCTCGCTATATCAGTGGTTATCTGCTGACTCAGCCACCACCCGGTCAGCCTCGGTTGATCGGCGCGGACGCGTCTCACGCCTGGGTTTCAGTGTTCTGTCCGGTGCTGGGCTGGGTCGATTTTGACCCGACCAACAACGTACAACCGGCACTCGAACACATCACCCTGGCCTGGGGGCGGGATTTCTCCGATGTCTCGCCATTGCGTGGGGTGATTCTGGGAGGGGGTAACCATGACCCGGAAGTCAGCGTCACCGTAATGCCACTGAATTAACGCAGATAAAATTGTGTATTTCAGAGGGGACTGTGAGGGTCAGCAAAGTCACTGCTGACCCTGGACACAGATCCGGTGGGCCTGATCAGATCATCCGGCCCTGAGGGTCTCAGGCGTCGGGCGCCTGATCTTTCGGTGCTTCAGTTTCGTCTGTAGCCACTTCGCCTTCAGCATCCGGGTTCAGTGCTGCTGCTTCTTCTTCAGCTGTAGCTTTCTTGCGCTGAAGCTTTTCCTCTTTCTTCTGCTCCTTGGCCAAGTCTCTCTGACGTTTGGCGAAGGAATAATTAGGTTTAGCCATGGGCGATCCTCTGGGGTCGAAGGTGAGGTTGAGCGGCGCATATTCTGCCCTGTATCGGTGCCGAGCCGTTAGCTGGGTTTTTGATCGGTCCATTTTGGCAGGACCGACGGTTGCCAGGCGTCCAGTGCATCTAGCAGGGTTTGCGGTGATTCGCTCACTTGCAGCATGTCACGGTGCGGTGCGCGAACGAAGCCTTCGCCGACGATATGATCAAGAAAACCGGTCAATTTGCTGTAGAAACCGTTCACTTCCAGCAAACCGAGCGGTTTGCCATGGTAGCCGAGCTGGCCCCAGGTCCAGACTTCGAACAGTTCTTCCAGGGTGCCCAGGCCGCCGGGCAGAGCGATGAACGCATCACTGAGTTCGGCCATCCGCGCCTTGCGCGCGTGCATGCCGTCTACCACTTCCAGGCGCGTCAGGCCACTGTGGCCGATTTCCTTGTCTTTGAGGCTTTGCGGGATGATCCCGATTACTTCACCGCCGGCCGCCAGTGCAGCATCGGCAACAATCCCCATCAGGCCCACGGCGCCGCCGCCATAGACCAGGGTCAACTTGCGTTCGGCCAAGGAGCGCCCCAAGGCCACAGCCGCTTCACGATAGGCTGGGAGGGTGCCGGTGCTGGCGCCGCAAAATACACAAACAGACGTTAAAGACATGCCTTACTCCAAGGTCGGGATGGCCAACAGAATAAAGGCAGGTCAGCTACGCTCCAAGGGTTAAGCCTCGCGCCGGGGTGTTTCACAGGTGCCGCTGGCACCACAGGCGTAGGCGGCGAACAAGCTGCACAACAGGCTATTCAAGGACATCACAGACGCTCCAGATAAAGGATGACGGCTTGATAGTAGGGCCGTGCCAGACGCCTGGCTGGTAGATTGTGTCGATGGGGCTCATAGCCCAAAAGTTGTATACAATTTTTGATTCAGGTCATAGGAACTTGCGAAGATTTCAGGCAGTCTTCTGTCCATTCGCACTTTTTATTAACCCTGCCTTGGAGATTCACCATGTTTGCCAAACTTGTTGCGGTATCCCTGCTGACACTGGCCAGCAGCCAATTGATGGCTGCTGAATGCAAGGTCACTGTCGACTCCACTGATCAGATGTCTTTTGACACCAAGGACATCACCATCGACAAGAGCTGTAAGACATTCACCGTGGATCTGAAACATTCCGGCAGCCTGCCGAAGAATGTCATGGGTCATAACTGGGTGTTGAGCAAAGAGGCTGACATGCAGCCGCTCGCTACTGCTGGCATGGCCGCAGGCATCGACAAGAATTATCTGCCGGAAGGTGATGCGCGCGTCATCGCCCACACCAAAATCATAGGCGCTGGCGAAACCGATTCGGTGACCTTTGACGTTTCGAAGCTCGCTGCTGGCGAGAAGTACGGCTTCTTCTGCTCGTTCCCGGGCCACATCTCGATGATGAAAGGCACGGTTACGCTGAAGTAATCAAATCGAGCTCATAAAAAAAGCGTCCGCTTGGGACGCTTTTTTTGTGCCCGGCATCTGACCGAGTCATCGTTCATCGCGGGCAAGCCACGCTCCCACAGGATTTGCGTCGTGCCTATTATCGGCGTCCGACACAATACCTGTGGGAGCGTGGCTTGCCCGCGAAGGCGTCGGTACAGATGCCGACGTCCTTATGGCGCAAACGGCATCACCCGCTTGTGATGAGTCTTTTTATACGTGTCACAAATGATCCTGAACGCTTCCTCACGTACCGCCTCACCATGCAAAAACGCATCAATCTCGGCATAGGTCACGCCGTGTGACGCTTCGTCCGGTTTACCTGGCGACAGGTCTTCCAGATCGGCTGTCGGGATTTTTTCCACCAGTGATTCCGGCGCGCCGAAACTGCGAGCGATATCCCGAACCTGGTTTTTCACCAGCCCGCTCAACGGCGCCAGGTCGCAGGCGCCGTCACCGAACTTTGTGAAGAACCCCATCACCGCTTCTGCCGCGTGGTCGGTGCCGATCACCAGGCCATGGGCCGCGCCCGCGATGGTGTACTGAGCGACCATGCGCATCCGCGCCTTGGTGTTGCCGAGCACGAAGTCCACCGAGACTGCGTGCTTGCCTTCGAAGGCTGCCACTTCATTGGCCAGGGATTTGACCGCCGGGCCGATGTTCACGGTGTGGCGCTCGTCCGGGGCGATGAAGTCCACCGAGGCCTGAGCATCGTGCTCATCGAACTGAGTCTCGTATGGCAGGCGCACCGCGATGAATTTGTAACTCTTGTCACCGGTGCGTTGGCGTAATTCGCGCATGGCGCGTTGGGCCAGCAGGCCGGCCGTCAGCGAGTCGACACCACCGCTGATGCCCAGAACCAGGGCCTTGAGCCCGGAATTGACCAGACAATCCTGAATGAAGCTAACCCGCCGGGCGACTTCAGCCTCAAGGGCGGCGTCGTCGGCAAACGGTGGTTGAACCTTGAGCTGCTCAGCAATCTCACGCTGTACGGCTTGCATGAATTCACTCCTTGCTAGATGTGCTTGATAGGGCGGCAGGTACTTTGAAAACGTGTCGCAAATAGGCGACAAAATTCGGGTCATTGCAGTGAGTCTTGCCAGGCTCATCAGAAATCTTTGCCACGGGCTGGCCGTTGCAGGCCGTCATTTTAAACACGATGTTCATCGGTTCGACACCGGGAATGTCGCACGTCAGGTGGGTGCCGATGCCAAAGCTGACATTGATCCGGCCCCACAGCGCACGGAATATCTCCAGTGACTTGGGCAGTGTCAGGCTGTTGGAAAACACCAACGTCTTGCTCATCGGGTCGATGCCGAGCTTGTGATAGTGGGCAATGGCTTTCTCGGCCCACAACACCGGGTCACCCGAATCGTGGCGCAGACCGTCGAAAAGCTTGGCAAAAAACAGATCGAAATCGCCGAGGAAAGCATCGGTGGTGATGCAGTCGGTCAGGGCGATTCCCAGCAGGCCGCGGTATTCGCGCACCCAGCAGTCGAGCGCGGCAATCTGACTGTCGATCAGCCGTGGACCGAGTTGCTGGTGGGCCATGATCCATTCATGGGCCATGGTGCCCAGCGGTTTCATGTCCAGTTCCCGGGACAGGTGCACGTTGCTGGTGCCGACGAAGCGTCCGGGGAAGTCGTGCTTGAGCACATTCACCACTTCTTCTTGCACGCGGTATGAAAAGCGACGGCGCGTGCCGAAATCGGCTACTTGCAACTCGGACAATTCGTCGCTGCTGGCGTTGGCGGTCAGCCAGTCGAACTTGCGATAAAGCTGTTCACGTGCCTGTTCCAGACCGACTTCCCGGTAGCGATAGCGGTTGCGCACCTCAGTGACAATCGCCAGAAGCGGCACTTCGAACAGAATTACATGCAGCCAAGGCCCACGCAGGCGGATGAATAGCTCGTCGTTTTCGATGCAGGTGTGGATGTAACGCAGATTGAAGCGGAACAGCCCGAGAAACCGCAGGAAATCCGGCTTCAGAAAACTGATACGTTCCAGAAAACCCAATTGATCAGCGCTCAGACTCAACTCCGCCAGGCGCTCGATCTGGAATCGGATCTCGGCCAGGTACGGGCGCAAATCTTCACTGTTGCGGCAACGAAACTCCCATTCGACTTCGACGTTCGGGTAGTTGTGCAGCACCGCCTGCATCATCGTCAGTTTGTAGAAGTCGGTGTCGAGCAGGTTCTGCACGATGCGATCGCCAAACACGGGCTCGCTCATAACGGGGTTCTCCGCATTGAATGGGGATAGTGGCGCATATCACTGGTAAAGATTGCCAGTGATTTCTGTGTTGCCTATGTAGGAGCTGTCGAGTGAAACGAGGCTGCGATCCTTTGATCCAGTTAATTAACCAAGACCAGATCGCAGCCTCGTTTCACTCGACTGCTCCTACAAGGGTCAGTCTGTGGAGGTGGGACTATCAATCTGCTCCAGCATCCACTTCACAAAATCACGCACTTTGGGCACTTCCGCCGAATGTTCGGGATACGCCAGGTAATAGGCATCCGTGCTGGGCATCGCGTGTGTCCACGGTATGACCAGTTTGCCGTCAACCAATTCCTCTTCCACCAGAAACCTCGGCAGCAGCGCTACACCGCAGCCGACCTGAGCGGCGCGGATGCACATGTAGAAGGTTTCAAAACGCGGGCCGTGGTAGCTGTGTTCGGTGTGGTAGCCCTGACTGTCGAACCAGTCGTGCCAGGCCTGGGGGCGGGAGGCGTTTTGCAGCAGGACGAGGTCGGTGAGTTGCGTCGGGTCGGTGAACGGCGTGTCCGGCAGGCTGCCCGGTGCGCAGACCGGTACCAGTTCTTCACCAAACAGCTTCAGGCATTCGGTGCCGGGCCGTGAGCCTTGGCCAAAGTAGAACGCCAGATCGCTGCGACCTTGCAGTAAATCGTCTGCTTCCTGCTCGCTGCACAGGTCCAGGTGAATCGACGGATGGCGCAGGCGCCAGCCTTTCAGGCGAGGTACCAGCCAGCGCGCACCGAAAGTCGGCGGCGTTGAAACGCGCAAAACTTCAGTCTCGCCGCCGTAGGAACGCAGGTAATGGGTCGACATCTCGACCTGGGTGAGGATTTTTCGTACTTCCACCAGGTACAAATCACCGGCCGGTGTCATTTGCAGGCGTCGGCGCACGCGGCGGAACAACAAGTGCTGCAACAATTCCTCAAGTTGCGCGACCTGTTTACTGACGGCGCTCTGGGTCAGGTTCAGCTCTTCGGCGGCCCGGGTGAAGCTCAAATGCCGGGTCACGGCCTCGAAGCACTGCAAGGCTGTGATTGACGGCAGATAGCGTTTATTCAGCATGGGTAGTCCTTTTCTTGTTTCTTTCTTACCAGCAATTCGTAGCATGAATAAACGGAATGATATCTCTCTTAATCGTCGTTTGTTGGGTAACCTCCGGGGCGCTAAAACTACAGGTCTGATCAGCCGTGATGATTCCGGCTGCACCCTTTGTGTTTTTTGCTTGAGGAGTAACCCATGGTTGCCGCATTGCTTGATCGTCTTGGTGTGAACCCGGCCCTGTACCAGAACGGCAAAGTGCCGGTGCATTCGCCAATCGATGGCAGCCGGATCGCCGCCGTAAACTGGGAAGGTGCTGCTGAAGTCGAACAGCACATCAGTCGTGCCGATCATGCGTTCGAACTGTGGCGCAAGGTTCCGGCGCCCCGTCGTGGCGAACTGGTGCGCCAACTGGGCGACATCCTGCGTGAATACAAGGCCGACCTCGGCGAGTTGGTGTCCTGGGAAGCCGGTAAGATCACCCAGGAAGGCCTGGGTGAAGTTCAGGAGATGATCGACATCTGCGACTTCGCCGTCGGCCTGTCCCGCCAGCTATACGGCTTGACCATTGCTTCGGAGCGTCCTGGCCACCACATGCGCGAAACCTGGCACCCGCTGGGCGTCGTCGGCGTTATCAGTGCGTTCAACTTCCCGGTCGCGGTCTGGGCCTGGAACACCACGCTGGCGCTGGTGTGCGGTAACCCGGTGATCTGGAAACCATCCGAGAAAACCCCACTGACCGCGCTGGCTTGCCAGGCGTTGTTCGACCGCGTCCTGAAAAACTTCAGCGATGCCCCGCCACACCTGAGCCAAGTGATCATCGGCGGCCGCGATGCTGGCGAAGCGCTGGTAGATGACCCGCGTGTCGCGCTGATCAGCGCCACCGGCAGCACTCGCATGGGTCGCGAAGTGGCGCCGAAAATCGCCGCGCGTTTTGCTCGCAGCATTCTGGAACTGGGCGGCAACAACGCCATGATCCTCGGCCCAAGCGCCGACCTGGACATGGCCGTTCGCGCCATCCTGTTCAGCGCCGTCGGCACCGCCGGTCAGCGTTGCACCACACTGCGTCGCCTGATCGCGCACGAATCGGTGAAGGAAGAGATCGTCACCCGCCTGAAAGCCGCCTATTCCAAAGTGCGCATCGGCCATCCGCTGGAAGGCAACCTGATCGGCCCGCTGATCGACAAACAAAGTTTCGAAAACATGCAGGACGCGCTGGAGCAGGCCTTGAGCGAAGGCGGTCGCGTGTTCGGTGGCAAACGCCAACTGGAAGACAAATTCCCCAACGCTTACTACGTCGCGCCGGCCATTGTTGAAATGCCGGAGCAGAGCGATGTGGTGTGCCACGAAACCTTCGCACCGATTCTGTACGTGATCGGCTACAAGGATTTCGACGAAGCCCTGCGCCTGAACAACGCCGTGCCACAAGGCCTGTCGTCCTGCATCTTCACTACCGATGTACGTGAAGCCGAGCAATTCATGTCGGCGGTAGGCAGCGACTGCGGTATCGCCAATGTCAACATCGGCCCGAGCGGCGCAGAAATCGGTGGCGCGTTTGGTGGCGAGAAAGAAACCGGCGGTGGTCGTGAATCGGGCTCCGATGCATGGCGCGGCTACATGCGTCGCCAGACCAACACCGTGAACTACTCGCTGGAGTTGCCGTTGGCTCAGGGTATTACATTCGATTGAGCAGCCTCAAGCTTCAAGCCTCAAGCTCCAAGCAGACTTGCTTGCGGCTTGAAGCTTGAGGCTTTTAGCTGCTCCGACAGGAGCGTGCAATGCCGTTACGCGAAGAGTGTCTGTGGGAAAAACTGACGCCGCAAAGGCCCGACAACGCGGCGCTCAAGGGTGAAGTGACAGTTGATGTCTGCGTCATCGGCGCCGGTTTCACCGGTCTGTCGGCGGCGGTGCATCTGCTGGAACAAGGTAAGTCGGTCTGTGTGCTGGAAGCGCATCGCGCCGGCCATGGTGGCTCGGGGCGCAATGTCGGCCTGGTCAACGCCGGCATGTGGATTGCACCGGACGACATCGAAGCCGGATTCGGCGAAGCGGTGGGCAGCCAGCTCAATCGCATGCTCGGCGCGGCGCCTTCCCTGGTGTTCAGCCTTGTGGACAAGTACAACATCGATTGCCAGTTACGCCGCGAAGGCACGCTGCACATGGCGCATAACGCCCGTGGCGAAGCGGATTTGCGCAGCCGTGAAGAACAATGGAAACGTCGCGGAGCACCGGTCGAGCTACTGACCGGGCAAGCCTGTGAGCAGGCAACGGGCACAAAAAAAATCGCCGCGGCGTTGCTGGACCGACGTGCTGGCACCCTCAATCCGATGGCCTATACCACCGGGCTGGCCAAAGCCGCTATCAGTCTCGGCGGCCAACTGTTTGACCATTCCCCGGTCACCCGGCTCGAACGTCAGGGCCAACGCTGGTCGGTGCAAACCGCTCAGGGCTCGGTCATGGCCGAGAAAGTCGTGATCGCCTCCAACGCTTACACCGAAGGCGACTGGACGGAGCTGCGGCGCAACTTTTTCCCCGGTTACTACTACCAAGTGGCGTCGGTCCCGCTGACCGAAGACGCCGCGCAACAGATTCTGCCCGGCGGCCAGGGTTCCTGGGACACCCGCCAGGTGCTCAGCAGTATTCGTCGCGACAAGGACGGGCGTCTGTTGCTCGGCAGTCTCGGTAATGGCAATCAGAAGCCGGCCTGGTTTCTCAAGGCATGGGCCGACCGCGTTCAGCAGCACTATTTTCCCTACCTCAAACCGGTGGAGTGGGAATGCACCTGGACCGGGTGCATCGCGTTCACCCCCGATCATTTGATGCGTCTGTTCGAACCGGCGCCCGGTTTAGTGGCCGTCACCGGTTACAACGGTCGAGGTGTGACGACCGGTACAGTAGTTGGCAAAGCCTTCGCCGATTACTTGTGTAACGGAAATCCTCAAGCGCTGCCGATACCTTTCGCCCCCATGCAGCCATTGGCGGGGGTAGGGTTGCGTAGCTGTTTGTACGAGGCCGGATTTTCGCTGTATCACGCAGGCCAGTGCTTGCGGATCGTTATCTGATTGTTGAAATTTGTTGCTGTTAGCGGCGCTTTTTGGCGCAGCGACTAGCCTGTCATGGTGCGGGTTGTAGCAGTCCCGCACCAGCAGTGTGCACTTCGGTGACGAACGGTGTTACAGGCTGGTTGCACGTTGTTTGGCGCCGCGGTTGCAATGATGGCGCATGTGGGTTGCGCCATTAAAAATAAATGGTTTCACCTTCCGCGGTTTAGACGGTTGCACGCCCAATGAAAATGGGACCGAAATTGTCGAAAAAACAATAAGGCAGCGACTTTTCTCAGAATAAAAAACCGATGGCACGGCCCTTGCTCTGAGCATTCAGAGAAATCGCAGTGCCAACTAAAAAAAAACCTTGGAGCACCACCTCATGTCCCAGACGTTTTACAAGAAAGGCTTTCTGGCCCTCGCAGTGGCAGCTGCGCTGGGTGTTTCTGCGTTTGCACAAGCTGATGTGAAAATCGGTGTGGCGGGTCCGATGACAGGCGCCAACGCGGCATTTGGCGAGCAGTACATGAAGGGTGCACAGGCTGCAGCCGACGCGGTCAACGCGTCGGGCGGCGTAAACGGGGAAAAAATCGTACTGGTCAAGGGCGATGACGCCTGCGAACCGAAACAGGCTGTGACGGTCGCCAAGGACCTGACCAACCAGAAAGTCGCAGGCGTGGTCGGTCACTTCTGCTCCTCGTCGACCATCCCGGCCTCCGAGATCTATGACGAAGCGGGCATCATCGCAATTACCCCGGGCTCCACCAACCCGGCCGTTACCGAGCGCGGCCTGAGCGCCATGTTCCGTATGTGCGGGCGTGACGATCAGCAAGGCATCGTGGCCGGCGACTACATCGTCGACGTGCTCAAGGGCAAGAAGGTTGTCGTGCTGCACGACAAGGACACCTACGGCCAAGGCCTGGCAGATGCCACCAAGGCTCAGCTGGTCAAGCGCGGCGTGACCCCTGTGCTGTATGAAGGCCTGACCCGTGGTGAAAAAGACTTCAGCACCATCGTGACCAAAATCCGCGGCGCTGGCGCCGATGTCGTCTACTTCGGTGGCCTGCACCCGGAAGCCGGTCCTCTGGTTCGTCAACTGCGTGAACAAGGTCTCAAAGACGTCAAATTCATGTCCGATGACGGCATCGTGACCGACGAACTGGTGACCACCGCTGGCGGTCCGCAATTCGTCGACGGCGTGCTGATGACCTTCGGCGCCGACCCACGCCTGCTGCCAGAAAGCAAGGCCGTGGTAGACGCATTCCGCAAGGCCGGTACCGAGCCTGAAGGCTACACCCTGTACGCCTACGCTTCGGTCCAGGCCCTGGCTGCGGCCTTCAATGGCGCCAAATCCAACAGTGGCGAGAAAGCCGCCGAGTGGCTGAAGAAAAACCCAGTCAAAACCGTCATGGGCGAGAAGACCTGGGACGCCAAGGGCGACCTGAAAGTGTCCGACTACGTGGTTTACCAGTGGGACAAGGACGGCAAATACCACCAGCTGGAAAAACAGAAGTAAGGGCTGACTCGATCAGCTGAACCTCACAGATCCCCTGTGGGAGCGGGCTTGCCCGCGAATGCGCCAGGTCAGTCGATATCAAAGTTGCCTGACACACCGCTTTCGTGGGCAAGCCAGCCCGCAGGGGCCAGTGGTGGCCTGCCTGATCGTGTCTGACATCGCTCCGACGTACATCTGTATTTTTCCAGAAGAACCGCACACCCACAGGTGTGCAGGTTCTCATTGCGTGAGATTGCGTTATGGATGGTATTTTCCTGCAGCAACTGGTCAACGGCCTGACCCTCGGGTCGGTCTATGGCCTGATCGCCATCGGCTACACAATGGTCTATGGCATCATCGGCATGATCAACTTCGCCCACGGCGAGGTTTACATGATTTCTGCTTACCTGGCGGCAATCAGTCTGGCTCTGCTGGCTTACTTCGGTATCGAATCTTTCCCGCTGCTGATGCTCGGCACACTGATCTTCACCATCGTCGTCACGGCGGTGTATGGCTGGGTCATCGAGCGCGTCGCCTACAAACCCCTGCGTAACTCCACCCGACTGGCTCCGCTGATCAGCGCCATCGGTATTTCGCTGATCCTGCAAAACTATGCACAGATCGCCCAAGGCGCGAAGCAACAGGGTGTTCCCACCTTGCTGACGGGGGCCTGGCGTGTCGATATCGGCTCGGGTTTTGTGCAGTTGACCTACACCAAGGTCTTCATCCTGGTTGCAGCGTTTGCCGGGATGGCCCTGCTGACCTACATCATCAAGTACACCAAGCTCGGCCGCATGTGCCGCGCCACCCAGCAAGACCGCAAGATGGCCTCGATCCTGGGGATCAACACCGATCGGGTGATTTCCTACGTGTTCATCATCGGTGCAGCAATGGCGGCCCTGGCCGGCGTGCTGATCACCATGAACTACGGCACATTCGACTTCTATGCCGGCTTCATCATCGGGATCAAGGCGTTCACCGCTGCGGTACTCGGCGGGATCGGATCGCTACCGGGCGCCATGCTCGGCGGGATCATTCTCGGGATTTCCGAGTCGCTGTTTTCCGGTCTGGTCAACTCGGACTACAAAGACGTTTTCAGCTTCTCGTTGCTGGTTCTCGTTCTGGTCTTTCGGCCCCAAGGCCTGCTCGGCCGTCCTCTTGTGTCGAAGGTGTAAGCGATGTCTTCAACCACTAAAAAAACCATCGAAATCAAAAAAAGTCTGGTTGACGCGATTCTTGCCGGCCTCATTGCCCTGATCGTGTTCGGGCCGATAGTCGGTGTCGTACTCGATGGCTACGGTTTCAACCTGGAAACGACCCGGGTGGCCTGGATTGTCGCCATCGTCATGGCCGGTCGTTTTGCCCTGAGCCTGTTCCTGCAAACCCCCAAGGGCCTGAGAATCCTCGAAGGATTTGAAACCACCGGCTCCGGGGTTCATGTACTGCCGCCCGATTACAAATCCCGGTTGCGCTGGATCATCCCGCTGATGATCGCCATTGCCGTGGTGTTTCCGTTTTTCTCCAACTCCTACCTGCTGGGCGTGGTCATCCTCGGGTTGATCTACGTGCTGCTCGGTTTGGGCCTGAACATCGTGGTCGGCCTGGCCGGCCTGCTCGACCTGGGTTACGTGGCGTTTTACGCCATCGGCGCCTATGGCCTGGCGCTCGGTTACCAGTATCTCGGTCTGGGCTTCTGGACGGTGTTGCCGCTGGCGGCAATTACCGCCGGTCTTGCCGGCTGCATCCTCGGTTTCCCGGTGTTGCGTCTGCACGGTGACTACCTGGCGATCGTGACCCTGGGCTTCGGTGAAATCATCCGCTTGATCCTCAACAACTGGCTGTCACTGACCGGTGGCCCGAACGGCATGGCGGCCCCGCTGCCAACGTTCTTCGGTCTGGAGTTCGGCAAGCGGGCGAAAGACGGTGGTGTACCGTTCCACGAGTTCTTCGGCATCGCCTACAACCCTGACGTGAAGTACTACTTCATTTATGCGGTGTTGTTCCTGGTTGTGCTGGCCGTGTTGTACATCAAGCACCGCCTGACCCGTATGCCCGTTGGCCGCGCTTGGGAAGCCTTGCGTGAAGACGAAATCGCCTGCCGCTCCATGGGTCTGAACCACGTGCTGGTGAAGCTCTCGGCGTTCACCATCGGCGCGTCGACAGCCGGCCTGGCTGGCGTGTTCTTCGCCACCTACCAGGGCTTCGTCAACCCGACCTCGTTCACCTTTTTTGAATCGGCCCTGATCCTCGCCATCGTGGTACTCGGCGGCATGGGCTCGACCATCGGCGTGGTGATAGCAGCCTTCGTGCTGACCGTCGCCCCGGAACTGCTGCGCGGTTTCGCGGAATACCGCGTGCTGCTGTTCGGCATCCTGATGGTGTTGATGATGATCTGGCGACCGCGCGGCCTGATTCGGATCAGCCGTACCGGTGTGACCCCGCGTAAAGGAGTAGCGCCATGAGCGAAGTCGTACTCTCGGTCGAGAAGCTGATGATGCACTTTGGCGGCATCAAGGCACTGAGCGATGTCAGCCTGAAGGTGCACCGCAACTCGATCTTCGCCCTGATCGGCCCCAACGGCGCCGGCAAGACCACCGTGTTCAACTGCCTGACCGGGTTCTACAAGGCCTCGGGCGGTAAGATCGAACTCAACATCCGTGGGCAACAGACCAACGTCATCAAATTGCTGGGCGAATCGTTCAAACCGACCGATTTCGTTTCGCCAAAATCCTTCGCCAGTCGGCTGTTCTACAAGGCCTTCGGCGGCACCCACCTGGTGAACCGTGCCGGTCTGGCACGGACCTTCCAGAACATTCGCCTGTTCAAGGAAATGTCGGTACTGGAAAACCTGCTGGTGGCCCAACACATGTGGGTCAACCGCAGCATGCTGGCCGGCATCCTCAATACCAAGGGCTACCGCAAGGCTGAAAGCGATGCATTGGACCACGCCTTCTACTGGCTGGAAGTGGTGGACCTGGTGGATTGCGCCAACCGCCTGGCCGGTGAATTGTCCTACGGCCAACAGCGCCGACTGGAAATTGCCCGGGCCATGTGCACCCGTCCACAGATCATCTGCCTCGACGAACCGGCTGCCGGCCTCAACCCTCAGGAAACCGAAGCGCTGAGCGCGATGATCCGGCTGCTGCGTGACGAGCACGATCTGACCGTGGTGCTGATCGAACACGACATGGGCATGGTAATGAGTATTTCCGACCACATCGTGGTGCTGGACCACGGCATCGTAATCGCCGAAGGCGGTCCCGACGCTATCCGCAACGACCCGAAAGTGATTGCAGCCTACCTGGGCGCCGACGAAGAGGAAGTGGTATGACGCAACCCATCCTCGAACTCAAGGAACTGGACGTGTTTTACGGGCCAATCCAGGCCCTGAAGAAAGTCTCGCTGCACATCAATGAAGGTGAAACCGTCAGCCTGATCGGCTCCAACGGTGCGGGCAAGTCGACCCTGCTGATGTCGATCTTCGGCCAGCCGCGTGCGGCTGACGGGCAGATCATCTATCAGGGCGTGGACATCACGCACAAGTCATCGCACTACATCGCGTCCAACGGCATAGCGCAGTCGCCGGAAGGCCGGCGGGTGTTCCCCGACATGACCGTCGAGGAAAACCTGCTGATGGGCACCATCCCTATCGGTGACAAGTACGCCAAGGAAGACATGCAACGGATGTTCGAGTTGTTCCCGCGACTTGAAGAGCGGCGTAACCAGCGGGCGATGACCATGTCCGGCGGCGAACAGCAGATGCTCGCCATCGCGCGTGCGTTGATGAGCCGGCCGAAACTGTTGCTACTTGACGAGCCGAGCCTGGGCCTGGCGCCGATTGTGGTGAAACAGATCTTCGCGACCCTGCGGGAGCTGGCCAAGACCGGCATGACGATCTTTCTGGTGGAGCAGAACGCCAACCACGCCCTCAGGTTGTCGGATCGGGCCTACGTGATGGTCAACGGTGAGATTCGCCTCACGGGCACCGGTAAAGAGCTGTTGGTGAACGAAGAGGTGCGTAACGCTTATCTCGGCGGTCATTGAGTCTGCGTAGTTGAGCAAAAGCCCCGGCGCGCAATCGTCGGGGCTTTTTTTTTATGGTGGAAAGAACAGTGTGGGTTGGGACTTTAGTGTTTATGGGTTGTTTGGTGAAACTATTATATTAAACGGTGCAACTAATAGTTATCTCTAATCTAGTTGGGGTTTATGGGGGCTGTATGTAAAAGCTTATCCGGTTATAGTGTTGTTGGTGTCTGTATAAAATAGATATTGACAATGCGTGAAACCGTCTATACTTATCCATCGTGCACTTGTAGTGCCGCTAAATTTAAGTTTCTTGTTTTTAGCGAAAATCAATGAACGATTTACCTCTTATATATAGAGGTATTATCCAAGTCTGTGGAGATGCTTAAAATGACTAATAAGTTTTTTTGCAAAATGGCCCTGGCTAGCTTGGTTATTTCCTCCGTCAGTACTGTTTATGCCGCGTCGACTAATCCCGATGATATGACGTGTAAGGAGTTCCTTGTAACGCCCCCGCCAGCCCAAGCCCCAATCGCACTCTGGTTTTCAGTCGACAAGAATATTAATTCAAATGGGGGTTCTTTCACTAAAGAAAAAGTTATAGCAGAAGTTCTTCCTGTATATGTAGAGAAGTGCACGAAGAATCCAGAGAAAAAAGTATCTAGTTTTACAGAGGAAATGAAGAAATTATTCTGAATGCTGTCGTCACGAACCTGAGACGCTTGTCGGTATTATAATGCCGGCGAGCGTTTACTGTTTTGTGAGGCCGATTAGTGATGCGGGCAAAGTTTGTTGAATCATTTCCCTGGCCTGATTTTCAAGAACCGATTTTTGGCCGGCAAATATCCCCCCATCGAGTGTGCGCCGTCGTCATCCCGGGTGTAATTAGGGGGGCGGATGTAAATCACTTCATGATCAATTCTCGATTCGTCACCATTCCCTGTGGGAGCGATCCGTATGCTTTTTGTGACGCACCGCGATCGCGAGCAGGCTCCCTCCCTCTGGGGGCTTCGGGCGCTTTCTCGAAATTGTGGAAAACAATATTCACAAGCTCTCAAAGCGCGACATAAAGCCGCTGTAAACAGTTGTTTTATCACTGTTTTGACTTGTCCCCGTTTGCTGTGGAGCTGGCTGTGAATAACGTGGGAGTAGCTGGCTGGACGCCTTTAAATACGTGGCTTTCAGCGATATGGTCATTTTTTGATCAGGTGTTTTTAGAGGGTTGGAGGATGGCGTTGTCAACCTTTTTATTGGAGGCCAAAGGAGGGTGAAACGGGCAGGATAAGCCTGTGGATAAGTCTGTGGTTAAACTCTGGAAAGACTCGGCTAAGGGCCGTCGTTACTGGCTTGGCGCCATCGCTGGTTTGCAGGGGCAATCGTGCAAAATGCCATGGGCTACACCGCGAACCTGCGAGGGTCAAGCGAAAAACTTTCCAGACTCCCCGCAAAGCCTTGTACACAGCGGCCTCCAGCATTTCCACTTGCCCCCGGAAACTGTGGACCGGCCTGTGGATAACGTGCGCGTACATGGCTGCAAGCCACGGTGCGTATGGCGTTAACCGGGTTGGTTGTTTTTTGCACAGCTTTTGTGATGGTTGCTGCTGTGAGCAAGGCCGGGCATGCTGCCAGCTGACTTTCTATTCCAAGGGCTGCCCGCCAGCCGAAGCAAGGAGAACACGATGTCCAACACCCTGTTTATTACCGGCGCGACCTCCGGTTTTGGTGAAGCCTGTGCCCGTCGTTTCGCCGAGGCGGGCTGGAAATTGGTGCTGACAGGCCGTCGTGAAGAGCGCCTTACGGCCCTGTGTGCCGAGTTATCGAAACAGACAGAGGTGCATGGCCTGGTGCTCGACGTGCGTGATCGCAAAGCCATGGAGGAAGCGATTGCCAACCTGCCACCGTCTTTCGCCAAGCTGCGTGGGCTGATCAACAACGCCG
Source organism: Pseudomonas sp. GM21 (assembly GCF_000282215.1). GTDB lineage: Bacteria > Pseudomonadota > Gammaproteobacteria > Pseudomonadales > Pseudomonadaceae > Aquipseudomonas. The sequence continues at coordinate 33,169 of NZ_AKJS01000129.1, forward strand.
GCCTTGCGCTCGGTGTGGACCCGGCGCCCAAGTGTGATCTCGATGATTGGGACACCATGGTCGACACCAACATCAAAGGCCTGATGTACAGCACCCGTTTGTTGCTGCCGCGCCTGATTGCCCATGGCCGTGGAGCGGGCATCGTCAACCTTGGCTCTATCGCCGGCAACTACCCGTACCCGGGCAGCCACGTGTATGGCGCGAGCAAGGCATTTGTTAAACAGTTTTCGCTGAACCTGCGTTGCGACCTGCAAGGCACCGGCGTGCGTGTCAGCAACATCGAGCCGGGTTTGTGTGAGAGCGAGTTCTCACTGGTGCGTTTCGCCGGTGACCAGGAGCGTTACAACGCAACGTATGCCGGGGCTGAGCCGATCCAGCCACAAGACATCGCCGAGACCATCTTCTGGGTGCTTAACGCGCCGGCGCACATCAACATCAACAGCCTTGAGTTGATGCCGGTGAGTCAGACGTGGGCTGGTTTTTCTATTGAGCGTAAATCGGTGTAACGGCCAATCGCGAGCAGGCTCGCTCCCACAGGGATTGCGCTGAACTGTGGGAGCGAGACCGGCTTGCCGGCGAAAGCTATCTGTCAGTTAGCCGAGATAATCAACCAGCCCGCGATAGCAGGTTGCCAAGTGATAAGGCGTCGTCGATGGCATGTCCTTGCGGCTGACTTCGCCTTTTTCATCGCGACACTCATACCAGCCCCCTGCATGCAGAAAGCGCTGCTGTAACGCCCGCAGCTGGCGCAGCACAGAGGCCTCGTTATTTGGCCTCAAGGTCAGGGCGCGCAGGTATTCAGCCTGAGCCCAGATGCGCTGGGTGGCATCCATTGCAGAACCCTCCAGATCGAGCATCGCCACGACTGCACCGGTATATGAATCAACGCCCAGCTGCTCGGTACGCGTAAATGCACGTGAGAGCGACGCATGCAGTATGGAGTCGCGCAGCAACGGCGAAGACTCCAGCAGGAAATACCACTCGAACTGATGCCCCGGTTCAAACCAGTTATCCACGGCCCCCAGTGGCTTCTCCATCAACACACTCTGTTGCGGGTCGATGAAGCGCTTCTGCATGCCTGTGCATAACTCAATAAGTGCACGTTGCACGGGGATGTCTTCACGTACAGACAGGGTGGCGAGGAAGGCTTCGGCCAAGTGCATCAGGGGATTTTGCAGTGGTCCGGAGTCGAGCGTTGACCAGTCACGGTCGAGGCTGGCTTCGTACAGGCCGTCGCCTGTCGCGAAACGTTGAGCGATCACCTCCAGCGCCGCATTGAGCACCGATTCCACCAACGGCTCGCGCACCTTGTCCCAGTAATGGGCGCAGGCAAACAGGATGAACGCGTGGGTATAGAGGTCTTTGCGCTGATCGAGCGGTGCGCCGTGCGGATCGATGCTGTAGAACCAGCCGCCATGCTCAGCATCGTGGAAATGCTGCTGCAGGGACCGGAATAGCGCAGCAGCGCGCTCTTGGGCGGCCGGAACCTGGCCAATCAGGCTGGAGAACACATACAACTGCCGCGCACAGGCCATGGCCCGGTAGCGTTGAGGCGCCAGCGGTTGATGTTCCGCGTCCAGTGCTTCATACGGCAACGCCATGTCGGCATTCCAGCCGGGTCCTTGCCAAAGTGGCACGATCACGTCCTGGAAGTGCTGTTGCACCGAAGCGAACAGGGCGGTCAATTCAGGCTGGGAGGCGGAACGGGGAACAGGCGGCATTGGCTGGCGTCGTCACGGCAGGGTTGATTGCGCGACATGTTAGCAGAGTGAGCGCATTGATCGTTCCCACGCTCCGCGTGGGAATGCCTCATCGGACGCTCCGCGTTCGGCTGTTGGGACGCAGAGCGTCCCGGGCTGCATTCCCACGCAGAGCGTGGGAACGATCATCAGCCTGCGAGCAACCAGACCCCGGTTGCCGCCGACGCCGCTCCCGCTAACCGAACCGCCGTTTGCGGCAGTACGCGAACCACCGCATATCCAGCCGCATGCAACACCGCCGTCGCCGCCACAAACCCGGCCGCATACGCCCAAGGGCTCGACATGTCCGGCAACTCCAACCCGTGTGCTACGCCATGGAACAGTGCAAACAACGCCGTCGCGCCCACCGCCAGGCTCAAGGGCGGACGCACCACCAGCGCCACGGCCAAGCCCAGCGCGAGCACCGATGCGGCAATCCCGCTTTCCAGCGCCGGCAGGTTCAGCCCTTCAAACCCCACTAATCCGCCTATCAGCATCGTGCCGACGAAAGTGCACGGCAGCGCCCAGCGCGCCGCACCTTTTTGCTGTGCCGCCCACAAACCGACCGCAACCATGGCCAGCAAGTGATCGAGGCCGCCAATCGGGTGGCTGATGCCGGCGATCAAGCCATTTTCGCCATGACCCGGATGGGCGAAAGCGATGGCTGGAGTCAGCAGCAGGGCTACGGCGCCCAGAATGCGTTTCAGTGTCATGGGAAGCTTCCTTGTTGATAAGTGGTGATCAGGCCGCTGTCAGCAGGCCCTGGCGTTCGATGAAAGCGATGATTTCCTCCAGCCCGAGGCCGGTTTTCTGGTTGCTGAAGACAAACGGTTTGCCGTTGCGCATACGCTTGGTATCGCTGTCCATCATCTCCAGCGACGCCCCCACCAGCGGTGCGAGGTCGACTTTGTTGATCACCAGCAAATCGGATTTGCAGATCCCGGGGCCACCCTTGCGTGGCAGCTTGTCGCCGGCCGAAACGTCAATCACGTAGATAGTCAGGTCGGACAATTCCGGGCTGAACGTCGCCGAAAGGTTGTCGCCACCGGACTCCACCAGAATCAGGTCCAGCCCCGGAAAGCGCCGGTTCAGTTGATCCACGGCTTCGAGGTTGATCGAGGCGTCTTCGCGGATCGCCGTGTGCGGGCAGCCGCCGGTTTCCACGCCGATGATGCGCTCGGGCGCCAGGGCTTCGTTGCGTACCAAAAAGTCGGCGTCTTCGCGGGTGTAGATGTCGTTGGTGACGACAGCGAGGTTGTAGCGCTCGCGCAGGGCCAGGCACAGGGCCAGCGTCAGGGCGGTTTTACCGGAACCGACCGGGCCGCCGATGCCGACGCGAAGGGGTTGTGTGTTCATGTGGTTCTCCATATTAAAAGGCCCTAGGAACGGAACAGGCGACTGTACTGGCGCTCATGGGCCATGCACGCCAGGGACAGGCCAAACGCGGCGCTGCCATAGTGTTCGGGGTTGATGCGGGTGGCGTCCTGCTGGGCTTGTTGCAACAGCGGCAGCAGTTCGCTGGTCAGGCGTTGCGCGGCTTGCTGGCCCAGCGGCAAGGTTTTCATCAGCACGGCCAATTGGTTTTCCAGCCAACTCCAGAGCCACGCGGCTAACGCATCCTGCGGACTGATCCCCCAGGCGCGGGCGGCCAGCGCCCAGCCGAGGGCCAGGTGCGGTTCGGGTCGTTGATCGAGGAAGGCGCGTGCGGGAGCATCCAGCTCCGGTAAGCCGTTGAGCAGTTGCTGCAAGGAATAACCCATCTGGCGGCTTTCCTGGTGCAGCTCGCGGGTTTCCCGACTGGCGCGGTGTTCTTCGCAGCGTTGCAGCAACTCGGCCCAGTTTTCATCAAAGGCAGCCACGCAATGGGCGAGCAGCAGCGGCGCTTCGAACCGTGCCAGGTTCAGCAGCAACTGATCGCTGATCCAGCGTCGCGCGCCGTCTGCATCGCTGACACGGCCATTGTCCACCGCCATTTCCAGGCCTTGGGAATAGCTGTAGCCGCCAATCGGCAATTGCGGGCTGGCCAGGCGAAGAAGCGCCCAGGCCGGGTTCATAAACGAACGCCGAACTGATGCAGTTTCGGCGGGTAGTTGAAGTCTTCGTCGCCGTGCCGAGAATGGTGATGGCCGCCACCGTAAGCGCCATGTTCCGGCTGGAACGGGGCTTCGATGTTTTCGACCTTGGCTTCCAGCTGTTCGAGCATGGCTTTAAGCACGTAATCGTCGAGCAGGCGCAGCCAGCTATCACCGATTTGCAGGGCGACATGGCGGTTTCCGAGGTGATACGCGGCACGTGTCAGTTCGAACGCGTTGGCGCAGGTGACGTGCAGCAGTTGTTCGGGGCGGGCGCAGACGCGCACGATGCGTCCGTCTTCGGCTTGCAGGCATTCGCCGTCATACAGCGGCGGCTGAACGCGCTCCAAAAACAATCCGACGTCTTCACCTTCAGCACTGAAACAGCGCAAACGGCTTTTGCTCCGGGCTTCGAATGTCAGGAGCAATTCGGCGGCCCAGACGGGTTGAGGGTCGATTCTGCGATGAATCACCAGCATCGGAAGGCTTCCAGCAGTGGACAATGCTCAGGCTAGAGCAAGGGGCTTGCCAATCGGGCGATACGTAGGAAATACCTGTCGGAGCTTAGTGGGGGATTCGGGGTGTTGCAGGATTATGAGCGGAAGTGGTGCGAGGATATTTGAGTTGCACCGATTTGATGCGCTGAATGGTTTTTGTGGGAGCGAGCCTGCTCGCGAAGCCGTCGGCACAGTCAACATTGGAGGTGACTGACACTGCGCTTTCGCGAGCAGGCTCGCTCCCACTGGGTTATTCAGTGCTGCCTAGGCCTTGCCAGTGTTTGAGACCGATAAAGATGAAGCGCAGTTGCTGGGTGATCTTGGCCTGAGGCGTCAAATGTTCGGGGAGCGCCTCGGCCGGCGGGTCGATAATGTCCGGCAGGGTCGCGAACACACTTTTAACGATCAGATCAGCCATCACGCTCAAACCCGCGAGGTCGAGATGTTGCAGCTTGGGCATCAGGGACAAGTCAGCCGCCAAATCCGAGCTGATGTCTTCACGCAAACGGCCAATCGCCAATCGCACCGGCAATGAGCCGCCGTACTGTTCGCGAGCAAGAAACAGAAACTGCGAGCGATTGGCGCTGACCACATCGAGAAAGATCCGTACCGATGCATCAATGATGCCGCCCATGACGAATTCGTTATGGCGCACCAGGCGAATGGTTTCGCGGAAGGTCTGACCGACTTCGCTCACCAGCACCAGGCCCAATTCATCCATATCGGCAAAATGCCGGTAGAAACCGGTGGGCACGATGCCGGCGGTTCTGGTCACTTCGCGCAGACTGAGGCTGCCGAATCCTCGGCCACACTCCATCAGATGGCGAGCAGCGTCCATCAGGGCGTTGCGGGTTTGTTGTTTCTGTTCGGCGCGGGGCAGCATCGCAAGGGTGTTTTCTGGACAGGACAGCGGCGCACTCTAGCAAATCGGCTTCGCTGGCGTCGAACGACTATCGGGGATTCAGGCGGGGAAATGCAGCGCTCTGTAAGTCAAAAGCCCAATCCGGGGATTGGGCTTTTTCTCAGGGCGGCCATAGGGCTTAGCTCGTAGCGCTGTTGCGTTCGATTACACGGTCACCACCACCTTCGGCGAGGGTTTGACCTTGTGGAGTACGATCAGAACCGCCTTCAGCGAGGGTTTGACCTTGTGGGGTACGATCGGAACCGCCTTCAGCGAGGGTTTGACCTTGTGGAGTACGATCGGAACCGCCTTCAGCGAGGGTCTGGCCTTGTGGGGTACGGTCGGAACCGCCTTCAGCCAGGGTCTGGCCTTGTGGGGTGCGATCGGAGCCATCTGCGGCGACGGTTTGGCTGAACACCGAGTGGTTGTCTTTGACTTGGGGAGCGGCCTGATCAGGGGCTGGCAGCGCGAAAGCTGTGCTGGCTAGCATCGATAGGGTCAGGCTTAGCAGTAGTTGGCGTTTCATGATGGGTTGCTCCGTGGGAGGGCGATCAAGTGGGTACGAAGGCAATGCTACTCTCGAAAAATCGATATCAAAGTTCATAAACGCAATGGTAATAATCAATGGAATTGATTGTTCTGCTGCAAGGCTCTAAAACGGGCGTTTTCAGCGAGTGGTTTTGCCCTGGAACGGGTGGTTTCGACTCACTCGCGCCGCACAAAAGGGCGGGTCGCTAACGCTGCCTGAAGTGAGCAAAGTGCCCCGGACCGATTATTTGAACGTTAATGGGCGTTTCGGTTAAACCTGCACGCTTTTTTCCAGTCCTAGGTGTCATGGCAGGCCGGTTCTGGCCTAACGTTTCACACGTGCGTCGCAGTCGGGGCGTGCAGTCGTATTCAGGAGTCCTGTGCAATGACGCGCACCCCCAAGATTTTTGCCTGGACCTTTGCCAGCCTGGTTGTTCTGCTGGCGATACTCGTTTTGATCATCGTGTTTTTCGACTGGAACCGGATCAAACCCGCTATCAACACTAAAGTTTCTGAAGAGCTGCACCGTCCGTTCGCCATCAATGGCAACCTCGCGGTGGTTTGGCAGCGTGAGCCTGACGAGGGCGGCTGGCGGGGTTGGGTGCCGTGGCCGCATGTAGTGGCCGACGACTTGAGCCTGGGCAACCCGGACTGGTTGAAGCAACCGCAGATGGTCACCCTCAAACGCGTAGAACTACGAATTTCGCCGCTGGCCTTGCTGGCCCAGCGGGTGGTGATCCCGCGCATCGACTTGACCGAACCGAACGCCGACCTCCAGAGGCTGGCTGATGGCCGCGCCAACTGGACATTTAAATTCGATCCGAAAGACCCCGACGCCGAACCGTCGAACTGGGTGGTCGACATTGGCGCCATTGGCTTCGACAAGGGCCACGTCATCCTTGACGATCAGCACCTGAAGACTCAGCTCGACGTACTGATCGACCCGCTGGGCAAACCGATCCCGTTCAGCGACATCGTCGGTGACAAAGCAGCGAAAACCGCGGTTGAAAAGGGTGGCGCGCCGCAGGATTACGCGTTCGCCCTCAAGGTAAAAGGCCAATATCACGCGCAGAAACTCGAAGGCTCCGGCAAGATCGGCGGGTTGCTGGCGCTGCAGGACGCGACCAGGCCGTTTCCGCTGCAGGCTCAAATGAAGATTGCCGACACCCGCATAGAGCTGGCCGGCACCCTGACCGATCCCCTGAACCTTGGCTCGCTGGACTTGAGGCTGAAGCTGGCCGGCACCAGCCTGGGCAACCTCTACCCGCTGACCGGCGTGATACTGCCGGATACGTCGCCGTACGCCACCGACGGGCACCTGATTGCCAAGCTGCATGAACCGAGTGGCGCGGTTTACCGCTATGAAGCGTTCAACGGCAAGATCGGCGAGAGTGACATTCACGGCAGCCTGACTTACGTCGCCAGTCAGCCAAGGCCGAAACTCAGTGGTTCACTGCTCTCCGAGCAACTGTTGTTCGCCGACCTGGCACCTCTGATTGGTGCCGATTCCAATGCCAAGCAACAGGTCCGTGGCGGCGACAGCAAGCAGCCGACGGACAAAGTGTTGCCGGTCGAAGAATTCAGGACTGAGCGCTGGCGTGACATGGACGCCGACGTTGAATTCACCGGCAAGCGCATCATCCATAGCGAAAAACTGCCGATCAACGACCTCTTTACGCACTTGGTACTGACCGACGGCGTGCTCAGCCTCGCGCCCCTGCGCTTTGGTGTGGCGGGTGGCAATCTGGAGGCGCAGATTCGCTTGAATGGCAGAACCGAACCCATGGAGGGCCAGGCCAAACTTACCGCGCGAAAATTCAAGCTCAAGCAACTGTTCCCGACCTTCGAACCCATGAAAACCAGCTTCGGCGAGCTCAATGGTGATGCCGATATTTCCGGGCGCGGCAATTCGGTGGCCAAGCTATTGGGCAGCGCCAACGGCAATTTGAAAATGCTTATCAACGACGGTGCGATCAGCCGCGAGTTGATGGAACTGGCCGGGCTCAATGTCGGTAACTATGTGGTCGGCAAAATCTTTGGCGACAAAGAAGTGAAAATCAATTGTGCGGCGGCCGACTTCGACATCAAGACCGGGCTGGCGACCACGCGCCTGTTCGTCTTCGATACCGAAAATGCGATCGTCTACATTGATGGCACCGTGAACATGGCGACCGAACAACTTGACCTGACCATTACGCCGGAGTCGAAGGGCTGGCGTTTGATATCGCTGCGCTCGCCACTGTACGTGCGGGGCAAGTTCATCAAGCCGCAGGCCGGTGTGAAAGCCGTGCCGCTGATGCTGCGTGGGGCCGGGATGGTGGCGTTGGGCGTGATTGCGGCACCGGCGGCGGGGTTGCTGGCGCTGATAGCGCCCAGTGGTGGTGAGCCGAATCAGTGTGCGCCGTTGCTGGAGCAGATGAAGGCCGGGAAGGCGCCGGTGACGGTCAAACCCAGTAAGTAAATTACGCCGTCTGTACTGACGCCATCGCGAGCAGGCTCGCTCCCACATTGGACCGATGTCCGCAGTACTAATGTGGGAGCGAGCCTGCTCGCGATGGCGGCCTATCAGGCGCAACAGATCTTTCAGAAGGTATGCCCGGACAGCAACGCCTCCTCACGCAACCACGCAAAAAATGCCCGGACCGGCGGATGCCGCTCGCGCCCGGGTACACAAAGCGCGCTGTAACCGGCGCCATCGACCTGAATCTCGCCGCGATAAGCCACCAGCAACCCACTGGCCACGCTTTCCGATACCAGAATATTGCTCGCCAGCACCAAACCCTGGCCGGCAATCGCTGCTTGCAGGGCGTAGTGCTCTTCGTCGTATTCCCGGATCGCCGGTTTGCCCGCCAACCATGCCTCGCCTGACTGCGCGCACCATGCCTCCCAGCCGTGAGCGTACAACTTGGAGTTGTGCCAGCGCACGCTGATGAGCGTGGGCGTATGAGTGGTGGCCAGCGCGACTTGCTCGGGCGAGCCGTACACCCCGAAGGTCTCATCGAACAGGCACTGCCCATACAGGTTCGGGTAGGTGTCGAGGCTGTAGCGCAGCACCAGATCGACGCTGGCGTCCTGATGCAAGTCGATGACTTCGCAGTGGGTGTCCAGGCGCAGGCTGATGCCGGGGTGGCGCGCGTAAAAGCGCCCGAGGCGCGGCACCAGCCATAAGGCCGCAAATGCTGCGGTGGTGGAGACCGTCAGGCTGGCGCCACTGCGTTGCGGACGCAACGTGTCGACGCTTTGCGCCACGTCCAGAAAGGCACCGTGCAGGCTGCGAAATAACCGTTCACCGCCCTCGGTCAGGCGCACTTGTCGTGGCAATCGCTCGAACAGTGCAACGCCGAGCCAGGTTTCCAGTGAACGAATCTGATGCGACACCGCCGTGGGCGTCACTGACAGCTCTTCGGCCGCCGCCTTGAAGCTCAGCAGGCGGGAAGCCGATTCAAAGGCGCGCAGGGCGGTCAATGGTAAGGATGCAAACATGGAGAAGCTCCATGGATGAATTGGATTCATCTCGACTGATTTCTGCTCATTTGAAGCGCGTGGCGGGTGGCTTCAATCTAAAAGTCACACGCTGATTGAGTGTAATCCCAAGGAGATTCAGATGAGTAATATTCTTGCCGTTCACGCCAGCCCCCGTGGCGATCGCTCGCATTCGCGCCGTTTGGCCGAAGTGTTTTTATCGGCCTGGAAAGCCCGAAATCCTCAGTCCACCCTGACTCGTCGCGAAGTCGGACGGGCGCTGATTCCGCCGGTCAACGAAGCCTTTGTGGCCGCCGCGTTTTACCCCGAGCCGGATGCGCGACCGCTGTCGATGCGGGCGGATCTGGCCTTCAGCGATCAGTTGGTGAGCGAGTTGCTCGGCCATGATCTGCTGGTGATTTCCACGCCGATGCACAACTTCAGCATCCCCAGTGGCCTCAAGGCGTGGATCGATCAGATTGTGCGGCTCGGGCTGACGTTCAATCACACTCTGGACAATGGTGTGGCCCAATACGAACCGCTGGTAAAGGGCAAAAAAGCGCTGATCGTTACCAGTCGCGGCGGGTTTGGCTTTGGGCCGGGTGGTGAACTGGAGGCCATGAACCACGCTGATCCATTACTGCGCACGGCGCTGGGGTTCATCGGCATCACCGACATCACCGTGGTGGCCGCCGAGGGCGAAGAGTCCGAGGCGCGCACGTTCCAGATCTCCGCCGCCGAGGCCGAGCAGCGTCTACTGGCGCTGGCCAGGGAGTTCTGAATGGCCTGGCTGTTTCTGCTGATCGCCGCCGGGTTTGAAGTCACCTTTGCCATGGGCATGAAATACGCCGAAGGCTTCACCCGGCTCTGGCCGTCGCTGATCACCGTGGTCGCGGCCGTGGGCGGGATTTACTTCCTGACCCTGGCCATGCGCGAGCTGCCGGTCAGCATCGCTTACCCGATCTGGACCGCCATCGGTTCACTGGGCACGGTGTTTCTCGGGTTTGCGCTGCTGGGCGAAAGCCTGACCGCAATCAAACTGGTGTCGGTCGGGTTGATCGTGGCGGGGGTGGTTGGGCTCAAGTAGGGCGGATGTCATAGACTGGTCGTCGAGTTGTCATCTTCGCTGACGATGCTTGGCTGATGTCTTGCATCCAGCCTTGCTTCGTCTCACCGATCACAAGGACGTTCGCCCATGTCGCAAGGTTCCGCCACGCGCTACCCGTTGGTGTTGGTCCCGGGAATGCTCGGTTTTATCCGACTGGTGCTCTATCCCTACTGGTACGGCATCGTCTCGGCATTGCGCCAGGGTGGGGCGATCGTGTTTGCGGTGCAGGTCTCGCCGCTCCATTCCAGTGAAGTGCGCGGTGAGCAGCTGCTGGTGCGAATCGAGGAAATCCTGCGCGAGACCGGGGCCGGGAAGGTCAACCTGATCGGCCACAGCCAGGGCTCGCTGACAGCCCGTTACGCGGCGGCCAAACGACCGGACCTCGTGGCGTCGGTGACCTCGGTGGCCGGGCCGAATCACGGCTCTGAACTGGCCGATTACCTGCACAAGCACTATCCGCACGACAGCGCCAAGGGCCGGCTTATGAGTTTTCTGTTACGGATAATCGCCGCGCTGATGAGCCTGTTCGAAACCGGTTATCGCGGACCGAAGCTGCCGGTGGATATCCACGCGTCCCATCATTCACTCACCACCGAAGGCGTGGCGCTGTTCAATCAGCGTTATCCACAGGGCCTGCCTGAAACCTGGGGCGGGCACGGGCCGGAAGAGGTTAACGGCGTGCGCTATTACTCGTGGTCCGGGACCTTGCAGCCGGGCAAGACGGATAGCGGGTGCAACCTGTTTGACGGGACGAATCGCAGTTGTCGGCTGTTTGCCAAAACTTTTGTGAACGAGGTCGGGCATTGCGACGGGATGGTCGGGCGGTACAGCTCGCACCTGGGCACGGTGATTGGCGATGATTATCCGATGGATCACTTTGACATCGTCAATCAGTCGCTGGGATTGGTCGGGAAGGGCGCCGAGCCGATCCGCTTGTTTGTCGAGCATGCCGCCCGGCTTAAAGCGGCCGGCGTCTAGACCGAGTCGCCCTTATCGCGAGCAGGCTCGCTCCCACAGGGGAATGCGGTCAATTGTGGGCGTGAGACCGGCTTGCCGGCGATGACGTCAGTTCAGGCAACACGAACCTTACGGCCAATCACCGTCGTCCACCGCCCCGAAAGCACCACCCCACCCAACGTCAATACCCCGCCCACCAGGTGATACATCGCCAATTGCTCATGCAGCACCACCGCCGCGATCAGCGCGGTAATCAACGGCAGCAAGTTGAAAAACAGCGTGGTCCGGCTGGGTCCCAAACGCACCACCGCCTGCATCCACGCCAGTGGCGCCAGCATCGAAGCCAGCAGGCAGGCGTAAAGCACCAGCGGAATGTTTTGCAGTGTCGGGCCGATCTTCGGCGAGGCGACAAACAGCGGAAACAGCACCACCACCGCCACCAACACCTGCAAATACAACAACACCAGCGGCGGCAAGCGCAGCTGCCATTTTTTCAGCAGTGTGCTGTAAATCGCATAGGCCAGGGTGGCGACCAGCATCATCGCGTCGCCCATGTTCACGCCGTGTTCAAGCAGCGCGCCGAGGCTGCCGGACGACACCACCACCAATACGCCGGCAAACGACAACACCGCGCCGGCCAATGCGCCAGCGGTCAAGCGTTGACCGAGGCTGACAATCGCCATGGCCAACGACATCAATGGCATCAGCGACAGGATAATCCCCATGTTGGTTGCAGAAGTCAGTGCCGCGGCGAAGTAGGCGAGGCTTTGGTAAACCGCCATGCCTAGCACGCCAAGAACGAAAATCTTGGCCAGGTTGGGGCGAATCAGCGGCCAATGCGCGATCACCGGTTTGAGCATGAACGGCGTGAACAAAATCCCGGCCAACAGCCAGCGATAGAAACCGATCTCGGCGGGGAAGATGGCCCCGGCTGACATTTTGGTGATCACGGTGTTGCCAGCCCAAATGAAAATGGCCAGCAGGGGATAAGCGTATTGCATCAGAAAAAACCAGAACGTTAATGAGGGGCAATTATCCGCTTGTCTGGATGCAAGCCTATACTTCGATCCAGACAACCTGCCCCGGATGACGGACAGCATGAACAGTAAACACATTGACCTGCTGGACTTCGCCGAACTGCCAGCCCCGGTCTATTTCCGCTACGCCGATTTCAACACCCATGAGTACGCCTCGGCACACCGGCATCCGTGGGGCACGCTCGAGTATTCGGCCAATGGCGTGTTGCACATGGAAATCGGCAACAACCGATTCATGTCGCCGCCGCAATACGCGGTGTGGGTGCCGCCCGGGACCGAGCACAGCTTCTATAGCAACCAGCCGATCAACTACCGCGCGGTTTGCCTGGCGCCCTCGCTGTGCAGCGAGTTGCCGCAACAGGCCTGCACGCTGGCGATCAGCGATATTCTCAAAGCGATCCTCAAGGATTTCGCCGCTCGCGACGTGAAGATCCCTGAACGTGATGCCGACCGACGTCTGGCTCAGGTGCTGGTCGATCAACTTAGGCAAGCGCCTGTGCACGAATGTTATCTGCCGTACGCCAGCAGCAGCGGACTTATGGCAATCCTCCAGGCGTTGCACGACGCCCCTGACAACAACCAGCCTCTGGCTCATTGGGCCGCACAGGTGCATGTCAGTGAGCGGACCCTGGCCCGGCAGTTTATCCGCGAATTAGGTATGAGTTTCGGTGAATGGCGCCAGCGCTTGCGTTTCCTTGCGGCAATTGAAGCGCTGAAAGGCCCGCGTAGCGTACAGGCCATCGCATTCGACCTTGGTTACAGCAGCGGTTCGGCGTTTATCGCCATGTTCGCGCGTCAGGCCGGGTGCACGCCGGAGCATTATCGGCGTAACAGCGCTTTTTGATTGTTTTTCGAAAACTTTCTTACGAAGTGTTGCGAGTTGGTTTTTAGTAAAAATACTGCAGATGCGGGACCTTGCAAATAGATGTAAACAGGCACCCTGGAACCAAGACACCCGGCAATGAAGCCACAATAAATCACAAGGATGAAGATTCATGGCAACCCGACGGCCTACCAGAGGCTCTATCAACGCTGACGCTCGAACACCGGGTTCGATGCCCGCGGACGTACAGACTCCGCACCCCGATACCCCGTCCCGTATCAATCTCGATCCCGTGACGGGAATAGTTCGGACTCAGTTGCCGGAGATCAGCAGAGTCCCTGAAAACTCCGAACCGCACGGCACAGGCACGTCGTCGATAACGGTCAGCGAGATAAATTCCAGCACCGGCTTCAGCTTCGAATCGGCTACTGCATCAGCGGCCCGTCCGTTAAAAGATTATCGGATTCCCGAGTCTGCCAAGTTGCCACCGGCCGATATCAAAGGCGACGGTTTGCGCAAATTCAAAGGCTTTCAGTATGCCGATATTGCAGGCGTCGGCATCGTACAGGTCGGCAAAGACCCCGAAACCGGACTGTACCGCGCCACGACGTCCAGGGAGCTGAGACCTTCTGGTCCTGTGCTTATACGAGATCCGGTCAGCAAGCTTTGGCGCCTGCGCACTGAAGCCGAGTCAGCGAGCGCAGCCTCGACCGATCCTCGATACGCCTATCAGCGTGCGATCGAAGGCGAGCAACCATACACATGGGATGAGCGGACCCTGATCAATCGTCTCGGCGCGCAGGCACGCGGTCTGGAAGAGGCCTGTGCGGATATTCTTGCGGTGAGTCGCGTCGATGTGAACGCAGTCCGCCGCATGTATGCCAACCATGAACGAATCATTCCTTTGCTCCAGGATACGGTGGCCCGATTCAGGATCGATCGCGAGATTGGTCGCTTCATCGACACTATAAAAAGCGCCCATGCACCTGATTATTTGCAAGCTGACCTGCAATTTCAGTTCGCACTGCTCAATGATGTTTGGCCGGGCAAGGCGATGGCGTTGCTGGACGCTGATGGCAAGCTGTTGAAAGGACTTGGCCCGGCAGACGCCACCCCGGTGCCCCTATCGCGCGATCAGTTCATCGATGGCGATCTGCTCAAAACCTTGCTGTCGCACCTGAATGAGGCTGAAACCAAAACGCTGCTGAACATTGCCCCCAGTGAACTGCTGAGCACGCCTGAAGCGAATGCCCGGCGACTCAGAAGCCAACTTGCACAGCGGGCTGAGCAGCGTAAGGCCTACCTGTTTGATCAACGTTATCGCAGTGCCGATCGGGCCACGACTCCCGAAGCGATCGTCGTTCAGGACAAGCTGGAGGGGCTGCCGGGTGTTGTAGTCCGAGAACTGGTGGACATCGCCACGCCGGCGGAGCTGCAAGAAATCAGGCTTGGTCTCCTCCCCCGCAGACTTGAAAACCTGGGGCGATGGGCGCTTCAGGATGTCCGTATCAGTCGTGCTTACGAAGGCCTTTATCTGGAATCGGTCGATACTACGGATACCTTCAGGCTTGCTCTGCATTCGTTGGAAAATCTGGGGGCTTGGGGGCATGAAGTACGCCTCGACATTCATCTTCATCGCTACGGTGGAAAACTACTTCACACTTTCGGTAAAGCCGACGCGGCGACCCATCTTACTTTTGTCGAGGGTGAAAACGGGACTTACCAGGCTTACGATGACGCAGGCAACGCAATGCATTCCGCCAGCGCCCCCTACAACTCGCTCCTACATACACTTCCAGACCAAGCCCGGAAGTGGTTCAACCTTGAAGAAGGTGATACGAAGTCGTTGAAAGCAATTCTGCGCACTAATGCGTTGAAGCCTTACCAGTTACGGGAGGTGCTGCCCAATCTGCCTGCACTGCAATGGACTGCGTTTGACCCGAACTTCATGCGGCTGCGCGCAGGGTTGCCCACATCCGATGGGGAAGTGGCGCAATTGCGCGCCATTGCGGTCAAGTACGCAGAACTTGACCAATTGTCGTTTGATGAGGCAATTCCGACGTTTGAAAAATACAACTATCTGCGCGGTTTGAAGTGGTTGCACGAGCGTCTTCCCTATCAGTGTTTTTTATTGCTGCAGAATGCGTTGTATAAAGCCAATGGCGAAAGCTATGACGCCAATCTGATGGTAATCCAGAGCATTGAAGCACTACCTGAGTTGCAATCATTGATGTTGCCCGAGCAGTTCAGTTCGTTGACTCGACGCCTGTTCACTGACGACGCTCTGGTGCCGCTCACTGAGACCGAACGAAATCTGGCTGCCAATGCACGCAATCTGCGGCAGACCGGGCGAATCAATGAGTACGAATCCATGCAGCGTGCCGTTCGAGAAAACGGCATGGCGCCAAGCGAGGCGCTGGTCGAACTGCGAGAAGTGCTTCCTGAAAAGGTGATAGCGCAGCAGGCCCCCGTCGAAGTGTCTGCATTGGTGATGGCTGATTTGCAAATGGCGCAGCGTGCAATCTATCGAGCGAAGGAGCTTTTGCCTCTGTCAGGTAATCAGTTGCCGAGCATTTGGGAAAAAGGTGGCTCGGCCATCTCGAAAATCAAAGGTATCAGGGAACTGAATCTAGAGACGGGTGGGTTCACGGCGAAAATGACGATTGCTGAAGCTGCTCGCAAAGCTATCGAGATCATGGGGGGTAACTGTTCGGAGAACTCAAAGGTTACTTTTTCCATTCTGGCCAATCAGCCCAGAACCTCGAAAGTCCATATTGTCAAAGCGACGGCGTTTGACCACCAATTTGTGGTGATAGGTGATGATTTAAGCATGCCCGCTCAACTTGTCGTTGCCGACTCGTGGCCGGAATTTCCAGCTGCACATCTCGCCAACAATAGTCACTTCGGCTTCGAGTTGCCGCCGATTTTGACGTTGGAGCCCGGCCCGGCGATTGCTGACTACGCTTTTATCAACGAGGCTCTACCCGGGCCGGCGGCAATGCCCGAAGTTTCCGAAGGCAACACCTTCAGACAGATCAAAATGGACAAACTGTACAAGAGTGGTTATGCGCAGTTCGTCTCCTTGAGCTGGGTGGGTACTACTTATTACGCTGAACCTGGAGCCGTTCCTGTTTCGTTCGAGAAGTTATCCGTTCATACCGTCAACAAACGCTTTGGTGCTTACAACCACTACTTGGACGCTTTCAAAGAGTTTCAAAGCTCTGATCAAGTGACTGAGTAAAGCACCAGAATCGCACGATCGTGCAATAGGTTTTGTCTACACTCCAGCATGAGGCCGCGCCTCTCGGCGCGGCAACAAGGAGAAAACTCCATGATGATGTTGCGTGTCCCTTTGTTGATAATCGGCTTGCTGCTCTGCTCCCAGAGCTTCGCGACCACACCTCAGCAGGAAAAGATGACTGTATGCAACGCCGACGCGACGGCAAAAAGCCTCAAAGGTGATGAGCGCAAAATGTTCATGAGCAACTGCCTTAAAACCGAGGCGGCCGTCCCGGACATCAAAACCCTGACCCCTCAGCAACAGAAGATGAAAACCTGCAATGCCGATGCCACCACCAAATTGCTCAAAGGTGATGAGCGCAAGGCGTTCATGAGTGATTGCCTGAGGAACAAATAGGTGTGGGGGGTTGAGGGCCTCATCGCGAGCAGGCTCGCTCCCACAATGGTTCTCGGTTCGCAGCACCAGTGTGGGAGCGAGCCTGCTCGCGAAGGGGGCAGTCGGGCCACTGCAAAAATCGCCCGAACCCCGACCAAGGTCGACATACACAATTCCTAGTGCTGTCACCGGAACGCTGGCAGACTGCCAATCCTTTTACGGTTCGTTTTGAGGCTGTATGCCAACGTTTTCTCAACGCCACGTTTTGCTGCTGATCAGTTGGTTCATCATTTTTGGTGGTTTGTTGCTGGTGATCCCGCTGCGCTTGTTGCCTAGCCTGCTGGCCGGTCTGCTGGTGTTCGAACTCGTCAATATGCTCACGCCGCAATTGCAGCGGCTGATCGAAGGTCGGCGCGCGCGCTGGCTGGCGGTGGCATTGCTTGGAACCTTGGTCGTAAGTGTGCTGGCGCTGATCTTTGCCGGTGCCTTCAGTTTCTTGCTCCACGAAGCGGAAAACCCCGGCGCTTCCCTCGACAAATTCATGGGCGTGGTCGACCGGGCGCGCGGGCAACTGCCGCCATTCATCGACGCCTATCTGCCCGCCAGTGCCGGTGAATTCCGCCTGGCCATCGGCGAATGGATCAGCAAGCACTTGAGCGACTTGCAGCTGGTCGGCAAGGATGCGGCGCACATGTTTGTGACGCTGCTGATCGGCATGGTGCTGGGGGCGATCATTGCCTTGCAGCGCGCGCCGGACGTGACCAAACGCAAGCCTCTGGCGGCCGCGTTGTTCGACCGCTTGCGCCTGCTGGTCCAGGCCTTCCGTAACATCGTGTTTGCACAGATCAAGATTTCGCTGCTGAACACCTTTTTCACCGGAATTTTCCTGGCGGTAGTCCTGCCGATGTTCGGCATCAAGCTGCCGCTGACCAAAACCCTGATCGTGCTGACGTTCCTGCTCGGTCTGCTGCCGGTGATAGGCAACCTGATGTCGAACACCCTGATCACCATTGTCGGCATGTCGCTGTCGATCTGGGTTGCAGCGGCGGCGCTGGGTTATCTGATCGTTATCCACAAGCTTGAATACTTTCTCAACGCGCGCATTGTCGGCGGGCAGATCAGTGCAAAATCTTGGGAGTTGCTACTGGCGATGCTGGTGTTCGAGGCCGCGTTCGGCCTGCCGGGGGTGGTGGCCGGGCCGATTTATTACGCGTATCTGAAGAGTGAATTGAAGCTGGTGGGGATGGTTTGACGACAGCTGCAAGTTTCAAGCTTCAAGCTGCAAGTTAAAGCCAGTGGCGAACACCGCACCTGCTCTTACTTGAAGCTTGCAGCTTGACGCTCGCAACTGCTTTTCAGCCATACCGCTTGGCCGCTTCAATCGCCAACCCGCTACCAATGCTGCCGAAGATGTTCCCTTCCACATGCCGCGCATTCGGCAACATCGCCGATACGCTGTTGCGCAAGGCCGGAATTCCGCTCGAACCGCCGGTGAAGAACACCGTGTCTACCTGATCGACCCGCACATTCGCGTCGTTGAGCATCTGGGTCACGCTGTTGCGCACGCGTTCCAGCAGCGCTTCGATGGCCGATTCAAACAACGCGCGGGTCAGTTCTACACTCAATCCCGGCTCGATGCGGTCCAGCGGCACATGGCGGCTGTCGGCGTGGGTCAGCTGGATCTTGGTTTCTTCCACTTCCATGGCCAGCCAATGGCCGGCGCGCTGGTCGATCAGCTTGAACAGGCGATCGATACCGCCAGTGTCTTCGATGTCGTAACGCATGCTGCCCAAGGCCAGGGTCGACTTTTGCGAGTACACCGAGTTGATGGTGTGCCAGGTCGCCAGGTTCATGTGGTGGCTGGTGGGCATGTAGGCGCCGCTCTTCATGCGGCTGCCGTAGCCGAACAGCGGCATCAGGCCTTGCAGGCTCAGTTGCTTGTCGAAATCGGTCCCGCCGATGTGCACGCCGCCGGTGGCGAGGATGTCATCGTGACGGTTGTCGTGGGTGCGGCGCTCAGGGGACAGGCGCACCAGCGAGAAGTCGGAGGTACCACCGCCGATATCGACGATCAGCACCAACTCTTCCTTTTCAATGGTCGACTCATAGTCGAACGCCGCGGCAATCGGTTCGTACTGGAACGAAACATCCTTGAAGCCAATGGCGCGGGCCACGTCCACCAAGGTGTTTTCGGCTTCCTGGTCGGCCATTTCATCGTCATCGACGAAAAACACCGGACGGCCCAGCACCACTTCCTCGAACTCCCGACCGGCGGCTGTTTCGGCGCGCTTCTTCAACTGGCCGATAAACAGCCCGAGCAGGTCCTTGAACGGCATCGCCGTGCCGAGAACGCTGGTGTCGTGCTTGATCAGCTTGGAGCCCAGCAGGCTCTTGAGCGAGCGCATCAACCGGCCTTCGTAGCCTTCCAGGTACTCGTGCAGCGCCAGCCGGCCGTACACCGGGCGGCGTTCTTCCATATTGAAGAAGACCACCGAAGGCAGGGTGATCTTGTCGTCCTCCAGCGCGATCAGCGTTTCCATGCCGGGGCGCAGCCAGCCGACGGTGGAGTTGGACGTGCCAAAGTCGATACCACAGGCACGGGCTGGAGATGCGTTTTTCATGTCTTTCGAGTTCCGGTTAAAAAACGGCCGCGCAGTGTATGTCAGTGCGACGAATATTCGAAGGCCGACTATCCGCTAATTCGCAGTCATTAGCGCTTGAAAGACTCAGCTTTGCCCCAAACTTGCTGGCATGGGCCTGGTAGCCAACCGGCGGTCGCAAGAACCGCCGCCCGCTGCCGATAAACTTCTGACGCGCTGCCCGGTCACAAATTTGAGATCGGTCAATCCAAACGCTGCAAACAAGAGCATGCTGTGCCTGGCTGCGCGATTTGATAACGGATGGTGATCCTTAGATGGACTTCAAAGACTATTACAAGATTCTGGGTGTGGAGCCGACGGCTGACGACAAGGCGATCAAGGCTGCCTATCGCAAGCTTGCGCGCAAATACCACCCCGATGTCAGCAAGGAAAAGGACGCCGAGGCCAAGTTCAAGGACGCCTCGGAAGCCTATGAAGCGCTGAAAAGTGCCGACAAGCGCGCCGAATATGACGACTTGCGCAAATATGGCCAGCACGGCCAACCGTTCCAGGGCCCGCCAGGGTGGCAGGGACGTGGCGCAGGCGGTTTCGGTGGCGGTCAGGACGCGGGCGATTTCTCGGACTTTTTCAGTTCGATTTTCGGCAACCGTGGCCCTGGTTTCAATGGTGGACAGTCGCGTCGCAGCACAGGGCGTCGAGGGCAAGACGTGGAAATGGAACTCGGGATTTTTCTGGAAGAAACCCTCTCGAACGAATCGAAGAAGGTCACCTTCCAGGTGCCGCAGTACAACGCTGCCGGCCAGCACGTCAGCAACACCAGCAAAAGCCTGAACGTGAAAATCCCGGCCGGCGTGACCGACGGCGAGCGCATCCGCCTCAAAGGCCAGGGTGCCCCAGGTGTCGGTGGCGGTGCCAATGGCGACCTGTACCTGACGATCCGTTTTGCGCCGCACCCCAAATTTGATGTCGAAGGCGAGAACCTGATCATCACGTTGCCATTGGCACCGTGGGAGCTGGCGCTCGGCGCCGAAGTCGCGGTACCGACCCTGACCGGCAAGATCAACCTCAAGGTGCCGGCCGGCAGTCAGAATGGCCAGCGCATGCGTGCCAAGGGCCACGGTTTGATGAGCAAGACGGGTGAGCGCGGCTTCCTGTTTGTGCAACTCAAGGCCGTCATGCCAAAAGCATCGAGCGATGAGGTCAAGGCGTTGTGGCAGGAACTGGCGAAAAAAGCCGAGTTCAACCCAAGAGAAAACTTCTGATCCAAGAGACGGAGTAGCCCATCATGAGCAGCCCCCTGATCGTTCACCTGGACCTGGCAGAATTCTGTGAGGCGACCGACTTGTCGGACGTCTACGTGATCGAAATCGTCGAACACGGCATCCTCGAACCTCAGGGCACGCAGCCCAAGGATTGGCGTTTCAACGATTACGAACTGGCGCTGGCCAAGCGTGCCGCCAAGCTGCGGCATGACCTGGAACTGGAATGGGAAGGCGTCGCCCTGGCGCTGGACCTGCTCGAAGAGGTCCAGCAACTGCGGGCCGAGAACCGGATGCTCAAGCAGCGGTTGGGGCGGTTGGTGGTTGAATAGGTGTTCTGGTGATTCTCTAGTGCCTGTCAGTCCGCTTTCGCGAGCAGGCTCGCACCCACATTTAGACCACATTCATCCAGCAGGAATACGGTCGAAGGTGGGAGCGAGCCTGCTCGCGAAGAACGATAACTCGGTATCCCTGCCTACCCGTTCCTGGGCAACACCACCGTAAACAGCGTCCCGTCAGTCTCGTTCGAGCTGACCTCTATCGTCCCGCCATGGGCATTCACCACTTCGTTGACGATGAACAACCCCAAGCCAAGGCTGGTCGTTGGCTGACCCAATTCCTCGTCGGCGCTGCGCACCAGCGGATCGAATATCGTGCTCAGAGCGTCCTCGGGAATCGGCACGCCAAAATTGTGCACCGTCAGGCGAACCGTATCCGGCTCCCCTATAACGGTGACGGTGACGTCCCGTTTGTTCAAACCGTGCTGCAACGCATTGCCAATCAGGTTTTGTAGCAGCTGATCAAGGCGCCCGGCATCCCAGACACCTCGGGTATCGCCCACGACGCTTACTATCGGGTCGCACTCCGGGTTACCGGCGCATGCGACGGCAATCGCGGTATGGGCGGCGTCCGCCAGGTCCATGGGCGCCGGTTCAATGGGCAGGCTCTTGCCCAATCGACTGCGCACCAGTTCCAGCAAATCGCTGACCATCACCGCCATGTGCCGAGCACCACGCTTTATGCTGTTCGCACAGGCCAACGCGTCGCCTTCGAGCGCGGTTTTACGCAGCAGCAGTTCGGTGGACATGCTCACGGCTTGCAGCGGTGCACGCAGGTCATGACCGAGGATCGCCAGAAAGATATCCCGTGAGCGATTGACCTGTTCGGCATAGGCCGCAGTGGACTCGGCGAGGGCTTCGTCGATGGCTTCGTTGAAGCGGATCATGTCCTGGAAGTAGGCCAGGTCCGGTGATTCGAGGCTGTTGACCCACAAGCGAATCACACAGGCTCGCAGGTGGCGGAATTCGCTGGTCATCTGCACCAGATCGAAACCCACGGTATGGCGCAGCTCGCCATGGCTGGCGCCGGCCGCATCCAGGCTTGGGGTTTTCTCCGGCCCTTCACCCTTGGCCTTGGC
Source organism: Pseudomonas sp. GM21 (assembly GCF_000282215.1). Taxonomy (GTDB): domain Bacteria; phylum Pseudomonadota; class Gammaproteobacteria; order Pseudomonadales; family Pseudomonadaceae; genus Aquipseudomonas. Next base: position 55,185 of record NZ_AKJS01000129.1, read on the forward strand.
GACCTGTTCGCTGGCGGTTTGTGCTGTTGTCATGTCTCGGGCAGCCGCTAACAGGATCGCCTTGGCGTGATCGCGCAAGGCCACACGATCCATATTTTCGGCCGCTGGCGTGATGGTTCTGGCGAACTGCTCCCATTCATCGACGATACGGTCCACGTGTTGCCTGATGAATTCGGATAAGCGCATGGCCGGTTTCCTGACTGAAGGTCTTGGCAGCTTAGTCTTTTTACCGACGGCCCAATACTACCGTTCACGCGCAGGTTCAGAGAACGAGGCGGTCAGGGTGGTAATTAATTATTTTTCAGGTTTTAAAGTTGAATGTGAGTGACTGTTTTCAAGCGGTTTGTCAGCAGTTATTTAATCTTTTGTTTTTGTCGTCGTTGCATAAGCTAGGTGCTCTTGTCGTCGCATAGGGGTTTTTGCGAAATGGAAGCGTCATCAGATGGAACTGTATTGGACACATCTTCGTCGGTGTCCGACGAGGGTGAGAACGTTTATCTGGAATACCTCACACAAAAAGTCCCGGCGTTTATAAAGACCGTGCCCGCTGACAGGCTTGAATCATTCGTCAAGCAAAGTCCGGCCGTTCCCGAGTGGTATGCCCGTGCGCGCGCCATGGATCGCCAGTACCTGAAAGGGCTTATCGATGAGCGCTGGCGATTGCAGGGCCCTTTGGAAAAAACACTCAATGATTTGCAACAAGACATCAACACCTTTGCGCAACCGTTACTTGTTCACGCCCTGAAAGATCAGCTGGATCTTGAACTGGACGTTAATACAACGTTAGTGCGGCTTTATGTTCCCGCCACACTGACATTTGGCATTGATACCCATGCCAGTCGAATCAGGCAATACACGTTGCTGGAAGCGGCTCTGCACAATTTTGAAGAGCCGGAAACACAGGCCGGCGCCTTTCGCGATGGCTCCGGTATTTTCACCCGGGATGCCGAGGGGGAATTGCAACGCCAGACACTGACGGTCGAACAGTTTGCCTCCCTGTGCAGGACGCTGGATATCGGCGCCCAGTATCAAAAACACATGACTGCATTGCTCAAGCCGGAAAACGTTGATGCCAGGACTACGCTTGAGCGGCATGCCGTCGCCTGCGAAATAGCGGCTTTCAACGAGTCAGCGCTTATTGCGTATCTGAAAAACGACCTCTCTTATTATTCATACAGCAAGTTGCAGGACGTACGGGATCGTAAAAGCAACATCATGCTGGGCAGTCGGCCCCTGCAATGTCATCGCTTGTCTCTCATGGGGTTCAAACTGACCGGCGTTGTATTGTTCAGCGCAGTGGCAGACTCCTCGCTGGTGAAAAAAACCTATGACAGTCTGATTCCGGCGCACCAGCAATTGCTGATGGAATGGTCTCAGCGCTTGTCGATATTGCCGGGCCAGGAGTTCGAGCAGTTCAAGCTGCTCGAGGCGTTTTTCGCCAACGGCCCCAGCGGCATGATTGATGAAATGCTCCGTCAGGATGATATCCATCAACAAAGTCGTCTGGACGGTACATTGATCGCTTATATACCGGACGACCCTGATCACCCGCTCAAGGAATATGCATCGTTCACTGAGTTCATGAAGGTGCTGATCAGCCAGTTGCGTGCACCGGACTATCAACAGTTTTTCAGTCGGTTCGTGGCGCAAAAAGACAAGGGTCGTTTTTTCTCGCGAGTCAACGAGCGCCTCACTACCTTTACCTGGCATCAACGCGAGCCCTTGGATATGGGCCCCTGGTGGAGGGAAACCGCCACGGAAAACCCCGATGCAGAGCCGGTCACCAACCTCGTCACGGGCGATATCTGGCGTCATATTTCAGGTTGGCGCAGGGAGAAAGCCATCGCCGACGCGCGACACATTGCCGTCCCGACGGGTGATGAAGATGCCGCCACTCGCTGGGCGCGGTTGACCAGTTACTTGAGTCTGGGCTGGAACGTGTTCAATTTCGGCGCCCTGTTGGTGCCCGGGCTGGGCGAAGCGATGTTGGGCATCATGGTCGGGCAAATGCTGCTCGAAACCATGGAGGGCATTGAAGACTGGAGCAAAGGCGACAGGGACGAAGCCGCGGGTCTGCTAGCCGGGGTCATGATCAATGCGGCCCAGGTGGCACTGATGATGGCCGGCCACGTATTGCCCGCTCGGCTCCCGACGCCAGTCAGGGCGTCGTCTTTTGTTGACCAACTGAAAAAGGTCGAACTCCCCGATGGCTTTACCCGTCTCTGGAACCCGGACCTGAAACCCTATGAGCACTCGGTTTCCCTGCCCAAGGATGCACTGGCGAATGAGCGAGGTCTTCATCGACACAATGGCAGGGACTTTCTTCCACGGGAGGGCAAGCACTTTGAGGTCACCGACGATCCGCTGACCGGCCAGCCGCGTTTTCAGCACCCGAACAGATCGACGGCCTATCAGCCGAAGATGAAACACAACGGTGCCGGTGCCTGGCAGACCGAATTCGACCGTCCCATCGAATGGGACAAGACCACCCTCATGCGGCGTCTGGGACCTATGGTCGACGGGTTTGATGAAGCGACGCTGGAACACGTCCGTATCGCCAGTGGTGTCGAAGAAAATGCACTGCGCAGGTTGCAGGTGGAAAACGCCGCGCCACCGGCGTTACTCGTCGACACGATAAGACGCTTCCAGGCATGGGCTGAAACCGAGAAACAGCAAGGCCCGTTGACCTACCTGCAACGAAAGACCCGTTTCGATACGCTCTATAACGCCCATCAATTTTCAGGCAATGCCGGTGTGCGGGTGATACAGGACGCCTTTTCGCACTGCCCGGCCAACCTTGCCGAAGAGCTATTGGCCGCCGCTGCGCCCGAAGACCTGCGTGCGGTTTTGGAGAAAAAACGTCTTCCCTTGAGGCTCAAGGAGCAGGTGCGTGCAGCCTTGCTGGAGGTGCGTACGACGCGTGCCTATGAAGGGCTTTTCCTTGAATTTCTGTACACCGCAGATACCGAAAGGCTGGCGTTGCACACCCTGGAAACATTGCCGAACTGGCCTGGCGATGTGCGCATCGAAATCCGCGAGCATTCATTCACCGGTCCCCTGCGAGACAGCATTGGCCCGCAAGACGCAAGCGTGCGAAAAGTGCTGGTGAGTAGCGACGGTGACTATCAGGCGCGGGACGCTGCCGATGAGCATCTGCATGGTGCCGACAATCTGTTTGCTTCGGTGCTGCATGCGCTACCCGACACGCAACGTATTGCGCTCGGTTATGAGATCAATCAAGGGGAAACACTCAGGCAAGCGGTTCAAAGGGCACCACTGGCGCGGGACCGGTTGCAACCGATACTGGCGGACAACCCGATCCGCAAGCCGTTTTATGATCCGCAAACGATGAAACTTCGCGGCGGTATGCAAGGTGGCGTTCAAGGCATTCAACGCCTCACCGCACGGCTGACTCCACAGGAACGGGTCAGGAGTGTGCGTCCCGGCTGGACAGAAGATGAAGCCCGGGCCTTTCTGGAGGGCGACGGTCGCGAAGGCAGCCCGCAGCAGCGGGCCAGTGAACTTGTGTCGCAGTTCAACCGACTCAACGCCAACTTCCAGCGCTGGCTGAATTCACCCACTGACTCCTTCAGGTTCAGCGCCGCAGGAAGAGCCGAATGGCAGTCAAGAAATGCCTTATACACAGCGATCAGGCAATGCTGGCAGCACACCGGGGCGAGGGATATGGACGTCTTCGGCAATGTGCATGGAATAACACTGGACCTGAGCGGTATGCCACTGGGCAGGCATTTGGCGACGATGCCGCCTCTGGAGGGTGATTTCGGGCATGTCACCCGCCTGAATCTGCTGAACACCGGGTTGGCCGATGCTCAAGTGTCGCTGCTCGATCACTTCCCCAGGCTTCGCCACCTGAACCTCAACGAAAACCCGCTCACACGGTTTCCTCGCGTGGTGGGCCGGATGCATGGGCTGACAGAGTTGAATCTGCGTGGCAATCGGATGGTGCTGGACGAACCGGCGGTGGCCGATCTGGGCGGGCTTGTGCGCCTGGAAAGCCTGGACCTGATGGGTAATCCGTTGGGATGCGTTCCCGATATCGGCCGCATGCCCATGCTGCATACACTGCTGTTGACTGATACGGGCATTTCCACCTGGCCTGACGGATTGTTTTCCCTGCCCAGGTTCCGGCATTTTTATCTGGATATTCAATTGAACCGGATCCTTGACGTCCCTCCGGTTGCGCGGGGCAGCGCCGATGCGGAACTGTTGGCGCGCACGGTATTGAGTCGCGATCCGCGGTGGTTGCCGGAGGCCAATCTGCAGACGTTGCGCGACTACATTCAGTCCGTCGGTATGGACCCTGATCGGCCTTATCCGCCCCGTGGCATACGCGATAGCCTCGATTGGGAACAAGGGCTGACCCGGCCTGAGTGGGTCGCCCGACAGGAAGTCTGGAATGAGGTCGAGGATGAGCACGGTTCAGTGCCATTTTTCAACGAGATCCGCAAGCTGACCGAGTCGTATCACTTCAAGCATGACATCGCCTTTCGGGTGGACATGACCGCCAAGGTCTGGCGCATGCTCGACGCCATGTCCCAAGACACCCCGCTGCGAGAAAAACTGTTCACGATGTCGACGGCGCCGACGCAGTGTGTCGATGGCGGGGCTCAACTGTTCAATGCCATGGGTGTGGAAGTGTTGATTCACGAAGCCTATGAACTGACGAGCCGGAATCTGGTGGAAGCAGAGCTGCTGCAGCTGGCGCAGGGCAAATCCCGTCTGGATGAGCTGAGCAGAATCGCCCACAAGGTCATTGGTGAGCGAACGAGTCAGGGCGAGCAGTTCAGACGCGTCAATGCGGCAGGTGAGGTCACGGGCACCATTGATGAAGTCGAGGTCCATCTGGCCTACATGACGGACCTGGCCGACCGCCTCGAACTGCCCTGGCAGTCTCGAAAAATGCAGTTCAGAAACATCGCCGCGGTCACGCCACAGATGATCGAAGCGGCCGGTCAGCGTGTGCTGGATCTGGAGGCCGGGGACTTGCTGCGTGATTCGATCAGCGAGCAGCCGTTCTGGTCTTCTTACATCCAGGGCTCCAATCGTCGTGCGTTCAACGCCATCCGGCGCCGTATCGACGCGACCACCGATTTTTACATGGCGCTGGAAAAACGGGCGACTCCGTCCCTCTCCTTGCCGGAAAAAGCGCAATTGAAAGAAAAAATCCGGGTACTCGCCGCCGAGCTTGGCAAACCGGAAAGCGAGTTCGCCCCGGGACTGGTCATGAGCGCTCAAGCGTATGAAAGCGAAATGGGCCAGCTCAATGCCCAGACGCAAACATTGCTCAAGACGCTGACCCGACAAGCGATGGACCGGGCAAAACTGCAACGGGCCGAAACGCCCCTCACCCTGAAACACTGAATCGACGTGGATGTCGATGACGGCACGAAAACCGATGGTTTCGTGCCGGCCTATTACTTCGTACATAAGGAAATGTACCTTGCGAAACACTCACGAAAGCAGCAACAAAAATGCTGCGCAACCACCGGCTACCGAGCAGCAAAGTGTTCACGCCGAATTCATGGCCAGCGCCGTTCCGGCCTGGCTGGTAAATGCTTCCCCCGAACGGCGAGAGGCAGTGAAAAACGCTGCGCTCGTTCTTCCCGACTGGTACCAGGCGGCATCGCCGGCGCAGCGTCAGGCCTTGAACGCGAGTTTTGTGGCGAGTGTGACGTCGCAGACCCTGCTGGATAAAACGATGTCCCGCCTGCAGGACATTGATGCTTTTGCGCAGCCGTTACTGGTCAAGGCGCTCAAGGATCAGTTCGCCGTGGAACTGGACGTCACTAAAACCTTCCTGCAACTGAAAAAGCCTCTGGAGATGGGCATTCTGGACATCGAGGTCGGCACCTTTGAGGTGCTGAAGTTGCCGCTGCTGCAAGCCGCGCTGCACAACTTCGAAGCGCAGGAGTGTGCGCCCGCTTACTTCCATTCCTCCTCAGGCTTTGTTGTCGAATCGACGCCGGGCCAGTTCAGCGAAGTTCCCACGGCCCTGACGGTGATGCAGTACCTGAAGCTGTGTCGGGAGCTGGACATTGGTGCGAAGTATCAGGCGTATCTGAAAGACTTTTTGCAACCTTCCAGTCCCGTGGCCGAAGCCGTGCTGCGCAAGCGCTTTGTGGACAGTCAAAAAGCTGCGATGCGCGCGGCTGCCGAGCTCGCCTTGCTGAAGAAGGACATCGAACCCAAGGATTACTCGATGATCCTGTCGGTGATTGACGGAGAACTCAACCCGAAGATCGACAACACACCCGTGTGGATATGCGACCTGGTGTTGATGAAGAAACGAATGACCGGCTGCGTGCTTTTCCATATCTGCGAAAAGTATCGCTACTCCGATGATATCCTTCTCTACATTCCCCACGACCCGCAGCACCCGTTGAAACGCTACAAGGGCCGGGAAATGGAGGCGACCTTGAAGCGTCTGTTCATGGCCTCTGACGCCTCGCCACCGGCTAACGGTGGCCCGACGGCGTATCAACGCTTTTTCAGCCAGTTCGTTGCCTATGCCGATCGTCCATATTACTTCAGTCAGTTCACACGCAAAGCCGCGGATGCCCCGCCAGACCGGCTAGCGCCCTTGCGATCGCCCTTGTGGAAAGCGATTGAAGTGCTCCCTCCGTTTTTTTCTGCCTTCTACCAGCTTAACGAGCTACCTCCCGAATCACCGTCCCGACAGGAACCGGTCGATGAACTTTATCTCCCGATCAAGGGCTACCGGCAGCATGGTTTCTGGGGGCCGAACGTCGATCCCTGGGTGGATCTCTATGAGCAAAGTCGTAACAAAATCCTGGCTGATGCCCGCAGCCACGCAGTTCCCTCTGCCGATGTCGATGCCAGGGTCCGGGCAGAAAAAATGGCTCGGCTGCTCAATATCGGCATGCTGGTATTGAACGCCGCCTCGATGTTTGTACCGGTGCTGGGTGAGGTGATGATCGGGGTGATGGCCGGCCAGATCCTGTACGAGACATTTGAAGGTGCCATTGAGTGGAGCGAAGGTGATCGCAACGCGGCCTGGGCTCACCTGACCGACGTGGTGGAAAACCTCGCGCTGATTGCCGTGCTGCACGGGGCAGGAAAAGGCCTGGGCAAACTGGCAGCGGTGAAGCCCGAACCCGTGGTCGAGGCGTTGAAACCCGTTTACCCGCGAGGGCTGGCAGCAACTCAACGACTATCGGGACCGTCTGCAAGCGCTAAGGCCTGAACTCCTGGAAGGAAGCTTGCCGGATGCCTTTAAAGTGCAGGACTCAATGAGCGCCAGGGTTCGTCAGCTGTACCCCGACTTCGACGAATTCGAGGTTGAAGCGTTTCTGCAAACCCACGGGCTCGCGGCTCAGACCGAGCTGGCTCGCCTTGAGCGTGAGTATGAAACGCTGAATCAGCAGCTGTCGGCCTGGGCGTTTTCCGGGGGCGGCGCACGTTCGCGCTACGTTCGCGCCGGTCAAATGTCCGCAGGTTTGTCCGAACGGGCAGAGCGCTACACCGCCGCCGATCGCATTCGAGAATGCTGGAGGCGGCAATCCCCGCAAAGGAACGCGGTCGACGGTAGCCCGATCGGTTTTGAGCTCGACTTGAGTGGCCAGACGCTCGACAGCGTGCCGGACCTTGAGGCCGATTTCAGTCATGTGGGTTCGCTCAAACTCAACAACATGGGCCTGAGCGTTTCGCCAGAAGGGTTTCTTGCGCATTTCAAAGGCGTGCGCTGGCTGGACCTGTCGAACAACCAACTGACGGCTATACCCCCGGCGCTGGATGACATGCACGGGCTGACGCGTTTGTTTTTGCAGCGCAATCGCATACGCCTGACGTCGGAGACGGCGGCGATCCTTTCGCGAAGGACAACACTCAGGGCGATGAACCTGGGGCGAAATCCGTTGGGCATGGCGCCGGACTTTACTCAAATAACCGATATGCGCTCGCTCAATCTGAATTCGATCGACATTGAGACATGGCTGGTGGGCCTGGGTGGGCAACCGCTACTGGATGTCATTGATTTGAGAAATAACCGGATCACGACGATCCCGGAGGCGGTTATTGCACCGCCTGCCGAAAGGCTGGAACAGGTGGCAGGCCTCAACAACTTTACTCTCATCGGTGATAACCCGTTGTCCGAGGTCACCCAGCAACAGCTGCGCGATTATTGGAGCCGGCTCGAGCGCGAACGTCCGGATTTGTGGGGAGTCAGGCGACCGGGCGTCTTCGAGTATCGAGCCCCAACCGGGCACGCAATAGTGGGAGGGCAGGAGATGGCTGGGCTTCAGCGTTGGCTCAAAGACCTGCCCGCTGACCAAGTCCCGGCGAGACAGACCCAATGGCAATCACTGTCCACGCAGGAGGGCTCCCAAGGTTTTTTCAGTGTGCTCAGCAAACTCGAGAATGCCGGCGCCGGCCATGCTGACCTTCAACTACGCGTATGGGAAGTCGTCGACACCATCACCGAGGTCAACCCCGAGTCTTTGGCGTTACGTCAGGAGATGTTCGAGTGGGCCGGCAGGCCTGCCTGTTGTGATCGTGCCGCGTTGTCATTCAGTAACCTGGAAATCATGGCGCTGGTGTACCGGGCGCGGACGCTGGCCATGGACGGCGAGCAGAGTGCAGGCCTGCTTAAACTGTCCAGAGGCTTGTTCCGGCTGGACGAGCTCGAGAAAATCGCCTTGGCCGATATTGAGCAACGCACCACCGCGATCAATAACACGCCGGGTTTGTCGGCGGGCCTCAAGGCACAGCAGATCCGGTTACTGGAAGAGGTCGAGATCAAACTGGCCTATCGTTACGGGCTCAAGGACCGGCTCGGATTACCGGGACAGCCTCGGCAAGTCCGTTTCGTCCACATGGGTAAAGTCACCCCCGCGATGCTTGATCAGGCCTGCGCCAAGGTGCTGGCGCTGGACGGCTCGCCTGAAGAGTTTCAGTCGCTGGTGGCGAAGGATTTCTGGAAAGATTTCATCACCAACAAATATCGGGTGCAATTCGAAGCGCAGCGCGAGCCCTATCAGGATCGTCTGGCCAGTCTGCGTGATCGTCAGCAGGCAGGTGAACTATCAGAGGCGCGATTCAAGGTGCAATCCGCTGACCTGGATGCTCAATTGCAGATTGAGGAAGCTGCGCTGATCGAGAAATTCACTCGTGAGGAGCTGATCAAACACCCGCTCTGATCAAACGCTGTTGACCGATGAACAAAGGCCTGGATCTGCGCAAGCATCCAGGCCTTTTCTGTGTGTCGCTCAACCGGTCAAAACAGGAAATAGCGCTGCGCCATCGGCAACACATCCGCCGGCTCACACCACAGCAACACACCGTCGGCCTTGACCTGATACGTCTGCGGATCGACGTCGATGTTCGGCAGGTAGTCGTTGTGGATCAGGTCGGTTTTCTGCACCTCGCGACAGCCTTTCACCACTGCGATTTTCTTCTTCAGGCCCAGTGCTTCGGGAAGACCTGCCTCCTGCGCCGCCTGGCTGATGAAGGTCATGCTGGTGGCGTGCAGCGATCCCCCATAACTGGCGAACATCGGGCGGTAGTGCACCGGTTGCGGCGTCGGAATCGAAGCGTTGGCGTCGCCCATCAGACTGGCGGCGATGGCGCCGCCCTTGAGGATCAGTGTCGGCTTGACCCCGAAAAACGCCGGGCGCCACAGCACCAGATCGGCCCATTTACCCACTTCAATCGAACCCACTTCATGGCTGATGCCGTGGGTGATTGCCGGGTTGATCGTGTACTTGGCGATGTAGCGTTTGGCGCGGAAGTTGTCGTTGCCTTCGCCATCACCGGGCAGCGGGCCGCGCTGTTTTTTCATTTTGTCGGCGGTCTGCCAGGTGCGGGTAATGACTTCGCCGACGCGGCCCATGGCCTGGCTGTCGGAGCTGATCATCGAGAACGCGCCGAGGTCGTGGAGGATGTCTTCGGCGGCAATCGTCTCGCGGCGGATGCGGCTTTCGGCGAAGGCCACGTCCTCGGCAATGCTCGGGTCCAGGTGATGGCAGACCATCAGCATGTCGAGGTGTTCATCGATGGTGTTGCGGGTGAACGGCCGGGTCGGGTTGGTGGAACTCGGCAGCACGTTGGCAAAGCCGCAGGCCTTGATGATGTCCGGCGCATGACCGCCTCCCGCACCTTCGGTGTGGTAGGTGTGGATGGTGCGACCCTTGAAGGCGGCGAGGGTGGTTTCGACGAAGCCGGATTCGTTGAGCGTGTCGGTGTGGATTGCTACTTGCACGTCGTACTGGTCGGCGACACTCAGGCAGTTGTCGATACTTGCCGGGGTTGTGCCCCAGTCTTCGTGCAGCTTGAGACCGATGGCGCCGGCCTTGACCTGCTCGATCAAGGGCTCAGGCAGGCTGGCGTTGCCCTTGCCGGTGAGGCCGATATTCATCGGGAACGCGTCGGCGGCCTGGAGCATCCGCGCCAAGTGCCATGGCCCGGAGGTGCAAGTAGTGGCGTTGGTCCCTGTAGCCGGTCCCGTGCCGCCGCCGATCATGGTAGTGACGCCGCTCATCAGCGCTTCTTCGATCTGCTGCGGGCAGATGAAGTGGATGTGGGTGTCGATGCCGCCGGCGGTGAGGATCATGCCTTCACCGGCGATGACTTCGGTGCTGGCGCCGATGGCGATGGTCACGTTCGGCTGCACGTCCGGGTTGCCGGCCTTGCCGATGCCGGCGACGCGGCCGTCCTTGAGGCCGACGTCGGCTTTGACGATGCCCCAATGGTCGATGATCAGCGCGTTGGTGATCACGGTGTCGACGACCTCGGCGGCCAACAGCTGGCTCTGGCCCTGACCATCGCGGATGACTTTACCGCCGCCGAATTTCACTTCTTCGCCGTAGGTGGTGAAGTCTTTTTCGACTTCGATCCACAGCTCGGTGTCAGCCAGGCGGACCTTGTCGCCGACGGTGGGGCCGAACATGTCGGCGTAGGCTTGTCTTGAGATTTTCATGGGTTTGCCTTGGGATTCAATTGTTCTTCAGACCGCTCGCATAGCTCGCTATCGCAGCCTCGCTGCGCTCGACAGCTCCTACGGGTGTTCGCGTAAATTCCCTGCTGCGCCCGGTCCCTGAGGAGCTGTCGAGTGAAACGAGGCTGCGATCTTTTGGACGCACTGCAGAAATCAGTCGAGGTCACCCATGATCCTGCCGGCAAAGCCAAACACCCGGCGGTGCCCGGCCAGGTCCACCAACTCGACTTCCCGGCTCTGCCCCGGTTCAAAGCGCACGGCGGTGCCGGCGGGGATGTTCAGGCGCATGCCGCGGCTGGCGCCGCGGTCGAAGGTCAGGGCGTCGTTGGTTTCGAAAAAGTGGTAATGCGAGCCGACCTGGATCGGCCGGTCGCCG
>NZ_AKJS01000130.1 GCF_000282215.1 Pseudomonas sp. GM21
CCATCGGCTCATCCATACCGAACGTGCGCATAAAGCCCATGACCGCCGAGGCCATGCAGTGACGCGCATTGGGGTCAATGTTGTTGGAGCGAAAACCCGCCTTCATCAACTTGTTGGCCGCGTACCCTTCCCAGACGGTCCACTGACCTGATCCGAACATGGCGATGGACTCGGACCCCTTGTTTTTTATCGCCTCCTTGAACTTCAACTCCATCACATCAAACGCTTGATCCCAGGACACCGGTTGAAACTCGCCTTGCTTGTCATACTGCCCGTTGGTCATGCGCAACAGCGGCTGGGTCAGGCGATCAACGCCGTACATGATTTTCGACAGGAAGTAGCCTTTGACGCAGTTCAGTCCGCGATTGACCTCGGCTTTCACATCACCATGAGTGGCGACCACCCGATTGTCCTTGGTCGCCACCATGACGCTGCACCCGGTTCCGCAAAAACGGCAAGGCGCTTTATTCCAGTCCAGGGCCACCCGGTCTTCTTCGGTGATCAGGTTGCTGGCAGAGGTAAACACCGGGAGCCCCGCCGCCGCTGCGGCGATCCCGGCTGCCTGGGCTTTGACAAACTCGCGTCGAGTCATAGGCATGTGCTTTCTCCCGTCACATCGAGAATCTCGTGATAAACGAGGGCGGCATTGAGCACACCCGGCAAGCCATTGATCTCGCTGATGCGCCGGGAAATCTCACTTTCGTCTTCCATCTCCAGCACCACAACCAGCTTGCCGGCGGGACTTTCCTGGTGCAGTTCAACGCCTTCGAGCAACCGCAAGTTGGCTTTCACCGCCTCGAACAATTCAGGGTGGGCAAGCACCACCAGACTGGCAATATGCAGCGTCTTTTCCATGACCCGTACTCCCCGTCTTTTTGCTAAAGATGGACAACGATCAGTGAAGTGAACCAGGAGGGCCGAGCAACATTTGCAGAAACCAGACAAAGAAACCGTAACCACCCACTATCGCCACCGACAGCAGTGGGAAGAGAACGACAATCAGGAAAAAGAACAGACGGGTTTCTTTGCGCGCTTGCTGGGTAGAGTCATCCGCTGATGGCATGGTTATCGCTCCTGCCAAACTTTGAGCTTCAGCCTAGATGGCTTGCTTGGCGAAATCCATGATTCAGATCAACGGCGGGGTGGTAGCGCTTCAATTAACATTTCGAAGCGCCGGAGAATGATTAACAACAACTTACCATTCTTGTTTATCAGATCAGTTAACGCTCAAGTTTTGCCAATTTCATAGTCACGCAACTTATTGGCAATGGTGGTGTGAGAGACCCCCAGGCGCTTACCCAGCAGCCGACTGCTGGAATGCTCGGAGTACAACCGCTCCAACACCGCTTTCTCGAAACGCCCGACAATCTCGTCAAGCCCTCCCTCAAGCGAAAAATCGCCAAGCGGCTGACGCACACCGTAATCCGGCAGACGAATATGTTCGGCCTTGACCGTCCCGCCCTCACACAATGAAACCGCCTGGAACAACACGTTTTCCAATTGCCGGACATTGCCCGGCCAGTTGTAATGACTCAGCCGCTCCATCGCCGCCGGCGCCAGTTTCGGCAGTGGGCAACCGATCTGCCGGCTGGCCTGGTCGAGGAAGTGCTCCACCAACGGCGTCAAACCGTCGAGGCATTCACGCAATGGCGGAATGTGCAGCGAAAGGACGTTCAAGCGGTGATACAAATCCTGGCGAAATTCGCCCCGCGCGCACAGTTCGGACAAATCCACCTGGGTTGCGCAGATCACCCGCACATCCAGATACACCTCTTCATCGCTGCCTACGCGACGGAAGCAACCGTCCTGCAGGAAGCGCAGCAATTTCACCTGCAAGCGCGGGCTCATTTCCCCTACGCCATCGAGAAACAGCGTACCGCCCGCAGTCAGCTCCAACAGACCCAGCTTGCCTTCGGCGCGCGCGCCTTCGAAGGCGCCGGGGCCGTAACCGAACAACTCGGTCTCAGCCATCGACTCCGGCAAGCCGGCGCAGTTGAGTGCCATTAATGGAGATTGCCCGCGCGGGCTGGCCAAGTGACAAGCGCGCGCCAGCAACTCTTTACCGGTGCCGGTTTCGCCTTCTATCAGAAGCGGTGCATCCAGCGGCGCCATGCGCCGGGCTTCGCGCACCACTGCCGCCATCACTTTCGAGCTTTGAAAAATGCTGTCGAACCCGCGCAGTTCCTGTTTGCGCACGTTGTAGATGCGCTCACCCACCCGGTCCGCGCGGTGCAGCGTCAGCACTGCACCGGCCATGGCTTCGCTGTCGTCATGCTCCGATTGCAACGGCGCGATGTCGGCCAGAAACACGTCGCCCTTGACCTTGACCCGCAGCCCATTGATGCGCGACTTGTTAGCCCGCACCAGCTCCGGCAAATCAAAATCCTCGGCGTACCGCGACAGCGGAATCCCCGGCACTTCATCCACACGCACCCCGAGCAACTGCGCCGCCGCCCGGTTGGCCGCGACAATGGAGCCGCCCATGTCGATCGACAACACCGGAAACTCCAGGGCGCCGAGCAAGGCATTGAGCTCCATGTGCCGACGTTCGCTGGGCATCAGCCCTACGCGTTTGACGCCGAATACTCCGGCAATCGATTCGAATTTCGGACGCAGCGCCTGGAACTGAATGTTGATCAGGTTTGGACAATGCAGGTAGATCGCATTGCCATGCTCACCGCCGACCTCGCCCCGGGCGACGTTGATCCCGTATTCCACCAGCAAGTTGAGAATGTCGCGCAGGATACCGATGCGGTTCTGGCAGTGGACTTTAATACGCATATAAAGGCCCGAAGAAATGGGGAATCGAGGCCCCGCGCAAGAAATTTTCTGCGCTGACGCCAAAGTAGTCGTCAAGATTATGTGACACCTGAGCGCCTTTTCAAACCGGCAAATCTCAATAGCTGCGCGATCGCCGCGATTCCGTAACGAATATTTTACGAAAAATGGCGACTTTTCCTACGCAAACCACCCAGCACCCGCTGTAACGACGCACCTCTTGGGGTATTTCTAGGTCCATAGCAGCACATAACAAGAACGAATCCCCTAGCAGGAGAGCAGCATGAAGCAGACGCAATACGTGGCTCGCGAGCCCGATGCGCAAGGTTTTATCGACTACCCCGCTGAAGAACACGCGGTGTGGAACACGCTGATCACTCGTCAACTGAAAGTGATCGAAGGTCGTGCGTGCCAGGAATACCTGGACGGTATCGAAAAACTCGGTCTGCCCCACGACCGCATTCCGCAACTCGGTGAAATCAACAAAGTCCTCGGTGAAACCACCGGCTGGCAAGTGGCCCGAGTTCCGGCGCTGATCCCCTTCCAGACTTTTTTCGAATTGCTGGCCAGCAAGCAGTTTCCGGTGGCGACGTTTATTCGTACCCGCGAAGAGCTGGATTACCTGCAAGAGCCGGACATTTTCCACGAGATTTTTGGCCACTGTCCGCTGCTGACCAACCCCTGGTTTGCCGAGTTCACCCATACCTACGGCAAACTTGGCCTGCAAGCGACCAAGGAAGAACGCGTGTACCTGGCGCGCCTGTACTGGATGACCATCGAGTTCGGCCTGGTCGATACCGCTGAAGGTCTGCGCATTTACGGCGGCGGCATTCTTTCTTCGCCAAAAGAAACCGTTTACTGCCTGTCCAACGAGCCTGAACATCAGGCGTTCGATCCGCTGGAATGCATGCGCACGCCGTATCGCATCGACATCCTGCAACCGCTGTACTTTGTCTTGCCGAACCTCAAGCGTCTGTTTGATGTAGCCCATGAAGACATCATGAGCATGGTCAAACAAGGCATGCAGCTGGGCTTGCACACCCCGAAATTTCCGCCGAAGGCAAAGGCTGCGTGATCCGCTGCTTTTAGAATCAAGTGAGCCTGTCAGGAACCGACGCTTTGGTTTAGCGTGGTGACACTGACGGCCGATTTCCAATAATTCGATTTCAGGAATTCATCATGTCCACATTGAACCAAGCCCACTGCGAAGCCTGCCAGGCCGGTGCCCCTCAGGTCAGCGACGAAGAGTTGCCGGTACTGATCAAGCAGATCCCTGACTGGAACATCGAAGTCCGCGACGGCGTCATGCAGCTGGAAAAACAGTTCCTGTTCAAAAACTTCAAACACGCACTGGCGTTCACCAACGCCGTCGGCGAAATCTCCGAGGCTGAAGGTCACCACCCTGGCCTGCTGACCGAATGGGGCAAAGTCACCGTCACCTGGTGGAGCCACTCCATCAAAGGCCTGCACCGCAACGACTTCATCATGGCCGCACGCACTGACGAAGTGGCCAAGGACGCCGAGGGCCGCAAATAATGCATTTCGACGCCATCGGTCGAGTCCCCGGCGATCCGATTCTCGGTTTGATGGAAGCCTATGCGCAGGACCCAAACCCGCGCAAATTCGACCTCGGTGTGGGTGTCTACAAAGACGCCCAGGGCCTGACGCCGATTCCGCAGTCGGTGAAGCTTGCCGAGCAGCGTCTGGTGGATCGTCAAACCACCAAGACCTACATCGGTGGTCACGGCGAGCCGGCGTTCGGCAAAGCCATCAGTGAACTGGTGCTCGGCGCGGACTCCGCGCTGATCGCCGGGCAACTCGCCGGGGCGACCCAGACGCCGGGCGGCACCGGTGCGTTGCGTTTGAGCGCCGATTTCATCGCCCAATGCCTGCCGGGCCGTGGCGTGTGGTTGAGCAACCCGACCTGGCCGATCCACGAAACCATTTTCGCGGCGGCCGGGGTCAAGGTCAGTCACTACCCGTACGTCGGCAGTGATAATCGCCTCGACGTCGACGCCATGCTTGCGGTGCTGAATGAAGCACCGAAGGGCGACGTGGTGTTGCTGCACGCCTGCTGCCACAACCCGACCGGTTTCGATCTGTCCCATGATGACTGGCACCGCGTGCTGGACGTCGTGCGCAGTCGCGATCTGTTGCCGTTGATCGACTTCGCCTACCAGGGTTTCGGCGATGGTCTGGAGCAGGATGCGTGGTCGACCCGCTTGTTCGCGGACGCGTTGCCGGAAGTACTCATCACCAGTTCCTGCTCGAAGAACTTCGGTTTGTACCGCGACCGCACCGGCGCGCTGATTGTCTGTGCGAAAAGCGCTGACAAGCTGGTGGACATCCGCAGCCAACTGGCCAACATCGCCCGCAATCTGTGGTCGACGCCGCCGGATCACGGTGCCGCCGTGGTGGCGACCATTCTTGGCGATCCAGAGCTGAAAAGCCTATGGGCCGACGAAGTGGAAGCCATGCGTTTGCGTATCGCTCAATTGCGTAGCGGCCTGGTCGAAGCGCTGGAACCCTATGGTTTGCGCGAGCGTTTTGCGCACATTGGCGTGCAACGCGGGATGTTCTCCTACACCGGTTTGACGGCTGAGCAGGTTAAACAGCTGCGCGATCATCACAGCGTTTACATGGTCAACTCCGGCCGGGCCAACGTGGCGGGGATCGATGCGACGCGTCTGGATTTGCTGGCCGAGGCAATTGCCAACGTCTGCAAGTAACGCTCCCTGTAGCAGCTGCCGAGCCTGCGAGCCTGCGAGGCTGCGTTCGGCTGCAAAGCAGTCGTAAACCCGGTGAATGCGGTCTCCTTGAGAGACCGCAGTGTCTGAATTCACGACTGCTTCGCAGCCGAACGCAGCCTCGCAGGC
>NZ_AKJS01000131.1 GCF_000282215.1 Pseudomonas sp. GM21
CCGAATTCTTCTGGCAAGGCGACAACCTCATCGCCGAAAGCAGCCGCGAACACTACCGCAGCTACGTCTACGAACCCGACAGCTTCCGCCCGCTGGCCATGCTCGACGGCAAAGGCCCACGCAAGGCCTGCCCGTTTTACTACCAACTCGACCACCTCGGCACCCCGCAGGAACTGACCGATTTTGGCGGCGAGATTGTCTGGTCGGCCAAGTACAACGCCTATGGCAAGGTCACGCATCTGGCGCTGGGCGGGGGAGAGCAGCTTGAGCAGCCGTTGCGCTTTCAGGGGCAGTACTTCGACGCCGAGAGCGGCCTGCACTACAACCGGCATCGGTACTATGATCCGGATGTTGGACGGTACCTGACGCCAGACCCGATCAAGTTGGCGGGTGGGTTGAATCAGTACCAGTACACGCCGAATCCGACGGGGTGGGTTGATCCGTTGGGGTTGAGCGGGAACTGTCCGCCACCGAATAAGCCTGGGTGTG
>NZ_AKJS01000132.1 GCF_000282215.1 Pseudomonas sp. GM21
ACACCATTCACTACACCAATCGCTCTGGCGTACGAGCCACTTGTCCGGACTGCCACGTCCCGCATGAGTGGACGCACAAGATTGCCCGCAAGATGCAGGCTTCCAAAGAGGTGTGGGGCAAGGTATTCGGAACGATCGATACCCGGGAAAAATTTCTCGGTATGCGGCGTGAACTGGCCGAACACGAGTGGGGGCGGCTCAAGGCAAACGACTCCCGAGAATGCCGCAATTGCCATAACTTTGAATTCATGGACTTTACCCGTCAGGGCAAACGCGCCGCCAATATGCACTCCACAGCACTGGCCAGCGGGCAGGCCACCTGTATCGACTGCCACAAGGGCATCGCCCACAAGTTGCCTGACATGAGCGGGGTCAAAGGCTGGTAGTCGATCCGGCCCGGCCTTCCAGCGTGTTGCCGTCAAGCGGCATAACCGCGCCGGTTTTTCGACTTTGACACATTCCTTCATTCGTCTGCGATAACCCCCAAGTCCAGTATTTCAAGGGGGTTTAGCCTCTGTGAAAGTTGGTCTGCGGATTCCACGCGCACTTTGACGCCCATTCTACAAACACTGGGACAGCGATCTCTCATTGGTCCGGCCCACGCTCAGGCAGGCAGCAACGCAGGATTACCCACTACCATCGGCCTCTTTTATCGAAGCGAAGAGGTCGTCGTGGAGCGGTTAGCCTCATGCGACACGTTGAATGTGGTGAATTCTCAAGTGTTCCTAAACGCTTAATTGCATCGCACATGGCCACCCAATGCATTGCCACTCACAAGACATTTGCATTCGCGGTGACCGCCGTTTGCATACGGTTGACCAATGCACACACAAGAGTCGACAGGCAGAGAACGGCCGATCTCCGCCCTTCGCGATGGGCAGCATGGGTCGTTCACTGCCGGTCATGTTTGCTAAGGGGAGGCGAGTCAATCCGGCGCAGATGGCTGCTTAGGTCGAATGCAAATGGGTGGTCAAGTCAGTGTAATCGCCCTGGCGTCAGCTGATCTGGAGAAGTGGCTCGAGCCAGCGGCGAGTTCAGCTAGTCTTCCCGCACCAGTTACTCAAGGACGATACCCATGTCAGATAACTCTGAAGTCAACATAGCCACAGCAGACGCACTCACACTGCTCCTGCACAACCAGCACGCCATATGTGCGGCCATTGAGCAGGTGACCAAATGGCTTTCTGAGAATGGAGTTGGGAGCGTCGCCGCTAACGCGATTGCGGCCATGGAAACGCTGGACCGGAATGCTCAAGACATCTCAGGCGCCATAATGCGACTACGCCTGTTATAGGTATGCCTTAGCTGATACGCGCACATTCAAATTTATTTGTCCTTTCCACTTGATAAGTGACACTCATAGTGCAACAGTGTTAGTAGAGCACCCTAACTGATACGGAAGGCACATCATGTTCATCCGCGCATACCTCCGAGCATCGACCGAAGAACAAGACGCCAGCCGCGCCCAAGCCTCGCTTGACCAGTTCGCCAGCGAACATAACAAGGTCATCGCGAGCGTGTATTTGGAGAATGCCAGCGGCGCCTCCGCAGACCGGCCCGAGTTGCTGCGTCTGCTCAAAGATGCTCGCAAGGGTGACGTGCTGCTGGTGGAGTCGATAGACCGGCTTTCCCGCCTGCCGGTGGAGGACTGGCAGAAGCTCAAGGCAACGATTGATTCCAAGGGCCTGCGCATCGTCGCGCTCGATCTGCCGACCAGTCACCAGGGAATGCAGGACACGAAGGGCGACGAGTTCACCGGTCGGATGCTTGGCGCTATCAACTCGATGCTGGTGGAAATGATGGCAGCCATTGCGCGCAAGGATTACGAGCAACGCCGCGAGCGTCAGGCCCAAGGTATCGAGAAGGCCAAAGCTGCAGGTAAGTATCAGGGCCGGCCGATTGATGCAGATCTGCACAAGCGCGTTACGGAACTGCTCGGTGCAGGCCTTGGCATCCGCGCAACAGCCAGGCACTCCAACTGCTCAACCACCACAGTCCTCAGGATCAGGGACTTGGCCTGCGCCTGAATGCAAATCCACTGTCGATTTTGCCTCGCCGCTGTCAACTATTGGTCGTTCTCTCGCCCCTCGTAACAGACAGAAGTCGGCCAATAGCTGCCCTTCGCAAAAGCCAGATAACGGCCATTCCGGCCAGTCGTGAAAGGCATATGCTCGCCTCTATACTGTGTACCTCACCATTCCTTCAACAGGCTTTTGACCTCCTCATCCAAGGGCTTGAAGAACACGGAGGACCTGTTTAGCCCCTATTCCAGTTTTGCAGAGCATGGTCGGTGCAGTTCCACCGGGCGTTTTATTCGGTGTCGACATCCAATGTATGGCCGTCATTCGTGTCTCCAATATCTCCTCGGTCACCCATCTGCCTCTGGCGGTCCACTGGACGAAGGCTCATTGAGTGCACGGGACGCCACTGCCCCCTGCTCGTTACCCTACTCGCCAAGCTAGAGGCCCGCATCCATCAGTAGCGGGACCGAAATGATTACAGCCATCCAACGTTTGCGTATTCCGTCTTCGAATACCAGCCCCTTCTTGGATCGCCGGGATGCAAGTCATTCATCGGACCACTAAGGCGATACAGGGGGCTCCGGCTCTTGGCTCACCCGCAACAGGCCCCACAGGCCTCCGACGTTGCCAAAGGCTGCGTAGTCTCGGTACAGGTAATCACCAGGTATTGCATTACTGCCTCCCGCGGAAGGAAACATGAAACTGAAGTGGGCTGCCGGCAGCACGCTTTCTTGTGCACCGATGTACATCGCCAACGGATTGTAGCCGAAGCGTACCGAGCCGATCCCGGCGTTTCGCATTGGGTAACCGGAGAAATCGACCCACTGCGCCTGGAAGGGGTTAAACGCCCAGACGTGGCCGTCCAGCTGGAAGGTCGCGCCACGGCTACCGCCCGAAGGCATCATCACGTGAGTGCGAAACGGTTGGCCAGGTTTTACGTGCAGGATTGGTGTCACCGGATCTCCACCCACCAAGGCATTGCTATAAGCCATATGAGCGTTGGTCACCGCACCCAGCCCATTACCGCCTGCCAAACCAAAAGGCGCATTCGGCGCACGAGCAAAGCGATACCAGAGCGGTTCGGTCTTGTAGTTAATGGCCATGTCCGAGTTATCTTTGGGATCGTTAGGGATTCCCGGCCCCTCCGAAGACATGTTCTCGACCGGTCGACCGTTTGCCCAGCGCATGTTCAAGGATTTCTGCCAGACCATGGCAAAGTCACGGTAGGCAGCGCCACCAATGGGTTGTACCGTGGCAGAGGCTCGCGAACTGGCATCCTCTTGCCATGTTGCGCCTTGGGGTACGATCGACATGGCGCCAACCAGACCTTTCTGCGGCTGCTTGATGGGATCAGCCGGCATCATGTTCAGACCACCAAACTCGATGGGGGTAGCCTCGATAATGTCAACGTTGCGACCCAGTTGTGAGGCCACCGGTTGCCCGGCGCGTTCAAAATGCCCGGCGTAGTATTGGTAGGTACGGCTGGGCCACACACTGGCGCCACCCAGACGTGGTGGAACGGTTTGCACCGGGTTAAGACCGACGTTGAAACCGTCCGACTTGCTGATGTCGTAGGTCAATAGTTGCGCATGCAGTCCGACGTGACTTGAGGGGCGCATCAGATTGTTGTTGAACGTGGTTGCACCTTGCGCCCCCAATCGATCACGTTTGACTGTGCCCTGCATGACCGCGAAGTTAGGCAGGTCCGGCATTGTGATCGGCAGGCGGTTTTCCAGAGTAATGTTGATGCAATCTCCCGCCGCTGCCCGTAGCACCAAAGGTTCCACAGGAACGCCCGCCTTCAGCTTGCCGGTGATTGGATCAAGATCCGCCTTGCGCACATAGAGGATTGCCGTCGGGTCGTGCAGCGGGCCGGATTGCCCGCCGATGGTGAACGTCTCGCCATCCTCTGGATCAAACACGCTTACCAGCGGCACAGACACCGGCCGAGGGTTGTAGACCAGCGTGCCTCCAAGGGAATTTAGCGGCCCGCCGACGTGCTGGCCGGCCCCCGCCGGATCACCGATGGTCAGGTTCAACGGATTCCCGAGAATGTCATTGGCCAGCGCCGCCACGATCTCATAGTTGCGCTGCACGGTGGGTCGGGTGCCGATGCCATTCGGATTCGGTGAGATACGTGGGCACACACCGCTGAAGTTCACCGTGTTGCGTGCCGCTACGGGTCTTGGATTGTTGGGCAAAGCGAACAGGTCATTGCGCGGTAGTGTGTAATTGCGCATGACACCCCACAATCCGCTCCAATAACCCTCGAGCGAGGCATCCATGGAATACAGGTAGTCGCCGGTATCGCTGCTGGCGCTGGACATCATTGCCACCGGCGCCATGAAACCGAGCTGCTCGGAAATACCCACCATCTGCGCGGCCTTCCAGCCGGTGTTGGAGCTGTTACCGAAGCCGGTACCGGAATGCAGCCATTTCACTCCGTGGAGGGTGACGTTGTGTTCCTCTTCATGGCCACCGGCATTCACACGCAGGCGCACATTGTCGCCGGAATAGGTGCGCAACATCGGTGTGAAGGGGTCGCCCGGAAGGTCGCCGCGATTGATGTGCGGCGGGAATCGGGTGATCCCGCCAGTGGGCCCCGTCGCCGAGTTGATCTTGCCAGGCTCCAGATTGAAGGCCGGGATAGCGCGGTCGGTACGGTTCTGTAGGGCAAAGGCAAGGTCGCCACCCAAACCATCGGCCTGCATGCCACGGTTGCCATCCGGGGCCATTTTGGCAGGATCATAGATGCGCAGTCCCAACGGTTCGTGGCGGTAGTTGACGACGAAGATGCCCGGATCGGACGCCGAAATAGCTTGCGGACAAGGTCGCACCGGGCACGTCAGCAGAATGCCCCCGGCACCCTCCACCACTGAGTCCAGCAGATTGCCGGCGTTCGCCCTCGCAGGTGGATTGATTGCATAGCGGAAGCTATCGGCAGTTGCCGGATAGGCCGCCGCGTCGGGAATGCCATCCGGACCTGCCCCCACGTACACGCCCGCTTCATAGGCATGCTGATAGTCACTGAACTCGAGGAAAAACTCACGGAAGCTGTCGTTCTTGCCGTCGCCGTTGTGATCGCCGGTAGTTATCACCGCCTGCCAGGAAGTTGGTCCACCGTCCTGGCGACCGCCACCATTGTACAAGGGCTCTCCCGTCTCGGCATGGAA
Organism: Pseudomonas sp. GM21; assembly: GCF_000282215.1. Classification (GTDB taxonomy): domain Bacteria; phylum Pseudomonadota; class Gammaproteobacteria; order Pseudomonadales; family Pseudomonadaceae; genus Aquipseudomonas. The sequence continues at coordinate 5,195 of NZ_AKJS01000132.1, forward strand.
CCAGCTGGAACCGGCAGGTTCGGCAAGTACCGTCCCATAGAGACCGATCTGTTGGTGTGTTGAGGGGCCAAAATGGTCATGGGTAAAGATATTGCCCAGTCCCCGGTCGACGTTATGAATGTTCACCACCGGGTCGGCGAACCAACGCTGCAGAGTGGTACGTGCGCCGACCCAGTCGGCTCGGTTGAACCGTCCGAAATACGGATGGGATTTAGCAACTGGACAGTCCGCTGTGCCCTCGCGCGAATCACCATCCTGACAACTGTTGAAAACTCTTATGGCGTGAATGCGCTCAACCACGCTGGACGGCGAAAGCACACCATCTTCATAGTTCCAGCCATTGGCCGAACCATCGGCGGAGGTCAGGTCCCACTTTGGCAGGTGGATGTGCTGCCCGATGATATCGGTGGGCGTGCGAACCTGGTAATCGTCCAATTCGTATACCGACGGCACCAGATTCGTGTGCTGATACATCGTGCAGTCAAATGTATTCATGCGCATGACAAGGGGTTCCGGTGGGCGCTGTTTGTTGATCACCGGCCAGGCGTCCTCCCAAAGGGTCAGGATACGAGTCTGTGGGAAGTGGTATCCGACCTTGTTGAACACCGCATCGAACTGGATGTTGGCGCCTTTGTAGACTCGCGGGTGGTCCGCACTGTAGGGCGAGAAGCCGGTGAAGGACTGACCGTCGAGTCGTTCACCACTGTTGAAGAAACCGGCCCCGGCACTGCGGGTCAAGCGCATTTGGCGGTCATCCATGCAGGGTTCGAAGAAGGGGGCGCCCGCCACAGGCGGCGCACCATTGGTTAGGAAATTCCGCGGTTGCAACTGGCCGCTCGGCAGCACGGCATAGCTGGCGTGCGCGGGCTGGGCGTGGAAGGCCATCGCCGATTGTTCGACCTCGGTGCCCTCCTCGGGGAAATACACCGGTTTTGCGCGCTGGACCTCTTTGCTCATGTCTAATGTGGTAGTTGCCATATGCGCTTCGCCACCCGCAGACCAGCCATCCAGGGCATGCCGTGGCAGACCACCATCCCAACCGCCTGCCTGGGCTGGATCGAGTGCAGCCCATAGGGCCTTGCCGGTATCGCGCAAGGCCTGGGCTTTTGTCGCATCCAGCATGTCCAATGGCGGTGTGGGCGGACGTTGGCCAACCGTGCTTTCCAGCCCGCCGATCCAGAACGGATAACCTGGGTTTTTCAGGCTTCCATCCGCATTGCGGTTGGCTTCGCTTCGGTCAACCAACGCCAGCGAACCGACAATCCGGCCTTGGGCCGGGGCGTTCGAGCCGGAATCGTCACCAGACTCATTTTCTTCATCGGTGCCAGCTATCTGTTCGCCGCTGACCTTGGGGATCACCACTACTTTGCCAGGAATTGGCGGTAAGGCCTTGCCCGGCAATGGCACAATGGCCGGGATCGGCGTGCCGGCAATGATCTCGCCGTCGGGCAGCGCCCTTGCCTGCCGTGCCGGAAGGCCGCTGCGTAACGCAAAGGGTTGGTCATGGAAACCGGCCTCTCCGTCTTCAGTTACAGCTAGCCGGGTGCCCTCTTCGAACACATCATGAATACGCCACATGGCCCACATGCCTTGGGCAAAGTGTGGGTAGAAATGGCAGTGATAAATGGCATCGCCGACCACCCGATTGCGGTTCCCGGAACCGCCATTGGCGATTTCATAGGTATAACCCGAACCCGGTCCCACACCCTGCGCATCCATGTAGTCGGAGTTATCGTCGTTGGGATTGAACAGCCACTGGTGACCATGAAGGTGGAACACGTGCTGCTCGTAGCCAACGCTGACATTGCGAAACTTGACCGCATCCCCCAAGTAACTGTGGTTGACATTGGACGGTTCGGCCGGATACAGCGCCATGCTCGCCTTGATGCCAACGCTTTGTGCCTGCGGCACTTGGCCAGGAGCCAACTGTTCGAGGCCGACGTTGGCCGGCACGTCCACCAGCATGGCGATATCACCGACGGCATGCGCGCTGAGGAAAAATTCTTCGTAGGCACAGGACAGGCAGTCATGCATCGGACCGACGCCCACGCGGTTGGCAATCACCTCGGCTCCCACTCCGCCAGCGCCATAGTTGATCATGAAGGCATCGCGAACCGGATCGAGCATTTGACCAAATACCGGGTCACCCCAATACCCGGGAAATGCCTGGACGACTGCCGACTGGTCGTGAAGCGCTGCTGCAAAATCGCGGAACGGTTCCAGACGGTTGGGCAGAGCAGGATTGCGTTTGCCCTGACTCTCGAGCGGATAGGTAGACGCGGGGAAACTACCGTCGGAATTGGGGCCCATTACCAGGGCATCGGTATTACTGGCGATGATTTCACTGCCATCGACCATGTTGAGTATCGGCTTGCCGGCCTTGCCTTCCGCAATCCACGGCTCGCGGCTCGGGTAGCGCGCTTCATAGTCAATGATTGGTTGACCGGCCGGAGTGCGTCCCCGAGTTGCCAGACGCATTTCTTCCTCGGTCACCGTGTTGTGGTACGCGCGTCCGCCCTTGGGCAAGACCACTATCTGGCCAAACAGGCCATTACTCACGTTGCCCGCTGAACCTTCCCCGCCGAATGTTGCGCCGTAGCTGGTCGCAACGAACGTGCCCTCGCGCTCGGCAAAGAGGGTATAGCTCCGGCTTCCCCCCGGTGCCAGCAGGTTGTTGTCATTGCGTCCGGTGTTGGCGGCAATGTCATTGATTGAATTCACTGCCTGCAGGCCTGTGACCTGGAAGCCGACATGGCGATCCAGAACCTGATTGTCGACATGCAGTTCACCGCCAACAGCCCCCTCTTGGTGATCGTCCTGTCCGTTGGGGTTGGCCTGGAATGCCAGCAAGTTCTGCACATTGACCGTGAGGCAATCGCCAGCGGCAACCCGCAACACTAGAGGTCGCGGGCGCTTGTCCGGACGTAGAATGACGCGCCCGGGTACGGCTGCGCCGCCTTGCGTAATCAACACACCATTGGTATCCACGACATCGCTGCGCAAGGCGAACATCATGCCATTGACGTTCTGCGCACCGAGCCGATTGAATATCAGCGGTTGGTCCATTGCGACGACATTGGCCACCAACGTGCGTTGGCACTGGATCGCCGCCTCCGCTCCCTGGCTGACCATCAGCCAGAGAACACCCAGCAGGCCGACAAAAACCGGCACCTTCAGTCCAGGGTAATTGTCTTTGAATACTGAGTTATGAGGGCGAAGCGAACCCATTGTCATCGTGTTCTCCAAGGTATTGATAGCTTGGCTACACGGTCAATCGGCAAGATCTGTGCCACAAATTGTTCGTATTAAATTCAACCAGTTAATGTCTGCTATCCACACAAGTGAGGAAAGTCCAAACCCACTTCCCCAATCTTGGGCGCAATTGCACTTGTCACGCAGAGCAGCTTGAATGCTTACTTTCCGTGCGAAGCGCGCAGATTGTTTGTTGTGTCTCGAGCGGGGCAGCAATCGGCCAAAAGCAGTCAGTCATGGCAAAAAACGACTCGAAGCCATTTTTAGCGCCGTCCTGCTACGCTTCTAATATCTCTAACGGATTCGGGAATCACTCACAAAACTCATTTGAGGTAGCGAAACGTGAGAGGCAGTTTGATTGGGGCCACCGTCTTCATCACGATGATTGGTGTGACGACGCATAAGCTGATGGAATGGAAATCTATCGAGAACGAACGAAAGGATACGGTGTGCAAGGCATCACAGCAGCTTCTGAAAACCCTGGAAACTCGAGCGCGAGCGATGGCTGCGGGACTGTCTATCGAAGCATACGAAGACGCCGAGCATACTGAGGTCGCCAGATTGGTCAACGCGCTGGATACGGCAAACAATGATGCTGAGGTTGAAGCTGTCATAAACGCTCACGCTGCCCAGTTGGAGGCGAAAAACGCTGCCACCGATGCAGAATTGAAAAACCAAGGGAGTCAGGCTTTTCTCGAACAGCAATTTAAAAAACAGCGCATAACCACTGATCTCAAGCAAAAAATTAAACGCACCGAGAGGGCTGTCACTGAGGTCTGTGGTTAGCGTTCACTCCAAATTTTTCCCCCCTCAATGCCCCCTTGCTTTGGCCGCACTGGGCGGTTATCCCCGCACTCCGGGGAAACAATCCCCATACATGGGCTTTAATACCGTGCTATCTGATTAGTTTTGTTGCCGAAATACCGCAAGCGGCACCTCCTTGTGCGCCGCTATGGATCACTTCGACCAGAAATTAAACAACGTTCAGCTCTGGCATAGAGAATGCAATGTTCACATCTAGGGAATTATTGGGTCGTTGAAGCTACTACAACTAGATAAGCAGCACACCTGGGGGGCCTCCCTATGCATTTAGCCGATGTATTGTTCAAATGCCTGCACCGTAGTATGACTAACTCGATTGCCGCCACCAACCAACTCAATATCCTCTGGTGGTTTTTCCTCGTCAGCTTCTTTCTCATCAGCGTGATAGCTGTTGGATTGGGTACTAAGGCAACAAGATTTCTAGTCACCGAAAATCTTGAACGAGATGCACTGCCCATTCCGACGGATCACTCACATGCGTAATACGCCGATAATCCAAACCTTCGTACTGATCCTCCTCATTTTTTCCACGGGGGCAGTGTTATCACTCATCGATCTGTTCAGCTATTAACGTAGGCACGGAAAGGACGAGGTCATGCCAAAGAAAAACAGCCCGACCAGATTGCAGCCACTTTTCACCGGCTATTTTTGGATTGATTGCAGCCCTTCATGACAAGCAGCGCCCCATTGCGGACTGTCGCACAATGGCGACCAAAAGCATTTTGGGCACTCCTGTTCCACTTCGGGGGCGTCTTCAGAGTTAGGGCTGATATCAAAGCTCCATGATCCGACCACTTGCTTGGCCTTCAACCAGTAGCCCGAAAACTCAAATGTCATCATCACCAGGGTAAAAGCAGACACTCGATTCAAGCATCAGCTCTGAATACAAATATTGCCCGGGGTGGCCCTCATGCAAGCATGTAAAACGGAGCGTAGGCAAACTCATGGTTCATAAACCGTCACGACGTTTTTCTGAGGGGGTGACCAGGCTGAAGTAGCTTTGCTACAGCCACAACCAGATCGTCCATAAATAAGGGCTTCTCCAGGTATAGCGTTGAGTAGGGCACAATTGAGGCATCCAGCCCGTAGCCGGAAGTGAGAATCGTAGCGGTAGAAGGCCACCTCGCCTTCACCTTCTTTATGAGTCCAATACCTTTGAGGTGACCCGGCAAATCATGATCCGCAATCACCAGCGGACAACCCTCTGGCATGCTCAGTAGGTAGTTCAAAGCATCATCGGCGGTTTCGAAATCCAATGAGCGAAGACCGATTTCGGTCAAGATTTCAACCATCAACATGCGCAGTGTTGGGTCGTGCTCAACCACGACCGCCCATCCGGTTACTGGCAAGAGTTTTCCCCATTCTCTGTGCACGTCTGGTTCCTTAATTGGGTTCGATCTCCGAAATAGGCAGAGGTATAAATTCCAGTGTATGCACTTAATTTGCCGTATTACGGATCCAATCAGCGGTGGAAAAAACGTTGTTTAATTGGGAATGATTCTTAAGGTCTGGGGGTGTTTTTCAAATAAGAATGATATCAGCGATTCGGGGTCGATAATGAACTGGAACTCCGATTTTACCAGGCGTGGCAAACGGTAACTTGGGTAGCTTTCAGTCCATCACGACAGGCAGCAGCCCATCAATACCCCGTATATCTCCCCTAGCCCGATAGCAGGTGTTTTCGGCCCATGTACCGTCACAGCCACCAAGTGAAACCTTGCGCGAGAATCCATCAAGACATGAGATGACATCCTTCAAAAACAGACTTTGACCAGCAAATACGGCGTTTAATGGACGAATGGTCGAGGGGCGTCAAGCGCGGGGAATTGCCGGGAGTTTGCATCCGCTACAGGCTTTTCAGGCAGGCGCGTTCGTCGCGGCGAGGCGAACTTCACCTCCATCACGTGTCACATTAAGTCCTCATTAAGTGAACTTCAGTGGAGGTACAACCTTATGAGCATGGCCACAATTGTCAGTGCCGTGATTTCCAGTCTTGCACCAAGTGTCTTCGACCATAACAACCTGCTAGATCCCGGCGCGCATGTATCAGCCGTCGAATACCACTACGGGATGGACATCGATGTGAAACGGGTACTGCAGCGCACGGATACCTCCGATAAGACCGGCGTGGTACCGGTGACCTTGGTCTACGAAGACAGTAAGGGCGAAGTTCACAAGATCCGTTTCCTCGAATGGGGTGGAAGCCCCGCCGACCCCACCAGCATTGTCTGATCCACACGCTAACAGGTTTCCGAACCAGGCCTGCCCCCCCAGAAGCGAAAGTTAAACTACATATACATCAAGTGCGGATTTTGTTTTTTTACCTGAAAATGGACATTATCGAATGATTAAAAATTCATTCGCGAAAATTGCTATTGTCCTGACAGCGTAATGCTGCAAGATTAATTAATACTACTTCTGGACCTTAGCTGTAATCAGCAACGGCAAACTCCAAACATGCCTTGCCGAGAGCCAAGTTGATCCTGCGTTATAACCAAGAGGTCACCATGGAACTTAGTATGTTTTCTTCGTCCACCGTGGAATTTGCGCGTTTGGGCGTTGTATATTTTCATCTTATCGCCTGCTGTGTGGCAATCGGGCTGGTTTTGACCAGTGACATTGCAATGGTCAAGCAACTCCTGAAGGGGGATGCGTCAGGGCACCACAATGACGCGCACTTGGAAAGTCTTCAAAAAATCGTAGGACTTGCACTTGTAGCTCTTTGGATTACGGGCATTGGTATTATCGGGATAGATTATGCGGGCAAGGGGATGGAGTATTTCCTCAATCCAAAATTGCAAGCCAAAATCGGCATAGTTGTGCTGTTGACCTTTAACGGCTTCCTGTTGCATAGCGCGGTAATGCCGGCGCTGAAAAAAGCCGGTTCGTTACTGAAACTCTCCTTCAACCTGCGCATGCTGGCGCTGTTCTCGGGAGCGCTCTCTGGCGTGTCGTGGTTCTATGCCGCCATGCTGGGTGTTTGTCGTCCGCTGGCCTGGAAGTACTCGCTGGTGGAGTTGCTGGCAGCCTATCCTGTTCTCATCGTCGGTGGATTCGGGGCGATGGTACTGCTCACCGTTTGGGCAAAAAACAGAGATACCGAACTGCATATGGAGCAAGGCACCTAGTCGGTAAGAAACACCGCCCTGGCTGGATGATGAGGCCACGTTGAACAAGGATGTTCAGCTTTAGCAAACAAACCCCGCTGTTAGCAGTTCACAAAGTTTCACTTGAGGATACCCCAATGAAATCCATGAAAGCTCTCTTCGTAATCGCCGCTCTGACCGTTTCTTCTCTGGCGATGGCCACAGGTGGTGGTGACAAGACGTTCAATCGCATGGAGTCGGCCCGGAAAGTCTCGATGGAAGCCTACCAGGTTGCACAGAAACAGAAGGCTGATGCCGCTGTAGCTCAAAGCAAAGCCAAGGCGGCCGATCACAGCAACAGCTGATCTGTGTAGCGCGTCCCCAGGTTGACCGAAATGCGTGGTCTGAAGCCTCGAATGCAGCACCCAAGGCGCTGCTAGCGCCGGTTTAACCGAGATCCCGCTTACACAAAATCCAGTGTGTTGAATCCACAGTTGTAAACAGCCTTTCGCAAAGGGCTGCTTTGGGTCGACTGCAGCCCTTCGCGACATGCAACATTCGGCCAGAAGCGGACCATGGGTTCGCGGTATTGATAGCGAATTTTCCAATTGATTTAGGTTCCAAAAATGGGCAGAGCAAAGGAAAAGAACTCGACAGATGACTACCGCTCCATCGACATTCGAGCGCTACACCGTGCGGGGCTGATTCGCGCTGGCTCTACCTGCAACTGGATGTGGAAGCGCAGTGGTGAATTGGTCGGGACAATCGGCATTGGCGTCGAAAATCTAAACCGTCTGCGCCTGCGGTATCGATTGACAACGAATGGAGAATCCGAGTCTAAGGATTACCCCGTCCCGATTACCTGGACACCCTGCCACTTAGGGGGCAATCGGGCGTAGTTTCTGTGCCCCTGTTGTGGCCGGCGAGTCGCCAAGCTGTACCTGAGCCGCGTGTTCGCCTGCCGTCTCTGTCTGCGCCTCAACTACGAGAGCCAGCAGGCCAACAAGCGCGACCGTGCCGCAGATCATTCGTGGAAGCTGCGCAGCGCCCTAGGCTGCCCCGAAGGCTTCCTAACCGTTCCTGCCGAATACATCCCAAAGCCGAAGGGCATGCACTGGCGTACCTTTGAGCAAAAAGTGGAACAGCTCAAGCGTGTAGACGCCGCCGCCTGGGCCGATGCAGGGCCTATGCGAGAAAGCATCGAACGCTGGCTGGAACATGGCCACTGGTGATTGAGAAGCTCAAATTCAAAGCAGCGTACTTGTCATACCGAAACGGGAAGTTCAGCACTGCCGATATAACCCTTCGTGAGAGGCGACAACCGGCAAAAAAAAGCCCCGCCTGAGCATAGTCCCGCGAGGCTTCTTTCAACCTCTTGCTGCCACCCCGCTGTCACAGCCAAACTTATCTGTCAGGAAAAAGCTTTGAGAGGCCCGAATTATATGGTGTCCCAGGGCAGGTTCGAACTGCCAACCTTCCCCTTAGGAGAGGGCAGTTATCTGTCATAGTTACTTGTCTTTGGCCGGGTCTTTACCACGCTTAGGACCTATTGAATTGCGGGGTCTGCTACTCGATACCAGTACACAGCAGGCAGCACCTTGTATGCCTACATGTATGCCTTAACCATTAATCACCACAAAGACCCAGTATTTGCTAGACGCTTCGATTCCCTTCACCCGCTCCAATCGAATTTTGGTCTCACGTTGAGATGGTTTTGACGGGGAACATACAGATAGAAAAAAACCGGTCCTGAGTGGCCGGTTTTTTTATGCCTGAGAATTGAACAACGTGGCGTTTCGGTAGGGATGCAAAACCCTGCAATACAGAAAACGCCTCATTTGAGGTTATCGACAACCCCTCTCTTCCCGCCCTCCTAGAGTGATTTCTTCGCACCTGATCAGCGCCGCCAGAGAAGGCTCAGTGGTTATAGTGTTGATCGTAAAAATTCAATAGGTATAGTAACCACCTAAGCACACCACAGGGAGGTGATGTGAATAGTCCATTTTTGATAAGCCAACTCGTTGCGGATGGCTGGTACCTGGTTCGAATCAGGGGGAGTCATCATCACTTCAAGCATCCGACCAAACCAGGGCTGGTGACAGTTCCTCATCCGAAAAAGGATCTGCTCAAAAAAACGGCGATCAGTATTTTGCAACAGGCGCTGCTCTGACGATCTCCACGCGCGGCGTCCCAGGAGGACAATGAACATGCTTTATCCGATTGCGATTTCAATAGGCGATAACGACCACGCTTGGGGCGTGGATGTACCGGATATTCCTGGCTGCTTCTCTGCCGGTGAAGATTTGGACGATGCGATGGCGATGGCTCGCGAAGCCATTGAGGGCCATTTCGAAATTCTGGCCGAAGACGGTTCGCCGATTCCGCCCGCGAACAAAGTCACTCTTCATGCGGCCAATCCGCAGTACGCAGGCTGCACCTGGGCTCTGGTGGATATTGATGTCACCAAGTATCTGGGCAAAGCCCAGAAACTCAATATCACACTGCCCGGCTACCTGCTCAACCGCATCGATGAGTACGTACTGCATCATCCCGAAGAGAAAAGCCGTTCAGGTTTTCTTGCCTCGGCAGCACTTAAGGTATTGCAGCAAAGCTGATGACCTTATTTCAGTGATCTATCAACCGGCCCGAGTGGCCGGTTTTTTGTCAACGACAGCTCGGCTTCATTAGATTCGTTGGCACCCACGCCCAATGTGATCAGATCAACGCGGAGACCGTGTAATGAACATTAAACCCATTCGCAGCCAGGAAGACTTGGCCGCTGCATTTGCTCGAGTGGAGCAACTGTGGGGGGCAGACATTGGTTCACCTGAAGGCGATGAGCTGGAAATTCTGGCGCTGCTCATCGAGAAATACGAAGACGAGCATTACCCAATGCCGCCCTCCGATCCGATTGAGGCCATCAAATTCCGCATGGATCAGCAAGGCCTGACCCCTCGCGATCTGGAACCTTTCATCAGTGACTAATGCCAATCAGTTACCGCAATCCTTGTGGGAGCGAGCCTGCTCGCGATGACGTTGGCACAGCCAACACTTGCGTTGCCTGACAATCCGCCATCGCGAGCAGGCTCGCTCCCACAGGTTTTGCACCTTAAAAAATCGGCATTCGTACTTGGCGACCGTTTTTTTGTGGGTGGGATTTGTGAATTGCCAATCAACGCCTGCCTAATCAGGTGTCGTTCACCAATTCACTGATGGCACGAAAGTGGCCAATTTTCGAAAAGGCAACATCCTACACGACACTGGGAATTGTCCGTACACTTGCGCATTGCTGTGTTTTTACCATGAAGCCTATAGTCGACCCGCGCCCCAAATGGCGTATCGGGTTTGGCGACTCGATTCCATGGTACAGAAGCCTCCGAGTATTTCTCGGAGCGTTTTTGAGCGCACTTGGCTGCCTCTTTTTGGTGGCTGTGCGTGGGAGACCTTAGGGTCTGCCGGTTTTTACCATGGCCCGGTTCGCCAACCCGCGTACAGCTACCACCCTATTGTTTGGCGACGATTGAGTGGTAGGTCTTCTTCCTATCATGGTGATCACTTATGAATGAATACATGGCTCTAACCAGCAACGCCGACGATTTACCCTCGCTGTTCGTCAACACCACCCAACCGCTGCACTCTCTGCTCAGCACGGCCAGTTACAGAATTCGGGCCGTGACGCAGATCCTCGAAAACCTCGCAATGCGAGGTGACATCACGACTGACTCGGTCATCCTCAGCGACTTCGCATTGCTCTGCTGCGTGCCCTTGCGCGACGGTTGCGATGTGCTGGATGTCATCGCTCGACGCATGGATGCGGAACCATCCTGACGTGATAGCGGGCGCCTTTCGGGGCGCCCTTTGCATTTCATGGCCGACCATTGCGCCTTACCGAGTCGCGACAATAAACAACCGCGGAAACGGTAACAGCACCGAACCATCACTCAACGCCGGATAAGCCTGCTCAATCGCAGCTTGGTACTGCTTGAGGTATTGCGTCTTTTCCATCTCATCCAGCGGTGCAAGAAACGGCCGCAATCCGCTGCCCTTGAACCACTCGACCACGCCCGATGCACCGCCCGCCAACGGGTGATGGTAACTGGTGCGCCATACATCTACTCGCGCACAGTGAGGTCGCAGCATCGAGTAGTAATCGCTGACTCTCGCCATCTCTGTGCGTTGCCCGGCGGCGTCCGCCAGTTTGCTGGCCCACGGCCCCTCGGCGGCCACTTCTCGCATCAGGCGGTGGGACGGTTCGTTGAGGTTGTCGGGCATTTGAATGGCCAGGCTTCCACCCTTGGTCAGTCTGCCGGCCAGTGAAGGCAGTAACGTCGCGTGATCGGGCAACCACTGCAACACTGCGTTGGCGAATATCACGTCGAATGGGCCGCTGTCGTTCCAGGTGCCGATATCAACGGTGTCGAACTGCACGGTTGGCAAGCGCTTGCGAGCGGCTTCGATCATGTCGGTCGAACTGTCGACGCCACGTACCGTGGCGCTGGTGAAGCGCTCGACCAGTAACTCGGTCGAGTTACCGGGGCCACAACCGATGTCGATGGCCGAATGCGCGTCCACGGGCGGGATGGCGGCGAGCAGATCCCGCGCCGGACGGGTGCGTTCATCTTCAAAAGCGACGTATTGTTTGGCGGACCAATTCATTGCGTTCTCCTGTCGGTGCGTTGTTGTGGGCCAGAGGCAGACAACCGGTTCGATACGATACCTCCACCAGCGTGCGCGGCTCTATCCCGACCATTGAAGAACACAAAACGTCGACCGCTCGTCGATCCAGCCACAAAGCAGTTTTGACAGTCAAGATTTCGCATCTATAGTCCAATCGCGGCCCGTCGGAAGGAACCCGAACCTGCTGTATGCATGCAAGGAGCAAGGCCAGCTCATCTTTGTGATAGGTGGATTCCGTCCGTAGTGTTTGCGCAACGACCGCAAGGCAAGCAATCGTTGTTGTGCCTGGAAAGATGCCAGGCGTTCACTATGAAAAAGGAGATTCACTATGTCACGAGTTACGGATGTACTGGTTTCAATCGACACCGAAACCATTCTGAAAAAGTACCCCAATATCAGCAAAAACCCCGCTGCGCCGACAATGATCGACGTCAATTACATGTATATGGTCACCAACCAGAACAACGTGGTCAGTGGCCAGGCCGGTGGCGAATTGAACTTGAAAGCTCAAGTGGGCGATTTGATTCGCTGGCGGGAAACCAGCCTGTCACTTAGTTTTGAAACCGCCGTTATTTTCTACAAGTTCACTGGCAATGTCGGCAACGAGTTGATCTCCACCCCCACACCGCGCAAGGCAACAGCTTGCGTTGCCGTCCCCAACCCCAGCAATCCTTCGGTGCCGAGCTGTCAAAAAGTCGATAACCATTACTGGTCTTCGGAGACTCTTTCGTGCGGCAGTGTGACCTACCACTTCCACTTCCTGATCGTGGACCGCGAGTGCAAGATCGTCGGCTGCTGTTCGTGGGACCCGTTCATCACCATCAGAAACTGACGAGCGTCTGGCCCCTTGGCAACAAGGGGCTTGCCGAATGCGTTGCCGCCTCGACAGGAACGGGATGTCTTGCATGAACAGAAGCGGCTGCCGTCATGTGCCAACATCATGAAAGGAATCCATGATGACTTCCAAACCGATCAAATCCCCTTCATCCAGCGTCGCGACCACGAGCAATGTATTGCTGATCGTCGATGCCGAATCATTGCTTTCACGCTATCCGCAACCCAGCCTCAAACCGCAACTTCCGACGGTGATCGAGGATGGCTTTATCTTTGCCATCAGCGGCCAACAAAGTGCCAATAATGACAGCAATATGACGTTGAGCGAGGATAACGGGACAACGTTCCATATCCGTGGAAGAACCGTCAGTTTGCTCGCAGAACACAGTGTGGTGTTTTACGAGATGTCCGTGGGCGATGCCGGCGTACTGTCAGCGCCCAAGTTGGTGGTCCATGGCAACCTGACGATAGCTGCGCCAGACCCTGCAAATCCAACCGAGCCGGGTAACCATGTGATTGCCGATCATTATTGGGAATGCAAGCGACTGTCCTCCGGGGTAGCGGCGTGCGAGCTGAATTTCATGCTGATCAACAAAAACTGCGAGGCGTTGGGTTACTTCAGTTGGACCCTTGAAGTGAAGCTAATTGACTAGACGCAATTTGTAGCAGCTGGCGAAGCCTGCGTCCGGCTGCGCAGCAGTCGTAAACCCTAAGCTATCGGTCTCACTGAAACACCGAGCCGCATGATTTCACGACTGCTACGCAGCCGGACGCAGGCTTCGCCAGCTGCTACAAAACTCGAGTCGCAAGCGAATCCGGAAATGTCAGTAGAATTTTCAACAGGCCGTCGCTGTCTGAAATTCAGGCGCATCCCTATAAGGAACACGGCAATGAAATTCGCAAAAATCTCGCAGAAACTCGCCCTGTGGGCCGGCAGTCCCAAGACGTTTATGGCGGCGCTACTTCTGATTGCCCTGTGGGGCTTGAGCGGGCCGATTTTCGGTTTCAACGACACTTGGCAATTGGTCATAAACACTTCCACCACGATCATCACCTTTCTGATGGTGTTCCTGATCCAGAACACGCAGAACCGCGATACCGACATTCTGCATTTGAAAATCGACGAGTTGCTGCGGGTGAACAAGGAGGCGAAGAACGCGATGCTGGGGCTGGAGATACTGGACCTCAAGCAATTGGAGGCGCTGCGCAAATACTATCGCGCCATGGGTGAAAACGAGGTACATGACCTGGCGGGGCTGGCGTCGTCGAGCCGACACAAACAAAATTTGAATGAGTGCTGAGCCAAAAAAAACGGCGCGTGATGTAAGTCACGCGCCGTTTGTTGTAAATGCCACTAGCGACCGGCCTGCAACGCCCTGGCCATTTGCAGATGATTTTGCAGTTTGGGCAGGGTCTCTTCAGCGAAGGCTTTGATTTCCGGCACGTCGGTGGTCTGCGCCTCTTGCTGAAGTTGTTCGATGGCTGCCTGGGTGGTTTTCACCTGACTGGCGGCGTAGGCCTGATCAAAGGTTGCACCGTCCAACACTTGCGGCATCAACGCTTTGGCCTTGTCGACCACTTCTTCGCGTGGGGCCACGGGCAAATCCAGTTGTTTGGCGATTTTCGCCAGATGCTGGTTCGCAGTGGTGCGGTCGTTGATGACAACGATCGTGTAGTCCTTGACCTCTTTGGATTCGGTTTTCTGGTGCGCCAGTCGACTCGCTTCAATGTCGGCCATGCCTTGGGCCGACGCATCGTCGATGAATTCTGCGGGGGACTGGGCAAAAGCGCTGCTGGCACACAGGCTCAGTAACGTGACAAAACCTGCATGACGTATTCGGGTGGCCATCCTGTTCATGGTCGCGCCCTCCTTGTAAAAAAATTCAAGCGGGAGCTTGCGCCCCCGCCTCTCAATCAAAAACCACGTTCAATCACTACTTGGATTTCTGACCACCTTTGCGGCCCATTTCGGGTTTCGAAGAGTCTTTATCTACAGTCGTGGTGGTAGTTTTCCCACCTTTACGACCGGCTTCAGACGCCTTCGTTCGATCGTTGGCGAAGTTTCCCGAGTTCGAGTTTCTTGAATTAGGCATGATTCTCTACCTCTTGGTTAGGACCCAGGCGAGCAACAGCCCGCATAAAATCAGAATCGAGGAGCCTAAAAAGGTTTAGAAAAGCTGAAAAAGCCGCGACGAACGGCGGCACCGCTTCAGACTTCGAGGCGCAGATGATGCTGGCGTTTGGCGGTGTACATGGCCTCGTCGGCATGCCTGAGCAGCTGCTGTTCTTCGGTGCCGTGCTCGGGGAAATGAGCGACGCCTATGCTGATCTGGATGTTCAGGTTATGCCCGTCCAGACGCAGCGGCTGCGCCAGGACCTGAAGGATTTTTTCCGACACCCTGTCGGCGTCTTCCGAAGCGTGGATGCTGTGCAACAACACCACAAACTCGTCGCCGCCGATGCGTGCCACGGTGTCGGTTTCGCGTACGCAACCCTTGAGCCGATTGGCCACCGCTTGCAAGAGCATGTCGCCCACCGTATGGCCGTGGGTGTCGTTGACGTCCTTGAAGCGATCAAGGTCGACGTACAGCAATGCCATGCGCCCGCCCTCTGCGCGAGCCTGCGCCAATGAAGCCTTGAGACGATCACGCAGCAGCCCGCGATTGGGCAGTTGAGTCAGCTGATCGTACTGCGCCATTTGCTGCAGCCGGGCATGCAATTGCTTGCGCTCGATGGCGGTCGCGACCTGCGCGCAGACGTATTGCAACAGTTCCTTGTCCTGCTCGGTGTAGCGCTCGCCCCCCGGTACGCTTTTGACGATGAGCGCGCCGATGGTGCCGTTTTTCGAGTTCAATGGCACAACCAGCCAGCAGGGCGAATTCGGGTCTTCGATCGACATCTCGAAGCCTGCGTACGAATTGTCCTGCTCCGGGGACAGTAAAATCGGCTGACCGCTGCGTATCACTTCCGCACACAGGCGTTCGGTCATAATGCCAGGCTGCTCGGGTTGCAGTTCATCGTCGTCGACGTGATAAGGGAAATTCAATTGCCCGTAGTGTTCGTCATACAGCGCCACAGAGAAATTCAGCGCGGGCAGCCATTCACCAATGATCAGGTGAATGCGTTTGAACAGCGTCAGCAAGTCTTCTGCTGCGTGAGCGGCCTCAGAGATCGCATACAACGCGGCTTGCCGGGACTCGGCCTGCTTGCGTTCGGTGATGTCCCGGGCCACCGCGATACGTAATTGATCGACTTCCGACCAGCGCGCCGACCAGAGGATATGCACCACTTGGCCGTCCTTGCGCAGGTAACGGTTTTCAAAGTTGAGTTTGGGCTCGCCGCCCATGATTTCCCGCGCGGCATCGAGCGTGCGCTGGCGATCGGCAGGATGCACCAGATCGATCATCGACTGGCCGATCATCTCTTCGGGGGTGTAACCGAAAATGCGCTCGAAAGCCGCACTGACAAATACGAAGCGACCTTGCTTGTCGACCGCACAAACGGCGTCGAGCAACAGATCGAGGTAGCTTGCCAGCGGTGCGGAGTTACTGTTTGCCATGGAGCCCTGCTCTGGATTCAAGCCTTGTTCGTGACCAGCCCGGGCAACGCGTGCGCCAGGGCATTAATGGCAAAACCGATAAACATGACCCCGCACAACCGGGTGATCGCCAGTTCATGACGCTGATACAAGGTCCGAACCTGCCGTGCACCAACTATACCGATGAGGATAGCGTAAGCGATCAAACCACCGACGAAACTCAGGACAATCAACCACGGCAACATCGACCAGTGCAGCAGCTCCGCACGGCTGGACAACAGCGCCGTAAACGTCGCCACCGCCACCGGGTACGCCTTGGGATTGGTCAGACCGAACAATATGCCGTGCCAGAACGGCTGGCGAGCCGGCCCTTGAGGCGCCTCGGCACTGCTGCGTTTCGCCCGTACAGCGCGCAAACCGAGCCAGAACAAATAGAGGCCACTGAGCACACCCAAGACATCGAACGCCGTGCTGCCGATTTCCCGCGCGCCGACAATCGCGATCAACGCGGTGCTGCACCAGACCACATCCCCGAGCAGGTGCCCACACAAGAACCCCGCTCCAGCCCGTCGACCACTCGCCGCGCCAATGCCGAACACCGCCAACACACCCGGCCCCGGCGTGATGCCATAGATGAAACCCGAGGCGAGAACAGCCATTAGCAGCGATGGGGTCATGGGAAGTCCTGAGGAACCAATGAGCGAATGGACACCAGTCTATCCCAGCGCGCACGCCCCAATCATCAACCGCGCGCTATTCCCTCGCCAATCCGCCCATTCAACCCGTTCAACGCCTGATCCCCACGGTATAAACCGGAGACATCCTTTACGTTCTAAACCGGAGACATCGTTTACAGGTATGAAATACGGTCAGCGTGCCCTCTTCGTGGACGGCGACGAACAACTGGAGGGTGAGCAGGTCGAGACGGCGGATCTGGCTTTTTGCAGCATGGAGGGCTCGCTGACTTCTGTGCGGCTGAATGGGCAGGACAACCGGGTTTTGCCTCACACCCACACAGCCATCGTCCTACACATAAAAATCTTGTAACACTCGACCGAAGCGGAAACGGCCGATTCAGCGTCAACGTCGCACTCTGTAAAGTCTGGCAACACACACGGATGGCTTCACCACTCAAGGACAGACACTTCAAATGGACCAGACCACGCACGCGGCAAATACCTTCACCAACTATCGAAAATTGATCTCGCTGGCCGATCACGACTGGGAAGTCGCAGAAGCCGGGAAGGTCGCGGGACTGAATGTCAACATCAGAAGCAGCAACCGCATGGTTGACCAGCACGGACGCGCCTTTCATCACTTCTGCACCACATCTTATCTGGGCCTGGATCACCATACCGACCTGCTCGACGGCGCCATGACCACCTTGTGGGAAACCGGCACCCTGCGCGTGGCCAACTCAAAAAACCGCTGCAAACTGGCGATCCTCGAACAGTACGAATCCGAGCTGTCAGCGTTGTTCGGTGCCACCTGCCTGAGCACCTTGTCGTGCAGCGCGGCAAGTGCCGGCATCCTGCCGCTGCTGGCCAGCGGCGTGTTCACCGAAAACCGGCCGCCGGTAATGGTGTTTGACCGGTTGGCGCACTACTCGATGAATCACCTGAAAGCCGCCTGCGCTGATGAAACCAGAGTCGTGACCAGTCCGCACAACGACATGGACTTTCTGGAAACGCAATGCCAGCAAAACACCAGGGTCGCGTATGTTGCCGACGGTGCTTACAGCATGGGCGGGGTCGCCGACATGGACAGCCTTTTGTACCTGAAGGACCGTTATGGGTTGTTTCTCTATCTCGACGACTCCCACGCGCTGTCCACCGTCGGCACATTCGGTGCCGGCCTGGTGCGCCCCAGGTTTCAGGCCCTGGAAGATGACGGCCTGGTCGTTGCCTCACTGGCCAAGTCATTTGGCGCCAGCGGCGGGCTGGTGATGCTGGGCAATGAACGGCAGAAAAAGCTGATTCAACGCTACGGCGGACCCAGCAACTGGTCACAAAGCCTGAACAGCGCGGCCATCGGTGCGGGCAGAGCCTCCATCCAGTTGCATCAAACGCCGGCATTTGCCGCGTTACAGGAAAAACTTCAGGTTAATATCCGGCTCTTTGACAGCCTGATCCGAACCGCACAGCACGGCAGCAACATGGCGATTCGCTTGATCCACTGCGGTGAAGCGGCACGGGCCAACCGCATCGCCATCGAATTGGCCAACCTCGGTTTCTTCACCTCGGCGGTGTTTTTTCCGGTAGTTGCCCAAGGCAAGGCGGCTGTGAGAATCACCTTGCGGGCCGACATGGAACCGATGCTGATCCGCCACTTTTGTGAGCTCGTCACCGAGCTTTTATGCACGCCTGCCGAAGTCGCCGGCGATTGAACACCAGGGAAGATGTCATGAAGAGCCGCAGCACCCTCCTTGTCACTTGCAGCACGGTTTTTCTCGCTCAATTGGGCATGAGCATTTACCTGCCGGCGCTACCGGAGATGGCTCGGTACCTGTCCGCCGAGGCCTCGCAGGTGTCCTGGGGGCTGGCAGTGTACTTGATCGGCATGGCGATGCCGATGTTGTTCTGGGGCAGCCTCGGTCAGCGCATCGGTCGCAAACCGGTATTGCTCGCGGCGTTGGGCATTTATGGGCTGGGCAACCTCGTACTGCCGCTGAGCCAGACACTTGAATCGTTCCTGATGATTCGACTGATTCAAGGCATCGGTGCCAGCGGAATTTCGGTGATGGCCCGAGTGCTGATCCGCGACAGCTTTCGCGGCGATCTGCTGGCGAAGGCATTGTCGTGGATTTCGATTTCATTTGTGGTGGCGCTGGGAATCGGCCAGTACCTGGGGGCGGTTATTCAGGTGGCGCTGGGCTGGTCGGCGATTTTCTATCTGTTGGGGGGCGCGAGCCTGTTGATGGCGACGGTTGTGGCGCGAGTCCCGTTTGCGGTGCCGACCGAGGACAATGTGCAGCCATCTGCGTGGCCAAGTTACGGGCGCATTTTGTGCGATCGAGCCTTCCTGTTGCCGGCCCTCACCGGCGGCCTCGGCTATGGGGTGATCGTCGCCTTCAACACCGCCGCGCCGTTGATTCTGCAAGGTCCGTTCAATTGGTCGGCAGTGGAATACGGGGGGCTGGGCTGGCCGATCAGCGCGGCGTATTTTCTGGGGGCATTGGCGGTCAATGGCTTGGTGCTGCGCACCGGTCAACGCCGATTGATGACGGCCGGCGTCGGGCTGGTGCTGGCGGGCAGCGCGGTGATGTTGTTGGGCAATATTGCCGGCACCAGCCTTGCGCTGCTGTTCTGGTTGCCCTATTGCGTGGCGGTGTTCGGGCAATCGCTGACCTACCCGATCAGCTTGTCGCTGGCCAACGACGGTTCACCGGTCGGTGGTGCTTATGCGATGGCCCTGAGCGGCTTTATTCATCAACTGATGGCTGCGGTCATTGGCGGTATCGCCAGCCTGATTGCCAGTCAGCAGGCGTGGCCACTCTCGCTGCTGTGCACGTTGCTGGCGGTGGGCGCGATGCTCTGCGTGATGCTCGCGCCGGGGCGCCAAAACACATGTTGATCTGACTCGTTGCCCGACCGTGATAAAGTCGCCGCCCATTAGCCCCTTGCTTCGAGACGACCACCGCAATGACCGATTTCCAGGATGTTGATGCCCAACTTGATGACTGGAACGCCTTGCGCGCCACCGCCTCGTTCAGCGGTTTGCTGGTGGGCAACGGCGCCAGCCGCGCCGTGTGGGACGATTTTGGTTACGACTCGCTGTTCGAGAATGCGCGCACCGTCGAAGAGAAACCCCTGAGCCAATCCGAGCTGAGCGTGTTCGAGGCGATGCAGACACGCAGTTTCGAGCAAGTACTGAGCGCGCTGAAAACCACCAGCCGGGTCAACAAGGCGCTGGCGGTCAGCTCCGCCGCACCGCGCAATCGCTATTACGCAGTCAAGGAAGCGCTGATCAACACCGTGCATGCCGTGCATATTCCGTGGCGGCTGGTGGTGCCTTCAACCCTGGCGACCATCAGCCGGGAACTGGGCTCCTATCAGACGGTATTTACCACAAACTATGACTTGCTCAATTACTGGTCGATCCAGCATCAACCAGACGCGATCACCGACCTGTTCCAGGGCACCGAGCCGGGTTTTGACCTGAGCACCACGACGACCGATAAAACCCGTTTGTTGTACCTGCACGGTGGTTTGCATCTGGTGCGCAATCAGGACGGCACCGCGCGCAAACTGATGTCGACCGAGGGCACGTTGCTCGGCAGTTTCGCGATCAACAATACGATCAAGACGCTGGATGACGTGCCGCTGTTTGTGAACGAAGGGCCGGCGCAGGACAAGCTCAAGACCATTCGCAGCTCGGATTATCTGTCGTTTTGTTATGACCAGTTATTGGGACATGGCGACGGGTTGTGCGTGTTTGGTCATGCGCTGGGTGAGCAGGACAGTCATATTGTTCATGCGCTGCGCCAGGCGAAACCAACGGTGGTGGCGATCTCGATTTACCCGCGCAGCAAAGCGTTTATTCAGCATCAGAAGCGGCATTACGCGAAGGTGTTTGAGGGGACGGGATCGGAGTTACGGTTTTTTGATTCGAAGACGCATGCGTTGGGGAGTCCGAAGCTGACGGTTCCCGTCGAGGTTTAGTGGCGACGCGGCTGACGCCATCGTCGGATCGCCGCCCGGAGCCGGCTCGCTCCCACCTTTAATCGCGTTCCGCCAGTACAGATGCAGTCGAAAATGGGAGCGGCGGTGTAGTTCAGAGCACCGGCAAGGTCTTGTCCTTGATCACGGTGGTCGGCCCGTTGGCCTTCACACTGGCGATGCCTTTTTCCCGTGCGGCCTCGGAGGAATAGGCTTCACTGCTGCCGATGATTTCGTGGTTGGCGGCCTTGAGGTTGAAGTAAGGATGGCCATCCTTGGTGGTCTTTTTTTCGTAGCGTTCATCCAGCGGGCTGTTTTTTTGCACCGAGGCAATGCCGTTGTCGGCTGCGCTGCGGGTGGTGTAATGCTCGCTGGCCAGAATGGTTTCGGCATTGGCCGCTTTTAATACAAACCGAAACTGGCCGCTGCTGGTTTTGCTCAACTCGTACCATCCAGACATGCTCTTTCTCCTTGGCAATTAAGATGTTTCGCGCTTCAGAGTAAAGACCAGCCCGGGACATCTGTCGCCTGTACCGACCTCATCGCGAGGCCGCTCCCACAGGAGTTAGGGTGCTGGGTAGTTTTGGGCGAATACCTGAAGCTGTGGATAGAACAACCGAAAATCCTCGCTTAACGGTTCATACAACACCCGCAATTCCTGCATCGCCCCCGCCAGTTCCTCAGGCCGGGTCAATCGCCGTGAAATCCCCCGCAGTACCTGCTCCAGCACCTCGAACTCCCGATAAGAACCCAACCAGTCATTCGCCACCATGTGCGGCGCGATCTTCGCCAGGCGCTCGGGCAATTGCGGTTCGGCCGTCAGTACCCGGTACACATCAGAGGTGAACAGTTCCAGTGGCCGGTCGGCGTATAGCGTCCAGTTCCGTGCCAGGCAGTGGTCGAAAAACACGTCGAGCACGATCCCGGCGTATCGCCGGCGAGTGCTGGAAAACCGTGACAACGAAACGTCCACCAACGGGTGGCGGTCGGTAAACACGTCGATGCTGCGGTGCAGCTGGATGGCCGCCTCAATTTCCGGATCGTATTGCCCTTGCAGCCGTCCTTTGACGAAATCGCCATACAGACTGCCGAGCAATTGACCGGGACGCGGGCCACCGAGGTGAAGATGTGCGAGATAGTTCATCCGCGCAGCTTAGCACTGCACCTTTGTTTCCATACACCCACGCATCGTTATAACCCGATATACCGATTTATGCGCTCGTCAGAGCAAAATTATATTGGTATATCGCGAAATACCGATTTAAAGTTCGCCTCATCGCGATATAGCGTTTTACTCATCACGAGCTCCCAGCCATGAACCTCGACTTCGACGAAATAATAAAAGCCCTGGCACACCCGGTACGGCGAGAAATCCTGCACTGGCTCAAAAACCCGGACGTCGAATTCCCTGACCAGTCCCACAGCAACGAGCACGGCGTTTGCGCCGGACAGATCGATCAACGTTGCGGCTTGTCGCAGTCCACGGTGTCCGCGCACCTGGCGACCCTGCAACGCGCCGGCCTGATCAGCAGCCGCAAAGTCGGCCAGTGGCATTTTTTCAAACGTAATGAGGAAACCATCCAGGAATTCCTCAAGACCTTCAGTAAAGAGCTCTGACCCTTAACGTCAGTCAGCCGACAAGGAATCAAACAATGCCCCTCTCGCTCCTCATTCTGGCCTTGAGTGCCTTCGCCATCGGCACCACCGAGTTCGTCATCATGGGCCTGCTGCCCGATGTGGCGGCGGACCTCGGTGTGTCGATCCCCGGCGCTGGCTGGCTGGTGACCGGTTACGCCCTGGGCGTGGCCATCGGGGCGCCATTCATGGCACTGGCCACCGCCCGGCTGCCGCGCAAGGCGGCACTGGTTGCGTTGATGGGTATTTTCATCATCGGCAACCTGCTCTGCGCCCTGGCCAGTGACTACAACGTGTTGATGTTTGCGCGGGTCGTCACGGCTCTCTGCCACGGTGCCTTCTTCGGTATCGGTTCGGTGGTGGCGGCAGGTCTGGTGCCGGCCAACAAACGCGCTTCGGCCGTGGCCTTGATGTTCACCGGCCTGACCCTGGCCAACGTGCTCGGCGTTCCCTTGGGCACCGCGCTCGGTCAGCAAGCCGGCTGGCGTTCGACCTTCTGGGCCGTGACCGTGATCGGTGTGATTGCCTTGATCGGCCTGATCCGCTTCCTGCCGGCCAAGCGCGATGAAGAAAAACTCGACATGCGCGCCGAACTGGCAGCGCTCAAGGGCGCCGGGATCTGGTTGTCCCTGAGCATGACTGCGCTGTTCGCCGCCTCGGTCTTCACCCTGTTCACCTACGTCGCGCCGCTGCTCGGCGAAGTCACCGGAGTCTCGCCGCGCGGCGTGACCTGGACATTGATGCTCATCGGCCTGGGCCTGACCGTCGGCAATATCATCGGCGGCAAACTGGCAGACAAAGGCATGGCCGCGACACTGATCGGCGTGTTCATCAGCATGGCGGTGGTGTCCACCGTACTGACATGGACCAGCGTCGCGCTGATCCCGACCGAAATCACCCTGTTCCTCTGGGCGACCGCGTGTTTTGCCGCCGTCCCAGCCCTGCAAGTGAACGTAGTGACCTTTGGCAAAGCGGCACCAAACCTGGTGTCGACCCTGAACATCGGCGCTTTCAACATCGGCAACGCACTCGGTGCCTGGGTCGGCGGCAGCGTCATCGCCCACGGCTACGGCCTGACCAGCGTGCCCCTCGCGGCCGCCGCACTGGCGGTGCTCGCCCTGCTGGTGACCCTGATTACTTTCCGCCAGAGCGGCAATCCCGAACTGGCTCCAGCGACTCACTAAACCACCTAGACCTCACGAGGGTGCATTCATGACGACTATTTTCGATCCGATCAAACTGGGCGACATCGAGTTGGCCAACCGCATCATCATGGCGCCGCTGACCCGCTGCCGCGCCGACGAAGGCCGCGTGCCGAACGCGCTGATGGCCGAGTACTACGTCCAGCGCGCTTCCGCTGGCCTGATCCTCAGCGAAGCCACGTCGGTCACGCCGATGGGCGTCGGCTACCCGGACACCCCGGGCATCTGGTCCAACGACCAGGTACGCGGCTGGGCTAACGTGACCAAAGCCATCCACGGCGCGGGCGGCAAGATCTTCCTGCAACTGTGGCACGTCGGCCGGGTTTCTCACACCTCATACCTGAACGGCGAAGCGCCGGTCGCACCGAGCGCCATCCAGCCAAAAGGCCACGTCAGCCTGGTTCGCCCATTGGCGGATTACCCAACCCCGCGTGCCCTGGAAACCGCTGAAATCGCCGACATCGTCGACGCTTACCGCACCGGCGCCGAGAACGCCAAAGCCGCAGGTTTTGACGGTGTGGAAATCCATGGTGCCAACGGATACCTGCTCGACCAGTTCCTGCAAAGCAGCACCAACCAGCGCACCGACCAATACGGCGGTTCCCTGGAAAACCGTGCGCGCCTGCTGCTGGAAGTGACCGACGCGGCCATCGAAGTCTGGGGCGCCGGTCGCGTCGGTGTGCACCTGGCACCGCGCGCTGACTCTCATGACATGGGCGACGACAACCTCGCCGAAACCTTCATCTACGTTGCTCGCGAATTGGGCAAACGTGGCATCGCGTTCATCTGCTCGCGCGAAAAAGAAGCCGGCGACAGCCTTGGCCCGCAATTAAAAGAAGCCTTCGGTGGTCCGTACATCGCCAACGAACGCTTCACCAAGGACAGCGCCAACGCCTGGCTGGCCAGCGGCAAGGCCGATGCAGTGGCCTTCGGCGTGCCGTTCATTGCCAACCCGGACCTGCCTGCACGTTTGAAGGCCGACGCGCCGTTGAACGACGCGCGTCCAGAACTGTTCTACGGCAAAGGCCCGGTGGGTTACATCGACTACCCGGTGATGTAAGCGTCAAATACTGAAATGCAAAAAAGCCCCGACTCCTCAGAGCCGGGGCTTTTTCTGTTTCAGGTGGTGTGCTCGCACTCATTCACACCCACGACACAAATTTCCTACAAATTACGTAGCTCGCTACCTGTCATCCTGGCGAGTGTGCGTATATAAAAGCAGCCCATGGAATCCGGCGTCCGCTTTGACAGTTACCACACGTGAAGCCAATTTCGCTTTTTTTTCATTTGCGCAGGCTTGGGCTCAAGCGCAGCATGTCCAGCCCCGTCTCCACCCAACGCTCGGCGTCGGCGTGCAATTGAAAGCTGTCGGGCGCCAGCAGCCACTGGTACAGGATGCCGTCGATATAGGCATGCAGGCTGATGGCAGCGCGTGCCGTGTCGAGGTCTTTGGGCATTTGCCCCCGATTCACGGCATTACTCAAGGCCAGGGCAATTCGAACATTGCAATCCAGGCTGACCGTTCGGCGCTGCTGTCGCAGGTCGCACATTTCATCGGTGAATTCGCACTTATGAAACAAAATCTCATTGATGCGTCGGGTCTTTGGATCCAGCGCAACTTGATGAAACAAATGAATCAGCAGTTTGCGCATGCAACCGAGCGGATCGAGTTCATCCTCGCTTTCACTGGCCCTGGCCATTTCATCCAGTGGCTCATGCAAGGTATCCAGCATGGCCTGCACCAAATCGGCCTTGTTGCTGAAATGCCAATAGATAGCACCGCGAGTCACACCGGCCAACGTAGCGATGTCCGCCAAAGTCGTACGCGCCACGCCCCTTTCATAAAAGGCTTTTTCTGCCGCTTCGAGTATCTGGCTGCGGGTTTCTTGAGCTTCCTCTTTGGTACGACGGACCATGGCAGTAAAACCTCAATCAGGATGCCTCAGCGATGTCTGAACATCAGCTGAATAAAAATGGAGCGAGCGCTCTTGGGTGCCGTCCCCGTCTTGCAATTCAAACCTTTGAACGGCTTTTGTAGAGAAGTGGATACGCAGCCGAGGTGTTTACAAACAACCATGAACGTAAGTATATTCCTTAGCAAGCTACTTATCCACTCAGCACCCCATTTTTAACCTTCCACCTTTCTCGTGCGCATGATGCGCGCCGGACCCGAGGATTTTCATGCAATTCAAGTCAGCTGTTACCGCTCTGGTCACTGCCGTCGCCTTGGCATCGCTGCTCAGCGGATGCAAAAAGGAAGAAGCCGCACCAGCCGCACCGCCTCCTCAGGTCGGCGTTGTCACTCTGAAAACCCAAGCCTTCACCCTGACATCCGACCTGCCGGGCCGTACCAGCGCCTACCGCATCGCCGAAGTTCGCCCCCAAGTGAACGGCATCATTCTCAAGCGCATGTTCAAGGAAGGCGGCGACGTCAAAATTGGCCAGCAGCTGTATCAGATTGATTCGTCGGTTTATGACGCCACGTTGAAAAGTGCAGAAGCCAACCTGCAACAGACCAAGTCGATCTCCGACCGCTACAAACAACTGGTCGCCGAACAAGCGGTAAGCCGTCAGGAATACGACACGGCCGTAGCCAACCGGATGCAATCGGAAGCCGCGCTGCAAACGGCTCAGATCAACGTGCGCTACACCAAGGTTTACGCACCGCTGACCGGTCGTATCGGTCGCTCCAACGTGACAGAAGGCGCGCTGGTGACCAGCGGCCAGGTTGATCCGATGGCGGTGATCCAGCAAATCGACCCGATCTATGTCGACGTGACCCAATCCTCTGTGGAGTTGCTGCAACTGCGCCGCGAACTGGAAAGCGGTCGTCTGCAAAAGGCCGGCGACAACTCGGCGGCGGTCAAGCTGACCCTCGAAGACGGCAGCCAGTACAAGCTGGACGGCAAGCTTGAGTTCTCCGAGATCTCGGTTGACCAGACCACCGGTTCCGTCACCCTGCGTGCCGTGTTCCCGAACCCTGAACACACCCTTCTGCCGGGCATGTTCGTTCACGCTCAATTGCAGGCCGGTGTGAACTCGGCAGCGATTCTGGCGCCGCAACAAGGCGTGACCCGCGACCTTAAAGGCACGCCGACTGCACTGGTCGTCGGTCCTGACAACAAGGTCGAACTGCGCCATCTCAAGGCCAACCGCACCGTCGGTAGCCAATGGTTGATCGAGGACGGCCTGAAGGCAGGCGATCGCCTGATCACCGAAGGGCTGCAATTCGTCAAGCCTGGTATCGAAGTCAAAGCCACTGAAGCGACTAACGTTGGCGCAAAGAACCCGGCCCCCGCACAGGCAGCTGACAAAGCTTCCAGCGGCAAAGGGGAATAACCCATGTCGAAATTTTTTATCGACCGTCCGATTTTCGCCTGGGTAATAGCCCTGGTGATCATGCTGGTCGGGGCACTATCGATCCTCAAGCTGCCGATCAACCAATACCCGAGCATTGCGCCTCCGGCAATCGCCATCTCCGTGGCCTACCCGGGTGCTTCGGCACAAACGGTACAAGACACCGTGGTGCAGGTGATCGAGCAGCAGCTCAACGGTATCGACCACTTGCGTTATGTGTCCTCGGAAAGTAACTCCGACGGCACCATGACCATCACCGCGACCTTCGAGCAAGGCACCAACTCCGATACCGCGCAGGTTCAGGTCCAGAACAAACTGAACCTGGCCACCCCGTTGCTGCCGCAAGAAGTGCAGCAGCAAGGTATCCGCGTTACCAAGGCGGTGAAAAACTTCCTGTTGGTGATCGGCGTGGTCTCGCGTGACGGCAGCATGACCAAGGACGACCTGTCCAACTACATCGTGTCGAACATGCAGGACCCGATCTCGCGGACCGCCGGTGTTGGTGACTTCCAGGTGTTCGGCTCGCAGTACGCCATGCGTATCTGGCTCGACCCGGCCAAGTTGAACAAATACAACCTGACCCCGATCGATGTCAAAACCGCCATCGCCGCACAGAACGTCCAGGTGTCGTCCGGCCAGCTTGGCGGCTTGCCTGCCCTGCCCGACACACAACTGAACGCCACGATCATCGGCAAGACCCGCCTGCAGACCGCTGAGCAATTCAATAAAATTCTGCTCAAGGTCAACAAGGACGGTTCTCAGGTTCGTTTGAAAGATGTCGCTGACGTCGGTCTGGGTGGTGAAAACTACAGCATCAATGCCCAGTTCAACGGCGCCCCGGCTTCCGGTCTGGCGGTGAAGCTGGCCACTGGCGCCAACGCTCTGGATACCGCCACAGCCCTGCGCAAGACCATCGACAGCCTCAAGCCTTTCTTCCCGGAAGGGATGGAAGTGGTGTTCCCGTATGACACCACCCCCGTGGTGACCGAGTCGATCAAAGGCGTGGTTCACACCCTGGTCGAAGCGGTCGCACTGGTGTTCCTGGTGATGTTCCTGTTCCTGCAAAACTTCCGCGCCACCATCATCACCACGATGACCGTGCCGGTGGTATTGCTGGGTACGTTCGGCATCCTCGCCGCGGCCGGTTTCAGTATCAACACCCTGACCATGTTCGGTATGGTCCTGGCCATCGGCTTGCTGGTGGACGACGCCATCGTTGTGGTGGAAAACGTCGAACGGGTGATGAGCGAAGAAGGCCTCTCGCCCAAGGAAGCCACCAAGAAATCCATGGGCCAGATCCAGGGTGCATTGGTGGGTATCGCCCTGGTGCTGTCGGCGGTTCTGCTGCCAATGGCGTTCTTCAGTGGCTCCACCGGCGTGATCTACAAGCAGTTCTCGATCACCATCGTCTCGGCCATGGCCTTGTCGGTTCTGGTTGCGCTGATCTTCACCCCGGCGCTCTGCGCCACCATGCTCAAGCCCATTCCCAAGGGTGAGCACGGCGTACCCAAGCGCGGCTTCTTTGGCTGGTTCAACCGCAACTTCGACCGGGGCGTCAGAAGCTACGAGCGCGGCGTGGGCAGCATGCTCGCGCGCAAGGCACCGTACCTGTTGGCCTACCTCCTCATCATTGTCGGCATGATCTGGCTGTTCACCCGTATCCCGACGGCGTTCCTGCCGGAAGAAGACCAGGGCGTACTTTTCGCCCAGGTGCAGACGCCGGCCGGCTCAACCTCCCAGCGCACCCAAGTGGTCGTGGACGAGATGCGTGAATTCCTGTTGCGTCCGAGCAAGGATGGCGGTGAAGGCGATGCGGTGAACTCGGTGTTTACCGTGACCGGTTTCAACTTCGCCGGTCGTGGCCAGAGCTCGGGTATGGCGTTCATCATGCTTCGACCATGGGACGAACGTAACGCCGACAACAACGTGTTCAAAGTGGCGGCCCGTGCCCAGCAGCACTTCTTCACCTTCCGTGATGCCATGGTATTTGCCTTCGCGCCTCCGGCGGTACTGGAACTGGGTAACGCCACCGGTTTCGACGTGTTCCTTCAGGACCGTGCCGGTATCGGTCACGAAAAACTGATGCAAGCACGCAACCAGTTCCTCGGCATGGCCGCGCAAAGCAAGATTCTGTCTCAGGTCCGTCCGAACGGCCTGAACGACGAACCGCAATACCAACTGGAAATCGATGACGAGAAGGCCAGTGCCCTGGGCATTACCATCGCCGACATCAACAACACCCTGTCGATCGCGCTGGGCAGTAGCTACGTCAACGACTTCATCGACCGTGGTCGAGTGAAGAAGGTTTACGTACAAGGCCAGCCTGGCTCGCGCATGAGCCCTGAAGACTTGAAGAAATGGTATGTGCGCAACAGCGCCGGCACCATGGTTCCGTTCACGGCGTTTGCCAAGGGTGAATGGATTTACGGATCGCCGAAGCTGGCCCGTTACAACGGCGTCGAAGCGATGGAAATCCTCGGCTCCCCGGCGCCGGGTTATTCCACCGGTGAAGCCATGGCCGAAGTCGAAGCCCTTGCCGCGAAACTGCCGGCGGGTGTGGGTATTTCCTGGACCGGCCTGTCATACGAGGAACGGTTGTCCGGTTCGCAAGCGCCAGCGCTGTACGCATTGTCGCTGCTGATGGTGTTCCTGTGTCTGGCGGCACTGTATGAAAGTTGGTCGATCCCGATTGCGGTGATGCTGGTGGTGCCTTTGGGGATCATCGGTGCACTGATGGCGACCAGCCTGCGCGGGCTGTCCAATGACGTGTATTTCCAGGTGGGCCTGTTGACGACCATCGGCCTGGCGGCGAAAAACGCCATTCTGATTGTCGAATTTGCAAAGGAACTGCATGAGCAAGGGCGCAGCCTGCGCGATGCAGCGATTGAAGCCAGCCGGATGCGTTTGCGACCGATCATCATGACCTCGCTCGCGTTCGTCCTGGGTGTGGTGCCACTGGCCATTTCCACCGGTGCAGGTTCGGGTAGCCAGCATGCCATCGGCACCGGAGTGATTGGCGGTATGATCACCGCCACCGTTCTGGCGATCTTCTGGGTCCCACTGTTCTTCGTCACTGTGTCGTCCATCGGTCAGCGCAAAATTGCCGACCCGGATGACGCCACTGAAACTCCTAAAGAGGCTGGCCAATGAGCAAGTCGCTACTTTCCCTAGCCGTCGCCGCGTTTGTGCTTGGTGGTTGCTCGCTGATACCCGACTATCAGCAGCCTGAGGCACCGGTGGCCGGCCAATACCCGCAGGGCCCGGCGTACTCGCCGGCCCAGGCACCGAGCCAGGCTGCGGCGGAGCAAGGCTGGAAGCAGTTTTTCCATGACCCGGCACTGCAACAGCTGATTCAGGTCGCGCTGGAAAACAACCGTGACTTGCGTGTCGCCGCGCTGAACATCGATGCCTTTGCAGCTCAATACCGCATCCAGCGTGCCGATCTGTTCCCGGCCATATCGGCCAATGGCAGCGGCAACCGCCAGCGCGTTCCGCAAAACTCTTCGCAGACCGGCGAGTCGGGTATCGTCAGTTCCTACTCGGCCACGGTCGGCATCAGTGCCTATGAACTCGACCTGTTTGGTCGGGTTCGCAGCCTCAGCGAAGAAGCGCTGCAAAAATACTTCGCCACGGAAGAAGGTCGACGCAGCACGCAGATCAGCCTGGTGGCCAACGTGGCTAACGCCTACCTGACCTGGCAAGCCGACAAGGAACTGCTGAAAGTCACCCAGGACACCCTCGGTGCGTTCGAGGAAAGCTACAAGCTCACCGCGCGCAGTGCCGAGGTCGGTGTGGCGTCGGCGCTGGACCTCGCCCAGTCGCGCACCTCGGTGGAAAACGCCCGGGCGCAATTGGCGAAGTACACCCGTCAGGTCGCTCAGGATGAAAACAGCCTGGTGCTGCTGCTCGGCACCGGCATCCCGGCCAACCTGCAAGCCGCCAAGCCGCTGTCTGACGATTTGCTCAGCGACGTACCAGCCGGCCTGCCATCGGACTTGCTGCAGCGTCGTCCGGACATTCTTCAGGCCGAATACAACCTCAAGGCCGCCAACGCCAACATCGGCGCGGCACGGGCGGCGTTCTTTCCGAGCATCAGCCTGACGGCCAACGCCGGCACCCTGAGCCCGGACTTGTCCGGTCTGTTCAAGGGCGGTTCGGGCACCTGGTTGTTCCAGCCGCAGATCAACTTGCCGATCTTCAACGCCGGCAGCCTGCGCGCCAGCCTGGATTATTCGAAAATCCAGAAAGACATCGGCGTGGCGAACTACGAGAAGTCCATTCAAACGGCCTTCCAGGAAGTCGCCGACGGCCTGGCCGCTCGCCAGACTTACACCGATCAGTTGAAGGCTCAGCGTGACTTCGTCACCGCCAACCAGGACTACTACCGTCTGGCCCAGCGTCGTTACCTCATCGGTGTCGACAGCAACCTGACCTTCCTCGATGCCCAGCGTCAGCTGTTCAACGCCCAACAAGTACTGATCACCGACCGTCTTGCGCAACTGGTCAGCGCGGTCAACCTGTACAAGGCCTTGGGTGGCGGCTGGAATCAGCAGACCGCCAAGGTCGAACCGCTGAAAGAAGAAGCGCCGAAGATGAAGTTGTTCTGATAGTGCTTTAAAACAAGAAGCCCACCTTTTGGTGGGCTTTTTGTTGGTTGCGGGAAAGGTGTGGTGTGATCGCTGGCCTCTTCGCGGGCAAGCCCGCTCCCACAGGGGATCCTCAGGCAACACTATTTATGACTAAAGAATATCAAAATGTGGGAGCGGGCTTGCCCGCGAAGAGGCCGATTAGTAAACCACAAAGACTAGATCAATCTTATGTTCGATAATCGCCCAGATCCCGCTTTCGCTGATTGAACTATCTAGTACATTCCCCCCACCATTCGTCGCACAAGACCAACAACATCAGGTTCACCCTATGCCCCCGCGCCCTGTCCTGTCCGGTTGATTGCGCTGCGTTTAACCAATCCGTTCTTTTGACTGCAACCCGACGTTGCGGCATCGCCCTGCTTCATCCCCAACAATTAGAGAGACCCGAGCCCATGACGCCTTCCCCCGCGCAGTATTTCTTCCCCGCCCTGATTGCCATCGCTGTGGCCTCTGCCGCCCTGCCCGCCCAAGCCGAGGAATCAGGTTTTGTCGACGGCGCCAAGGCCACGCTCAACCTG